>CAVRNH010000044.1:0-151525 GCA_963722085.1 uncultured Methanosarcinaceae archaeon | reverse complement strand
ATCTTCTAAGTTATGTAGAGGTCATATGTAACTCATTGAATTTTTAAGAGCTAATTTCTTTTGCAATATCGGTTATTTTCATAGACTTAGATTGTCCAACCATAAAAGACGAAAAAATAAACAATCCAGATGAAAATATGTATACTTAGGCTGTAAGAATTCAAAGTTTCTGTCCAGAAGAATAGCAGGTTAGAAACGAAGCTACTGCCCAAAAAAATGAGCGCAATTAAGAGAAAAGCTGATTAATGAAAAAATAAACTTACAACTAAACATACCTCATTCATGTAGTAAATAAATAAAAAGAAGAAAGTATTTTAATCGTGTTCAGTATAATATTATTAAAATATAATATCTGATTTCCTTCTGTATTGCCTGATCATTTCTCCTTATTGAATTTGATCCTTATCCCTTATCTCTCAACCCTGCGTATTTTTCCGCTAATGGTTTTTGGCAGTTCATCCACAAACTCTAAAATACGCGGATACTTGTAGGGAGCAGTGACTTTTTTCACGTGTTCCTGCAGCTCTTTTTTACAGTGCTTCCCCTGGAGTGTAACCTTTTGTAAGCACAACTGTCGCCTTGATAACCTGGCCTCTTATAGGGTCCGGTGCACCTGTAATTGCACATTCGAGCACTGCAGGGTGCTGGATAAGCGCGCTCTCTACTTCAAAAGGTCCTACCTTATATCCAGAAGTCTTGATAATATCGTCAGCCCTTCCCACAAACCATAAGTATCCATCTTCATCCATCCAGGCCATATCTCCTGTGTGGTAGTAGCCGTCGTGCCAGGCTTCCTTAGTTTTTTCAGGATCTTTTCCGTAGTGGGCAAAGAGTCCTACAGGCTTTTCATCTATTGTGTTGATTACGATTTCTCCTTCTTCTCCTACCTCGCAGAGTCTGCCGTCCCTGTCCATAAGCTCAATTTTATAGCCTGGAGATGGCTTTCCAATAGATCCGGGTTTTGGTTCCATCCAGGGAAAGGTTGCAATAGCGACAACAGTTTCAGTCTGCCCAAATCCTTCCATTAGCTTTATACCAGTGAATTTAAGGAACTTATTATATACTTCGGGATTAAGGGGTTCGCCTGCAACGACAGCATAACTCAGGGAACCGAAATTATACTTGGTAAGATCCTCTTTGATAAGGAAACGGTAGATTGTGGGCGGAGCGCAGAAAGTTGTAACCCCGAATTTCGAGGCTTTTTCAAGCATACCTTTGGCTTCGAACCGGTCGTAGTCATAGACGAAAACCGCACAGCCTGCTATCCACTGTCCATAGATTTTCCCCCATACGCATTTTCCCCAGCCGCTGTCTGCAACCGTATAATGCAGCCCGTTATCTTCGACATTCTGCCAGTATTTTGCAGTAAGAATATGCCCTAAAGGGTAAGTAAAGTCATGTTCAACCATTTTTGGGAAGCCCGCAGTTCCCGATGAGAAGTATACCAGAGAAATATCCTCATTTGAAGTAGCAGCCTCGTCTGCAGGACGCTCAAAATCAGGGGAAGTTTCCTCAAGTTCTTTCTTGAAATCAATCCAGCCTTCCCGATTTATTTTTCCAACGATTACTTTTTTAAGTGGAATATTACCGCATTGGGAATGGGCCTCATCTACTTGTTCAGGAACTCCGTCTTCCGATATACAGACAATCATTTTTAGGCCGGCTTTTTCTATCCGGTATACTATATCTCGTGTTTTGAGCATGTGAGTTGCAGGCACAGCAATAGCTCCTAGCTTATGCAGTCCCAGGATACAGTACCAGAACTCGTAACGGCTCTTTAAGGTGAGCATTACATAGTCGCCTTTCTCTATCCCATGCTTTACAAAGAAATTTGCAGCTTTATCGCTGTAGTACTTAAGGTCTTTGAAAGTAAAAATTCTCTCTTCCCCGTTGTCGTCACACCAGACCATAGCTATTTTCTCAGGGGAATCTCTAGCATAGGCATCGACTATATCGTAGGCAAAGTTGAAATTTTCAGGGACCAGGATTTTGAAATTTTCCTGAAAATCCTCATAAGATTCAAAATCGGTTTTAGAAACAAATTGGCTCAGTAAGGAAGTCATTCTGGACACCCGTTTTATTTGATCAGCATTTACTTTAATGTATTTTTAAGGCCTGAAGCCCTCTTTGAGCTTCAACAGTCTTTCAAGGGTTTCATACCGCATGTCGTTTTCACAAAGTTGAGATCAAATTTATAATATGACTGCCAGGAACTTGGCGGGCTTTCCTTCCATAGCTTCCATAGCGTGTTCATAATTGGAATCAAAATAAATTGAATCTCCTTTTTTAAGGATGATTTCATTGTTGTGAATATAGACTTTCAAAGTTCCCTCAAGCAAATAGTTAAACTCCTGTCCTGCATGAGAGTTTGTTTCAGGTTTTGTCCCATAAGGTTTAGGTTCAACTGAAACTATGAAAAACTCGGCTTTCTTGTGGATGAACTTTTCAGCCAGGTTCTGGTACCCGTATTGTTTTCTCCTTTCAACACTGACTCCTTTTCCATCCCGTGTAAGTGTAAAAATATTCATGCGCGGCTCTTCCCCTGTCAGGAGAGTAGCCATGTCTACATGCAGCTTATGCGCGATTTCAAAAAGTAAACTTGCCGGAATATCTTCAGTTCCATTTTCGAATTTCTGGTAAATCTCATCGGATACCTGTAGATAGTCTGCCATTTCATTGATTGAGACTTCAGATAGTTCCCGCAGTTCATGGACTCGATCTGCGATTTCCTTGATTTTTTCCTGCATTATACCTCTTCTCCAGCTGGATTTCTCAGAATTAACTTAAAGATTTGCTTAAAAACCTTTGCACTCTTCCAGGCTTATTACTCATATGAAAGAAAATTTTTTCTTCCAGATTGATTGAAATTATAATTAATATACATTATGATTTACACCCGAATTTCGCTTCGGGAGCATGAAGTCCTTTTCGCTTCGCTCAAGAGGACTAATTTCCCGAGTTTCGCTTCGGGAGCACGAGGTCCTTTTCGCTTCGCTCAAGATAACTAATTTATGAGTAGTATTTTGTTTTCAGTTCCGCTAAAGAGAACTAATTTCGAAAAGTTTAATCAATTATCGACAAGCAGCATGATTCGGATTGTTTATTTACTCTAGTCCGGATCTTCGAACTGGTTTTCGGCATCGATTATGTTTTCAATATCCTGTACATAGGTAGCTTATAGAAAAGATTAGACGAGAAAAAGTATTCAAAAATGAGATAATACAGGAATGTCAATAAGTGATTGGGGGGCAATGAAGGCTTTAAAAACCGTATTTGCCAATTAAAGGTACGAAGATAACTCCACCTTTTTCCTCTTTGTGTATATTGCCGTTGCTGTCCTTTTTTATCCGGATGAGTTTTTGCGAATACTTACCTACGGGGATTACCATTATACCTCCTGGTTTTAACTGTTCTAGCAGAGGGCCAGGGATGTCGGGAGCTGCGCATGTTACGACTATCCTGTCATAAGGGGCGTATTTGGAATAACCCATTGATCCGTCATCACGTATTATCGTGATGTTATTGTAGCCTGCCTCCTCCAGGTTCTTTCTTGCAAATTGCACAAGGGGTTCTATTCGTTCCACAGTATATACATGGCCGCTTTTTCCTACGAGTTCTGCCATTATGGCAGCATTGTATCCGGAACCTGTCCCTATTTCCAGGACTTTATGCCCTTCAGACAGTTCCAGAAGCTCACACATGATAGCAACCATATGGGGAGCAGATATTGTTTGCCCGGAACCGATCTCCAGAGGCATGTCCAGATAAGCTCCGCTTTGCTCATACTCAGGAACAAACTTATGCCTTGGAACACGCAACATGGCTTCGCAGACTTTTTCATCTGATATATAAAGCTGAAGCCCTTTTACGAGATACTTGCGGAGTTCTTCGAATCTTTTTTCCTGTTCTTTTTCCTTTTTATTAATTTCCTCACCACGGTCCTCTTCGGATACCACGACCTGAACCTTCCCCTTTCCTTGTGGCAAAAATTCTTTTTACATATTTTGCAAGTACAACGTCGCCTTTTCTGGACCTGAATACTCCATCTCTTACCTTTATTTTGGTAATGAGAATACTCTTGTTTCCAACTTTTTCTTCGGCTCCGACAACAAACTCATAATCACCGGGAACGCGTTTTTCGATAACCTCTGTTTTTTCAGTCCCTGACTGCGCGGAAAACTTGACAGTTATCTCATCTATGGCTCTGCCCCATATTGTTTCAATGTTTTCTGCCTTTGCCAACTCGACCCGTTTTCCTCCTGCATCAAGGGCAGTGATCAGTATAGGACATACTACTCCTCTTTCTTCGTCATCTACAACCAGTTCGTCATCTACATGAAGGACAGTCTCGGAATCCAGTTCGGTTTTATAGGTATTCGAAACATCCATTTTGCTGACTATAACCCTCAAACTGACTGCTTTTGGCGTTTTTATTTTAGCTGGATGTATCTTTCCGCACTCCAGACAGCGAACTAGTGGGCTTTGCCCTTCTTTCAGAACTTCATGCCCTATTTCTTCCCCCGGGGAACATGAAGGGCATTCGACTTCAATTTCTTTCATCATGGTCTAATCTATAGATGAATTCAAGATACTAAATACTAACTTCTCATCTGGAGCTTTCAGAGGTAGCCTTAAGATCTGTCACAATATCAAATATTGTCCTCTGTATTCTTCTGATTTATCTGACTCAGAATAATCTCCCACCTTTGGAGCCCTCACCTGCAGAGTGAATTCCCTCCATGCCCAGCTTTACACACAGGATGACTGGATATTCGATTCTGTTTTGCTTTGCTATCAAAAGTTTTATTATGCCCAAATGCGTAGTTTAACATCTCATTATTGAGATGCATCTCAAAATTAAGGCAAAGAAGGTGCCGACAGTGCCTGATATCATATCCCTGAAAAAACTTGCCCTTATTGGAGCAGTATATAAAACTATAAAGGTCTCTTCAAGTGAGTTTCAAAAACACACTGGGGCAAGCTCTAAAACCGCAGCAAGAAAGTTGAAGCAGCTCGAAGAAGAGGGGTTGATTGAAAGGAAGATTGTTCCTGGTGGCCAGTTGATAAGAATGACAGAAAAAGGAATTGAAATTCTTAAAAATGAATATCTGGAGTACAGTAGCATTTTTTCTCCAGAATCCGATAGCCTGGAACTTGAAGGAAATGTGCTCAAGGGCCTGGGTGAAGGTCAGTATTATGTAAATATACCCGGATACAAAAGGCAGTTTGAGGAAAAATTACATTTCACGCCGTTTCCTGGTACTCTAAATATAAAGCTTTCAGAAAGCAGTTCGGTTCTTCGAAATCGCTTAATGGAACTGCCGGCTGTCAAAATAGAAGGTTTTAACGACGGAGAGCGCACCTTCGGAGGCGGGAAATGCTACATCGTCAGTGTTGGCGGTTTAGAGGCTGCTGTCGTTTCGCCTGAAAGAACACATTATCCTTTAGATTTGATTGAGATCATTGCACCGGTTAAGTTAAGAGATACCCTGAAGTTAAAAGACGGAGACAGAGTTGTAATACAGGTTAAAAAGGGTATGGAGAAACAAGAATGAGCGGAAGTATGGAATACGATTGTCTCATATATAGAAATGAGAATATTAATAGGGCACTGGAAGCCCTGCGGGCCGGAAAAATGATCCAGATTTATGATTCGGATTCCAGGGAAGGGGAAACCGATCTGGTAATACCTGCAAAAGCGGTTACCTATAAAGATGTAAAATGGATGCGAAAAGATGCAGGCGGCCTTATCTGTGTAGCAGTGGATCCTGTGGCAGCAAAACAACTAAGCCTTCCTTTTATGGCAGATCTGGTCCGCGAGGCCAGCAAAAGCAGTGACTTTCTTGGCCAAGTTGTGGAAAAGGACGGAGATCTCAAGTACGATTCCCATTCGTCTTTTTCCCTCTGGGTCAACCATAGAGATACCAGAACCGGTATCCCTGATAATGAAAGAGCCCTTACTATCCGAAAAATAGGAGAAATCACAGAAGAAAACCTCTCCGGAAACGGAGTTCGTTTTGGAGATGAGTTCAGAACTCCTGGGCACGTGGCACTCCTGAGAGCTGCAGAGGGACTTCTTGATGACCGTAAAGGACAGACTGAACTTTCGGTTGCTCTTGCCCGTATGGCTGGAATTACCCCTGCAATGGTAGTCTGTGAAATGCTAGATGATGACAATGGGAAAGCTCTTTCTAAAGAAAATGCAAAAGAATACGGCAAAGATAATGGACTTGTTTTCCTGGAAGGGCAAGAAATAATTGAAGCTTATATGACATGGACAGGCTGTGAATAATTTTCTTCTATCTTTTTTCTTCTATCTTTTTTCTTCTATCTTTTTTCTTCTATCTTTTTTCTTCTTCTATTTTCTTTTTCTATTTTCTTTTTCTATTTTCTTCTTTCTGTTTTCTTTTTTCTTCTTCTGTTTTCTTTTTCTATTTTCTTCTCTATTTTCTTCTCTATTTTCTTCTCTATTTTCTTCTTCTATTCTCTTCTTCTATTTTTATTCTGCTTTTTCAGTTGCATTTTTCTCTCATTTGTGGTCTTTGCTCTTTTTTAAATGTGGAATTTTATAATAGAAGGATGAATTAATATATTGATGATAGCTTCTCTGCGTTAAGCCTTTTTTAACTGCCTCATATTTAGGTTCAGTACAATTCCATAAGGGGGGATAAGATTTGTTACAAAAATTTAGAAAAATCCAGCGAGTCCTTATCTATGTACTACTTCTGAACCTTTCAGTCGCATTTGCTAAAATCGTTTACGGGAATCTAACAGGTGCATTAAGTATGAGTGCAGATGGTTATCATTCTCTTTTTGATGGAACCTCCAATATTGTAGGACTGGCTGGAAGTTTTATTGCAGCCCACCCGCCGGACAGTGATCACCCTTACGGGCACCAGAAATATGAAACTATAGCCTCTTTTTTTATTGCATTACTGTTAATTTTTGTGGGCGTTGAGATTTTCCAAAGCGCTCTCAGTCGTTTCCTTGTCCCGACGGAACCAGAGGTCACAGCTGTGAGCTTTCTTGTAGTGCTTGGAACAATTTGTATTAACTATTTGGTCACGAGATATGAATATAGACAGGGAGAATCTCTCAGGAGTCAGGTACTTATAGCGGACTCCATGCATACGAAAAGTGATATTTATGTCTCTCTCTCGGTTATAGTAAGCCTGGCTGCCGTAAAATTAGGTTTTCCTATGATTGATCCCATAATCGCCTTAATTATCTCAGCCATAATTTTCAGGGCCGGATACGGCATCATAAAGGAAAGCTCAAGATCTCTTTTAGACATGTCCAGAATTGAAGAAAAAGAAATCTGCCAACTGGTGTTAGGAGTTGACGGAGTGAAAGGTTGTCATAAAATTCGAACTCGCGGAAGTATGGGAGATGTCAAAGTCGATATGCATGTTCTTGTTCAATCTGAGATGTCTCTTAGAGATGCCCACCTCATCTCTCACAGGGTCAGTAAAAAGTTGAAGGAAGAATACAAGGATGTCTCTGATGTCGTTGTACATCTAGAGCCATCTTTACACCAACCCGAAGAGTCAAATAGCAAAAAAACCACTTAAGATGCATGGCTGGAAACGTTTTCGGGCAGATGTTTCGAATCACTACATGGGGCGAGTCCCACGGAAGGGCTGTAGGCGTCGTGGTAGATGGATTGCCTGCAGGACTCCCTTTCTCAGAAACTGATATTCAGAAAGAGCTGGATAGACGACGCCCTGGGCAGAGTGAGGTTTCCACTCCCAGAAACGAGGCTGACAGGGTGGAGATTCTTTCTGGCTTTTTCGAGGGAATGAGCACAGGTACTCCTATTTCCATGCTGGTCTGGAACGCGGATGCCAGGTCTTCTTCTTATGATGCTATTAAAAATACTCCTCGCCCTGGACATGCGGATTTTACCTATATGGCCCGTTACGGGATAAGGGACCACCGCGGGGGAGGGAGGTCTTCAGCCCGCGAAACCATAGGTAGAGTCGCAGGAGGAGCTCTTGCAAAACTCCTGCTTTCCAGATTTGGAATTCGGATTGCTGGGCATGTGCTCGAACTTGGAGGAATTCGGGCAAAAGCTCTTTCTTTTGAGGAAATCCTTGAAAACGTAGAAAAAACTCCTGTGCGCTGTGCCGATCTTGAGGCTGCTCCGAAAATGCTCGAAAAAGTTGCAGTCATGAGGCAAGAAGGAGACAGCGTGGGTGGCATTGTAGAAGTTATTGCACAAGGTGTGCCTGCAGGTCTTGGTGAACCTGTATTTGATCGTCTGGATGCTGACCTTGCAAAAGCCCTTATGAGCATTCCTGCAGTCAAAGGCTTTGAAATAGGAGCCGGATTTGAGGCCTCCCGCATGCGTGGAAGTGAAATGAACGATCCTTTCCGCATTGAGGAAGGAAAAATAACCTGTTCAAGCAATAATGCAGGTGGAATCCTCGGAGGAATCTCCACAGGTCTGGATATTGTCTGCAGGGCAGCAGTGAAGCCCACCCCTTCCATAGGAAAACTCCAGCAAACAGTTGATCTTATAGACCTAAAAAACGCTGAAATCACAATCAAAGGAAGACATGACCCCACAATTCCTCCTCGCATGGTTCCGGTTGCAGAGGCCATGATTGCCCTTGTACTTGCCGACCATATGCTCAGGAGCGGCTTTATCAATCCCAGAACTCTGCTGGAATAAAAGGGATAAGGTAAAATTGATGTAAAAACTGATGTAAATCAAACCGGATGATAATTAGAGGCATAATGAAAAATAAAAGATGACAAATCAAATAAATAAAAGGAAATTAATATACATTTGTCACATGGCCTGGCATAGTTGATATGAGGGTCAATTCTTCTGTTAAGTGGGAATTTTTCCGATTTTCCGCCAAATATCATTTAACAGGTTCTTATCTCCTTTCTCTGTGCAGGTATCTCAATCTTTTTTTCTTGCTTCATTTGGAATATTCCTCTTAACAAATATAGGACTTACGCACTTGAAGTACAAAATCAAGCACATTCGGCGTTGCGACTGGTTTAGTGTTTTATACAGTTGGAGGTTTAATGCTATTGATTTCTCAGTTCAACCGCGTAAGTCCTAAAATATTTATTCATTTTTTAATAGTAAGCCTATAGATCACTATTTTCGGCTCTTCGCTGTTTCGAGTGGGTAATTCAGATCCACTTCCTGAATGTAAGAGTGACAGATCTAATATTTAGAAACTTTTGTTGTGAAATATCACATGCAGGATCGATGTTTATCTATTTTGTGTAGTTACATTTCAACTGAAAAATTATTTTCAACCCACACAAAACAGCGAAGAGCCCTATTCTTATATATGGATTAATAAAAAGATTTTTTCCTCTATTCTAATTTCTTAATGAATTCGAAAAATAGACTTGAGACAGCAATTTTAAAACTGATCGAGTTGGGAGCGACTTATATAAAAAAACTCGTCGATAAATTTTATAACGTTGAATTTACATAAAGTCAAATACTTTTTCATATCTTCTGAATTCGTCAAAATTCAAATTTATTTTCAGCATTTGTGGCTGCAACAACAAACCCCAGGAAAAACAAAGGTCTATGAAATTACAAGGGATTTTAGTTTGTAATACTAAATTTACAGAATAACGATAAGAGAAGACTTAAACTGATCAGGATGCAAATCAATAAATAATATATCAAATAAGCAATGAGAAAACGATTTGATAAGCTTGTAACTGCATAAATCCTGCACTTTTTATATTTAAATTTTTATATATTAAATTGCTATACAAAACGTTATTGTGGGATAATCCTTGATCAAATCGAAAAACGAACACATTTCGTGTTTAGGAAAAAGTAGAGAGATCTTGTGCTACGATTTTCAGTAACTGACTTTCCGGACCCATTAAACGAAAAGTCAAATTTAAATCATGGAAAGGCAAGACCGCACACCACAGAGACAACGGAACTTTTGCCTGATACATCCTCAAGTAGGAGAAGATTTGGAATGAGAGAGAGCCTGAGAAAATCTGGCATTGATATTATTGGAGATGTGCCCTGGGGAACGCACTTCTGTCAATTTTACCAAACAAAAGAAGATTTGATGGACACACTTGTCCCCTATTTCAATGCAGGATTAGAGAATAATGAGTTCTGCCTCTGGGTCACATCACAACCCCTGGGGGTAGAAGATGCAAAAGAAGCGTTGAAAAGGGCTATACCTGATCTTAATACTTATCTGGAGAAAGGGCAAATTACAGTCATTCCTCACACATGCTGGTACTTAAAAGAGGACATTTTCGATTCGGAGAGAGCCTTAAGCGACTGGGTTGAAAAACTCAATCATGCTTTGGACAGTGGTTACGACGGCTTGAGATTTGGCGGGAACTTGTCCTGGATGGATAACGAAGGGTGGAATCATTTAGTTGAATATGAGAAACAGATAGACAACTTTATCGACGACTACCAGACGATAGCTCTATGCACATATTCCCTCAACAAGTGCAGTGCAACCGAGATAATCGATGTTGTCGCCAATCATCAATTTGCTTTGGTCAAAAAAGAAGGAGAATGGGAGCGGATAGAACACTCCAAACGCAAGAAGGCAGAAGAAGCTGTTCAAGCTACAATAAATATGGAAAATACTTTTAATGCTGTGCTAGACCCGAATGCGAACCAGGATCAGGCTCGGGCAGGAAAGGCATTGTGTACCAGCGAGAATCAATATCGATTCTTGTATGAAAACAGCCTCGATGGAATTCTGCTGACTAAGCCTGATGGTACTATTCTTTCTGCAAACCCTCATGCGTGTCACATGTTTGGCATGACTGAAGACGAGATTATACGGGCGGGAATAGAAGGTATAGTAATCAAGGACGAGAAGCTTGCGGCCGCGCTTGAGGAAAGAGAGCTGACCGGCAGGCTGAGGGCCGAACTGACACACAGACGAAAAGACGGGTCAACTTTTGTCGCTGAGGTCACCTCCCACCTATTTGCAGATACCGCTGGTGGTATAAAGACTAGTATGATAGTTAGAGACATTACCGGACGCAAGCGGGCAGAGGAGGCGCTTCGCCAGAGTGAGCAGCGCATCAGGCTGAAGTTAGAAACTATTCTCTCGCCTGCTCGGGAGGTGGTGGGCCTGGAGTTTGCCGAGATCGTTGATATCCAAGCGATCCAGTCTCTCATGGATGATTTCTATAAGCTTGTTCGCATTCCTCTGGGCATAAACGATCTTAAAGGTAATGTATTGGCAGGCATCGGATGGCAGGATATCTGCACCAAATTCCACAGGATTCACCCCGAAACCTGCAAGCACTGCGTAGAAAGCAACACAAAGCTATCCGTGGGCGTTTTCCCAGGAGAGTTTAAGATATACAAGTGCAAGAACAATATGTGGGACGTAGTAACTCCCATCATGGTGGGTAGCCAGCATGTCGGTGATATCTTCGCAGGACAGTTTTTTTTTGAGGACGAGCCTCTGGACTATGACCTTTTCCGATCTCAGGCTAGAAAATACGGCTTCAATGAGGAGGAGTACATAGCAGCGCTTGAAAAAGTTCCGCGGTTGAGCAGGGAGGCTGTGGACACAGGCATGGGCTTCTTCATGACGTTTGCCAACATGCTCTCACAATTAAGCTACAGCAATATCAAGCTAGCCCACTCACTGGCGGATCGCGATGCCCTTGTGGACACGCTAAGGGAAAACGAGGAAAAGTACCGCAATATTATAGATACAGCAAATGAAGGTGTGTGGAGAATTGATACTGAAGACAGGACTATCTACGTTAATAAGAAAATGGCGGAGATGCTAGGATACAGTCAGGAAGAAATGATTGGTAAGTCGGGGTGGGGCTTCACCGATGAAGAAGATAGGGCTATCATCGAAGCGAATAGGGAACAGAGGCGGCAGGGTATAGATGAGAGCCATGAATTTAAATTCATACGTAAGGATGGCTCACCCTTATGGACGCTTGTAAATACTAGATCCTTCTTTGATAAAGATGGCAAGTTTACAGGCACTATTGGAATGCTCACTGACATAACCAAGCGAAAAGAGGCTGACGAAGCTCTAAAAAAAGCACATAAAAAACTTGAAGAAGCTTATGAGTTATTACTGGAAAATGAGAGAAGACTCAATGAAGCTCAAAGAATGGCTCATATTGGAAGTTTGGATTGGAATCTTGTAACTAATGAAATACATCGGTCTGATGAATTTTATCGTATTTTTGGACGTGCCCCTCAAGAACTCGGGGAAACTTATAGTGAATTTTTGGCCTGTATACATCCCGACGATCGGGATTATGTAGAAAATGCCGTTAAAAAAGCTTTAAACGGAGAGTCCTATAGCATTGATTACAGGATAATCTTACCTGATGAAGAGGAGCGCATAATCCATGCACAAGGTGAAGTTATTTTTGATGAGAAAAATATCCCTGTTCTATTGAGAGGGACAAACCAGGACATTACGGAACGGAAAAAAGTTGAGAAAGAGTTGAAATTAGCCAATGATTATAATCGCAGTTTGATTGAAGCTAGTTTGGATCCTCTAGTAACTATTGGGCGTGATGGTAAGATTACAGATGTGAATTGTGCTACAGAACAGGTTACTGGATATTCCAGAAGTGAGTTGATTGGGACTGATTTCTCAGATTACTTTACTGAGCCTGAGAAAGCGTGTAAAGGCTATCAGCAGGTATTCACAGATGGCAAAGTTTGGGATTATCCTCTAGAGATTCAACGTAAGGATGGACATATAACTCCTGTTTTATACAACGCTTCAGTTTATAAGGATGAATCTAGCAAGGTTATTGGTGTTTTTGCTGCTGCACGTGATATCACCGAGAGTAAAAAAGCAGAAGAAGCTCTAAAAAAAGTACATGATAATTTAGAAAAACTAGTTGAAGAGCGTACAGCAGAGCTTGAGAAGGCTTACAACTCATTGAAAGAAAGTGAAACAGGTCTTGCTGAAGCTCAAAAAATGGCTCATATTGGAAATTGGGAATGGAATTTAATAACTGATGAGGCATACTGGTCTGATGAAATGTTTCGTATTTTTGGACGTAATCCTCAAGAATTAGTACCACCTTACAATGAACATTTAAGTTATGTGCACCCCGAAGATCGAAACTATGTGGATAATGTCGGTAAAAAAGCTTTAAAGGGGGAACCATACAGCATTGAAAATCGGATTATTACTGCCAATGGAGAAGAGCGAACAGTCCATGCGCAAACTGAAGTTATTTTTGATGTGGAAAATATCCCTGTTCGAATGAGAGGAATAATCCAAGATATTACTGAACGTAAAAAAGCTGAAGAGAAAATTCAGACACTGGCGAATGCTGTGGAATCATCGAATGATGCTATTGTAACTGAGTCTCTTGATGGTATAATTACCAGCTGGAATAAGGCGGCAGAGCAGATTTATGGTTATTCAGCTGAAGAAATTCTGGGAAAAAACGTATCGATACTTGAACCAGATAATATTAAAGGGGAAATTAAGAATTTTTCTGAAAAGATTAAACAGGGAGAAAAGATCCAGCATTACGAAACTTCACGGATAAAAAACGACGGCACTATTATAAATATTTCGGTAACTCTTTCTCCGATTCTTAACCCATCCGGAGAGCTTATAGCTCTCTCAGCTATTGTGAGAGATATTACTGAGCGTAAGCGGGCGGAGGAGACACTGCGGCAAAGTGAGGCTCGCCTGCGTCGGTTTTACGAATCGGGGATGTTCGGTGTGCTTTACTATAACCTGGACGGTTCGATTACTGACGCTAACGATAAGTTTCTAGAGATAGTCGGCTACTCTCGCGAAGACTTGCAGGTCGGAAGGGTTAACTGGGACAAGATGACCCCGCCGGAGTACCGTTTCTTGGACGAGCAAAGCATAGCAGAATTGAAAACCACCGGAGTGATAGAACCCCACGAGAAGGAATACATCCGCAAAGATGGCTCGCGCGTACCGATCATTCTTGGAATAGCTACCTTTGATCAGGCGCATCAAGAAGGTATAGCCTTTGTTCTCGATAATACTGAGAGAAAAAAGGCAGAAAAAGCCCTGGCTGAAATGGATAGAATACGGATAAAAGAAATCCATCATAGAATTAAGAATAACTTGCAAGTGATTTCTTCCCTGCTGGATCTCCAGGCTGAAAAGTTCGACGATGAAAAAGTCAGAGAGGCTTTTAGGGAAGGTCAGAGCCGGGTAGTCTCAATGTCCCTTATCCATGAAGAGCTGTATAAAGGAGAAGGAACTGATAAGTTGAACTTCTCGGCATACTTGAAAAAGTTAGCCGAAAACCTTTTCCAGACATACAGCCTTAGCAGTAAAAATATCCGCCTGTTGATGGATCTGGAAGAAGATGCATTCTTCGATATGGATACTTCTGTCCCGTTAGGCATAATTGTTAATGAACTCGTTTCCAATTCTCTCAAACATGCATTTAATGAAGGCGAAGAGGGAGAAGTTCGAATCCGGCTTTGCAGGGAAGAAAAGAAAAGTGGAATACATGAGTCCCCTTTCAGCCTGACAATTTCAGATAACGGGAAAGGAATTTCTGAAAACTTAGAACTGGAAAGTCTTGAATCACTTGGACTGCAGTTAGTAGGCATTCTTGTTGATCAATTGGATGGAGAAATAGAAGTTAAGCGAGCGCAAGGGACTGAATTTAGAATTACTTTCAAAGTGGCAGAAAAAATTATAAGCCCGGATAAAAGGCAGACTGCCATCAATAAATAATCAAGCCGAGATCGTAATCTAAAACAGAATTTAGAACTGATCCCAAACTCAAAATTGCGTCTCTGAATTTCAAATCGAATTAGCAATCGAGTTTCCGATCATGGAATTATTTCTGGAATTTCAGGTACACATTGATCTTAAGAATGTACTTCATCGCATGAACTTACTCACAATAGATCCAGAGTCCCATAAAACAAAAAGCGATTGAAGCTTTTAACTACACTTTTCTTTTTATCTTATGCATTTTTCTTCTTTTAAGCATTCCCTGAGCATCGCTATCTTTCTTTTTAGCACTTCAAAGTCTCTTGACATCCCATTGACAATTGTCTCTATGTTCTTAACTTCGTCTACTGCTAATTCTTGTTTAGTCACCAAGTTCATAACCTCTATAAGTCATTTAATATATTAATAATAATATAACGATTTAACATTATAAAAGCTTCTACTGTTTTACAGTTAACGTCAAATCTTTATAGAAAAATCAAGGAATGAGGCTTATTCAATATTTTGTGAGGTTAGAGTAAATTTGATACAGTGAATGAAAACGCAAGCATTCGTGAATTGGAAACTTGAGAATAAAAATTCAACCAGTCAATAACGGACTAGCAAAATTCAGTTTTTAGATGTATTCAATTCGTGAGTTTACTATAAGATGACTTTACAGTTGATTTAAGTCCTCAGTCACTATAAAGTTTTCAGTCCACCAGTTGGACTAAAAATCAATTACATAGTCTTTTAAAAGTTTCCATCTGAAATGAGAGAATATTAATATTACTTTATTAATATGACCTCTCAAGTTTAACTTACATTAACTTTCTTTAAAACTAAATATACCAAAGATTCAGCCCTCAGATGATGGTTCTAACTTTCTAATTATCGTTAATTTGTAAATCTCATTAAACTTTGACTGCATAATATGAAATATTAATTTATGATTGCTATGACAAATGCACCAAGGCTTATTGCATGGGAACTGACTGCAGGCTGCAACCTGAATTGCGTACACTGCAGGGGATCTTCAACTTCCTCGGTTCCGGCAGGTGAGCTTACTACTGATGAAGCTAAACATTTCATTGACGAGGTTGCAGAAATTGGAAAGCCAATCCTCATCCTGAGTGGAGGCGAGCCTCTTATCAGACCTGACGTTTTTGAGATTGCCCGGTACGGAACAGATGCGGGATTTCGCGTAGTGCTTGCAACGAACGGGACTCTTCTTACTCCTGAACTTGTTGAGAAATTGAAAGACGCAGGAGTCCAGCGGCTTAGTATAAGTATCGACGGCGCGAATGCAAAATCTCATGATGAGTTTCGAGGCATGCCCGGAGCTTTTAAGAGGACGCTTGCAGGTATTGAAGTCCTGAGGAAAGCAGATTTTCCTTTTCAGATTAACACAACGATTTCAAGGCGCAACCTTGAAGAAATCCCAAAGACCTTTGAGCTTGCAAAAGAGCTCGGGGCAGTTGCATACCACGTCTTTTTCCTTGTGCCCACAGGCAGGGGAGAAGAATCTGACGAAGTCTCCCCGGCGGATTATGAACGCATTCTACACTGGTTCTATGATATGCAGAAAGAATCGGAAATCCAGCTGAAAGCAACCTGCGCCCCACATTATTTCAGGATTATGCGCCAGCGGGCAAAAAAAGAAGGTATCGAGATTTCGGTAAAAACTCACGGCTACGAGGCCATGACAAAAGGCTGCCTCGGAGGAACAGGCTTCTGTTTCATCTCCAGCGTAGGCGAGGTTTACCCCTGCGGCTACCTGCCTGTACTTGCTGGAAATATCAGAAAACAATCCTTCAAAGAAATCTGGGAAGAGTCTGAGGTCTTTGGAAAACTCAGGGCCCCGGAAGAACTTAAGGGTAAATGCGGAACTTGCGAATATAAAAGGGTCTGTGCTGGCTGCAGGGCGAGAGCTTATGCTGCTACAGGCGATTATCTTGAAGAAGAGCCTTACTGCATCTACAGGCCTGAGAAAAATGGTAAGTGATTGGGATGATTGAACTTGAAAACTGCAATAGTCAGCTCCAGCAGGAGGAGCCCAATTTAACCTCTAACATGGAACCTTATGATGGGGAAATCCCTGAATTTGAAATTGATGAGACTGACAAGAGAATTCTTAATCTGATCCAGCAGGAAGTTCCCCTCGAAGTCGAACCTTTTGAAGAGTTAGGTAAAATACTTGGTCTTTCTGAACTCGAAGTTCTTGAAAGGCTTCGCGAACTTAATAAGAGAGGGGCAGTGAGAAGGATAGGACCCATTCTCAGCACCAGAAATATGGGTGGAGTAGGCACTCTAGTTGCCCTGAAGGTTCCCGAGGCCCAAATAGAAGAAGTTGCAAGTTTCATTAATGATTATCCTGAAGTTTCCCATAACTACCTCCGAAGTGCTGCAAATTACAATCTCTGGTTTACACTTTCTGCTCCGGATAAAGATAGGCTTGAAGACATCATTTCCGAAATCCGGGACAAAACAGGCTGCCCACTATTGAATCTCCCTACAAAGCGTCTTTTTAAGATAAATGTAAAGTTCGACATCAGGTGAAAAAATGGATGAAACGGATATAGAACTGCTCAAGCTTGTGCAAGATGGAATTCCGCTAACCCATTCCCCTTTCAGGCGTCTTGCTGCCGAACTTGAAATAAGTGAGCAGGAAGTTGTTGATAGGCTTAAAAACCTTCAGAAAGCCGGGAAAATCCGGCGTTTTGCAGCTTCAATAGGTCATCGGGCAATTGGAATCAAAGCTAATGCAATGTGTGTCTGGAACGTTCCGGATGAGAGGATAGAAAAAGTTGGGGCAATTATGGCAGAGTTTCCTGAAGTAACTCACTGTTATGAGCGTCCGCGCTATCCCGACTGGCCATATAACCTGTTTACTATGGTTCATTCCTACACTCCTGAAGATTGTGAAAAGGTGGCTGTCAGGATTTCAGAAGCTACCGGCATTAAGGATTATACTCTCTTCTTCAGTGAACGTGAATTCAAGAAAACCGGCGTCAGGCTGTGAAGCCCGATCTTAAGAATATAGGCCTGACCTTAAGAATGTTTGACAATGAGGTTTCTGAAATTGGCTGAAAAAAATAAATTCCTCCCCCTTATGCTTGATCTTTCTGGCAGAAAGATCGTTATCTTTGGGGGAGGTTCTGTTGGGGAACGAAAGGCCGAACTTTTCTGTGACTGCGCAGACACCATTGTTGTCAGCTTTGAATTTTCCAGGCGACTTCAGGAACTCGAATCTTTGAGGCAAGTCCGGCTTGTCAGGCTTGACCTGCTTACAGTTTCGGATTCCGAACTTAAGGAAATCATCTCAGGTGCCTTTATTGTCATACCTGCAACCAGCAGCTTCGAACTCAACCGAAAAATCACTTTCATCGCACAGGAAAGCGATATTTTGATTAATCAGGTAGATGCTTTAGGTAGTGTTGTAATCCCGTCTGTCATAAAAAGAGGAGATCTTGTAATCGGAATCTCCACCCTAGGGCACAGCCCCGCAGTCTCAAAATATACCCGTAAGCAAATAGAAGGCGTGATAACTCCTGCATACTCCGATATGATCAGGCTTCAGGATGAACTCAGGAGCTATCTTAAACAGCATGTAGCAGAACAAAGAGAAAGGAAAGAACTTCTCTGGAAAGTCCTGGAAAGCGAGACTGTCTGGGAAGGATTTTCCAAGTCTTACGAAAAGGCAGCAGAAGCGGCATATGCTATAATTTTTGACTACCCCGGAAATTCCGGCAAGTAAAACCTGGCAGGAAGAGCGGATTTTTCAAATGAAAAGATTATTCTGCATAGAAATGTTCATAAGTAAGTTGTTCTGCAAATACGATATTAATAAGCAGAATCATTCTGCAAATGAGAAATTAATAAGTAGAATCTTTTGCAAATACATTGTTCATAAACAGAATTATCCCTCAAAGAGAATATTCATAAACAGATCATTCGTAAAAATAATATTCATAATAAATTATTCTGCAAATGAAATGTTCGTTAATAAAATTATTCTTCAAATGAGATGTTCGTAAATAAAAATCGTTCTGCAAATGGGAATTCCTTTAATGAAAAAGGCTGAGGATTCCTGGACAAAGTTTAATTTACTCTCTTATATTATATTCTATTTCCTTTATTCATTCTATCTGGAGGCTCTCTGTGACAGAAATCTCAAGTATGGTTATATCCCATAAAAAAGCAAAGGTTGAAGAAATGGAGTCCGCCTGGCACGGAGATCTGGACGGTCTTCTCCATAACCTGTACAACCATGAGTTTGTTCACGAGTGTGTTGTCTTAAAAACGTGTAACCGTGTTGAAATCTACGTTGTTTCCCCCAAGAGCAGTAGTGTACTTTTTTCTTTTGCAAAGGAAATGGGAGCTTCCACCCATATTATCGATTTCTACGGCCATGATGAAACCCTGGAGCACCTGCTCAGGCTTGCAGGGGGTCTTGAATCAATGATTGTAGGGGAAGACCAGATCCTGGGACAGATGAAGGAGCTTTACGCCTACTCTAAGAAAGCGGGAACGACAGGAAAAATTCTGGATACTGCTTTTGACAAGGCTATTCAGGTTGGAAAGCGGATCCGCAATGAAACCAAAATCAATAAAGGCTCGGTCTCCATAGGTTCGGCCGCTGTAGATCTGGCAGAGGATATTCTGGATGGGCTCACAGGAAAATCCGTGCTCGTGATAGGTGCAGGGGAAATAGGGGTTCTTGTTGCAAAGGCCCTGGCTGAAAAAGATATTGAGGCAATATACATTGCTAACCGCACCTTCAAGAAGGCTGAAGAAATTGCGTATGAACTTGGAGGCCATGCAGTCAAACTTGGCGACGTCGAAACCTACCTTAAAAATGCTGATGTCGTTATCAGCGGTACTGGAGCTCCTCATTATATTCTTACCAGGGAAATGGTTGAAAAAGCTATAGAGAATAGAAGTCGTAAACTACTCCTTATCGATATAGCGAACCCCAGAGATATCGAAGAGTCTGTTGCTGAGTGTGAGAATGTCGAACTGTGCAATATCGACAATCTGAGAGTTATCAGCGAAAGGACTCTTAAAATGAGAAGAGAGGAGGCTAGAAAAGCCGAATCTATAATTCAGGAAGAAATCAAACTTTTAAATCTCCAATATAAGCGCCAGAGAGCCGACCGTCTTATTGCAGACCTCTATCGGCAGGTGTATGATGTCAGGATAAGAGAAAGGCAAAAGGCAGTCAACAGGCTTAGCTCCTATCACACTATAGGGGAAATTGAAACTAAAGTCCTTGATGATCTGACTCATTCTATTGTTAACAAGATCCTGGCTGAGCCTACAAAAGTTCTCCGTCAGGCTGCAGAACTCGGAAATGAAGAATTCCTTGATGTAGTTTCAAGGGTCTTCTGCCTGGAAAAGTATAAGGTAAAAGTTGAAAAAATAAAGCCAGGTTGTGGAGAAGAATTAAATCGGGTCTCGGAAAAAGGCGTATCTGAAAAAGGCAATTCATAAAAAATAATTCGTAATAAAGGAGTTATTACATGTTTCCAGATATCAGGTTAAGACGGTTGAGAAAAGGAAAGATCAAGAACCTTGTACGTGAGACCACCTTATCCGTGGACGACCTGGTTCAACCCATTTTTGTGGATGAGAATATTGATTCCCCTGTTGAGATCTCCTCCATGCCAGGAATATACAAATTTCCTCTCTCTGAAGTTATAAAAGAAGCAAAAGCGGTCGCAGAACTCGGAATTCCTGCAGTGATCATTTTCGGGGTTCCTGTTTTCAAGGATCCGGAGGGCAGTTCCTCCTGTGGAGAAACTGATGTTGTCCAGGAAGCTACCCGCAGGATCAAGGAAGAACTGGGAGATGAGCTTGTGGTGATTACTGATGTATGTATGTGTGAGTACACAAGCCATGGACACTGCGGAATAATTGATTTCGAAACTAAAGAAATCTTAAACGATCCGACTCTTGACGTTCTTGGGAAAGATTGCTGTAAGCCACGCAAGAGCTGGAGCTGATATGGTAGCTCCCTCCGGAATGATGGACGGCATGGTAGAGGCTATCCGGCAAGCACTCGATTCCAGCGGCTTTGAGAATATTCCAATCATGTCTTATGCTGCAAAATACTTCTCTTCTTTCTATGGGCCTTTCAGGGACGCTGCCGAATCAGGTTGCTCTTTTGGAGACCGCTCTACACACCAGATGGATCCTGCAAACAGCAATGAGGCTCTCAGGGAAGTAACCCTTGATATTGCCGAAGGGGCAGATATCATAATGGTAAAGCCAGCCCTTCCTTACCTGGATATTATCTATCGTGTCAAGACAGACTTCGGCATGCCAATAGCTGCATACAATGTAAGCGGAGAATATGCCATGATTAAAGCAGCGGCAGCTAACGGTTGGCTTGATGAAAAGAAAGCTATATACGAATCTCTTATTTCTATAAAAAGGGCTGGAGCAGATATTATAATTACCTACTTTGCAAAGGATGCTGCCCGCATGCTGAAATAAGAACATCTTTTTCAGGAGCTTTTACTTCTCAGGAAGCTTCGTTCGTTCTTCTTGGCGCTCCTTTTTCATTTTTAAATCTATTTCTCGTTTCACCCGCTTGGTCATCAATAACTGCTTAATAGAGGGAGGCTCTGTTATAAAGATAGAAGTAGGAATACAGAAAGGAGTAGAACACCTACAGAAAGGAGTAAAATTACTTACAAAAAGGAGTAAATTACCTTTACTTAAATGTCCAGTAAATCCACAGTTCAGTATAATAATTCAGTAAATAATAATTTCAGTAAATAATAATTCCAGCAGATAATGGTTCCAGCAATACTAATTCCAGTAAATAATAATTCCAGTCAAACCATTTCAGTAAAATCATTTTAGTATAATAAGTTCCGTAAAACCATTTCAGTAAAATCACTTTAGTAAAATCACTTCAGTATAATAAGTTCAGTTTAATAACTGTTATAAGTTCAGTTTAATAACTTTTGAATCAGAATTTCACGATAATTTATGAACCCGATATTGAAGATTTTCAGTCCAATCCGGTGAGATTTCCATGGTATCTGAGATGACACTTGATAAATCCAGACAGATGTTTGAGAAAGCAAAGACCCTTATTCCGGGTGGGGTAAGCAGTCCTGTGCGTGCAATCAAGCCCTATCCATTCTATACGGCTTCAGCTGACGGTTCAAAGATAAGGGATATTGACGGTAACGAGTATATTGATTACTGCATGGCTTATGGGCCTGCTATTCTTGGGCACAATCACCCGGTAATAAAGGAAGCTATTAAAGCTCAGCTGGATAAAGGCTGGCTTTATGGGACTCCTACAGAGCTTGAGGTAACCCTGGCAGAAAAAATTGCAGGGTATTATCCAAGCATTGACATGCTTCGTTTTGTTTCTACCGGAACTGAAGCTACAATGAGTGCCCTGCGGCTTGCCCGCGGCTTTACAGGCCGAAACAAATTTGTGAAGATCGAAGGTGGATTTCACGGTGCCCATGATGCGGTTCTTGTAAAAGCAGGTTCCGGAGCTACAACTCTGGGAGAGCCTGACTCCCTTGGCATTCCTGCAGATTTCACGAAACATACCCTGCAAGCTCCCTACAATGATATTGAAACTATGGCCGAACTTGTAGAGAAGAACAGGAATGATCTGGCTGCAGTGATCATAGAACCAGTAATGGGAAATATAGGTCCTGTAATTCCGTTGCCTGGCTACCTGGAGGAGTTGAGGAAGCTTACCCTGGAAAATGATGTGCTTCTCATTTTCGATGAGGTCATTACCGGGTTCAGGCTTGCAATGGGAGGGGCACAGGAATACTTTGGGGTTGTGCCAGATATGACCACACTTGGAAAGATCGCAGGTGGAGGCTTGCCTATAGGGGTTTTTGGCGGGCGCAAAGAAATAATGGAAATGATCTCCCCATCAGGAGCAGTCTACCAGGCAGGAACTTTCAGTGGAAGTCCATGTTCGGTAGCTGCGGGTATTGCAATGCTTGATTATCTGAAGCAGGAAAATATCCATGAAAAAGTTAATTCAACAGGCGATTACCTGAGAGCTTCACTTTCTGAAATCGTTGAAGATGAAGGGCTTGATTATAATGTATGCGGAATTGCTTCCATGTTCATGATTTTCTTCGGACCGGAGCCTCATAATTACCAGGAGGTTCTGAAATGCGATAAAGAGGGTTACCTTGCCTTCTTCCACAGAATGCTTGCAAGCGGAATTTTCCTTCCACCCTCTCAGTTTGAGACGAATTTCGTCTCTGCAGCCCATAGTGAGGAAGATATCAAAAAAACTCTTGAAGCATATACTGAAAATCTCTGAGTAGATTCATGTCTTTGAAATGAATCACGTCTTTGAAAAATGAGGATTCACATGATTATAGGTACAAGGGGCAGCCAGCTTGCGCTTGCCCAGGCGAAGAATGTTGCACGCCTTTTGGAAGAACTGGGTTTTGAAACCAGCTTGAAAATTATAAAGACAAGCGGAGATCGGTTTACGGACCGCCCTTTGCATGCAGTATCCAGTGGAGTTGGAGCTTTTGTAAGGGAACTGGATGATGTTATGCTTGCAGGAGAGATCGATATAGCTGTCCATTCTATGAAGGACATGCCTACTGTACGGCCACCTTCGCTTTCAACTGCCGCTGTTTTGAAGCGAGATACCCCGTTCGATATCCTGCTCACATATGACGGCAGTCCACTTGACGACCTGCCCGAGCAGTCAATTATAGGAACCAGTTCCCTGAGAAGAGCTGCCCAGATCAAACGCTACAGGCCTGATCTCATTACCCAGGATTTAAGAGGGAATATCGACACAAGGCTCAGGAAGCTCCAAGAAGGGCAATACGACGGGATTTTGCTTGCAAAGGCAGGGCTTGAACGCATGGGCTGGGAGCTTGAAGGGGAAATCCTTTCCCCAGACTTCTTCTGTCCCTCCCCTAACCAGGGTACGGTTGCAGTGGTCACAAGAACAGGTACTGAAGCCGAAGATGCAGTTTCCAAACTTGACCATAATGAGAGCCGCATTGTCACTGAAATAGAGCGTATCCTGATTACCGAACTGGGAGGAGGTTGTACTACTCCTTTAGGTTCCTATGCAGAAATTACGCCTGATAGGAAAGAAATCCATGTCCGGGCCGAAGTTCTCTCTCTGGACGGACGGGAGACTGTCAGAATAGACGAGTTTATCCCCATGCGCGGAGGCATTGAAAAAGCCAGAGAACTCGGGCAAAGACTTGTGGAAATGGGAGGCAAAAGGTTGGCTGAAGAAGCTCTCCTTCAGATATCCAGGGACTCTTGCGACGATTCATGCAACTCCGACTATTCATACAATTAATCCGACGACCATACAATTAATGTATAACTTTCCAGAGCACGAAAGGAATTATAATGTATACTCTTACCGGACTTGAATTGAAAAATCCGACAATTCTTGCAGCAGGTATTCTTGGCACAACAGGGGCATCGCTTTGCAGGGTTGCGCGGGAAGGGGGGGCAGGAGCCGTTGTGACTAAGTCTATAGGCCCTACACCTAAAACCGGGCATCCTAACCCGAGCATGATCAAGCTTGACTGCGGCTTTTTGAATGCTATGGGACTTCCGAATCCCTCCTATCCTGGCTTCCTGCAGGAACTCGAAATTGCAAAAAAGGACTCCGGGGTTCCGATAATTGCAAGCATCTTCGGCGGAACTGCAGCTGAATTTACAGAAGTTGCGGAAGGTCTGCTTCCCGGCAATCCTGATGCTTTTGAACTTAATGTGAGCTGCCCCCATGCCGAGGGATACGGGGCTGCGGTCGGCTCTAACCCCTGTCTTGTAGAAGCAATCACAGCGGCAGTAAAAGATGTGGTGAACGTGCCTGTATGGGTTAAGCTTACCCCAAATGTTTCAGATATTACGTCCATAGGGACTGCAGCTGAATCCGGGGGTGCGGATGCTGTTGTTGCAATCAATACTTTAAAAGGGATGGCCATAGATATCGAATCCGGGTATCCTGTCCTGGGAAACCGTTCAGGCGGGCTCTCTGGAAAAGCTGTCAAGCCTGTAGCTGTTAAATGCGTTTATGACCTCTATACTGCTCTTGAGATTCCTATAATCGGAGTAGGAGGAGTTTCTTCCTGGCAGGATGCGGTAGAAATGATGATGGCAGGGGCGTCAGCTGTACAGGTTGGATCTGCAGTATATGACAGGCTTGATATTTTCTTAGAAATCAGTACAGGGATTGAAGCTTTTCTCCAGAAGAAAGGCAATTCGAATGTAAAAAGTTTAATAGGACTTTCGCATGAGATGGTCTAATGCTTCCTCTTAATGCTACAATATTACAGATAACTGAAGAATCTCCTTCAGTCAGGACTTTTTTCTTTGATCTCCATTTTGAGGCTATGGAGCCAGGCCAGTTTTTAATGGTCTGGGTCAGGGGCGTAGACGAAGTGCCTATGGGCCTTTCCAGGAAAAACTCTATAACTGTCCAGAATGTAGGGGAGGCAACTTCAAAACTTTTTGCCTTAAAAGAAGGGGATTCTTTCGGGCTCAGAGGGCCTTTCGGAAAGGGCTTTTCTCTTCCTTCTAAGGGTGAAAAAATTCTAATTATTGCAGGCGGAGTCGGAGCGGCTCCTCTTGCTCCTTATGCAGATGCAGCCAATGCAGCTCGCTCTGAGGTGCACACGATTCTTGGAGCAAGGAGTGCAGACGACTTGATATTTGAAGAGCGCTTTGCGGCGGCAGGGGAAATCTACGTTTCTACGGATGACGGCTCTAAAGGGACAAAGGGTTTTGTAACCGATGTTCTCAGGGGGCTCGATATTTCAGCTTATGACAGGATTGCGGTCTGCGGCCCGGAAATAATGATGGCTTCTGTCTTCAAACTTCTTGAGGATGGAAAAGTTCTTGAGAAAGCGGAATTCAGCCTCCACCGTTATTTTAAATGCGGCATTGGAGTTTGCGGGGCATGCTGTATAGACAGGTCAGGGCTCAGGGTTTGTAAGGACGGACCTGTCTTTTCAGGTATACAGCTTCTTGATTCTGAACTCGGGAAATACACTCGGGATGCCAGTGGGCGAAGAATTAAAATTTAAGTTTCAATATATCCCTTAAAAACAAAAGCAGGCAAAAAGCTTCTTAAAAGCAGGAGAAGGCGAGGACATGATTGGAAAGTTCAGATCAGGAGATGAGATTTTTTACGGAGAAATCGATAATGGGCGCGTGTATCCCCGAGGAGAGATTCACGCAGGAATCTTTGAACTATCAGAACTCCGCATCCTTCCGCCTGTATCTCCCACTAAGATCGTCTGCGTTGGCCTGAATTACCGGGACCATGCTAAAGAGTTTTCCGTGGAAATCCCGGAAAATCCGGTTCTTTTTTTAAAACCTCCGTCTGCAGTTATAGGGCATGAAGATAAGATAATTTACCCCCCTTCCAGCTCGAGAGTGGACTATGAGGCCGAACTTGCAGTCGTTATCTGTAAGCGCTGTAAGAATATTTCAGCCGAAAGGGCTGAGGATGTGATTGCAGGTTATACCTGTTTTAACGATGTAACTGCACGGGATCTCCAGCAAAAAGATGGGCAGTGGACAAGGGCGAAGAGTTTTGATACCTTTGCAGCTTTAGGGCCCTATCTTGCTACTCCAGACGAACTGGATGTTTCGGACGCAAAAATTACCTGCAGGGTAAATGGAGAAACCAGACAGGAATCCAGTACCTCAAATCTTATTTTTGATATCCCCTACCTTATTGAATTCATCACTGAGATCATGACCCTGGAAGTGGGAGATGTAATTGCGACAGGGACCCCCTCCGGAGTTGGAGAAATGCATCGGGGAGATACTGTGGAAGTGGAAATCCAGGGAATCGGAACACTTAGAAACGAGGTTGTCTGATGCTGCTTGAGCATATCGGAAACGAACTTGAACTTACCGAGCGCCACCTGCTGGTGCTCAAAAAAGTGATTGAAGAAGCCCCCATTGGAATTCTGAGACTCGCAGATGTAACCGGAATGCAGAACCATAAAGTGCGCTACTCTCTCAGGGTCCTTGAGCAGGCTAACCTTATTAAACCCTCTGCCCAGGGTGCAGTACCAGGGGATGCGGTCCCCAAATTCCTGCAGGAGTTTGAGCAAGAGCTTGAAAAAATCAATGACAAAGTATCCCGTATCCGGGAGATCGAAGCTTCCATTCCGAAATAAAGTAAATTCATTTCCAGATAGGTAAACTCATTTCCCTAAATAAGATACATTAAATAATGGGATATTTCCGGAAAGTTCTTTTCCTATTTTTTAAGTTATTAGAGGTTCGGTGACTTTTTATAATGCTATTTACATGTTTTTCCCCAATTATCGATTAACTCATCTCACTGGATGCTTAGTTTTCCTTGAGTATCATAAATTGAGTTTACCTTACGTTCTTATCTCATCTAATCCGGGTTTATTTTTTGGAGAAACTCCTATGACTTTAAGTTCTGAAGACCTTAAAACAATAGAAAAATACGCTTTACAAAATGCTGTAAAATACGGGAAAGCCCCTCAGCCCAAAGCTGTAATGGGAAAGGTAATGGGGGAGTATCCTCAACTCAGATCCGACCCCAATGCAGTATCCGAAGCTCTTGAATCCATTGTATCCGAAATTGCTAAAGGAAACCCTGAAGCCTGGGAATCCAGACTTTCTCAAATTGCGCCCGAGCTCATCGAAGCCCTGAGCGTTAAGAGAGAGCCTGATAAAGGTTTAAAACCCCTTGAAGGAGCAGAAATGGGGAAGGTTGTAATGCGTTTTGCTCCAAACCCCAACGGGCCAGGGACCCTGGGCAGTGCAAGAGGCATGGTAGTCAATTCCGAGTACGTAAAGATGTACAAAGGAAAGTTTGTCCTGCGTTTCGATGATACCGATCCTGACATAAAAAGGCCGATGCTTGAAGCCTATGAATGGTACCTTGATGACTTCAAATGGCTAGGAGTTGTGCCTGACCAGGTAGTCTATGCTTCTGACCATTTCCCTCTCTATTACGATTATGCAAGAAAGCTCATTGAGATGGGCAAAGCCTATGTCTGTTTCTGTACAGGAGGAGAATTTAAAGAATTAAAGGATGCCAAAAAAGCCTGTATGCATAGAGGCGCGAGCCCTGAGGAAAACCTCATGCACTGGGAGGCTATGCTTGCCGGAGAATACGAAGACCAGCAGGCAGTGTTGAGAATAAAAACCGATATTGATCACAAGGACCCCGCTCTACGGGACTGGGGTGCATTCAGAATCCGAAAGATGTCCCATCCCCGTCCTGAAATCGGAGATAAATATGTTGTCTGGCCCCTTCTGGATTTCGCAGGGGCTATCGAAGACCACGAACTGGGCATGACCCATATCATCCGTGGCAAAGACCTTATGGACAGCGAAAAACGGCAGGGCTACATCTACAAATACTTCGGCTGGGAGTACCCCCGAACAACCCACTGGGGAAGAGTTAAAATCCATGAATTCGGCAAATTCAGTACAAGCGGCCTCCGAAAAGCCATAGAGTCAGGAGAATACACCGGCTGGGATGACCCGAGGCTGCCCACAATTCGTGCAATCCGCCGCCGCGGAATCCAGGCTGAAGCCCTCAAAAAGTTCATGATAGAGATGGGAGTCGGAATGACCGATGTGAGCATAAGTATGGAGTCCCTCTATGCCGAAAATCGCAAAATTGTGGACCCTATTGCAAACCGCTATTTCTTTGTCTGGAACCCCGTAGAACTGGAAATTACAGATTCTGAGCCTACAGTTGCAAAACTTCCTCTCCACCCCACTGACCATTCGAGAGGTGTAAGGGAAATTCCAGTAGGAAATAAGGTGCTTGTCTGCATGGATGATGTCGAAAAGTTGGAAGTCGGCCTCATTCTCCGCTTAAAAGATTTCTGCAATATCGAAATTACTTCCCTTTCTCCACTTCAGGCAAAAATCTCAGACGTTTCCCTTGAAGCCCTTAAAAAAGCAAAAGCAAAAATCATTCACTGGGCTCCTATTGATGGAATTTCCGTTAAAGTACGCGGCCCTGAAGGCGATATCGAAGGTATCGGAGAACATGGGATTGCAGCCGAACTTGATAAGATTGTACAGTTCGAACGCTTCGGCTTCTGCAGAATTGATGCTGTAGATGAGGAAAAAGTTGTGGCTTATTTTGCCCACAAGTGATTTTCGGGAAGGTAATGACAGAAAACTGTTTTCCTTCTTCTATTTCTTTCCATTCATTTTTTCTGCATTTTTCCCGTTAATAAGAAAACGTAGATTAATCGGTTTCTTTTTTAAGATCTACTCATTTGAAGTATATTATCGAGTGCAATCGCCTATGAAGCTAATTAGGTTTAGATACTTGTTTAAAAATATGCTTCAATGATTTCTATGTGCAGGCTTTACGTTAAAATCTGCAATTTTTTCCCGGCTCTTCGCTGTTTTGTGTGGGTAACTTACATTTCAGCCACTCAATGTTTGAGTGGCATATATAAAATTTAGGAACAGTTGTTGTTGAAAATCGCATTCAAGCTTGATGTTTCTCTATTAGATCTGAATACTTTCGAACTAAACAATAATTTTCAACCCACACAAAACAGCGAAGAGCCTTTTTCCCTTTCTCTTTTTATCACTCTGGGACAAGAATTCAATCTGATAGCAATATTTTGACTTTTCATTTTTCATTATACAGCGCTTTGAGTAAAATCTACGTATTTTTCTCAATTCAGGTAATGTCCTTTAATTTCGGCTGAAACTTAGAAAATACATAGGTTTTACGGTAAGTGCGACAAGAAGTTATGTCAAAAATTGCCTTGTGCTACCCTTTCCATTTGGGGTAACCCCATTATGAGGTGCATCAGCAGTAATGCAGGTGTGCTAAGCTCGTAAGACAATGTGGAGAATCCTAAAAGTCTAATTTGGGTCATCTGCTAGGGTAAAAATGCCATGAAGAAACACATGTTGAACCATTGTACGGGTCGTTAAAACCGACAAGCGAAATTAGACTGATACGCTTGAACCAAACGGTATGAAAGCAGGCTGTGATGGTGTTACCGACATTGCAGAAAATGGACAGACGCTTTCCGGTCTATAGATGGCTTCTAAAGCATTTGCATTATTTTTGACATAGAACTTGGTAAGCCCTATATGCTCCTAAAAAAAAAGAAGGTAGAGACCCTGTGAAGGGAATTAATGGCATAGAGGGTAAAGGATTCAGTAAAAAGCGAATGCCAATCCGTAATTGATTGGATAGGGGTTCAAACTTTGCCTCGATCCGAAAGGATGCCGACTTACTGATGGTGTTCTACTGTATGAAAGGAGGCAAACTTTTGAATGTAAGTATTTCAACGATATCCTACCAGGATAAGAAACTTACAGACGCTCACTCATTCCAGAAATGGAAAAGCATCAACTGGAAACAAGTAGAGAAGAGTGTTAACAAGCTGCAAACCCGGATTACAAAAGCAGTCTTACAAAACAAATGGAACCTTGTCAAGAGATTACAGTATTTGCTGACTCATTCCTTCTCAGCCAAACTCTTGGCAGTAAGAAGAGTCACTCAAAGTAAAGGAAAAAGGACTCCTGGAATCGATGGTGAGAAATGGTTTACACCTGATTCCAAGATAAAAGCTGTCCTCAATCTCACTGGTAAAAGATACAAAGCAAATCCCCTTAAAAGAGTCTTCATCAATAAACCTGGTAAGAAGAAGAAACGTCCCTTAGGTATCCCCACTATGTATGATAGAGCTATGCAATCTTTATATGCGTTAGCCCTTGAACCCATAGCTGAAACTATGTCTGATCTCAGATCCTTTGGATTTAGAAGACATCGAAGTACTAAAGATGCTCGTGAGCAAATCTTTCTATGCCTAAGCAAGAAAAATTCAGCCCAATGGATCCTTGAAGGTGATATTAAAGGATGCTTCGATAATATTAATCATCAGTGGTTGTTGACCAATATTCCGATGGAAAAATCAATACTAACCCAATTTCTTAAAGCAGGATTTATATATAAACGTCATCTGAATCCAACCAAAGCAGGCACGCCCCAGGGCGGGACAATCTCCCCTATTCTGGCGAATATGACATTGGACGGCCTTGAAAAGCTATTTTTGGCTGAATACCCAAAAAGAAGTAAAAACTCAACCAAGGTCAACTTCATCAGATACTGCGATGATTTCATAGTAACTGCTAATTCAGAAGAAACTGCCAGAGAAATCAAAGACAAGATTGCTGTTTTTCTCAAGGAAAGAGGTCTCGAGTTATCTGATGATAAGACTCTTATCACAAACATTAATGAAGGCTTCGACTTTCTGAGCTGGAACTTCCGTAAGTACAATGGTAAGCTTCTGACAAAACCCTCCAAGAAGTCCATTAAAAGATTCACTGAAACAATCAGTCAAACCTTAAGGAAAGGGATGGCATGGTCCCAAGAAAATTTAATCTCCAAACTAAATCCCATAATCAGAGGTTGGACCAACTACCACAATTCAGTGGTCTCTTTTGACGTATTCCAGACTCTTGACCACAGAATCTGGGAAATGTTATGGAGATGGGCAAAAAGGAGACATCCGAATAAGTCCAAAACTTGGATTATTAACAAATATTGGAAACGGAATGCTACACGAAAGTGGAACTTCAAAACAGAAAGAAACAGTCTATTGTTTTTATCCAAAACCAGAATCTATAGACATATTCCTTTAAAATTACAAATGCATCCATTTCTTGATACTGACTACTTCCGTGAACGTCAGAGCAAAATAAGATTCCGGAATAGTCATTCCGTTTGAAAAAAAAAAAGCTGCTGCCTGATACAGAAAAGGTTATAGAACGCTTGAGCTGGATGCATTGAAAGGTGCACGTCCAGTTCTTAGAAGAGGGAGAGCGAGTAATCGCTCTTTCTTATTCAACAACCTATGCATCAGTAAAACGACAATCCTGTTCTTGCTGCAGTAATAAAAAAGGACACCGAGTAATTCAGAATTTACTGAACTTCCGGTACACCGCCTGTGAAAATTTAGAAAAACAGTTTAATGATGATGTCAATAAAATAATTGAATGTATACAAAACAATGCAAAAGATGTTAATAATAAATAAAAAGTTATACTTTTTTAGCAGACTAAAACATTCCAGACAAAACTTTGAATAGATTTAGGAAAATAATACAATATTAATAACCTTTGAAGCCCTTAGAATGTCATTCGAAAGTAATGATTTCCTTGATTGTGAAGCAGATTTTTTGTACATTAATTTACAGGTCGTGGGTGTGAGTTGTTGAAAACCATAATCGTTAGAAGCTTTCTATACATTTCTCAAACACATGGCTAAGTACTCGTTATTCAGAATTGATCCATGACTCGTGTACACGACCAATTTACATTTTACGTATAATCTTCTCAATATATAGTAATTAAGGCTATATGATACTCTAAATCGATATATATTGATTAATCAGTGTCATTTTACAAATTACTGAGGGAAAGAGGAAAGCTGGCGAAATATTGCCAAACTTTTGAGATAGGGCCTAGCAAGCTCGACCAGATGGTATCGGCTTTTAAATATCATTGGATTCTTATTTATATTTCTACGGTATTTATATTCACTGGATAATAACTCCCTAGTGATATAATTCAAAAATCACTTCCAATGGCATGTTAACCCAATTCCGCAGATGTATAAAGATGTAGAGTTAATTTGCCGATAGGCCTAAAGTTATATTAAAAGTTGGATTAATTTTAACTACTGCCATGTTTAAAAATAAATAGCATCTTTGCGTATATCTAAGTAAAGTGCGTGTTAACGATTTCCATTCAGATAGAGAATAAATGTACCAATACAATAATCTTCAACAAGTAGATCTGAATGATCAATTGGTAAACGATATTTACGCAGTGTACTTGCCAATGGAAGTGAATTGAAATTCAAAAATTGTATCAAATCGAACAAAGTAGGGAGTGTGAACAAATGGGGAAATTAACAATAAAAAGGACACTAGCTATTTTGCTAGTAGTCCTTTTTGTAGCATCAGTGACAGCTGCATCGGTAAGCGCACAGCCGGAGCTAAAGCTAAAGGTACTATAGGATCTTACACAGTAAAGTTCTCTTCTGCCGGAACCACAGGAGACGCACCATTAACATATGATTGGGACTTTGATGATGGAACACCAAATTCAGCAGCTAAGAATCCCACACATGTATACGCCAGTGGATTCCGTACTCATAATGTAGTTTTAACAGTAGAGGATACCAATGGAGATAGTGATACTGCTACATTACTTGTATAAGTAGTTGAAACCTGATACATTGGTTATCGGTTAAGAATTTATTTCCTCTCATTTTATTCTTTTTTGTTTTATCCCAAAATAATTTCGCTTTTTGAGATTCTTATATCGCAAATAATTCAGGTACAGATGACTCACTATCATACTGCAGTTCTAATTGGTTTCTTATTTTCTGTCCAGTCTATATAACCATGGTGAAATTGAAATTTCTTTAACTTTTGACTCAATTGGGCTGCCTGATGTTGTATCAAAGATTGAAGTGGCAAAACATCTTGAATATGCGAAATCATTTCAGGATACAACAATTATTTTTTTTGGTAATTATCTCCAAAATAAAAGATTAATGGATTTTATACAACTAAGATTACAAAAAGAAGTTAAAAATTACCAGTGACTTATAGTATTAAATTTTTGAATGAAAAAAAAGGAAAAAAATAAAAAATAAAGAAAAAATCGTATTCAATAGCTTAGTTTCAACAATATCTTCAGCTTCAACATATTAAAATTTTACGCTTTGAAAGAACTTTACTTTCTTAAATTCCACTTCATGTATGGCAGTGTACAAAGTATTCTGCTAACCATCAATGCTTTATTTCTTCCGTTTAAGGAAACAGGCTGCTCCAGCAGACAGGACTGCAATTCCCAGCCCCATACCAGGAGTTTCTGAGGATTCTTTTGTTCCTTCGGTTGGTTTAACAGGAATTGTCTCCTTGATCGCATTTTTCTTGGCGGTCATACCCTGTTCATAGGCGCTTGCAGTGGAATTTAGCTTGCTTTCAAGGGCTTTAACGGCACTCGGGACTTTAGGATAGAGCGGAAACTTATCAATTCCTCCCCCTGTTACGTTATATGAAACGTCACATACTCCGTTTTTGTTTTCATCCACACAGGTCTCGCTGTAACCCATGCCATAGAGGTCTGCCCAGAAGTTCCCTCCAATGTAAGGGCCCCGAACAATATTCTGTCTGGTTAGGAGAGGACTCTGCCAGATATTTTCCGCGTTTACAGCTTCTTCTTCGACGTTTTCGGCGTTTTTGAAGTAATTGTTACAGATAATATTCTTCTTGCTCCCTTCAATTGAGATTCCAAAACCATAGTTATAGGCAATGATGTTGTCTTCAATGGTATTCGAGTCCGAACTTAGGAGGATTATCCCCTTTTCATTCAGGGTCACTATATTATCACTTATTGTGTTGCTTTCGGAGTGACTGACGATAATTCCGTTTTCCTCTCCGTGAACTCTATTATTGTTAACAAAACAGTTTTTTGCCCCTGATAGTAGAATTCCTACTTTTTCCGAACCTTCAATCCCAAACCCACTAAAAGATACTCTGTTCCCACTTATTTCCACGGTGCTTTGTTCAGGATCTGCTGCCCTGATAATTGTATCCTCAGGACTCCTCGAATTGGACCAGATTCTGACTTGCTTGTTTATCTTGAGATTTTCAATATAAATTCCAGAGTTTACGAAAATTGTGTCTTCATCCTTCGCTGCATCTACTGCGGCCTGTATAGTGCTGTAATTCCCTTCTGCTGAGCTATAGTTCCCTTTTGCTGAAGGATCTACCTTTAAGTTATCGGCGGAAACGGCAGAACAGGCGCAGATAACTGCCAGAATGGCTGAAAGCGCTATTATTTTGAAGACTCGCAAATTCCTCTCTTTTACTCTTCCCATCTTCAGTTCCTCTTAACCTTCATATCCTTCTTGCCTTCTCACTATGCTCTATCTTTTCAGGAGAAGTTAAGTTTTTCCTTTTTTAAGTTCTATCTTTTTTTCAGAACAAGTAATTTCAATATTTTGTCAAGTTGGGACTGAATAATAGTGTTGATATAGTTCTTGGAATAAGGAGCTCTGAACAATCTATCTTTATTTTTAAATAATCACTTTTAGATTGTGAAATTTCATCCTTAAAATTTTAAATAATTATCCTTATATAATAGTCTATCCTTACCATGCAAAAAATTAGTTTTTAACGCATCCCTTATATTAATTCGCAGATATAAGATTGCGACTTATCTTCCTTTTAGAGTCACCTGCTAGGATTTGAATTCTCGAAATAAATGAGATTCGTGAGTATGAAATAAAACCCGAAATCTCGTGAAATAATTAATTATAGAATCACTCTAAGTTAATGTAGCATCACTCTAAATTAGTGTAGCTTCACTCTAAGTTAATGTAGCTTCACTCTAAAATTAACATAGAATTACTATATGATTAATGTACAATTACTACATAATTAGTATATAATTAATGCAGAATTTATATAATTACTATAATTAATGTAGATATACTGTAGATCATAATTATTTTGTTGTGTCTCAAATGGAGGCTTAAAATGGATGAGAAAATCGCGCCCCACCTTGAGGAATTAACCAGGGCGCTTGGAGATATTGAAGAGACTGGCATCCGTGCAGAATTTAATAAACTTCTTGCTTTTCGCGTACCGCCAGATGTTGCAAAAGAGAGTATTCTCCGAAAGTTTGGAGGAAAAAGCAGAGTCCTGAAGGTAAAGGATCTTTCAGCTAGTCTCAAGAGTTTTGAAATTACAGGGAGGATTCTGGATCTAGGGGAAAAATCAATCCGTCATCAGGATGGAACTCAGGAAGGGCCTTCTAAGCTCTATACCGGAGTTCTTGCAGATGAAACAGGTTCAGTAATGTTTTCTTCGTGGAAAGAGTTGCCAGGCTCAATAGGAGACGTAGTTAATATCAGAAATGCCTATACCCGCGTATGGCAGAACAGGGTCAGGCTTTCTATAGGGGAACAATCTCTGGTGTCAAAAATCCCAAACTCGCCTCTCCCTTCCCTGTTGGAGCTCTCAGGAAGCCAGACAAAAAAATTAATTGATATCGGAGCTGCAGATTTTTCCGTAGGGACTGTTGCCTGCGTGCTTCAGCTTGCCCACAGGGAAGTTTTGGTCAAAGGCCGCCAGTCCAGAGTAATTTCAGGTGTACTTGGAGATGAGACTGGCAGGCTGCCTTTTACTGCCTGGATTGAGCTTCCGGGAATAGATATAGGTAGCATAATCCGAATTGAGGGAGCTCAGATCCGAGTGTTCAGAGGAATGCTTTCAGTCAACATCCTTAGCGGCACAAAAGTATCTCCTGTTAAGCCAGAAGAGGCAGGAAAACTCACCTTCACTTTCGAGTCCGCAGGAAAAGACCCTCTACCTCTCAGAATCGAAGAAATAAGCTCAAGAGACAGCATGTTCGATGTGACTGCATCTGGTAATATAATTTCAGTCCGGCCGGGCTCAGGAATTATTACCCGCTGCCCTGAATGTGGACGTGTAATTCAAAAAGGGAGCTGCAGGGTTCACGGCAAGGTAGAAGGCATAAGGGACATGCGGATTAAAGCCGTACTGGATGACGGCACAGGGTCTATATCTGTAACGTTTCCCAGAGAACTTGCCGAGATTGTCTATGGAAAAACTCTTGAAGAAGCCGAACAGCTAATGTTTTCTGATGTCTCTAAAGATGCAGTCTACGAAGACCTCAGGCGTTTCCTCACAGGCCGTTACCTTGCAGTTCGTGGGAACTCGTCAAAGAGTGATTATGGGATTTTCTTTGTAGCTGAAAAAGCCTGGGTACCTGAAGACGACCTTGCTATCAGGGTAGTGGAATTGCTTCACAGGCTCGGACCGGATGAAGAGGATACACAGGACAGGAATTCACAGGTTTCCAGTGGAGGAATAGATCTTGCTTAAGCGGGAAGTTGCAAAAAGGGTTTTTGCAAGGGAACTTGAAGCCTGTAGAGAGCTTGAAAAATCAGCCAGACCTGACTCCCAGGAAACAGATTCAAAAACTCCTAATTTGCTTATTAGCCCTCTCGGGCTTATCCTCAACCGAGTCTTCATTGTCGGAGTAATCACGGAGCTTGATAGTGTAGGTACACAAAACGACATGTGGAAAGCAAGAATAGTTGATCCTACAGGAGCTTTTACGGTTTACGCCGGACAGTATCAGCTTGATGCATCTATTTTCTTATCAACTGTCCCGATTCCTGCCTTCATTGCCCTTACGGGCAAAGTCCGGATTTACGAGCCCGAGCCAGGATCGGTTTTTGTCTCTATCCGGGCTGAAGAAGCAAACGTAGTTGATGAAGAGATCCGCAACAGGTGGGTTGTGGACACAGCAGAGCAGACTATTGAGAGACTTGAAGCCTTCTCGGATGCTCTGGCTAGCGGCTATCGCGAAGAAAAACTTCGGGAGTACCTCCTGGAGAAAGGTGTTTATTCTGAGCTTGCGGAAGGTATTTCTATTACTCTTGAGCGGGAACATGCTCCTCAGGAATTTGCAAAACTGCTTCGAGCTTCCATCAGGGAAGGTCTCAAGTCCCTTGATTTTGATTCCGAGAATAATGCAGGGACCAACGCCGACCAGAAGGAATTTGTGCTTGAGCTCCTCAGGGAAATGGGTGGAAACAAAGGAGTTGACTATGCATCTTTTGTGGATACGGCAGTTTCCAGAGGCATTACTGATGAGGTTGTGGAAGAAGTTGTCCGCTCCCTTCTCGAAGACGGGCAGTGTTACGAACCCAGGATAGGAATAATCAGGCTGGTCGGGTAATAATTCAAAGAAGAAGGAATTATTTGATATCGAGATAGTAGAGATACTGTGTTTAAATACAGAGGTGTTTAAAACAGGATTTTTGAAATTGGAATAATTGCTTAAAATTCCTTTTTTAGGCTCTTGCGGTTGCTGCTAACATTTTCCAACCTGCAGCACGTTCTATTTTTGCTTCATTATTTATTCTTTTTTGTCAGTGACCGCCCGATATATGCCCACTTCGTGAGCATTCGGGCGTTGAGGAGCTACTTAATGATGGTTTTCATCCATGCCAGATAAACAAAAGACATGGGACGATTTACATAGACGACCATGGATGAAGATTGGTTAGTGAAATCTGGTGTACCCTTCGCTTTTGGTCTTGTGTTTTCTAAGAGACTGCCTTAAAATTAAATAATACTTGCATCCAGATTGTTCGTTAGTTCCAAAACAAAACAGAATAATTCCTTATCTAAGTGATTTATCTGATAGAAATTGGAATATAATTAAATCTTATTTCCCGAATCCCGACACTAATCGAGGTAGAAAACGTTCATTCTTATCGAGAAATATTGAATTCCATATTTTATTTCTGCGTTCTGGTTGTGCATGGCGAATGTTACCCCACCAATTTGCGCATTGGAAAACTGTCGACGTTTGAGTAAAGATTATGAAGGATTGACAGAATCAAGTCAAGCATTCATATATGCTGCTAGGGTCCTCATAATGATTAGAAGACTGGATCGTATCAAAACTTAAGAAAATAAGAAAAATATAATATTCAGACAGGCTCTAAGCTTATTTGTTCCTGTGCTTCAGCTTTTCAGCAATATCAACTCCGAGTCTTTTGCATTCCTGCAAGTCCTTATCTGTGGGCTTGTGAAGAATCCGAAGTACGGGGTCTATCACAGCCATTCCCATCTCTCGCATCTTATCGGCTATCAGTATAGGCGCTTCTCCACTCCATCCGTATGACCCAAAAGCGGCTCCTATTTTACCCTTCGGATTTACAGAAACAAGCGTTTCATTCATGAATTTCTCCATAGGTGGCAGCAGCATTTTATGGTCAAATGTTGAAGAGCCAATTGCAATTGCTTCTGCTTCATTGAGTTCTTCGGGTTTTACATCATAAAAGCTAACAGCTTTTACATCCACATTCCTTGATTCAATCCCGTGAGCTATTGCTTCGGCCATAGCTTTTGTATTCCCTGAAGTACTGAGATAGACTACTATTGCTTTCAACCTTATCCCCCTCCACCAAGATATGATCTTATTGCAGTTACGGACTAAAAGTGAGCGAAAACAATCGATTCACATACACCGCCCAGGGCTTTAAAAAAGCAACCTGAGGCATTCTCACTTTCCATCCTGATTATTATAAAAATCGTTTTAAATAAGGGTTTTGTAAGGATTGTCCAAACACCTTAACTTGGTGCTGCGTGATGGTTGTAGAGGTTGTTCGTGGTTTCTGCATGGCTTTACGTAGGGAGGTAAGTCTGGATACTCTATATAAAACCGCAGAAGTACTGATAGACTCTTTAAATCAACGAATAGTGGCCTTTTTGAGGCTTTTTTGATGATTTTGTATGTATACCTTCGGGATAATGAAGGTGACCTTTGACATTGGTTAACTTAGAGCCTATCAGAAAAGTACTGTGACCGACTAACTTTACAATTGGAGATGCAAAACCAGAACGGATAATCGATTATGACCCTACTGCAACCTTACAATAAGTCATATTGACTTTTCGGATAGGCTCTTAGTGGGCATTTGGAAGTTAGGAATATTTGGACGAGTTAATTAAGATTCTTCAGTATTTTATCAAGAATCTATTATCATGAATATAAGAAGCCCTATACTCTTCAAGCTTTAAACTTTAGAGTGAGATTAACATTGAGCGTTAGAGAATTTTTAGAGACAAGTTCTAGAAATTGATAGCCTGTAAAAAGTTAAAAGTGCAAGTTAATATAAGTTCAACTTGACCAATATGGCAATTACAATAATATTCAACACGAAGAATATAATAACTGGTGTTGCCAATTCTGCCACCAGGCTCATAGACGTGTTTTCGATCTTTTTATCCCAGGCAGCGAAATATTCTTGATTATTTCGTTTTGTAGACTCTAATTGCATGTGTATTTCCTCTTTTCAAATGTGTTTTTGATAGTTTTGTCGTTTCGTGGTTTCCTTTCTTCTCATGTTTTCATACTAAGCAATGCTGCGTAGCCAAAGTATATCGGCAGTAAAAGGGTATCAAAAGCCTCATTACTTTAAATACTGCTCCTGGTATTATTTTAGTAATATTCTTTTATAAAAATACAAAAAGTCTCAAATAATGCCGTAACAATATTTATAAATGGACTAAGTTCTATATATCTGGCCTAGAAAAGTGAACTACTTATACTAAACGTACCACAAACATTGCTTTCGATCGGATCATGCGAAAGCATAACGCCTACCATATTATAAAATATGAATATTCAGTACAAGCCAAGATATCCAATGTTCAGTATCGTGTGTTTATGCTCAAATACTGATATTAAAATATACCTTGCAGGTTCACTACATAATTTTTTGACAGCCAATTTTGCCCCCCAAATGAATTGTTCTGTCGATAATACATCCTTATTTTTCTAAGTATGTATACCTGACGGTTAACATCTTTTTTTAGTGAAAAAAGACCATATCTCTTCAAACAATTTATTTGCGATTATAAAACCAGATGTATAATTAGATACGAATTGAATACTGAAGATAATTTCGATGAGTCTGACCTAAAACTCCATTTTCGGTCCTATTCTCTTCTATGCCTCATACAGGAGTCCAGCATCCCGCTAAAACGGGGGCCGCCCGATATCTCTGCCCACTTCATGAGCATTCGGGCGTTGAGGAGCTACTGATTTGATAGTAAACTTACGAATTAATTATATTTTGTATGTAATTTTAAGACGGCCTCTTAGAGGGATTGAAAAATTGATAAAAAAAATTCTATTTAGAAGTTGACATTGTTAAATTGAGAAAGGATCTAAAAAGGTAAATCCTGTTTTTTGTGGTGGAAATAAAGGGTATAGAATCAATTAAACTTACAGAACTTTCACTACACTGCCATGAGTTTTGGGAGAAACACGCATTTACACACAAAATGTCGTATTATTTAATAATGGTGACTATAAGTTACAGAGTGAGGTTATTTTTTCAAAGTCCCGACAACAGGATAGACCTTTAATATTCCAGCCCCGTGCGGTGTCTTGTCTATTTCTTCAGTGATGTCCTTTCCTGCATTGCATCCCTTATGACTGCCATCTTTCCAAAGATAACTACTATCCGAGACATCATAGACCTGGCCTTGATAGGCAACGTATATCTTCCCATTTTTACCGTTGTACTCTGCAAGTTCTTCAAGTGTATATTCTTTTATTTCCGTTTTCTCTGTCATATTCTGCGTTTCAATTGCAATCTGTCTTCCAGTTGCATCTTCTCCAGTTGGAGTAACTACTTCAGCTGGAGTTACAGCCTGTTCTGGAGTTCCTGTTTCGTTTGGAGTTACCGGTTTATTTCCCGCGCATCCTATTGCGAGGAATACGCCAAACAACACTATCAATATAATCAGTGTTTTCCTCATTATTTCACCCGTAATATAAGTTGCTTTCTAATGACTCAGTTCCAAAACGAATCAGTGAATTGCTATCGAAGGCACAAATGTGACTTTGATCACGGATGCCAAATTGCCTCTGAGGCAATTCCACTGCAAAAAAATTGGGTAATTTAAATTGGTTGGAATCGTAAACAAATCTTATGGTTTGGGTATTCATAAACGTTTTTTCATTGTTTATCAATTATTTATCCTATTCCTCGTTTATTTCTTATTCAAATCGTTCATCTCTGAACCTTTGTATATTTACGCGGACCCAATATGTCACTATTGCAGTCTAGATTTGAGCTTCAATCACCTCAACATTCTCTTTTTCAAAAATGTCGAGAGCATATTTGCTTTTCAACTTCTTAAACAGCAGTTCCATGTCCCATTATACATGAATAGGCGGAATTGAAGGTCACCTTAGACCTAACCCAGGATGATTTCTCAAGAGATGAACAAGATAAGGATTTGCTTGAAGCCTGCAATAAAAGGAGAAATCGAAATTCTTTTAGGGATTGAGATTTGGGGAACAGGTACAAAGCATATTATAACAATTCCTTCACAAGAAATTTCTTGCGTGGAACTTAAAGTACCGGATAAATCTGCGTATTGGGTCAGCAGCTAATATATAATTCGTCTATTCCTCAGCAAGTGCTAGAACCCAGAATCCAAAATTCAGGTAAATAGAGGCTGAAGAGCTTTTTGGATTGCTATCGACACATGCAACCTGCAACACATTTTATATTGCTGTTGTTTTTTCTTTTTTGCCAGTGACCGCCCGATATCTGCCCACTTCGTGAGCATTCGGACGTTGAGGAAGTTTTTAAATGAGTGGTTAAAAATAAAATTTGACCATAAGTTTCTTGTGCTTGATTTTGTATTTCAAGTGCGTACAGTCCTATTGTAGTAATATGAGATCAGAAAAGATTGGAAACTAATGAGAATGAATTAGGGGCTGCATTAAAACAGGGATTACTTTATGAGTGATAATGCTTAAGTGTGATTAAGTTGATTTATGTCTCTGTCAAAATTTAATGAGTCATATTTTTCATATTTACTGGAGAAATCGACATGAAAGTATTGGTCAGTGATCCACTCTCCAACGAAGGCTTGGAGATCTTAAAAGAGCATTTTACTGTTGACGTTTCCACCGGGCTTTCCGAGGAAGAACTGGTGAAAATAATTAAGGACTACGATGCCCTTGTAATACGAAGCGGCACGCAGGTCACTCAGAAAATTATCGAGGCTGCCGACAAACTTAAAGTGATCGGGAGGGCTGGAGTCGGAGTTGACAATGTTGATGTAGATGCGGCCACTAGGAAGGGCATCATTGTGACTAACTCTCCCGAAGGCAATATGATTTCGGCAGCAGAGCACACTATTGCCATGATGATGTCAATGTCCCGAAATATACCTCAGGCAAATGCTTCGCTGAAAGCCAGGGAATGGAAGCGCAATAAATTTACTGGTGTTGAGGTAAAAGGTAAAATCCTGGGAGTCATTGGACTTGGGAGAATTGGTTCTGAAGTAGCAAAAAGGGCTTCTGGACTTGAAATGAAGCTTATGGGGTACGATCCTTTCATTTCCGAAAAGAGGGCTGTCGAACTTGGGGTAAAGCTTGCTACAGTCAACGAAATCGCAAAAGCAGCTGACTATATTACAGTCCATACTCCCCTTATTAAAGAGACCAGAAATATTCTCGATGACGAGCAGTTTGGCATGATGAAACCCGGCGTCAAAATTATCAACTGTGCTCGCGGTGGCATTATCAGTGAAGAAGCCCTGGCAAGAGCTCTGGCAAGCGGAAAAGTAGGCGGCGCAGCATTGGATGTATTTGTTGAGGAACCTCCGTTTAACAGTCCTCTCCTGGAATATGACAATGTTATAACAACTCCTCATCTTGGAGCCTCCACACAGGAAGCTCAGGTCAACGTGGCAATCGAAATTGCCAACGAAATAGTATTGGCACTTACAGGAGGGCTTGCAAAGAATGCAATCAATATCCCGTCTGTAAAACCAGAAGCTATGGCAGTTCTTGCTCCTTACATCAGGCTCGCTGAAATCATGGGGAAAATTGCAGGGCAGCTTGTAGAAGGCAATTATGAAAAGATAGAAATCGGGTACAATGGCGAGATTTCCGGAAAAGACACCAGACCCCTTACGGTTTCTGCTCTCAAAGGGTTGCTTGAAATGGCTCTTGGTTCCGCAGTCAATTATGTCAATGCTCCTACCCTTGCAAAGTCCAGAAAGATAGCAGTCGTGGAAAGCAAATCAGAATCTTCTGAGGAATATGCTTCAACCATAAGTATCAGGCTGACTGGCGGAGGAATGACAAAGCTAATTGCTGGAACTGTTGTTGGAGATGAGCCAAAGATAGTCTCAATTGATGAGGACAAGCTGGATATCTTCCCTGCAGGACATATGATTTTTGCCAAACACATCAACAAGCCGAACGTAATCGGGCCTTGTTGCATGGTTCTTGGTAAAAACGACATCAATATCTCAGGCATGCAGGTTGGTAGGTCCGAAATCGGAAGCACTACAATGATGGTTCTAAATGTAGACGCTGAAGTTCCTGCCCCAATCCTTGAAGAAGTAAGGAAGGTTCCGGGAATAATCAGTGCCAAACTCGTGACACTCTGAATAGTGACAATCTTAGTAGTGACACTTGAATAGTGACAATCTTAGTAGTGACACTTGAATAGTGACAATCTTAGTAGTGACACTCTGAATAGTGACAATCTTAGTAGTGACACTTGAACATTTAGAAAAAACATTTTGCTTCGGCATAGGTTAAGAATTAAAATTCCGTGCTGAAGTCTTTAATTCTTTTCAGAAATTGTATCCGTAAAGCCTATTATATCCATAAAGCCTGCGATATCAACATCTTTGTATCCAAACCGATTATGTCTAAACCCATTACACTAAACTCGTTTATGTTATACTTTCCTTCCCAATACCAGTCTTCTAAGAGGATAATAAATGGAAGAACTTAAACTTATAGTTTCGACTCCTTTTAAAAAGAATCTTGCGGTTTCCCTTTCAGAAAAGGATTTTGAGTTCTCTCTGGCTTTTGACCTGAAATGGTTTTCCCCGAAAATTGCCTCAAAGGTAAAGGACCACGCCCTTGAACTCGGTCTGCTTTCTCTTAAAAATGGCGCTCTTATTCCCGTTTTTGATGTGGAAAGTATACGACTTCCCCATGCCTTTAAGCCGTCGGAAAATTTTCTTGATAAGCAGGAGAATTCTGAAGAAAAGAAGAACTCCGGAGGAAAATCCTCATCTCCCAAAGAAGAGATCTCCTTTGAACAGGTTCTGGAGTTCATTTCCGCAGATACGGGAGTAAACAGACAAAAGCTTGTCTCTGAAATTAATTCCATGCAGGAAAGGCTTTTTTATCTTGTGGATATCCGGATCGTGGCCCTTTTTGTGGCAAGGAAATTTGGATGTGATGTCGAAGCAATCTTTGGAAAGATTTCCAGGTCTGTGCTCGGCATTTCTTTTTAATACTTTTTAATAAACTTGTGCAACTGTTCGATGAGTTTAATCTACAGTTACTACAAATTTTTGTGAATCGTCTCCATAAGCGGGGGCGCCGACAACTCTGGCGTAACTACCTCTATATATGCGCCTGTTTCAGCATTCTCCAGCTCTTCCATGACTTTATCCAGTTCGCCGCAAGTAGTAGTTTTCCTCATTATCCAGTCATTGCAGCCAAGTATTTCTGGCAACTTATGATATTGCCACTGTGCCAATTCATTGTAACAGTAATCTACTTTCTTAGATAGCATTTTTTCTATCAGGTAGCCGTGGTTATTCAGAACGAAAATAATAGGCTTTAGATCATAGCGATAAAACTGACTGATCTCCTGAGCGGTCATCTGGTGTGACCCTTCCCCCGTTATGAGAATTACACGCCTGTTCGGCGCAGCCATTGCGGTTCCAAAGGAAGCAGGGGTGGCCCAGCCAATTGCACTCCAGAGCATCTGGCTCTGGAACTTAGTTCCTTTCGGTAAAAGTACTGGCAAGAGACCATAAAAGGATGTGGTTGAATCTGCTATAATGATATCATTTGGCTTAAAAAATTTAGCATACCTCGCGTACAAATAATCAGATGTTATCGGATTTTCAGCATTTACCTTTGGCATTATGGGGCGCTTAGCCACAGGTCCCCTGACATCAGTATGCTTATGAAGCCTTTTAACAAGCCCCCCCAGTACGTCAGGCATTTTTAGATTTGTGTAATCAGCATCTCCTATATGGACATCGGAGGGCATAATATTGATGATTCGGGATTTGTCCAGTTTTGCCGTGAACATACCAGTATTATATTCAGACATGACAGTGCCTATGGTAAGTATGCAATCACAGGATTCCACAAACTCCCTAATTTCAGGATTTATAAGCTGTCCCATGTATAATCCTAAATAGGAGGGATTAGTCTCATCAAGCACAGATTTATCCGATGCCATGGTTACATAAGGCAAGCCCGAAACATTAACAATAGCTGTAGTCAATTCCTTGAGCCCAAAACGTTCAACAAGGATGCCTGGAACAATACAGACTTTTTTCGCATTCGACAGCTTATTTACAATAACCGAGACCACTTCTTCCAGCACCTCAGGATCGCTTTTTGCAAGCACTATCTCAGGTGCCATGGAGGGGGAGATATTTTCATGCACATAATCATGAGGTATGGCAATGTATACTGGACGGTGATACTCCAGGGCTGCTGCAATCACACGCTCCACTTCATTAACACAGTTTTCCGGAGTGAGCATTGTTTTCGCACATACGACTGGCGTAGCCATGGTCATAAATTGGTCGAACTCTCCGTTGCCAAGCGTATGATGTACTATGGCATGTTTCTCCTGAACCTGCATTTTTGGCATCCCGACAATATGGAATACTATATTGTGCTCTGCGTAAGAACCTGCTATACCGCATAGCGTGGACAGTTCACCTACCCCGAAGGTAGTAGACAGTGCTGACATACCTTTTATTCGAGCATAACCATCGGCAGCATAAGCGGCATTCAGTTCATTGCAGCAGCCGATCCAACGTAGCTCTTTATCATCACAGACAGCATCGTTGATAGGAAACGCAAAGTCTCCTGGCACGCCGAATATATCCTTAATTCCTAACTCTTTTAATCGATTCAGAAGATATTGAATAACTGTTTCAGGCATTATAGTACCCCCAAGTTCATGTCTGCTTGTTTCATCATTTTGGGCAGACCCCAGTAATCATCAATAAATGGAAATTTAAATACTGTATATACCAATACCGATGCGGATTTTGAGACCAGCTATACAGAAATACTTGCAGCCAATGCGTCTATGCATCTGGATCCTAACGGTAGGCTTTGCACTTTATGTAGAGTGCAAATCTAGTCCGATCGCACGACTTTCTTCGTTCTGTATCTCGATCAACCGTCGGCTCCCATTGATATTCACAAGGAAATCTAGTGTATGTGGCACCTGTTCACAGATCGGATATGAACTCAACGCGATATTGTCCGCTCCCTTAACATTGATTATTCCCCAAACATTAGAATTCATTTAATAATATAAAATAGGACTTTATTCTAATACGTTCCCGGCTCTTAAAGTAGCTTCGAAAGATGGCTTTCGAATTTGATAAATAATTCTAAAGTAAGGTTAGTTCGTTCAAGTTGCTAATTCTTTCCAAATAATCACACACTCACATAATTTTCTTAAAGCAAAACGGTCTATATAATATAAAATCTGCAATTTCTGAACAGCTGCGCCAGTGTAACTTTAATCGACGAACATTTTATATGTACTGGTGAACAGAGAAAAAGTAAATATTTTTACTATCTGGAAGTCTGGCAAATAGGAAGTATTGGTGCACATAATCTTTATGTACTAGAACTGTTATTCAGATCATACAATTCCGACTAATCGTTTGATCTTTAATTTACTATTTTCGAGATTAATTTCTCGGATAGGCAATTATAGTGATGTTCGAGCGCGATAAGGAGTTTTATTCCGCGTGAGTGAGATTTATACAAAATCTTGCGGAGGAACATACATTGGGTAAAAAATCACTGGTAAAACTTACAAGAAAAACAAATCCAAGAAACGTTTCCCTGATTCTTACCCTGAAAGATAAGGCAAGCAGAGATTCTGCCCCTATCTGGAAGGATATTGCGAAACGTCTTGAGATGCCGTCTAGAAACCATGCGGCTGTGAACATAAGTAAGATCAACAGGCACACTGTAGAAAATGATGTCCTGCTCATTCCAGGAAAAGTTCTGGGTGCAGGTCTCCTTGATCACCCTGTAACCGTTGCGGCTTTTACTTTTAGCGAATCCGCAGCTGAAAAAATTACTGGAGCAGGTGGCAAGTGTCTGAGTCTCGAAGAGATAATGGAAGCAAATCCAAAAGGGTCCGGTATTCGGATTTTCCGCTGAGGTGTAGAAGATGACGGTTATCGATGCAAAAGGGCTTATTTTGGGACGTCTTGCAAGTACAGTTGCAAAACGGTTACTTTCAGGAGACGAGGCAATTCAGATCATAAATGCCGAAAAAGCCGTAATTTCTGGTTCAAAGGCAACCACCCTCAGAGAATACCGGGAAACCCGGGAAAGGGGTGCTACGGAGTTCGGGCCTTATTTCCCGAAGCGTCCAGATCGCATTCTGAAGAGGACTATTCGTGGTATGTTGCCTTATAAGAGAGCAAGAGGCAAGGACGCAATGTCCAGGCTCAAAGTCTATGTAGGTGTCCCCTATGAACTCAAGGACGCTGAAGTAATCACCATTGCAGATGCTGATATGAGGCTTCTGAGTTCTAGTAAATATATAGAGCTTGGTGAAGTGAGCCAAAAAATGGGTTCCAAATTCTAAAGGGTGAGTCCTCATGGTCAAAGTAATTAATTCATCTGGAAAGCACAAAACTGCAACTGCACGTGCAACAGTAACGAAAGGAACAGGCAGGGTCAGGATCAACAAAATTCCGCTCGAATTATACACCCCAGAGCTTGTAAAAATGAAAATCTCCGAACCTCTTATGATCGCAGGAAATGAAGTGGTCTCCGGACTTGACATCAATGTCGATGTTCGAGGCGGCGGAATTATCGGACAAGCTAATGCGGTAAGGACCGCTGTTGCTCGGGGTATTGTGGAATGGACCAATGACACAATTATCAGAGACAACTTTGCAACCTACGACCGCAATCTACTTGTAAGCGATTCAAGGCAGAAGGAGTCTAAGAACTACGGTGGGCCTGGAGCAAGGGCTAAATACCAGAAATCTTACAGGTAAAACTATGATTCCAGTCCGATGTTTCTCATGCGGAAAAGTAGTCTCAAACTATTGGGACGAGTTTAAAAGACGCGTCAATGATGGCGAAGACGGTGCCGCAGTGCTGGATGATCTCGGGATCGCCCGCTACTGTTGCCGCAGGATGCTCTTAAGCCACGTCGAACTTGTTGATGTGCTTTCACCGTACCAGTAAGGGACCGTAGGGTAGCTTGGTCCATCCTTCGGCGTTCGGGACGCCGGAACCTGAGTTCGAATCTCAGCGGTCCCATTTCCCTATTTTCAGGGTACTGGTTTTCAGGTATGTATATTATTAAATCTAAATCTATCATGCTTCTCAATTATTGGAATTCATCGGAGCGTTTTTGAGTTTCAGGGTGATCAGTTGGTCAAGGAAAAGTATACCCGGTTTGAGCGGGCGCGAATTGTAGGTGCAAGATCATTGCAAATTGCAATGGGGGCTCCTGTCCTTGTTGAAGATGACGGGCGGCTGGATCCTCTTTATATCGCTATTAAAGAGTTGGAGGCCGGAGTTATTCCAATCACGGTCAAACGTAAAACCAATTGAAAGCGTGTGGGATGCATTTTCAAATACTGAATATATTTTATTGTTGATTCTATTATGAGGTGACTTTATGGAGGAAATTGAACAGACAGGACAGGAAGAAGCCGAAGCACAGCCTTCACCTGAAGAAGAGGTCGTGGCTGAAGCAAAACCTGAACCTGAAAAGGAAGAAGCAGCAAAAACTGGATCTGTGCCTGTAGAATCTGGGGAGGAAGCTTCTGCTAGAGAGGGAGCCACATCCCTTGTGTCCATTGATGAATATCTGGCAGCAGGTGTTCACATCGGAACCCAACAGAAGACCCAGGATATGATGCGTTTTGTATACAGGGTCAGAACTGACGGGTTATATGTGCTTGACATCCAATCAACAGATGAGAGAATCAGAGTTGCATCAAAATTACTGTCTCATTATGACCCCTCAAGAATTCTTGTTGTTTCATCAAGGCAGTACGGGCAGCATCCTGCAAAGATGTTTTCCAGGGCACTTGGCACCAGGGCAATGCTTGGAAGATTCATTCCTGGCTCTCTTACAAACCCTCAGATCCATGGCTTCTTTGAGCCTGATGTTGTAATCGTAACTGACCCTGCAGGAGATGCTCAGGTTCTTAAGGAAGCTTCAAGCATTGGAGTACCTGTTGTAGCACTGTGTGATACTAACAATCTGATTTCAGGCGTAGATCTTGTAATTCCCACGAACAACAAAGGTAGAAAAGCGCTTTCCCTTGTTTACTGGTTGCTTGCAAGGGAAGTTTCCAGGCTTAATGGCACCCCATTCAATCACGAGTTGACTGACTTCGAAACTCCTCTGTGATCCCGGAAGGTGTCCTGCATACTGCAAGGATATATAAAAATGACCCATATCTAATATGGGTGATTATAAATGAGACAGCCAGCAGTTGCAGGGCAGTTCTACCCCCTGCGTCCTGAAAATCTGGAGAAAGAACTTAAGCAATGTTTTGAAGGTCTGGAAATCCGGGAACGAGACGTTATCGGGGCCGTTTGCCCACATGCAGGATATGTCTATTCCGGAAAAGTGGCCGCGCATGTCTATGCAACGCTTCCCAAAGCCGATACTTACGTGCTTTTAGGTCCAAACCATACAGGATACGGTTCACCTGTATCTGTATCTCGAGACACGTGGAAGACTCCCCTGGGGACTATTGAAGTTGATGTCGAACTTGCTGATAAGTTTTTAGGCAGCATTGTTGATGTGGACGAAATTGGGCACAGATACGAACATTCAATCGAAGTTCAACTTCCTTTTCTTCAATATCGTTTTGAAAGGGATTTCAAAATTCTTCCTATCTGCATGGGTATGCAGGATGAAGAGACTGCAGTTGAGGTAGGAAACCTTATTGCCAACCTTATTTACGAAAGTGGAAAAAAAGTGGTTATTATCGCATCCAGTGATTTTACTCACTACCAGCCTGCACAGATTGCAAGGGAGATAGACAATGAAATAATTGGCTCTATCTTGAATCTTGATGTTTCGGGAATATACGACAGGCTCTATCGTCGAAATGCTTCTGTGTGCGGGTATGGGCCAATTGCTGCGATGCTTACAGCTTCCAAAAGGCTAGGTGGTAACCGAGCAGCCCTTCTAAATTATGCAAATAGTGGAGATATTTCGGGAGACCTGGACGCAGTTGTGGGATATGCCGCGATTGTTGTGGAGTAAAAGGAGTTCTGCGAGAAAAAAACGTCACTAGTTTTTGGTCCTAGTGAATACATCCCAGGATAGCTATAATTACTTATGCCCGATAAGTTTTTAGATTTATTTTTATAGAATTACACATTAGTCTATAAAACCAGTCTATAAATGAGTTTATAAATTCAAATAATAAGTTCACTGCTTTCATGCTAATCTATAAAATTAGCCTTTAAGATTAGTTTATAACTTCAAATAATAAGTTCACTACTTTACTTACTTCATTTAGACTTTAGAATTTTAGAGGGGTAATATGATTTCTTGCTCTGCGCCCGGAAAAATTTATCTTTTCGGAGAACATGCGGTTGTCTATGGAGAAACCGCAATAGCATGCGCGGTTGAGTTAAGAACCCGAGCGCGGGCAGAACTTAACGATTCGATAATAATCCAGTCGCAACTTGGCAGGACCGGGATTGATTTTGAGAAACATCCCTATATATCCACAGTTATTGAGAAAATGAAGGAAATCGCACTGATAGAAGGTGTTTTCCTGGAAGTTAATTCCGAAATCCCTGTGGGCTCAGGCCTCGGGTCGTCTGCTGCAGTAACGATCGCATGCATAGGTGCTCTCAATGAGCTTTTTAGTTGTGGCCTTACTTTAGAGGAAATTGCAGAACTTGGGCATGAAATAGAGATCCAAGTTCAGGGGGCTGCGAGCCCCACAGATACCTATGTATCTACATTCGGAGGGGTTGTTACCATTCCTGAGAGAAGGAAATTGAGGACGCCCGATTGCGGGATTGTGATAGGGGATACAGGAATATTCTCTTCTACAAAGGAGCTTGTAGCAAATGTCAGAAAGCTCCGTGAAAGTTATCCTGAATTGATAGGGCCTCTTATGGCCTCTATTGGCAGAATCTCTAAAATAGGAGAATCCCTTGTCATGGAAGGCGATTATCCTTCTATTGGGAGACTTATGAATGTAAATCAGGGCCTTCTGGATGCCCTTGGAGTAAATATCCTTGAACTTTCCAGACTAATTTACTCTTCCAGGGAGGCCGGAGCCTTCGGAGCAAAGATTACAGGCGCTGGTGGTGGAGGATGTATGGTTGCACTTACTGCAATTGATAGATGCATGCAGGTTGCTGAAGCTATGTCAGAGGCTGGGGGTAAGATAACCATTACAAAACCAACTGAATGGGGCCTGAAGCTTGAATAGTAGTTTGAGTCTAATGCAAGTTTGACCAATATATGTTTGACCCAATACATGTTTGACCCAATACATGTTTGACCCAATACATGTTTGACCTGATAACAATTTGAGTCTTTATCTCATTACTTAGCAATCATTATCTTGTAATTTAGGAAGCATTCATAAGGGAAATTAAAGTTATTTAATAAGGCATTAAGTGATATGGCATGCTGATCTCAACTGAACCTGTTATCCTGAAACTCGGAGGCAGCGTCATTACTGACAAAGGCGCAGATGAAGGAGTTGTAAAAGAGGCTGATCTCCTGAGAATCGCGCGGGAAGTTTCCGAATTTCGGGGAAAAATGATTATTGTGCATGGCGCAGGTTCCTTTGGGCATACCTATGCCAAGAAGTACAGGCTTGATACAAGCTTTGATCCTGAAGGGGCAATTATAACCCATGAGTCCGTCAAGAAACTTGCCGCAAGGGTAGTGGATTCCCTGAGCCGCTACGGAGTCCTCGCTGTTGCTGTACATCCTATGGGCTGTACTGTTTGCAGGAAAGGACGGATAGAAAGTATGTACCTTGACAACATAAAGCTCATGCTCAAGAACGGTCTTGTCCCTGTGTTGCATGGAGATGTTGTTATGGATCTTGAACTCGGAGCATGCGTCCTCTCAGGTGACCAGATAGTTCCCTACCTTGCAAAGGAGTTAGGAATTACAAGGCTCGGGTTGGGATCTGCAGAAGATGGAGTACTTGATAAGGATGGAAAAACTGTACCTGAGATTACCCCTGAAAAATTCGAAAATTTCAAGAATTATATTAGAGGCTCAGGAAGTACTGATGTTACAGGCGGCATGCTTGGGAAGGTACAGGAGCTTCTGGAGCTTAGTAAAACATCTTATATTACTTCATATATATTCAATGCAGGAAAAGCGAATAACATACACAGGTTCTTAAGTGGGGAATCCATAGGGACCAGAATTAGTCCGGATGAAAGGGTATGAAGTATGATTAACACTACCTCAAGGCGAAAGATCGAACATCTTAAAATATGTGCCACAAGTTCAGTGGAATCACAAAATGTCAGTGCGGGCTTTGAGGATGTGACCCTTATCCACAGAGCGCTTCCGGAACTCGATATGGATAAGCTGGACCTGTCTGTAGATTTTCTCGGAAAAAGTCTGCAAGCTCCCTTTTTGATAGCGTCAATTACTGGAGGGCATCCTGATACTATTAGTGTAAATGCTGCTCTTGCCGCTGCAGCTGAAGAGCTGGGAGTAGGGATAGGAGTTGGCAGCCAGAGAGCTGCAATCGATGATCCTTCCCAGGAAGAGTCTTTCAGGATTGTCAGGGATAAAGCTCCACACACCTTTGTTTATGGGAATGTGGGCGCTGCCCAGATACGCAAGTATGGGGTCGACGGAGTTGAAAAACTTGTCGAAATGATTGACGCTGATGCTCTTGCTATTCACCTTAACTTCTTACAGGAAGCTATCCAGCCAGAAGGAGATAAAGATGCAACTGGCTGTCTGGATATGATAAGAGAGATTTGTTCCGAACTAAATACTCCAGTAATCGTTAAAGAAACAGGAGCTGGGATTTCAAGGGAAGATGCCCTCCTCCTCCAGAAAGCAGGTGTGTCTGCAATTGATGTTGGAGGTGCGGGAGGCACAAGCTGGGCAGGAGTTGAAGTATACAGGGCCAGGGAAAGTGGCGATTCTATCTCGGAACACCTTGGTAAGCTATTCTGGGACTTTGGAATTCCAACTGTTGCCAGTATAATAGAATGCAGGGTTTCCCCTCCAATTATCGCAACCGGCGGAATCCGGACAGGACTTGATATCGCTAAATCCATTACTCTTGGAGCCAGTGTTGTAAGTGCGGCACTACCCTTTGTAGGTCCCGCCCTTGAAGGGAAAGAAGCCGTTGTGAAAATTCTTTCCCGTATGCTGGATGAGTTCAGAGCCTCAATGTTTCTCTGCGGCTGTGCAAATATACAGGACCTGCGTAATGCTCCTGTGGTTGTCACTGGCTGGACTCTTGAGTACCTTATGCAGCGTGGTTTTAACGTAAAAGACTTTGCCGTGTCAAGGGAAATGCTTTAAAGGTAATCAGAATAGTACTGCCTTTTACTGTATTTTCGCTGAAATTTACATTATGCAGGTACGGTCCGATACCAGATTTGTTTAATAATAACTCATCCCATAACAATATTTATACATAATATGAAGATAATGTTCCACCAGAAAAAAATCGTTAATATTAAATGAGCAATTGTTCATTTTTCTCAGGGAAGGTATCGTAAGCGGTTTATGCTCCGATATCAAGGAAAAGTATATTAGCTTATTCTCCTTAGAGAGACCTGAAATAGAAGATCTGTCTTTAAGGAGTGCCTGAATAATTCAACAATCTAAACATTTTAACTGATCTAAATAATTCAATTTATCGTGATACTTCAACTAATTTGAAATTTATCTGAATTTGGAGTACAATTAATTGAAACTTGCCGGTAATATAGTCATAATTTAGTGGATATAATTTCCATAATTTAGCAGATTATGATTTCTAAAAAGTAGATAGATTAAAGAATTAATCTCACAGTTGCTCAGGCTTATATTTTGAATATGAAGCCTTTTCATTAGTAAATAAATCATTAATAGAAGTCACAGATTGAGAATGATCTGATCAGACTTCTCAAAGTAAAGGATTATTAGAGAAATTATCGCAGTAAGTATTGTTTAGCAAGTATGGTTAGTAGTAAGTATGGTTTAGTGTGAGTTTAAGAATTAAAGAATCACAGCCTAAGGAAGGGTACGTGAAAGATGCCTGTTATTGAGCTCATATCGATATTTATCCTATCGATACGGGAAATCCTTTAAGTGTAGTTGGGAGAATGCAGGATTGAATTAGTCTGAGCATTTCTAGTAGGCATTAAGCTTTTTATATATTGAGATTAATATATAAATAAAGTAGTACTCTTCTGTATGAGATTATAGCCAGAATCATTTCCTCCAGAAGTAAATTTCTTCTAGAGAGAATATTTAGAAATGGCTGTTTTAAGGCTGATTCTATATTATCGTACTATACTCCTTGCACTCATGGTCATTGCTTTACACCGTTACCTGATCCTTTCTCTAAGGTTTCGGTTTCAAAAGGATAAAATTAGATAAGAGGTTAAAAAATATGACTGAAATAGGAATTGTTGCAGTAGGTGGCTATAACGAGATGGGCCGCAATATGACTGCAGTAATTATAGGTGAAGATGTTATTATTCTGGACATGGGGCTCAGGCTTGACAGAGTTCAGATTCATGAAGATGTTGAGATTGATAAAATGCACTCTCTCGAATTGATCGAGATGGGGGCGATTCCTGATGATACTATCATGAAAGAAGTCAATGGGACCGTAAGGGCAATTATATGTACTCACGGGCATCTTGACCACATAGGTGCGATTCCAAAACTTGCCCACAGGTATAATGCTCCTATCCTTGCTACCCCATATACGGCAGCTATTATCAAACAGCAGATAGAGGCCGAGCGCAAGTTTGAGGTATGCAACAGGGTCATTCCTCTGAGTGCGGGTGGGACTTACCAGGTTACGGAAGATATTTCCATCGAATTCATTCGCGTCCAGCATAGTATCATTGACTGCGTTCTTGCAGCTCTTCATACTCCAGTTGGAGCGATCCTTTACGCCTGCGACTTTAAGCTGGACAGAACCCCTACAATGGGGGAGGCTCCGGACTTCGAACGCCTAAAAGCCCTCGGAAAGGAAGGAGTTATTGCAATGATAGTAGAGAGCACAAATGCCGGGCGTTCAGGAAAGACTCCTTCAGAACAGATTGCAAAGGATATGGTTAGGGATGTTCTGCTCGGAACGGAAGAGTCCGAGGTCGGAATGATTATCACCACATTTGCCTCCCACATTCCCAGGCTAAAAGCGATTATTGAAGCTGCTGGGGAAATGGGCAGAATTCCTATACTCATGGGTCGTTCAATGGAACGCTATGTCGGGGCTGCAAGAGATCTTGGCTATCTGAAGCTGCCTTCTAATGTCGAGATTTATGGTCTCAGGAAAGATGTAGATCGGGCGTTCAAACGCATCATGCAGGATGGAAAGAATAAGTACCTTCCAATAGTTACCGGACACCAGGGAGAACCAGGTTCTATCCTTGTGCGCGTTGCTAACGGGGAGACTCCTTATGCAATTGAGCCCGGTGACAGGGTTATTTTCTCTGCAAACGTAATCCCAAGCCCCATGACTCAGGCCAACCGTTATGCTCTTGAAACAAAACTCAAGATGCGAGGTGCCAGGATTTATGACAATGTACACGTATCCGGGCATGCATACAAAGAAGACCACTGGGAACTTCTACGTATGGTAAATCCTGAACACGTCATCCCTGCTCACGGGGATATGGAAATGCACGGACACTACATCGAGATGGCGGAAGACGCCGGGTATGTACTTGGAGACACAGTACACCTTCTCAGAAACGGTGAAGTGTTATATATAGAGGAGTAATTGTATAGGAAATATATTCCCTATTCTCGTGATGATTATGACGCTGATTGATGAAATCAAAAAAAGAAGTGTCCATGTTGATGCTGCAATTGATGAGTTGCTTCCAGTAACTCATCCCGAGGAGCTGTACAAAGCCTCTCGCTACCTGGTGGATGCTGGAGGCAAACGTCTCCGTCCGGCAGTCCTTATTCTGGCGGCTGAAGCTGTAGGTTCAGATCTCAAATCAGTTCTACCTGCAGCAGTAGCCGTAGAGCTTGTACATAATTTCACCCTGATCCATGATGATATAATGGACAAAGACGATATCCGCAGGGGAATGCCTGCTGTCCATACTATATGGGGTGAAGCAGGCGCGATTCTCGCGGGGGATACTCTCTACTCCAAGGCTTTTGAGATCCTATCAAAAGTTGAAAATGAACCTTTAAGGATTTTGAAATGTATGGATGTCCTCTCAAAGACCTGTACTGAGATCTGCGAAGGGCAGTGGCTTGATATGGACTTTGAGAAAAGGGAAAAGGTTACAGAATCCGAATACATTGAGATGGTGGAAAAAAAGACCTCAGTTCTCTACGCAGCTGCAGCCAAGATCGGAGCTCTTCTTGGAGGAGCCTCTGATGAGCGTTCTGAGGCCCTATACGAATATGGCCGCCTTATAGGGATCGGCTTCCAGATGTATGATGACGTTCTGGATATGGTCGCTTCACAGGATGTTCTTGGAAAAGTAAGAGGGAGCGACCTTATGGAAGGGAAGCATACTCTTATTGTAATTAATGCTTTCGAGAAAGGTGTAAAGCTGGACATATTTGGGAAAGGAACAGCTACTCAGGAAGAAACCGATGATGCCGTCCGAACCCTGACAGAAGCCGGATCCATTGATTACGTAAAGAATCTTGCAATTTCATACATTAACGAAGGCAAAGCAAAACTGGATGCTCTGGAAGATTCCCCTTCAAAGGATCTTTTGCTTCAGATTGCTGACTATATGATTGCAAGAGAGTACTAATATAAGAAATCTTGAATAGACAACATTACGGCAGATTGCAGTTAATTGGAGCTGCAATAGCTTTTATTTTATAAATTTATTCCCTGGCTTATTTTTTCTTCGATAAATTACCCGTCTTTAAGGGTTTTCTTCAATGAATTACCCATTTTTAGAATCCAGTCTTTTTTAAAGCTTTTATGTTCATAATTGGGGTCTGAGGTTCATAAAAAGGTTTTCAAAAAAGAAGAACACAGGCAGGATTTTCATCCCACCTCTATTTCGAATTAATATTGAGTTTAGGACTTTATTTCTGCGTTTCGGGATTCGATTGTGCTCTGGGCAGCTACAAGCCTTGCGATTGGGACTCTGTAGGGGGAGCAACTTACGTAGTTAAGGCCGATTTCGTAGGCAAACTGAATAGACTTTGGCTCTCCACCGTGTTCACCACAGATCCCCATCTTGAGGTTGGGTTTGACGGAACGACCTTTTTTGATCCCTATCTTCATTAACTCGCCTACGCCTTCCCGATCGAGGACTGCGAAGGGGTCGTGCTCAATAATACCTGCCTTCTGGTAGATGGGCACGAATTTAGACACATCATCACGGCTGAATCCGAACGTTGTCTGGGTAAGGTCGTTTGTCCCGAAGGAGAAGAAATCAGCTTCCACTGCTATCTGGTCTGCGGTAATTGCAGCTCTTGGCAGTTCGATCATTGTTCCTACATGATAATCGATCTTTATACCTTTCTCAGTCATGACCGTTTCTGCCATCTTGCAGACTTCGCCCCTTGTAAGGGCGAGCTCCTTTGCAAGACCAACTAATGGGATCATAATTTCAGGAATAACATGTAATCCCTCGGCTGCAAGCTCACAGGCTGCCTCCATGATTGCACGTACCTGCATATCATATATTTCGGGATAGGTGATCCCAAGCCTGCATCCCCTGTGTCCGAGCATAGGGTTGAGTTCTTTGAGAGAAACCACGCGCCGGATAACTTTTTTTATCTCATCGATCTTCGTACGATCCCCTGATACTTCAAGTTCCCTGAGTTTCGCATCCAGTTCTTCTTTGTCCGGAAGGAACTCATGGAGAGGTGGGTCAAGCAGCCTGATGGTAACCGGCAATCCTTCCATGCTGCGGAAGATGCCAAGGAAGTCTTTCTTTTGCATAGGGAGGAGCTTTTTAAGAGCTTTCTTCCTGGATTTTTCGTCTTCGGCCATGATCATTTCCCTTACTGCAGGAATCCTATCCTCCCCGAAGAACATATGCTCAGTTCTACAAAGTCCGATCCCTTCTGCTCCAAGTTCGCGGGCAAGAGCTGCATCTACCGGAGTGTCTGCATTTGTTCTTACTCCGAGGGTCCTGATTTCATCGGCCCAGAGTAGAATCTGCTTCAGGTCATTATTAATTTCGGCATCAATAAGGGATATCTGTCCAATGATTACACTGCCCGAGCTTCCGTCAATAGTGATATAATCATGTTCTTTGATAGTGTAACCGTTTACCATGAAGAGGCTACTCTTTATGTCGACTGAGATAGCTCCACAGCCAACAACACAGGGTTTGCCCATGCCTCTTCCAACGACTGCTGCATGGGAAGTCATTCCCCCACGCACGGTAAGGACACCCTGGGCAGCTGCCATTCCTCCAATATCCTCAGGGGAGGTTTCGATTCGGACGAGAATCGTCTTTTCTCCGATTTCAGCCATTGACTCTGCAGCTTCTGCAGTAAATACAACTTTACCTACAGCTGCACCAGGGGATGCCGGAAGTCCTTTTGCAATAACTTCTAGTTTTGCTTTGGGGTCAATTCTAGGGTGCAGGAGAAGGTCAATATGTTCAGCTTTTACCCTTGTAACCGCTGTTTCCGTATCTATCAGCCCTTCTGCCACCATATCCGTTGCAATTTTCACGGCTGCGGCAGCTGTCCGTTTCCCTGTTCTGGTCTGCAGCATATACAGTTTTCCTTCCTGGATTGTAAACTCTATATCCTGCATATCTTTGAAGTGAGCTTCAAGCTTCTGACAGATGTCTATAAGCTGTTTGTAGGCTTCCGGAATCTTGTTCGCAAGGGTATCAATAAAATCCGGAGTCCGGATTCCGGCAACCACATCTTCGCCCTGCGCGTTGATAAGGTATTCTCCAAAGAATTTCTTTTCACCTGTAGATGGATTTCTTGTAAAAGCAACTCCCGTGCCTGAGGTGTTCCCTCTGTTCCCATATACCATAGTCTGTACATTGACGGCCGTGCCCCAACTGTCGTCAATTTCATTAAGCTTCCTGTAAGTGATGGCTCTCGGATTATTCCAAGATTCAAAAACAGCATTAATTGCCATTTGAAGCTGAATTTTTGGGTCCTGTGGGAACTCAATGCCCGTTTCGAGTTTGACTACTTGCTTGAATCTCTCAGCCAGCTCTTTTAATGATTTTGCATCGAGATCAGCATCAGAATTGACTTTCACTTCCTTCTTTTTATCCTCTATGAGGGACTCAAACTTACTATGTTCAATTCCCATTACCACGTCCCCAAACATGGTAATAAATCTGCGATAGCAATCGTAAGCGAATCTTTCATCATTGACTTTACTAGCGAGACCGACCACGGATTTATCCGTAAGCCCAAGGTTAAGGACAGTATCCATCATCCCCGGCATAGAGACTCTGGCTCCAGATCTTACTGAAACAAGCAGCGGATCATTTGGGTCCCCCAGTTTTTTGTTGTTTAAGGCCTGAAGCTTATCAATCGCCTCTTCTATTTGTCCGACTACTTCTTCTGAATATTTTTTATTTCTCAGATAGAGTACACAGACTTCAGTTGTTATTGTAAAGCCAGGTGGTACGGGGATTCCAAGATTTGCCATCTCAGCAAGGTTTGCACCCTTACCTCCAAGCAGGTCTTTCATGCTACTTTTGCCATCAGTTACATCTTTTCCAAAAAAATATACGAACTTGGACAATGAGTATCCTCCCTGGAACGAGGTCATTAGTGGAATTAGTGTCGGGATATTTTCAGACGTTTCTGGTCTGATTGTTGCCAACAATGTTTATTTAATATATAAGCTTGTGGTTCACTTCCCCCTCTCTTTTACATTATAATATTAATTTTACTTGAAAGTTTTGTATAATATAGGTCTTGCGATATCCTTATATAGTATAAACGTAGACTACATATGCTTTTCAGTCTACAATATGCGTTCTTATTTAAGGCTGACAGTTTGACTCGCTCCGCTCAAAGCCAGGGGTATTTTTGCCCTGGGCCCAAGCGCAGCTATTAATAGCTATTAATTATTCGTGGCTGATATGAAACGACTCGGTACAGTGCTGCACAGGTCAGGTGTTAAAAACCTGATAGTTATAGGGGATGAGATCAAACCCGATAAAACCTCAGGTATCCTTCCAAAGTTGAATTCGATTGTTGTGGATAAGGCCCTGAATCAGATTGGTACAATTGTCAGTGTCTTTGGACCTGTAAACCACCCATACTTTTTAGTGAAGGGCTTTAAGCGAATTCCGGATTCTGAATTCCGGGTTATGGTCAATGAAAGAGTCTATATTCGGTGAGATTTCTGAGATTCAATACTGATATGAATTCTTTGTTGTGGTTTAACTTTAGCTGGTTTAATGTTTTTTGCTAGTTATTGCCATGAGTTTTCTTGTCCCGTTTCATATATAATATTTTCTTAATTTGGTGCAGATTCTGAATTATAGGGAATCTAAAGAGTCATGTTAACTTGTACAGGTGATATAATATGGTAGAAGTCGAAAGAGTTCGCTATTCGGACGCTCTTGAAAGGGAAAAAATACGTGCCATGATTAAAGCTCGCAAAGAGAAGCAAAAAGAGCAAAGTTTTGAGAGTGAAAAGGCCGTGTGTCCGGAATGCGGCAGCAGGAACCTTGTTCACGACTACGAGCGAGCAGAACTCGTGTGCGGTGACTGCGGACTTGTCATCGATGCTGACTTTGTAGATGAAGGACCCGAATGGCGAGCTTTCGATCACGATCAACGCATGAAGCGCTCCCGTGTGGGTGCGCCCATGACATACACAATTCACGACAAAGGGCTTTCCACGATGATTGACTGGAGAAATCGTGATTCTTACGGGAAATCGATCTCCTCCAAAAACCGTGCTCAGCTCTACCGTTTAAGAAAATGGCAGCGTAGAATTCGTGTAAGCAACGCAACTGAAAGAAACCTTGCTTTTGCTCTTTCCGAACTGGACAGGATGGCTTCTGCTCTTGGTCTTCCGAGAACTGTTAGAGAAACAGCTGCCGTCGTCTACAGAAAAGCTGTGGACAAGAACCTCATACGTGGAAGAAGTATTGAAGGTGTGGCTGCAGCCGCTCTTTATGCCGCTTGCCGCCAGTGCAGTGTCCCGAGGACTCTAGATGAGATTGAAGAAGTATCCAGGGTTAGCCGGAAAGAGATCGGAAGAACTTACCGCTTTATTTCCAGGGAACTTGCATTAAAGCTCATGCCTACTTCTCCAATCGATTACGTTCCAAGGTTCTGCTCTGGCCTTAACTTAAAAGGAGAGGTACAGTCCAAAAGCGTTGAGATTCTCAGACAAGCTTCCGAAAAAGAACTCACAAGCGGAAGAGGTCCTACAGGGGTCGCTGCGGCTGCAATCTATATTGCATCAATTTTATGCGGTGAGCGGAGGACACAGCGCGAGGTCGCAGATGTAGCGGGGGTTACGGAAGTTACCATAAGGAACAGGTATAAAGAACTTGCAGAAGAACTGGATATTGAGATTATTCTTTAAGGATATTGAGATTATCCTTAAAGTTTCCTTTAAATTCTTCCTTATCTTTTCTTTCGCCAGTTCGGCTTCAGTCTCTGTCCCTTAATTTTCGGGACAGAAATATCTTATTTTCGTATATTTTTCTAAGTTTGTCTATATTTTTAAAATGCATTTTATAAATTTTTATTTATTGCTAAAAGCTATTAAAAACCTAATCAAAATCTCTGATTAATTATGCTGGCAATTGAAATTTTAAAAGCTCTTCTCATAGGTTTTACTGTTGGGCTTACAGGTGCCCTGGTACCGGGACCTATGCTCTTTGCAACTATAGAGGCTTCTCTTAAAAAAGGATGGATTGCAGGCCCGGAAGTTGTACTTGGACATATGCTGGCCGAGCTAGTACTTTGTGTGTTCATTCTCCTTGGTGCGGTTTCATTTTTCGGTGACGGCACTATTTCAGCTATTTCCTTAATCGGCGGGCTTGCACTCGTAGTCTTTGGCCTTCTTACGTTAAAGGAAGCCAGAACTGATGCTTCTTCCCTAAAGATTGCTCAGAGTCCAACAGGCTTAAGACTTAAACATAATCTTACCTTAATAGGCCTGGTTACATCCGTTTCAAATCCTTACTTTTGGATCTGGTGGTTGACTGCAGGGAGTGCTCTTGTAATCAGAGAATATGAACTGGGAATTATTATGGCAGTAGCATATGTTTTAGGGCATTGGACAGCAGACCTTAGCTGGTTTACTGCCGTATCAGGATCATTCAGCCGGGGAAATGCCCTGTTTTCTCAAAAAACACACAAATATGTCCTTTATGGATGCGGTATCTTTCTGATAATTTTCGGCTTTTATTTCATAATTAATTATAATAATTTTAATAATAATTTTACTCAAATTGCCTGAATCATTTTTCACTGATAAGCAGGATACCCGCGATTTCATCGTAGGACGCGTAAGCTTCCCCTATAATTGGGGGAGTGAATGCGTCATCTCTAACGAAACGACCTTCTGATCTAGTTGACTTGTAACTTACTTTTTATAAATACATATTTTACGAGAATTTATTTTATATTTTTATATACAATCTCTCAAAATCTTTTATCATTTTTGAATATTAGTAGAATCATAAGTTTATTTTTATTCTTTAATTTAATATTGTAGATTTCCTATTAAAGTCAAAAATATAAGTTTGAATTAAAAAATAATCAATAGATCTATTCCATCAAATAGCCTTTTCATACCATTATTTATTCTCTTTTTCTAGCGTCTGCTCGGTGCTTCATTCTCATCAAAATGTCTGGTTTATCCAATACCGAGAAAAGATAAAGTCCCCCGCTAAATGTCATCAGCCATAACGCAACAAAAGTCCACATATTTTTTTTGGTTTTCCAGCTCCATTTATTAGCTACGAATAATGTACTTAGGGTGAGTACTATCGCTCCAAGAGGGCCGTGAATAAATACGGCTGCCGGAGCCCTTCTTGAGATTAATAGATTCAATGCCGAATATGCCATGTATAGTAAAGCAAAAAATCCCAGCACATATCCTACACTATTTATCTTTCCGTGCCTGTAAATCCCTTTTTTCTTTGAACCAGCCGTCTTTAAGGCAATAAACCCTATTATAAAAGTAAATAGGGAAGTAACCTGTAGTTTAAGCGAGATTCTCCGAAGTCGCCTCATACTTAAGCCCATCACCAATTTTAGTTCCTCCTATCTGGAAGTATATTTTTGTTGTCTTAATATGGGTTCAGGTATGAAGATTCATTTGGAAACAAAGCTCCTGAAAAGCTTTCCTTACAATTCCTTCTCTAGATTGAGGGAGCTATAACATTAACTTCTACACGCTTACTCAGTATGATCTTATTTTTACTCAGTGACTATTTTTGAAAAATAGAGTTAAGTTTCCTGGAGTTCTTAAAAAGAGTCAGTATTACGGTGAATATTTAAGTGAATTCTGAGAAAGTTTAATAACGGAAAGTAATTCTGAGAAAGATTAATAACGGAAAGTTAACCTAAATCTCCGGCAGGTACTTCGGCAGGTAATTCTATGAAACGGCAGTGTATAAAAATCCCTAAGAAAAAAGGCGAGCCTGTAAGGAGAATTCTCCTTGAGCTTGAAATCCTGGATAATTCACTAAAAATAAGTTCGGATGAGATATTTCTTTATCTCCCCCTTACCCGAGAACTTTCCCAAATAGAATTTGAAATTCTTCCTGAGGAAGCTGAGCTTATTGATTTTGATTTTGACGTCCAGCAAAAAAAACCTGTTCCTGAAGACCTTCTTGGTTTCAGTCCGTCTTATGAAGTCATAGGGGATATCGCCCTTCTGGAAGACCCCGATCTGGATAAGGAAAAAGCTTCAAAGATTGCCGATGCCTTACTCCAGACTCAGCCGAATATAAAGACTGTGCTCAAACCTCTTACGCCTGTGATTGGGGAATTCAGGACCCGGGAATTTGAGGTTATAGCAGGCGAGCCCAGGACAGAAACCGTTCACAGGGAATACGGATGCCTATATAAAGTTGACCTTGCAAGAGCATATTTCACTCCCCGTCTCTCTACCGAACGATCAAGAATCCTCTCATGGATTAACGATGGAGATACCGTAGTCGATATGTTTGCAGGTGTAGGCCCTTACAGCATTCTGCTTGCAAAAAGCAAAAAGCCTTCAAAAGTTATAGCAATTGATAAGAATCCTGATGCAGTGCACTACCTGAAAGAAAATATAACCCTTAATTCCGTGAAAAATATCGAAGCAATCGAAGGCGATGCCAGGGAAGAAGCAAAAAAGTTTGCAGGCACTGCCGACCATGTGATTATGAACCTCCCTCATAATGCCTACGAATTTCTTGACTCCGCCGTTCTCCTTACAAAGCCAGGAGGAATTATCCACTATTACGGAATAACACCAGAAGATGACCTCTTCGAAAGCGCGGTCAAACTTATAACGGAAGCCGCAGAGAGAGCCGGAAGGCAGGTAGAGGTTCTGGAGAAAAGGATAGTTCGCTCTTATGCTCCTTATCAATATAATATCTGTATTGAGGTCAGGATTATTTGAGGTCTTATTTGAGGTCTTGAGATACGGAACGATCCTGCACGAGCGAAATGATTAAATTCTTGATTGTTATTTTAAGTCTGCTTATTTCTCTTTCCCATGTGCCGTTGTGGCTTAGCGGTATAGCGGCTGATTCGTAATCAGCAGGTCGAGGGTTCAAGTCCCTCCAACGGCTATCTTTTATTTTTTGTTTAGTTCCGCATCTCTTTTATTTATTGTAATGTAATAAATAATTGGATTATAAGCAAATCTTTCATTTCGTCATCTAAAATGTGTAAGAAACCTTCATAAGATTTGTTATTAATATTAGCCTGCTAACAACCCTCCCCTTAAAAATTCAGAATGCTTTTTTTATACATGGGCCCTAGTTTTTACACGCAAAATACAATAAATTGACTATTTACATATGTTAGCGCAGGTATTAAAAAGATACTGTGACTCCAATACTGATTCCATTTTCTGTATAAGACCACAAAATATAATAATCCATACAATAATTATCTATGGGGAAAAAATTGTCTAATTAATAAAAAACGGGGGTGGTATGCATGGAGTGTGATTATCTAGACAGGGGGCCCAAATATCTACTGATATGTACAGTAGGACCAAGACCATTTGAACCAAATCAATGTGGTTTATCAGATTTATGTAAAGGTGATTATACACAATGTCCCAGCTATATTAAATGGGGCTGATACAAAAGATGAAATCAAATTTTCATCATTTCCTTTTTTTCTTCATCAAGTTTATTAATAATTTCAAATGGATTTAGTGCGCTTTTATATGGCAATGATGTTAGAAAAAAGATTGAGCTATAGGGAATTTAAGTTCCCAATAATTCTGCAATTTTAGCCCCCACTATTTTAACAACTTTAGATTTTATTACTGAGGAGAGATCGAGTTTTGGGCTTTCTGCTACGTTATTCTTTGAAGTTGCAGACATATCTAAAGCTAATAGGAAGTAATTTTGGGTTTTGTGAACACTCTAAGATATTCTACTTCTAAATCTCAAGAGTATTATAGTTTATACAAATCCCTTTTTCTTGACTTTTTTAAACTCATTTGAAACTCTCAAAAGACTCCTTTTACTCTTTTTATTTCGAACATAATAATCATGTATGAGATAACTTTTGTAAATTTCATAGTTAAAAGAAAACGTTTAAGTTTGTATGTACATCCTAAATACAAATATTAAATTTTTTAGATGAAATAATGGAAGAGATAAATGAAAATGAGGGAAGAGATAAATGAGAAATAGCAGAAAATTATATCCGGTAGCTTTAGCATCAGCGGCTGTAATTTTATTTTTGATTCTTGTTTCGTCCACAGTATCGGCAGCTTCGCCGACAGTCACTGAAACCCGGATCACCACGAATGATTCAGCCCAGATGGCTCCTGCAATCTATGGGGACAGAATCGTGTGGACAGATTCGCGTAATGGATTTTTGAATGAGTATGGGAATTTTAAAAACTTAGATATCTACACGTACAATATCTCCACTTCCAAGGAAACTCAAATAACCGCCAATGGGTCAAACCAAAGCATGCCTGCCATTTATAAGAACAGGATAGTATGGATAGATGACCGTAATGGAAAATACGATCTCTACATGTACGACATCTCCACCTCTCAGGAAACTAGGATAACTACCAGTGGATCAGTGTATTTTGGTAATGCACCTGCTATCTATGGGGACAGGATAGTATGGACAGATACACGCAATGGGAATGAGGATAACTGGGATGAGGATATCTATATGTATGACCTTTCCACTCATAAGGAAACCCCGATTGCTACATATGAATCATCCCAGTCGAGTCCTGCTATTTACAGGGATAGGATAGTGTGGACAGATTTTCGCTATGGACACGACGAAGGACAGTCCTCTATTTTCATGTACGACCTCTCCACTAACAAGGAAACTCAGATCACAAACAATGGATCCGACCACGTGGCTCCTGCTATCTATGGTGACAAGTTAGTGTATAGTAATGCCGAAATTTCCGAGATCTTTATGTACGATCTCTCCACTCACGAGGAAACTCAGATTACTACCAATATATCATCAAGCAATCCTGTTATCTACGGAAACAGAATAGTATGGTGGGATTCTCGCAATGAAAACTGGGATATTTACATGTACGATCTTTCTACTCATAAAGAAACTCAGATTACTACAGATAAATCAGACCAGATCAGCCCTATGATATACAGTGACAGGATAGTGTGGACCGATGCACGCAATGGGTATCTAAAAGACGATATTTATATGTGCACTCTTTCAGGAAGCGAACCGACACCAAAACCACCTGTCGCAGACTTTTCTGCTACCCCCCTCTCTGGAAAAGTACCCCTCAAAGTGAAATTTACCAGCACAAGTACAGGATCTCCAACATCATGGAAATGGAATTTCGGAGACGGATCTGCCCTGGTAACTGAGCAGAACCCGGTGCATACATATTCAACAGCCGGAATTTATACGGTGAAACATACCGTAAGTAATACAGCAGGCAAGGATACGGAAATAAAAACAAACTGCATAAAAGTAGGACCAACTTCTCCAAAGGCTGTTTTTTCAGCGTATCCAAATTCTGGATATGCCCCTTTTAAAGTAGCATTTACTGACAAAAGTACAGGGTCGCCGACAACTTGGAAATGGAATTTTGGAGATGGGACATATTCAACATCCAAGAATCCCACGCACACATATAGTAAGGCAGGAAAATACACTGCCATCTTAACAGTAAAGAATGCTGCTGGAAGCAATACAGTTACAAAGTCCGGTTACATAAATGTTGCAACTTTGAAAGCTCCTGTAGCTGCTTTCTCTGCATCCCCAGTATCCGGAAAAGCTCCTTTGAAGGTGCAGTTTACGGATAAAAGTGCCAACAGTCCAGCTTCATGGAAATGGAGTTTTGGAGATGGAACTTATTCAACATCCAAGAATCCTTTACATACGTATAGTAAAGCAGGAAAATATACTGTTTACTTAACAGCAAAGAATGCGAAAGGAAGTAACACGAAAATCATGTCTGGATATATCGTAATCTCCAAATAAGTATCTTAAATTGAAAAACTAATAAAAAATATTAAGATAAAGAGGTGTGGGGGTTTATTTATCAGATTTGAGAGCAATTCTTCGGTAACTTCCTTAGGATTTCCTGAACACAATCAAAAAATTCGTCATTAAGGTTTGAAAGAAATTCGGTATCCATTGATAATAAGTCGATATTTATCCAGAAATCTCACATACTTAAGCTCTACATATCATTTCCTGCTTGTGCATATTTCAATCCCCTGCACACGTGTAAGCTTAGAGGCTGTTTTAAAATTCAAACCGTTTATACACTTGGATAATAAGCACCGTTTTAAGTTAGATTCAGATGCAAATTCATCAAGAAGTCGGGTGCACATTGACTTTAAAGGTATCACTTTATCCAAAGGAATTACGAACCCTATTCACAAAATCAAGTCCAATAGACATTATTGTTTAAATCTGCATTATAGGCATTTAACAGTTTAATGTTACAGTTTTTCAGTTAGAATGTATACGTCCTATCCCAATTGTGGGATCAAGTTTAATTTTAAGACACGCTCTTAGATATTTTAAAGCATCATACAGCTGGAAGCCCTACAGATGATGAAATAAAATGGACAAACCTAAGTCCTAATGAAATTTCAAAGGCTTTTGAATCAAAGGGTAAGAATATAACACTATATGTAGTAAAGCAGCTTTTGAAGAAACATGGTTTTGTAGAGGGAAAGATGCAAAAAACTGTCACAATGAAAGATTGTAAAGATAGGAATGAGCAATTTGAGAGGATTAGCGAGCTGATAAATGAGTATTCAAAGAGCAAGAATCCGATTATCAGTATGGATGTAAAAAAAAGAATCCATAGGCAATTTCTACCGCGAGGGAAAAGTCTATTGTACTCAACCAGTAAAGGTTTATGACTACGATTTTAATACATTTTCAGATGGTGTTGTAATTCCACATGGCATTTACGACTTAAAACGTAACGAAGGATACATCACTTTAGGAACCAGCAAGGATACAAGCGAGTTTTCTTGTGACTGCATTAAAGCCTGGTGGGAAAACTACGGTAAGGAAAATTATCCAGAAGCAGATAGCATTTTAACCTTAGCCGATAGCGGTGGAAGCAACTCAAGTAGGCATTATATATTCAAGGAAGACTTACGAAAACTAGTAGATAAATTGGGATTGAGATCAGAATGGCTCATTATCCAGCATATACTTCGAAATACAACCCATAGAACATAGGTTGTTCTGTCATGTTACGAATGCCTGCAAAGGTACTGTTTTTAGCAGTATTGATGTGGTCAAAAGCCTTGTTGATAAGACTTCTACATCAACAGGATAAAAGTGTTTTCGACTATCAAGAACAAAGTTTATGAAAAGACGAGAAAAGCAAGTGAGACTTTCAAGGAAAACATGAAAATTGTTTTTGATGATTATTTGGGGAAGTGGAATTATAGAGCCATTTCCAAAGTGAAAACCTGAAGTTATTTTTTAACCATTCCTTAGTAATGTTTATTTCAGTTCAACGCAGATTAATTGTATATGGATATTTCAGAGGGAAAAGATCTTCGAGGAGCTGACCTTATAGGAGCTAACCTTCAGGGAGCTAACCTTATAGGAGCTAACCTTCAGGGGGCTAACCTCCAGGAGGCTAACCTTATAAAGGCTAAGCTTGAAGGGGCTGACCTTCGAGGAGCTAACCTTCAAAAAGCTGACCTTCGAGGGGCTAATCTTTCAAACTCTTATCTCCTAGGAGGTAAAGGGGCAAACCTGCATTTGGCTAACCTGCGTTTGGCTAACCTACAAGGAGCTGACCTTGTAAAAGCTAATCTTCAAGAAGCTAACCTTCAAGGAGCTAACTTGCAAGAGGCGAACCTTCATTTGGCTAACCTGCAAAGAGCTAACCTTCAAGAGGCCAACCTTGAGGTAGCTAATCTTCAAGAGGCTAACTTTCAAGAAGCTAACCTTCAAGGGACTGACCTTTATGTAGCTGACCTTCAAGAGGCCAACCTACAAGGAGCTAACCTGCAAGAGGCTAACTTGCAACGGGCTGACCTTCATAAAGCTAACCTCCATTTAGCTAATTTACATAGAGCGGACCTTCAAGAGGCCAACCTTCTGGGAGCTCACCATTTATCAATTGACCAGCTTTCTAAAGTTAAAACCCTTCATAATACAAGATTAGACGAAGAACTTCTAATTCAATTAAAAGAGAATTATCCTGCTCTTTTTGAAAAACCTGCTTATAATAGATGACTGGATATTACCAAAATATCCAATATAGTTTATTCATGAAATCTGACAAGATGGATATTTATAAATCTATAAGATGTATTCATCGAATCCTGGCAAGGTTAATACTCACGACCTAATTTTTGTACTTGCGCGTTCGTATATCAGCATATTAGCTCTAATAACAAGAAAATTACACCAGCAGGGAACCTACAATCCACATACGAACTTAGTAATGCATGCCTGCAAGTCAAAATTTAATAAGAAACAATTTTTAACAGGCAGCTAATGAACACTATTCTTTTTAATTTCATTTACCGCCATTTGCGTGATTTACTGCTATCGAGTGAAATTACTTACGTTTCGGTATTTTAGAAAAGATTTAACAAGATTTTAATCGTGGGTTATTGATAGATTTCGAAAAAGCAAGTACATCTCCAGCATTTAAGGAAAATGTAGAGATATTCTTGTGCTTCAGCTTTTCAATAACTTATTGGCACGACGTGACAGCTCCCGCGAATAAATTCCCAGGCATCTATGGCTTTTCAACCAGCGCTATACTGCCTTAGTGCGAATATTATTCTTGTCTCGCTTACACCGTTCAAAGTTTTACCTGTAGAACTTCTCTACAGGACCTTATGCTTTTAGTTCAGAGCAAAGTCTAGCCGATCTATTGAGCCGCCTAGCTTCTACTAGCAAAAATTAGATAATATAGTATAGTACGTAAGAATACAATAATGTTTACTGATAATGAACTTTTGGGGGATGACGGATTCCTCCCACGATTAAAATCGCGGGGATTCTCCTTCGCTCTCCTAAACACTCATAAATGAGGAAATTAAAGAAACGCTTATATGTCCGATTAAGTTTTACTATTATTACAGTAAATGAGCTCAAAACTTATTTCATTCTCAATTAGTAAGAATCTCAGGATTATTTTCACGATTAGAAACTTGATAACTATTCATAATAAAAGATTTAGAGAAGCAATTTTCAGTTTTCGCATGGACTCATTAAGTTTAATTCAGTTCAAAAATAAGTAATCGAGAAGCTTTAAAAGGAGAAAACAAAATTCTCTGCGTCTCTAAATTGCATATAACAGATAATGCTATTGATCTTGAAAGAGAAGCACCCTTTAAAGATCCTAAAGGGCCATATCTTGTAAAAAGTATTTATTTTAAATATTTGACATAGTGAAAATGTATTAAAGCTTTTTAATTATTGGGAGCCGTTTGCCACCTCTGATTTGGCTCCCAATTGTGTGATTCAACCCCGGCTATGAAGAGAAAAACCCCTTAACTCTTTATAGCCAACTTCTTCTTTATGTTATAGACGTATATAACCTATACGACCTCAAAATTTGCCAGTGATTAAATTTTTTGCCTACCTCAAAATCCGGCTTGCTGGACAGAAAACTCAACTTATTTTCGTCCCATCTAAACAGTATTTTACGAACTACTTCTAGAGAATTCTTAAGTAAACGGTTGGTAAATTTATTATATATGTATGGCCCAACAATTATGGCAATAGACAATGATTTTACAAAAATGAGGGGCAATATGCTAGAAAAATATTTATTATGTTAGTACATATAATAAAAATATGAATATTCAACTTCTTGAATTAATTTTCCTCTCCGAAAAAAGAAAAGATCTTCTTTTGTTTCTGAAGGAGGGGCCAAAAACGATTGCAGAAATTAAAACATATTTAAATTTGAGCTCTGTGGCAGTTCTTCCTCAGCTAAAAAAATTGAGGGAAAATTCTCTGGTTATAAAGAAAGGAGATGTCTACAGCCTGTCCCCTCTTGGCATAGCCATAGTTGGCAGAATGCAGTCAATTGTAGATGTCTTAAAAGTGTTCGAAACTGAGTATGATTATTGGGCAAATCACGCCATCGAGTGTATGCCAGCTCCTTTCCTGAGAAGGATTGGAGAGCTATCCAACTGTATGTTATCCCAACCTCCTGACAGGACGAGACTTTTTGAATCTCACAGAGAATTTGTAGAAAATCTTGAAAAATCAAAAAAAATGAGTGGTATATTTTCTATATTTCACCCGTATATATCTTCTTACATCAATTTTACAAAAATGGGGAGAGATACTTCTATTATTGTGACTTCTCAGGTTTATGAAAGAATGAAAGAAGAATTCGAGGCTGAACTCAGAGAGTCCTTTAAACATGAAAATGGAAGCCTTTACATATGCAGGAAAATAGATCTCTCTTATATGGTAGTCACCGATAAGTTCCTCTCTCTTTCCTTACCTTTCTCTGACGGCACTTATGACTATCAAAGAGCTATCCTCTGTTTCGACCCTGCTGCTCTTAAGTGGGGGGAAGATCTCTTTGCTTACTACGGGGATATATCTGATAAAGTTACTGAGATCTAAATTCAGTAATTCACTAATTTTTACTTTTCCTTAAATATTGTCTTCCGATACCTATATATATGGTGAAAACGTTACCATATGTCTGTTTTATCATCTAAATCTGGATATAGCCCTAAAATTGAATTAAAGTCAAAAGAATGTATTGATTCTGTATTACAACCTCTCATAGATCATGTAACTATTAAAATCAATGGTTCACTTACAACCTGCTTTCTGCAGGTAAACGCCTAATTAATATAATTAATTTTATATTTCTTTCCTGATTCTATCCTGATAGGAAACAACTGTAGTAGAAGAGTTGGATCCTCGTTGAAACGCACAAGGTTCATGGGTCACCTTGGTCTCATCGTCGGAGTTTTTAGAGAACTCAAAATTGACAAACTGATCGATGAGAAACTTCCGAAGGAAAAGAATCACAATGTACCTCACTCAGTCTGCATCCTTGCCATGGTACTGAATGGTCTTGGCTTTATAGGACAGTGTTTGTACCTGTTTCCGGAATTTTCAAAAATTTTTCATGAATACACATTCAGGAAATGCTTCCGACAAAAACACAATTCTTGAAACAATCACGTCTCTCAAATCAGCTTTAAGACCTGAAAGCAAAGTGTACTATATCGCTGATAGTTCCTTTTATACGGACAATAATATCAAGAAAATAGGAAAGTCATTCTGGATAAGTCGTGTTCCTGCAACAATTAGTGAAGCAAAGGAACTGCTAACTGCAAATCTGAACCTTAAAACGCTAAAAAGCGACGAGATACCCATTTTATCAAACCTTTGTGGAATATGGCGGAGTCAAACAAAAGTGGGTTTTGTTGCTTTCTCATAAGATGAAAGAGAAGAAAGAGGAAACTCTCAGAAAGAAGCTTGAAAAAGAGGCTGAAAAAGCAGAAACGTCTCTTAAAAAGCTGAAGAGGGAGAACTTCTTCTGTGAAGAAGATGCATTAAAAGCTGCAGAAAAATGGATTCAAAATTTACCTTCTGTTTTGTTTGAAAAAATAGATTTGAAAGCCATTAAGAAACGTGAATCAGGTAAAAGAGGTAGTCATTCAAAAGATGAGGAATTAAAGACTTATTTCAGAATTGAAGGCAACATAAAGGTTAATGATGCTTTTGTTTTGAAATAAATGGAGAAAATGGGACTTTTAGTTCTTGCAAGTAACGATATCAGTCTTTCTCCTGAAGAGATGCTGAAGTATTACAAAGGACAGGATAGAGTAGAAAAAGGATTTAGATTCCTGAAAAGTGACACATTCAGCGTATCGAAGGTTTACCTCAAAAACAAAGCAAGAATTGAAGCATTGACTATGATAATGGCTCTATGCCTAATGATTTATTCAATTGCAGAATGGAAATTGAGGATAAAATTAGAAGAAGAAAATGAAACAGTTCCGGATCAAAAAGGGAAACCAACAAAAAGACCTACAATGACATGGATATTTTTCCATTTCCAGGGAATTACAGAACTTTATACTCAGAATGAAGGGGAAATAGAGTCAGAAATATTGAATATGGGGGAGGTTCACTGGAAGATATTGAGTTTAATGGAAGAAAAATATGAAAATATATATCTCTAATTACGTCAACCTACGAAATGCAGGAAAAAGGTAAGGTGAAGAGTACTTTCATTTAGTTGTGCATGTTATTCAAAGAATATCATGTTCGTTTTCTATGAAAAACTGTGGTCTCCTTTCAGAATTTGTTCTTTACGTTCACAAGGAAGGCCGAGAACATTCTCTTGAATGTCGGGTCATCACGCAGGGTTATGCCATAGTAGATAGGCGTCATGATCACTACTGCAAGGAGAATTATATAAAAGTTTACAGAGAGCACCTCAAGCAAAATTAATGGTATCGAAACGATAACTCCGATTGCCGTATACTTAATAAGTACTTCAGCACTTTCCCTTTTATTAATTCCTACAAGGTTCAGTAAATATGCGTTGTTCCAGAGCCAGAATAAAACTCCTGTAAAACTGAACAGACCAAGAGCAAACTCCGGACTTCCGTAAGCTCCTCCTATGGCTAATGCCACGATTCTTGAGATTAAAAGAATTATACTGAATGTAAGCCAGACTCTCTGTTTATCAAATACGCTGTAGAGTGATGAAATAGGCGAGGACAGGAAGACGAGGAAGATCCATGGCACTAGGATCTTTATATATACGCCTGATACATACCAGTTTTTACCGAAAGCAAATGTAAATATTTCTTCCCCCAGAATCAACAGGAGTATCATCGGGAATACTCCTACCAAAATTAGCTTTTTGTAAACTTCTCCAACTATTTCTTTCATATCTCCCGGCTCATTTCCATTTTTAACTTCACTAATTTTCTGGAAAAATACCTGCTGTATAGCTGTACCTAAAAGTCCCATGGGCATATTTACTACCTGATTTGCAAGCGAAAAATATCCAACTACACTTGTTCCGTAATAGAATGAAAGCAAAAAGGTAGGTACCTGTGGAGAAATGGAGTTTGCAAGTGTAGACCAGGAACTGAACAAAGGAAAATTTTTATATTGAATAGCCATTTCTTTCATTTTTTTTAGTGAGACTTTCCTGAAGATTTTTAAATCCTCTTTTACGTCTTTTAGCATGAAAAGGTCTGCAAATCCATATCCTACGACATATCCTGCTATCAGGCCTAGTGGAGAAACATTCCAGATAGGGATAGCTAACTGAAAAGCTTTGGTTGAAATTGTATTCACAATTCTAGATCCTGCTATGATCCCAAAACGGATCTTTCTTGAAAGCCAGTAGTTCTGCACGAAAAAAATACCATTAAAGAAGGTTATTGCTGGAATATAAATTAAATATTTTGAAATTCCCGGAGCATTGAGAATGTGCTCAACATCTTTTGGAAGGAATATGACTATTAAAGCTGTGAGCAAAGATGTAAAAGTTACCAGTAATGCGCAGAGGAAAGCAACGTTTGCAGAATCCTCTTCCGATTTTGGCAACATAATAGCGAAGTGATATGAATAAGTTGAGAAAATTACAAGTATACCTGATATTGAGAGAAAAATCTGAAAAATTCCTACATCATCAGGACTATAAATTCTGGTGATTAAAGGTACAAGAAGTATACCTAGGATCTGTGCAGTAACACTTCCGGATACAAGTTTTAGTACGTTTTCTATAAAATTCGACATATTACTTCCAACTTTGAAATCTAAATTCCGGATTGTTTATTAGAGGTTTTTACTCTGGCGATATAAAATATCTAAAAGTTTCAATGACTTTATCTTCCAGTTTCATTTCCTTCTTTTACGTAAGCAAATACCTCTTCACTATTATATATCAGTGCATAATCTCGTGCTTCAAATCTATTGAAGAATTCTTCTGGCAATGCCTGGATAAAATTAACTCCGTAGCTGTCAGGATCGTTAATAGAGATCGGTTCTTTTAGAGTTGATTTTCTCAAAAGAACCATAGGATTACCATCGATCTCTCCGGTCTGTACATGTTGAATGTTAAAATAGCTTGCGTTACTGGAATTATATCCAGTAGCACTGTAAAAAAGACAACTATCGTAGGGCGAGTCCAGTAAGATATTTCCCGAGTATTTTCCAGATACTGTTTCGATAGCCTGGATTTCAATATTTTTGAATTGGTTTCTTACGGTTGTATCTTTTGCCACAAGAGGGTTGTCCTTATTGATGCCTGGGGTTGTAACCATTACAAATGAAAACAATATGACTATTATAAAAATTGCGGGGATCTTTAAATTTCTTAAGTCAAAAAGATTTACCAGTTTTAATATATAAGAAGCAGCCACGAGAACTAGAAATACTGATATTAGAGGAAACCATCGGCTTGTCAGAAGATTCCTCATGCCAAGTAAAGGAATTCCGTAAGCAAAACTATACAGAATTATAACAACTAAAGCAACTGAGAACTTATTGATCTTTTTGATATCTCCTCGGGAAAGCCACGCTAATACCCCTCCAATTGCGAAAAAAGGCAAAGCAAGGTAACTTATGTGAAGTAAGAGTACTTCTAGTGTGTCCTGGTTTGTTACTGAGCCCACTATCAGTTCATTGCTTGAATAACCCGCCCCAGCCTGAAGTACTCCCATAAGAGGCTTAATAATCATAGCAAGAAAGGAAGTATCCGCGGTTACATACGTGAATGTCCAGTAGGTTTGCATACTGACTACAAAAAATAAAATATAATTAAAACCGCTAGTTCTGAGTAGGGAATTCTTGTACAGTTGATTGTGCAGGTATTTGCCTGCGTAAATTGTAACTAAAGCGAATAATACCACAAAGGTGGTCAACTGGTGAGTGAGAATCATCAGAATAGTGATAAAGAGGATGAATCCAGTATATTTCAACTCCTGTTTCTCGCTGAAAATTGTATATATAATAAATATAAAGTAACAGAGAACCAGGGAACCCGAAGTTATGTTTGCAATGCCTGTCACGATATTGTGGTTATTCAAGTTTAATAACAGAGCTGCCAGCAAACCCATTTGAGGGCCTTCAAGTTTCTTTCCTATAAGGTAAATAGCTGCCGTAATAAAAATATTGGCAAGTCCTATTGAATAAAATATTGCGTCTTTTATATCTGTTTTCCCCATTACCTGAGTAATTGAAATAAATATGTGAGCAAGTGGGTAGTAGAAATATTTGCCACTTATTTGAAACGGAGCAATAAATCCAGTATTAGTAATTACCTTTGCCATATTGGCATGAAAATAAGCATCGTAACCCATGAGGCTTGGAAAATTGTAAAAAATCCCGACTCTTATGAGGATTGAAACCAGGAATATCTGCAGTAGTATGGAGCTTACCCTGTCTCCCTCTTTAACATAAAGAATTTCAGAGGCAATAATGCTTGCTAGAATGCATATAAGTATGAAATAAGATATAGGCCTATAGTACAGATTCGTACTGAATATTAATATGCAAATGAGGAAAACAATATAAAATAAAATTTCTAAAATACTTTTCAGTCTGTCTTTTCCTGAGGATATGGAGGCCTCGCTTTTGAATCTCTTTCTAAAAATAGTATAAATTAAACAGGCAGAGAGAATAGCAACTCCAATGTCCTGCTGGTTTAAATCTATCAGATAATATAATGAAATGATAAATAATCCTAAACTGAATCCCATAACACTGAGAACAACATCAACATTTTCTGTTATTCTTTCCACAAATCTTTTTACGGTCTCCATACTGCCCCACATTATGACAATTTTTTATATTTAATCCTTCCCTGGTAAAATATTTTTTGCTTGTAGGCTAGATTATCTTTGTTTAAAATTATACTAACTCTCAGCTTTTTCCCTTTTATGTCTCACTTTGTCCGTAGTTTCTATATTCCTTCTTCCACCAGTCACATATTTGAACTCCAGAGGTCATCCAAGCATCCTTTTGAGCGCAGTATTGCATAATTTTTTTATAGAATTCCAGGTAGTCTCCCTGCATATTCGTATTATGCCAGAGAATGGTAAGTACCCCTCTATATCTTTCAGTTGTAAGGATAATCTTCTCTGTAAGTTTCCATGCTTCCTTAAAGTCAAGATTCATATGGGTGAAAAGGGTGGTGTCCATTATATTTAGCGGGATCTCAAGAATATCAATTTCTGTCCCCGAATTAAGGTTATATGGAATGAATGGATGGCACATCCCGTTTCTAAATCCAGCACAATCATGATAACCGAATGTGGAATCGTAACTGAAACCTGCTTCTGATAACATTTCCCAGGTTTTGGGAGTTTTGAACCGCAGGTAATGATTCCTATAACCCATAACCTCTTTTTTGAGCACCTTCTCCAGTCTTCGTTTTTTTCTTTTCATTTCTGTCGGGTTGTTATAAGCCTCATGTCCTCCATGTAGTCCCACCTCCCACCCATCATCCAGAATATGGCTCAGCTCATCCTCCACTTCTTCAATACTAAAGGTAAAATCTTGATTCCCTGGATCAAGAGTTAGAAAATAAAAAGTGGATTTTGCCCCATATGTCTCTTCAAGTTCCATAGTTTTTCTGAAATTCCATAGAGGGTTCCATCTTTTGTTTATTCTTGAAAACGGAAGTATAGAGGCTTCTAAAAACTGACCATTTTTAAGAGCTTTTACGGTTCTGGTTGCAGTATTCAGCATTCCCGTGCACACAAAATCAATGTCATGAGTTAGGCATACAGCAAATTTTCTTCCGTCTGGATATTCGGGATTCATCCCGTTTTTGATCAGAAAATCTGAAACCTCAGGCTCGAAAACATTCCTTTGACTGCTTAGGTAATAGGGAAACCTTCTATATTTGTCCAAAAAGATAGGGTCGTACTCTTCTTTTTTTGTAAATAATTCCCATAGTTCCCTATCTTGCTGTATTTTTTTAAGCACTGAATCCCTCTTATCCTACCATTTTGGACCTATGACTTTATTAAATATTTGGTCCACTTTTCTTTCTTTACTTTTTGTTTGGAATCGATCTTATAGACTCCAGCTTTAACCTTGTCCATACTACAAGCAAAAAACTTTTTCTCATAGGCTCTCTTATTTCCGGTCTTGATCTCTATAATTCATATTGTTCTATCTTCCGGATTATTCTTTCATTTGAAAGCCGCTCAAACAGTGTAGACCCTTATCTAAAAATACAATGCTTTCTTATCAAGACATAGGCAGAAATGCCTTTAATTATACATTATTGAGTCCTGTTAGCTCCCCTTAAACAGGCCAGTCAAACGATTCCATATCTTTTAAAGAAATTGGGATTTGACAGTCCCATAACTTTTATATATCTGCTATTTATCTGGATTAATATTATTAAAATATAAGTATTAGTATTGGATTAACACTTTCTCCTTATATTCTTTTACTTGCTTTATATCTTAAAGTCTTTTACTGCGTAATTTATAAGCAATTTAATTTCTCTCCAGTCTTATTGATGTTATTTAAATCTATAACAAATGGCTACAGCTCTTAACCGTTCTCTTTGGACAAAAGTTGTCGATTCATAAATACCTTTGCTATCTGAGATAATTCTATACCTCATACTATTCATGTTTCTTTTCTCCACTCAGGGCTTTAATAGAGAATTTAATTGATTTTTTAGGGTAGACTTCTGAACTCGTGGTTTATCGTCTTCAGAAAATTCTCAGTTGGACATCTTTAGTTTTTTGGCATTTTTAATATATTTACTAATCTATTTAAGTCAAGTGTTAACTTTATATATTCCTTAGTCTAATATTTTTTTGTATGATAGCCTTTAATATTTTTGCATTTATACACATAAAGGGGGTTATAGCGTATGCAGATGTATAAGGGGGTAGATTGGGTTTGTTTTCAACCCTTACACTTGGTCTTAATTCTCTAATTTCAGATCCTATTAGCGTAATGTCCTCGCCATCACAGCTTACCGATAGGTTGCTGAGGCATGAATTTACGGTCTTGATCCCGGCTCAGAATGAGGAAGCTTCGATTGGAAGCAAAGTCTTGCTGGCGGCAAGTTACGCTGATCGTGTACTAGTACTTGATCAAGGTTCTACCGATAGAACTATGGAAGTAGCGGCTTTGGGAGGGGCACGAGTTGTTCCTATAGGGAGTGGAGAGGAAGCACTGTTCAGAACTCTATATAGGGCATCTCTTGATTCGGAAATCGTGGTCCTTATTTATCCGGAGTGCATGCAGGATATAGATCTTCTCTCTCACGTCCTTGAACCATTAAGGCAGGGTTTTGATCTGTCTGTTGGCTCCTGGCCCTGCCGTCTATCCTGTGAACAGGAAACCGTAATGCTTCTTAATGGGAAAAATACCTTTAAGGAAAAAATAGGCTTCGTTGCCGTAACTTCCGATTCGTTGCAGAAAATCAGTTCAGGCAAAGAAAATATGTCTCTGAGATCCCTGCTCTCTGCAGCGAAGGCCGAGAAACTTAAGGTCAACTATCTGAGCTTTGATGTGGATCCTATATTCAGAAAACTTGAGAGCACACGTATAGGTGTTGTTGTGCCGGCTTATAATGAAGAATTGCTTATTGCCGAAACTCTGAGAGGGATTCCTGAATATATAGACAAGATTTATGTGATCGATGACGGTAGTATAGATCGCACGGGTGAGATTGTAAAAAAATTTGGAGACACAAGAATTGTATACCTGTGCCACGAGGTTAATAAAGGTGTAGGTGCAGCCATAATTAACGGGTATAAACTTGCCCTTAAAGATGAAATGGATATAGTTGCTGTTATGGCCGGAGACAACCAGATGGATCCTGTCCAACTTCCCAGGTTGATTTTCCCAATTATTGAGGGGAGGGCCGATTATACAAAGGGCAACAGGTTACTTACCGATGATTTTATGACCGGAATGAGCAAATGGAGATCTATTGGGAACCTTCTCCTTAGCTTTATCACTAAAATAGGCAGTGGTTACTGGCAAATTATGGACCCGCAGAATGGATATACAGCTATTTCCAGGCAGGCTCTGGAAGTCGTCGATTTAGATTCCGTTTATCCTTATTATGGCTACTGTAACGATCTGCTGATCAAGCTTAATGCCTTTGGAATGAGGGTAATGGATGTGGTAATACCTGCCCGTTACGGCAAAGAAAAATCGAAGATCAGGTATGGTAAGTACATTAGGAAAGTAGCTCCCATGATCTTCAGGGGTTTTCTCTGGAGATTAAGAATTAAATACACAGTATTGGAATTCCATCCATTGGTATTGTTCTACTTCCTTGGAATGATTGCCCTGCCTGCAGGTGTCCTTCTTGGGTTATGGGGCCTTTTGCAAATGTTATTCGGCAATCCTCTTCCTTCCTACTATCCTCTGCTCGGCTTCCTTGTAATAGGTGCTGGACTTCAGATGCTTCTTTTCGGAATGCTATTTGACATGCAGGTCGAAAAGAAAAGGAACGAAAGGATAGGGCTTGCTCGTTAAAATCCGGAAAGATAATCTTCCGGATATTCTTTTATTTTAATTTCCTTTTCTGCATCTCATACCCCTTTATTCAATAAGAATTAACCTTTTTAAACTTTTTAAACTAATTTATGTCAAAGATAAATTTGCTCAATTTTGAAATTACAGGATCGAAACTTTGCAGGGCTTCAAGATAAAAGATTTCTGGAATGTGGTCTCTAAATATTTATATATTGCAGTCTATGGAATCTTTGTGGAGACTATGAAGATGGACTGGGTAGAGTTGAAGACGTGCATATACCGATCTCTCAAAGTTAAGGAAAAGAATTGGATCTACCAGCGTAATATCTGGATCCTCAAAGGAAATGGTCGTCCATCATTTGTTGATTGATATTATTCCAAAATAATCGAAATACAGTTTCCAGCTCTTCTTTTCCCGTAATTTTGGCACTGCTGGAGCCTACCTGCTGTGTGTGCATATAAACACAAGCGAAAGCCATGTTTGAGATTATATCATAAAAATATCAATCAGGTATTAGTGGAGGACCAAGGAAATATCAAAAATTAAATGATTCTTCGTTTACACTCAAATATTGCCTTTATAATAAATTGCGTCTCAGAACAATTTTGCTGCTTATTAAGAGCCTATCCGAAAAGTGCTATGGACTACTATAATTTTTACAGCAGGCAATATGCACAAAGGAACGGATATTCGGAATTGTAACTCTATCACAACTTTACAACATATCATTATTGACTTTTCGGATAGGCTCTAAGTATAATCTACAATGAGCTTAGGTCTTTGATTTGTATTTTTCCAATTAGAACTATAGAATGCTATATAATTATCATCTTCCTCGCGAGCTTTTATTAGGAAACCCGTATTCTCATATTTCCCATTTACGTACTCCTGTACAAGTCTCGTTACATCCAGTTAGTAGTAGCGGTTTTCAGGAATTTGACCTCCGGTAGTAGTTATGGTAGCGTATGGAGTGTTGCCCTGCATGGTTCCATTTTGATCATACCAGTCCCCTCCCGAGTTGTTCCAGGGAATTTTGGACTCTCTTTCCTTCCATGTAACGTGTTCTTCGCACCATTTCTCCGGCCTATATACTTCCAGCACCATACTATTTGCCCTCTGCTGGCCTTCCGGATAGTACAAGAATAAAGAAAGGGTTGCCTTCTCAATATTGTCAGTTTTATTGAGTGAATTTAGTTCAAAAAGTATAACATTCCTTTATCTGCCTGCATCTGACTTTTCTCCGACGTCGATATACTCGCTTTCACGAAAGTTCTTATTAGGAGATTCCTCTTTCAAGCTGTTGTCGGATACAACTAGTGCTGCGTCAACAGCAAACTGCCGTATAAAATCGATTGCAACTACTCAGAGCCATTGAATCTTTGAAGGTTGACCCGGCACTAGGGGTAAACAGTTTTAAAGTTCTCACTCTCATTAGAATCCATAAAAAGGTTTAAAAAAAACCTTTTTAAAGACCTTAAAAAATTTAAGAAATCTCTTTTAAGACTTGATACAAAGCTCTCTTCCTGCCCTACTTGTTTTGTTCTGTTTTCTTCTATCTGGTAGGGTCTTTGTGGTCCAGCAGACAATGCTTCACTCCATGGGGAATTTTTCCTCAGGGACTCATTTTTACTAATATGTTCCACAAATTCAGGATCAACTTTAACGTCTGATGTGGAACTTGCATACATATAATCTCCGCCGCCACTGTTTGAAAGGCAGTTGTTTTCCAGGATAAAAGAATGGGTATTTTTTAACTTATTATATATAGCATACCCTTTTCCGGCCGCAGGACTGGACTCTGTATTAATTATTATATTATTTTTTACAATAGTTGTATATCCTGAGCCTGGAGCTGAAAATTCATTAGTAACTTCTTTATGGGCAATAGCTGCACCGTAGCACCCGTCGAATAGATTATTCTCTATGAGGGTGTTTTGAAAACCATTGAGCACTATACCCCCAGCCCAATTAGCATTCAGGTTAATACCAGTTTTATAAAATTTGTTGTGATGGATGTACACATCCTTTGCCGAATCTTTAGAATATTCGGGCCCGTAACCTGTCATCCAGATGCCTGCGGTATTGGTCTCACGCAGCAAATTATTGTAGATCTCGATATCATCCATGATGGTTGACGAATCTGATTTCTGAATTTCAATTCCTGCTCCTCCTTCCCCTTCGGAGTTAATGATATTGTTATTAAACATTACATGGTTCGTATTGTAGATTCGTAAACCACTATTTGTTCTGCATGTTATACTATTGTTCCAGGCTTCTAGATTTGAAGAATAAATAATATAGAGGGCATCATGCCCTAACTTGTATACTGTGTTATTGTAAAACTGAATATTTGAACTTCTTGAGACTTTCAGCCCATCTCCATGGCTGTTATGCATATACATATCATGAACCTTTATGTTTTTGGAATTAACAAAATACATTAAATTGTAATATCCTTTTCCTCTGCGTTTATCACTATTTTTGTCATGGTTCCCGTCAATATCAAAACCTTTTATAGTAATATCCTGATTTCCAGCACTGTCCATTTGCGTAATTAAAGGCTTATCTACCTTCCAGCCTGCTTTATCTTTAAGTTTGATCACAGCTGTGGAATCGCCTTCGAGAACAGTATTACTTCCAATAAAAATGCTGCTGGAAATTAAATATATATTTGGCCCCTTCAAATGAACGGTTGTAAACTCCGGGTTTTCTGCCACGTAAGCAAGAGCTTTATTTATTTCAGTCTGGTCATCACTTCCGTCACAACTAAAATCTCCACTGCCGTCAGTAGATACATACACCGTCTCGCCAGAAGGTTTGGCAGAAGATATAGTTGGGAGATTAAGAATTATAGATGTGATTAAAAAAATAAGAATTATGCTGAAAGTTACTTTTCTCTTTCCATCTCCCCCTCTGTATTTTAGCACTTTCCCTATCATTTTTTGCATCCCCTAATATGTTTAACGTAACCCTCTAAAAATAAAAATTAGTCTAATGAAGGGACAAGCAGATATTATCAGAAAGCTATGACTCTTCTAATTGCTTGGATATCAACATTCAAAGTCCTAATAATAAGCTTCTCCTCCCAAAATCTTTATTGACTAGCCAGCGCTAACTAAATCTAAACTTAATGAATCATTCTCAGACCTGATAAATCATCTTCAGACCTTATGGACCAATATCAGACTTAATTGGGCAATATCAGACTTAATGAATAGTCTCAGACTTAATGAACCAATTCCGCTTGACTTTCTCATTTAACTTTTATGCACAGAGCAAAGTATTGAACAAGATATCCTCTTTCTTACTTTATTTGTCATTTAACATTAAGCTATTTTCTTTTACAGAAACCCGATATGTGAATAATAACCACTTTGATCTATTAAATTTATTATATCCTTTTTCTTTTCAGTTACGGCACACTATCTCTCCCGTTATAAGCAGAAAAAACCTGTTATTTTCTAATGAAAGTATCTTTTTTGAGATATAGAGCTATTTAAAACTTATTAAACATTTTTACTAAATATAACACCAATATAATAAAATGCTATAATATGTGTAAATAAAACATATTCAGATGACAGAAAATTACTATACTTATGTCACAATACCAATGCGAAAAAATCTATTTTCTAAGTGTTTTGATCTATATTGAAAAATTGATAAATTAATTGACACATCTAAAGATTATGAAACTTCTTGATTTGAGCCTAAAAGGTTTATGAAGAAAGCAGACCTAGTTCAACAGAATGGGAAGGATTGAATGAGAACGGTTCTTACTATACGATTTTCAGTTGTCTACGCGAGTTATTGATCAATTCCGGAAAAGCAAGTTTGTCCCCCGATTTGATGAAAATATTGAGAGTTTCCTATGCTTTCGGTATTCAATGACTCAAATCCATTACTCAATTCTCAAAGATTTGAGATCTAAAGACTGTTATTGATCATAGATCTTTTTCCTTCTGGCAGAGTTTCATAGTGTCGAGTAAACAGTAAAATGTCGTATAATATCGATTGCAACTACTCAGAACTATTTAATCACTGAGGGATGACGCGAAGATAGTATTATTTTAGTCAATATCTCGCATCTTACTGAATAGAAAATTTCCATAAACCAGAGAAAAGTTATGATATTTGACTTATTACTCTTTGTTCCTTCCAGGCTGGCTGGTTGAAAACTTGCCATCAATGAAATTTCTAAAGCAATAAAAATAATAATTAAGTAGCGCTTTTTTTCTCATACCTCTAAGGTATATATTTTATAAAGTAATTCATGGGGAAATCTGTACAATTAATTGGGATAATATTTTTTGATTTTATAAGTAAGTGAACAGAGTAACATATTTTTGCTTCAGAGTATACTTTAAGCCAGATATTGTTTTATAACCTTTTTAGATGATAGTAAAAATATAAATTTTTCTTGAGAACTCTAATCTCGGAAACTGTAGAGTTTATCACATTAAGGTAAAATCACAAGAAATAGAATCTTCTTTTCCTCAGCAATCCATCTAAATGATTTTTAGCTTTTATCAGTTAACTCCGATTGTCTCTGTACTTGTCTGATGGGACTGTTTTGTCATTAATTATACACATACAATATATTTATATTTGCTCCCCAAATTTCGTCTTCTGCTTAAATTCACACCGTTACTAATTAATTATATTTGCGTGTATATCTTAATACATTTACTGGAACTGTATCAATCAAAAATTTTTTATACCCATGTGATGTTTCTCTAACTAATAGGTTTTAGGCAGTAGAATTTGTAAAATTAGATTTCAATAACTTTCACTAAAATTACTAAATTACAGATATATTCCGGGTGTGCTTGATAGCACGGGGGGCTTTATGCAAGGCAGTCTTTCAGTTACGGTAGATCTTGAGGATTGGTATCATATTCCTTCAGTTTGTGGTTCTCCTTATGCTGTTTACAGGGATGTGAATGAATTCTTTGAAAAATGGAACGGCAAGTATGACTTTTTAACTGAGCCTACAATAAAAGTACTGGATATTCTAGATGAATTCAATGTGACTGCTACATTCTTTGTAGTTGCCGACATCGTAGAACATTACCCTGGATTGATTGAGTCAGTTGTGGAGAGAGGGCATGAACTTGCATGCCATGGACTGAGTCACACCTGCAAAATTGATCCTGAAACGAAGAAAAGGTTAATGAGTAATGATGAATTTGAGCAGAGGACATTATCTGCAAAAAGAACTCTGGAAAAAATTAGCCGGGAAAAAATAGTAGGGTATAGGGCACCAAATGCTCTGGTAGGCGGTTGGATGCTCGATTCCCTGGAACGTATAGGATTCAAATACGACTCCTCGGTATCAGTAAATTCTCTCTATAATAAAACTGATTCTGCTCTTAACACAGTTTCATCTATCCCTTACTATCCTGTAGAAAATGGACTTGAAACAGGTATTGATCGAAATTTCATTGAGTTCCCCTGGTCCTATTATCAAAATGTACTTAAAGTTCCGTCATGTGGGGGTCCAATTCTTCGATTTTTGGGAGCGTCACTCGTATTAAATGGGATTATTCAAAGCTTAAAAAGGGGGCACACAATCTTCTATTTCCATCCGCTGGATATCTCCTGTGCTAAATTTCCCTCAATAGGGAACCAGAGGCCACTTTACTGGTGTTTAAAAGGAAAGCTTGTTGAAAAAAGAATACGTTATATTCTGAAAAATTTGGAAGATATTGACAAAATATGCTTGCGGGACTATCCAGGTGTATAAGCTTTGTATCGGAAATTTCTCCGTGTTATAATCGGGAAGGATGTCCAAAGTTAGAAGCTCCTTGGGCCTACTGCCATAATGTGCATAAGAAACCAATCCATATGATTACAGGTTGGAAACAATGCATCTCGTTTGACCATATGGTGGTTGTCTGCTTCTAATTTGGGGTGATTTTTCAGAACTAGCTACACTTATTATCAGGATAAGCCTAAGTTTGAAGTGATACTGCCCTGGGTCCGTAGTAACTCAGGTAAACAATCCTGATATCCAATTAAGAATTTGCTTTTTTTGGAAAAACGAACTGGGTCTTCAGTCTCTGTCTAATAAAGAAACCTACGTGGCTTAATACCCACTCCATTCCAGAATTAATTTCATATAGATTTGTTATATCAGCCGAACTGTATTTAAAGGACAAGCCACTAATATTTTGCCCTGAGCCTTTTAACGTAAATGGCCAGGCTTTCCATTAAGGTATAAGCCGAAAGACTTTAATTCTTAAAAATTTTTATCCATGAGACTATAATCGATTGAGGATTATATCAACCTGCATTCCAGGCACAACTATTAATTATTGTTGGGCTGATTGGATATAGGAAAAAATAAGATGAGGAGAAATGAATAACAGAAATCTTGAGAAAGAAAGTTTTTGGGCCCGCATTCCCGTGAAAATAGAGCTTTATAGGAGTAAGACTGCTGTTTTAAGGGTAATTCTATATAGTTATATCACTGGAAGTGGAAACTGGACTCTGTAATTTTTATATGAAGGAAGGGGACACATTGTCTAAAATCACTAATAAGATATTAAATCTCGTAGCTTCTATTTCTCTGCTACTATTGGTTTACAATCTCTTTATTCTCAGAGGAATCCAGCCTCATGGGTATACAGTTAATCTTTATGAGCAGATTCCTTTCCATTTTTATTTAACTTTGCTCCTTTGTTACCTTTCCGCCTGCGTTTTGCTCCTCGCATACAGAAAAATGAGCGCAGTTCTTATACTTCTGCTTGTTCACATTAATGTACTCATCATCCCTTACATGCTTGGCTATGTTTCGGTAGGTAGAGGTGACCAGTTTTCATACATGGGACTTTTAGTAGATGGTAGACTTACTGGTCTTTCCAATCTTTCTCCCACAGGCCCTCTGTTCGTATCAGCTTTAGCTTCAGTCTCAGGAATGGAGGCATCGGCACTTTCCTACTTTTTGCCTGTTTTCTTTTCTATTATGTTTATAACCGGAATGTACCTTTTCTATCGAATTTTCATGAGTCGGGAGAAATTAGTCTTGGTGGCTTTTCTTTCCTCATTTATTCCCTATTTCGGGCATTTCCAGGTCTCAACGTCCCCTTACTATCTATGCTTCTGCCTTGTGCCTCTCTATCTCTTTGTGCTGAGAAACGCATTTACCGCCAAAAGCAGGGCAATGGTTATTTGTCCTCTTTTGATGGTGCCTTTGATTCCATTAGCCCATCCTTTTATTTTTGCATATCTGGCTTGTTTTTCAGTATTTCTGATCCTTTCAATGAAATCTTTAAAGCCTGGTCTTCTTCAAAAAATCTTGAATCTTAATCTCCTTTCTCTGAACTCCCTCAATTTTTCAAGACGAAAGGTTCCTGTAGCTATCTTCCTATCACTAACTTCGGGAGGTTTCTTACTCTTTGCAAAGTATATTCCTCAGTCTTTCGATATATTTCTTTCAACTTTCTCCTTACATACTGACACACTAATAGCTGCAGACCTTTTAAGGATTCCAGAAACAGAGATTGGATTTTTCGAGTATATGCACTTTTTCAACATTCATTACGGTAAATACTATATTCCGTTAATTTTTATTTTGATCAACTCCGTAATTGTATGGCAGAATCGTAAAAGGTTTTGTCACCATTTTGTCCGCAGGTATCCCCGCTTTTTAGCCATGTATATTCTCACTTTCTTCCTGGAACTTGCCTTCCTTTTTAATCCCTTTATCCCCTACCCTCCAGATAGGTTTGCAAATTTGAGTTTTATTATATTTTCCCAGATTCCTCTGCTTGGGTATTCTCTCTATGTCATTTTCCTCAGGAAGGGATACACTCTTGGGCTAGGTTCGGCAATAATGATCCTTTGTATTCTCTGGACTCTGGGATTCTTCACCTGTTTCAGTTCTCCGTATACCGGTGGAATTTCTGAAGGGATTTCACAAAACGAGGTTGAAGGAATTCATTGGCTATCCGAAGTAAAAGAAAACTATCCATATGTGATGTCCTCAGAAGAAGGAGACGAAATTAGTGCCCTGCCAGAAAGCTTAAGTGGCAGTCTAAGCCAGTCTGATCTTGTTGAGACCACTACTAAAAGCCCCATTTATACCTCTAAAGATGATCCTGAAGTGATTTTACCTTTAGAAAGGCCAGCCGAAAAGGAACCTTCCTATCTTATAGTAACCACATTTTCGAAGGCTTTGAGCTCGAATGAACAAGAAGATAATGTAACATCAGCTTCCTCCTTAAACACTCATGGCCATTATAATATGTACAAAGTATACGATTCGCTTAATATAGAAATATATGAACAGAAACCTTAAATTTAGGCTTTTTCTCTTTTCATAGGTTCTCCAAAATCAGCATGTAAACTGAAAATTAGAATGCGTATTTGAGGTAGATAAAAGTTTTTAGAATTACCCAATGAGGTAAATGGCAAAAATGTAGAATTACCCATTGAGGTAAATGACAAAAATTTTAGAGTTGCCAAATAAATGTATATTATTAAAATCAAACTTAAAAATAATTCCTATTAATGTTTAAAAATAATAAGTTCAGCGAATAAAATGGCATTTCGGTAATTATATTCTTATAGTTACATGTATGCTTCGTTTTATGTACTGAAGAATTAGTGGAAATAAAGAATTTTGAAACCTCATGATGAAAATTAATTCCCCTTAATCTCCCAAGAAAACAAACTGCTTATTGTCTGTACTTTTTAGGAACCAATGCTCGAAACTTGATCTAAATGAGGCTTATTAACCCTTAAAAATGGATCATTCTTGAGGCTCTTATCTTTCTATTATTGCGCAATAAAACTTTCTTTTGTTTTCGATTGAATATATTTCCCAGTAAGAAGGATTATTATAAACAATCCGATCATTTCTGAAATAAAAACCTCTGTAAAAGCAAAAGTGTATGATCTATTGAGTATTAGCATCAGGTACTCTATAAAGCCGCCGGAAATTGTGTCTTTCGGAAAATTCCAGCCCAAAAGCGGCCAAAAGAGTACCTCTGGACTATTCCACATCTGATCTTCAAGCTGATGACAAAACGATGCCGCTGCAATAATAAGAAGCTTAGATTGCCCCTGACTATAAAGATAGTAACCCGCCAAACCCAGCAGAATTACGAAAAATAGAGTATGCGCAAAAATGCGTCCGCTTCCTATGGTTTCTGCAAGGATTATCCTGCCGAGAGGTTTATCTATAATATCCGGAAGGAGTGACCCAACTACAATATATGGGACTGCTGACCAAAAGTTATTTTTTGAAGATAAATGGCTTAGGCAATAAAAGATCCCAAGAGTAATCCCAATATGTCCAAAGATAAACATCAGATCAAAACCGAGCTAAGTATCTATAATTATTTTTCGGCCGGCTTATCTGAATGACTTGCCGGCACAAACTTCCAGTTTATTTAAGTTCACGGGATTTCTTAGGCCTGACACTCAGCTACGAGCTTCTCTACCAGCTCTTGCCTGATTGCAGTTTTCCTATCTCCTCCACAGACCATACCCCGAACACCTATAATATCAGGGCCTATCCTCTCAAGCATTGGGAGATCCTCGAATTTTAGGGAACCGGCAATTGCATTTTCAAGTCCGTATTCATGCGCAAGATCAGTGAATATTTTAAGTTCTTTCTCATCCATGAATTCGAAAGTAGATTTTCCATCTTTAATTGCAGTGTCTACCATCACTACATCTGCCCCAGCCTCTGCGGCAATTGAGGGAAGCAATAACGGAGAAATTGAATTGATTCGTTTGTAGTCTGAATATCCTGACGCAACCACTTTCTTTGTTGAATCATAATCCTTTACGGCTCGTGTTATTTTTGTGAGAAGCTCCAGAGCTTGTTCCTGAGTCTGGATATCGTAAAGGCCTACCTTGACGTAGTCTGCCCCTGCAACCGCTGCTCCAAAAGCTGCAAGAGATGCAGTTCCTGGTTTGTAATTAAAATCTCCTATAGTTGCGCTTATCGGCTGTCTGCCATTTACAGCTTCTTTCACTTCTCTAATTATCCATGGGAAATTTGCCCCGAGGGAACCTTCTTTCGGATTTTTGACATCCACAATGTCAGCGCCGCCTTTGGAAGCGATAATTGCCTCCTCCTTATTGATTGGACTTACAAGCAATTTCATAAAAATCCTCTAATAAAGCGTGGAATTGGAATCAAATTATAAAATCTCACATTTTTATATAATAATCCATATTCTACCAATTTTATACAATTATCCATATTTTATATTTTTTATAGGATGATGCAGCTATGGGATAAGTATGTTCCGAGTAGTTTTTGTAATGGATATATTTAACCGTAGCGTAGTTTTAGCAAAGGGAGGTATCAGGGAAAACTACCGTCTAGTTTCGGATTCAAGCATAATATGTAACAACTCTGATCCTCTGGATATAGTCGAATTCTTGCGGCCTAAGGAAGTCTATATTGCAGATCTCAACATACTTCAGGGCAAGGGACCTCGTGAAATGAATACCGAGATTATCCAGGAGATAAATCTAAGGGCAGACACAATGCTTGATTTCGGGATCTCGTCCATGGGAGAAGTGGATAAAGCTCTTTCCATTGCAGATACGGCAATTATAGGCACAGAGACAGGTCCGTTTTCAGTAATCAAGGAAGCAGCATTTGGGAATCCTGAAAGGATTAGTGTAAGCATTGATCTAAAGCATGGAAAAGTCCTGAAAAAAGATCAAGAGCTCCCTGAAAACCTTTTCGAAATCGTAAAAATACTGAACAGTTTCCCTCTCAAGGACATTATTTTTCTTGATCTTGACAGGGTTGGAACTGCTTCAGGGTTTGATTCAATATTCCTTCGGGAACTGGTAAAACACTCCAGACATAGTATCCTGCTTGGAGGGGGAGTTAAGGATATGGAGGATCTTTTCACCCTTGAAAAGCTCGGGATAAGAGGGGCCCTGATCGCAACTTCAATTCATTCAGGTCTTGTATCTCCAGACGTTCTGAGATCTGGACTTAAATCGGATACGAAATAATTAATACATATCAGGAGAGTTTACACTCTTGCGTTTATAGGTTTGGTATCCAATTTAGTAAATATCTAACCTAGTGTATATCTAATCTAGCAGGTATCTAATCTAGTTAGTACTTGTAACGAAATAACTTAGGTAATGAATTATTTAATTAAATTAAAAATGGTTACCTTGCTAGTGAAAGATATTTAAAACATACTTAAATATACCCAAGTTATTTCGCCTCAGGTACTTAGTATCTGATTTAGTAAGTATTCAATCTAATGTGTGTCATTATATCCAAGAAAAGGATTTCGTTTAAATATTAAGATTTAAGAGGTTTAGAGTATGGTAAAGGAAAACATACCTGAAGAAAATATTGAAGAAAACGCTGAGGAAAAAAGTGGAAATGGATATGTGGAGATTAAGATGGGAGGAGGCTGGTATATGACCATCTCCCTGGCTCACAGTGACCGTTTCGAAAAAGAATATGTAGAGCTTGCAAAAGAACGTGGGGGTGTAAAAAGGTCCAGGTTCAACCTTAATCCCACACATGTCAGGATGCTCGGGGAATCCCTGATTAAGTTTGCGGACGATAATGGACTCTAACACCAATCTTTCTTCATAGGGTAAGTTATTGATCAAATCTGAAAGAGTATATTCCTTCAAAGAGTATATTCCTTCAAAGAGTATATTCCTTCAAAGAGTATATTCCTTCAAAGAGTATATTCCTTCAAAGAGTATATTCCTTCAAAGAGTATATTCCTTCAAAGAGTATATACCTTCCATTTGGAAAAAAACGTAGAGATTGTTATATTAATGACTTCTCAGTAACTATCCTATTACCTCTCTTTTCTTCTTTTTGGATTTGATTTTCTATTTGATCCGTATTTCTGGATCAGCTTTTGCGCAGGAACTCCAGAATATCTTCTGTGACTTCTATTTCTACTTTTTTTGGAGAACGAGAAGCATCTATTACAATGAAACGATTAGGATCTTCGTCTGCAAGCCTGAGAAATACCTCTCTGACTCTTTGTAAAAACTCTATTTTTTCGAACTTACTTTGATCCCCTCTCTTCCCGCAGCGTTCAACTGAAACCTCAGGTCTAATATCAAATAGAAAGGTTAAATCCGGGGTAACGGTCCAGCCTTGATGTAGACTTCTTACCCATTCAAGCGGATTTTCCAGATATTTTCTCAGAGTAATTCCCTGGTATGCATAGCGGCTGTCAGAATAGCGGTCAGAAATTACTGACTTCCCGCTCTCAAGCGCCGGTTTTACAAGCTTTGCCAGGTGCTCGGCATGATCAGCTGTAAAAAGGAAGAGTTCAGCAAGCTGGTCAGTGTCGGACTGGATTGCCTTTTCCACAGCAGTTCCGGTAAGGGTGCCTCTTGTTGGCTCTCTGGTGAAAACAGGCTCATAAACGCTGATTTCAGGATTTTCCTGAAGTTTTTTTACGACCGTACTTTTACCTGAGCCGTCAATACCTTCAAGTGTGATCAGTTTGCCTCTCATAAGGACCGTCTTTTTTTCTTTAAAGTTTTTCTATTGAAACGTACTAAGTGTATTTATACCCTATAGGGAACCCACATGTAGCTCGAAATTTAGAATTCCGGGCAGCAGTCCAAACAAAATAAGCATCTATTTATGCAATATTAAAAATAGCTAGAGTAATGACCGTAATAGGAGTTATAACACGGGGCAAATACGGGCACCGTCTCATTGAAACCGTTAAAGAACACAGCGATTTTTCAGTCGTAACTGCTGATTTGCCTGAGTTCGTGCCCGTATTCATTGAAGAGCCTGATGAATTTCTGGAATCCATTGGTTTCGACCGAAGTGTTTTTTCTGCCGAAATCATAATTACATACTCCTTGCATTCGGACCTGACATCTTCAATTGCAAAGTTTGCGGCAGAGGCTGGGGTGCGCTCCCTGATCATTCCAGGCGGGCCATCGAGGGCTTCAATTCCTGAACTCAAAAAGATTTCCGAAGCGTCTGGCATGAATATAGAAGTAGACGAGATTTGCTGTAGCCTTGAGCCCAATGCCTTCAACAGGCCATTTACGGATATCTTTGGGTCTCCTATACTGAGAGTAAAAACCGATAATGGAAAAATCTCAGAAGTCGAGGTGATAAAAGGTGCTCCCTGCGGGAGTACATGGCATATGGCAAAAGAAATAGTTGGAATTCCCATAAAAGATGCGCCCCCTAAAGCCGGGCTACTGATTCAGCATCATCCCTGTAGGGCGGCTCGTGGCGATCTGGGAGGGATCCATGAGTCAGGGGAACTGCATAAGCAGGCGTTTATAAAAGCGCTTGAAAATAAGGAGTGACTATATATTCTTTGGAAAAATATATTCTAACTATGGCCGGAAAGTGGAAATCAGTTTTTCATTTCTGAAATTCCATGACTTATCAGGATTTCCATGGGTGAGGTTTGCCCATGTCGGCCGCCAGTAATTAAAGGGGGTGAAAATATTTCCCTAACTATATCAGAAGACTCAGGGCCTGAAGATCTTGAGGCAATTGCAATTGCAGTACATTCTCTTATTGGGCTCCCCACGACCATTCGCAGTCTTAAACGAAAAGGGCTTCGCCTTGAAAAGGGAGAAATCCTTGACAGGGACTATACTGGACCTGTGCTAGAACAAGTATTGAGGACCAACAAAGTTGCCCATGAAGTTCCTACGGAAGGTACGTACAAGGGAAAACATGTGGTTGTTGCTCCCATTTGCTCAAAGGATGGGATAGTCATTGCCGCTCTTGGGATTGTAGATGTGCTGGCTACGGTTGACCTTCCCGAAATGTTCCTAGAATATACGTATGTACTGGAAGAAGTAGAAGAGGCAAAAAAGCAAAAGTAATAGAATATAAGCAGTTCTTAAGAGTATAAATTAAAAAATCTGTTATTGAAGGAATTGTCCCGTTTTCAGGGACATTTTTTATTAATCCTCCTATTAACGTTCTGATCTCGAAAACTTGCTTTCTTTGCGAGTTTTTATTCCGGTTTTTCGTACAATTTGGTTTTTCTAAGCAAAGTACCGTTCTTTGCATGGGGTTGCCTGAAGACTGTATCATTAGATTTTTCTATTTCTCTTGCTTGAGTTGCAAGATGGGCGGCGGCTTCCATAATCTCGTGTCCGGCTGCGGCTGTCAGGCATATCTGTTCAATATCTTTTAACATGAAACAGGCAGGGAAGTTAACCTGTGCTACTTTTTCAGCCATATGAAGAGCAGCAAGAGCCTTTGCCTTTGCATAGGGATTCGCGAAACCTGCATGCTCAACACACTTTTCCGGTTTTGCAAAAATGTGCGGGAGCTCAAGTTCCTTTCCTGACTTTCCGGAAGCAGCTTGATCGACTAATTTGTCCAGTTCTTCCTGAATGAGTCTTACAACACCGCAAATAGAAAGCACTTTCATTGCGTCGGAATTGAAAGCTGCCATCTCTACAGAGTCCAAAAACTCTCTTTTTGCTCCAATGAGAGGATCTACCGGCAGAATGATATATCCAAAACCTTCCTTTTCAAAAGCCTCTCTGGCTTCTTTCTTTGTTGGGCCGTCCGAAACCACGATGCAGGGTACATCTCTCCAGACCTCACGGGCTGCAGTAGGGCCAGGAGCTGCTGCGTTAGGACTAATTATTACCACAAAGTCTGCATTCCACTGCTTGAAACTTTCAGTTTCTACAGCTTCTGCAGGGCTCATCTTGGCACCTGTTCCGAATACCCGTACTGTAATTCCCTCTCGCGCTGCAATTTCATCCTGGATCAAATTAATAACCTGGCTCATTCCCAGGTTGCCCATTTTTATAAAGCCTATGTTGACCATTTTTCTCAAAATCCTGCGTTGACCTTTTTCTTCAATAATGGAATTCCTAAAGGGTTTATAATCCTTTTGGCAATACCACCCACATGTCCCATATATTTTATAAATATATTCCTATCTATAATTTTTAATCGGTATATTTAATTGCCCCTCCGAAAAGCTTAAAAGGAATGCGATTTATTTCAATCAAAAAAGTTGACATCGATGCTGTTGTTTTGTGGTTTTGTTTTGCAGAACCCGTGTTATATTCGAAAATGTTATCCTTTGGTGGGCTTTTAATGGAAGGGCAAGTATATTATACCGGGTTGCAGATGTACCTGACAAATGTATGTTTGCGACATGCCCTTTTCCGGGAAACGATCCCGTTCTATATATAACTATTCAGGTCTAGGTTTTGATTGAGTGAACTGTCCTACGCATAATTCTACTGAAACTAAAATGATTGTTTTTGATATGGATAGTACCCTTATAGATGCTGAGACCATCGATGAGCTCGCCAAAGCTGCAGGTGTTGTAAGTAAAGTAGAGGAGATTACGAAGAGAGCGATGTGTGGAGACCTAGATTTCGGGCAAGCGCTTGCTGAGAGGGTCAGGCTTCTCGAGGGACTTCCCCTTGAAACCGCCCTTGATGCAGTAAACCAGATTAATCTTATGCCGGGAGCAGCAGAACTTATCCTTTACGTTAAAAATAAAGGCTATAAAACTGCAATGGTTTCCGGTGGATTTACAATCTCTGCCGAGAAGGTGGGCGAGGCGCTTGGCATTGATTTCGTTGTTTCCAACGAATTGCTTGTGGAAGACGGCTGCCTTACAGGCAAAGTTATAGGCCCTATCACACAAAGCCATTCAAAAGCAGACGTATTTGAGGAACTGGCCCGGCTTAACATGGTTCTGCCCGACCAATGTGTAGTTGTTGGGGATGGTGCAAACGATGCCTGTATCTTTGAGAAGGCAGGTTTTGCCATAGCTTTCAATCCCAAGCCAATCCTGAGGGAGTATGCGGATGTGGTCATATCAAAAAAAGATCTCAAATCCATTATTCCTGTTCTTGAATCTCTTTCTTATCAATATTATAATCAGGCACAGCATGTCGACATCGAACAGTAGAACTACTAAAATGCCAGCTTTTTTGCTGGATCGGGAGGCACAATAAGAGATGCTAAAAGAATTACAGAAAAAAAGATCAGATCTGAAAGACATTTCTGAAGAATCCAAGGAAAAAAGAAACGTTTTAAATGCAGAAGCAAGCACCCTCGCTGCAAAACGTAATGAATTGAACAAGAAGACAAAAGACCTTATCAACGAAGCTCAGGAATTAAAAGTCCTCAGGGACGAAATTAATGAGAAGGTCAGCGAATACAAGAATAAACGCGACGATACGAATGCCCTGGCAAATGAGTTATTTGCAAAGGCAGATTCTATCAGGAAGCAGAATAACCTCGGTGGGCCCTCTATCAAAGCCCTGAGAAAAGATATCGATCGTCTTGAATTCACTCAGCAAACCGAAGTCCTGAGCACAACTAAAGAGAGGGAGCTAGTTGGCAAGATTACTCAGCTTCAAAAGCAGTATCAGGCCAAAAAAGTCCAGCTTGAGGGCAACTTAGAATTGAAGAACATCCTGGACGACGCTCAGAAGATAAGGGATGAAGCCTCTGAATTCCATAACCAAATGGCAGAGTATGCCAGACAGGCCCAGGAATACCACGAGAAAATGATTACCGCTTTCAAGGAAGCTGACAGAACCAGGGCAGAATCTGACATCGCCCACAGGGATTTTGTAAAATCTCAGGAAGCAGCTGACGAACAGCATAAAGTTTTCATTAACGCTCAGAAGGAAATAAGAGATCTTGACAAAGAGATTTTCAAGCTCAAGAAAAAAGACAAAGATGGAAAGTCCCGTGTCGTCAAGTCCGAACTTCAGAAGGATGCCAAGTCTATCTTCGAAAAGTTCAAGGGCGGAGCCAAACTTACTACCGAAGATCTGATGACCCTTCAGAGATCAGGTTTAGTTTAATTCATCTCACAAAACAGAATTTGCATCGACAAAAGGATTTAATTTCCGTTGCAGGTAATTATACCTGCATCCATTCTTTCTTATCTGAAAGATCTGATCTTTATTTTTTTCATTATTTTTATTTTCATTGACTATTTTGATCCTGATAACTTAACTTCTTTTAGCTTTCGCTTTTAACTTTTGTCTTTTTGCTGTTAAAAAGGGATGTAATTGAGTGAATAGAGTGTGAGTTCTTAAAAGAAGTGTAATTGAATGAATAGAGTGTGAGTTCTTAAAAGAAGTGTAATTGAATGAATAGAGTGTGAGTTCTTAATAGAGGTACAATAGAGTAGATTTGGAGCTTTTTCGGTAATTTACTCTAAAATTTTCATGTACTTCTCTCTGAACTCCGGATTCCTCATGAGGCAGCAATTTGCGTTGTATGCTGGATCTCCTCTGATTTTTTTCCATATATCTCTCACCTTGTCTTTATGTACGTTTCCATAAGGGATAGGGATACAGGCACAAGGAAGGATATTCCCTTCAGGGGTAATATGTAGCCACTTCCGTCCCGCCATACATCCTGTTGTCCTCATAACCTGCGGGATAGCAAAAACTTTTGGCCCCTCTTTTTCTCTGACCCTGGATACAAAATTGTCAAATTTTCTCATGTCTTTTGGGGTCATAATTTCAGAAGCATGATCCATCCACCTTCCAGTGGGAACTATCTCATAAAAGGAAAGTTCATGGACTCCAAGCTTTGCTGCAAGCGCGTATAGCTCTTCAAGCTCGTTTACGTTATCCCTGGAAAGCACCACATATATGTTTACAAGCAATCCTGCTTTAAGCCCGTTTTTGGCTGCTTCAATGGCACTTTTGAAGACCCCTTTCCGGCCCCTTACATAATCGTGCTTATCTTCGTACGCGCTGTCAAAACTGACAGTCAGGGAATAAAGGCCTGCTCCCTTCAGGCTTCTGGCTCGTTCTTCAGTCAGCCCAACTCCAGAGGTAAACATGCCAGTAATAGCTTTTTCAGGATCCACATAACTTATCAGGTCTTCTAAGCCAGGATATGTCAGGGGTTCGCCTCCGTCAAAGATCACGAAGGTTGTGCCCATTTCGAGAATTTGGTCAATAGTGGATTTCACCGTTTCAGGTGTAAGTTTAGCCCTATTTTTAGTGTCAGGAAGGGCACAGTGGATGCAATTGTTCGGGCACTCCTCAGTAATGGAGATAGTTACCTGGTCTGGAATCATTTTTCCTAGAACCGAGGAAAGCTGGCTTTTTACCAGGCGGTCAAAAGCCGGGCTAGGAATCGGAGGCATCCAGGTCGAACAGATGAGCCTTTCAGATTCCAATTTTGCAGGTTTCTCGCCTTCAAAGATAGATATGTTTTTCGCAAGAGTTTTTCTCATGAGAATGGATACAGCCCCGCCGGTTTTCATTCTCATGCGTCCGTCTTCTATTTCGGTATAAACTCTTAAAAGAGGGCTTTTATAAAAATTATACTGCATATTTTTTCCTTGTGCCGATGTTTTATTTTGATATCTAATTTTGATATCTGATCTAATATGTGATTTTAATATTGTATTATGCGATTTTGATGTTTTATTTCGATATTTTTAGTCTTATATACGATGTTTACCAGTAATGTCTGTGTCAGCCTGTATGTTGTTTAATTGCTCTTTTAAGTCTCAAGCTCATTTGTTTCTGAGGAGCGCTCTATACTTTAAAAGTGCAGAAGGTTTTTTCTTAAGTATGAATGCAAAGACCTGAATCGCCTGCTCAACTGAACTTCCATGAATGAATGAAAGATCTTGCTTCTCAAAAACCGCTACCATCTCATCAATTTCCCTATCCGTCATTTTCCTTAGAGTCTCGAGCCCTATCCGGCCAATGTAGTGTTCTGCCTTGAATTCCTTTTCCCAGTTTTTCCTGTATTCTAAGAGAGCATTTTTTGAGACATCATCCTTGCTTACAGCATCTGCAGCCACATCTCCGCATATCTGGCCTGCTCTCATTGCATAGCCTATTCCGGACTGACCGGCTGCTCCGCCAACGACCATGATTCCATCGGTTATGTATTCGTTAGGAAGTGTGACTATAGGGTCTCCGCCGGAAAGTGTTCTTACAATTTCAAGCTCTTCGAGTCCCTTAAGCTTTTTGAATTTTTCAACCCATGCATTGAGGTAAGGAGTCGCATCCCTTCCACATCTGCGCACATAGGCTCCGATTGCGGCATTATTCCCTCCTCGTGGAGAATATGTCGTCTTCCAGCCAGGGGCGTGATTCCCTATATAATATTCAAACATTTTTGGTTTCCCAAGAGCTGGAGCCCTAACTTCCAGCTCAATCCCCCAGGCAATATCCTCAGGATGTCTCATTGTTTTTAGCCCGAGAAGGGATGCCATTTTTGAATTTATACCATCAGATATGATTAAGAGTTTTGATCTGAAAATTCCGGTTGAGGTGTTGACTGAAAAATTCTCCCCCTCTCTTAGAATATCATGTACTTCTATGCCTGTTCGAAGGTCTACACCAGTTTTCATTATTCTTTCTGCATAAAACCGGTCAAACTTTGTCTTGTCAATAGCATATCCGGGAGTTTCAACCTCAACTATCCTTCCCGAAGGAGAAATAATTTGCATGCCTTTGAGATAATGCAGCACATAAGACGGATCTGCTACCTCTCCACATTTGTCTAACATGCCCTTGAAAAAAGAATTTGCAGGATGGGGGGGATTTCCTATCTCTTCTTTTTTTTCCAATAAAAGAACTGAAGAGCCCTTCTCACAGGCATTCCTTGCAGCCATCAGCCCTGCAGGAGATGCCCCAATTACAATAATATCCGCGTCCATTTTTCTTTACCTTTTTACCAGAGAATGGAAGTGTAAGCTCCGAGATAGATGCACAGCGCCACATCCAGGATCATTGACCCAAACATGATTGCTCTGTAGTTTGAGCCTTTAAGGAAGAGTGCGCCACCTCTCTCCGGGGTAGGATGTTTGATGAAGTCTAAACACTGGGCAAGCATCCAGAGCCCTGAAGCAAGGGTTCCTGCGAAGTATACAGGCCCAAGATGGGCAGACCAGCCTATAATCACTGAAGCAATAACTCCGACAATCCACCAGAAAGTAACGAATTTTGCAGTAAATGGAATCCCAAAGGTCACTGGCAAGGTAGGGGCACCTTTCAGTCTGTCCCCGACCACGTCTCTGGCAACTCCTCCAAGAGTAAAGGCCCAGTCGGTAACACATATCATGAGCCCGAAACAGATAGCCGGCAGGGGGAGAATTACTCCATCCCCTCCTTTAAGAATTCCTGCCGGATCAAAGGCAAGCCAGACACCTATGGGCACAAGCCCATAAGATATGCCCACAGGCAAAAAGCTGAGGAAAGTACTCCTCTTTGCAAAGATAGAATAGATAGTTATAGTTCCGGCTGCGATAAAAAGGATCAGAAGAGACTCAGGGTTAAGATAAGCGGCAGATGCGCCTGCAATCAGTAACAGTAGAAAGGCATAAAGAAGAGCCGAATTCTTTGAGACTCTGGAAGAAGGCAGGGGGCGGTCAGGCAGGTTGATAGCATCTATATCAACATCGCAGCAATCATTAAAAACGTATGAACTGGTAATAGCCGCAAAGCCACCTATAACTCCAATCAGGAAGGGAAGAGGTTCAGGAAGCCCTCCAGTAGCTATGTAAGAAGCCAGGATTGCACTCGAGGCCGGGAGGGTAAGGTCCATGGAGTAGAGTTCGGGCCTCATAAGCCGGAGATAAGGGCTGAGTTCCCCGATTCTTGCTGTAAGGGACAATAGTTTCACCTATGTTTCTAATTTATACTGAAGTTTTTATATCGCAAATTTTATACTTCAGGCTCTCTCGATTCAGAGAGGGTTTTTTGCACTAAATCCTATAAAGGTTCGGATCTCAAAAAGTTTTTCTTTTTATTTTTTTCCGAGGTAGCTTTTTGTTTATGGGAAAGTCTGAAACTTATATATGGACTTATTAAAAAGTCTGAAGGATCTATTAACAGGTCTTAAATACTTATATGAATCTTAAGGGCTTGTTAGTACGCCTGAAAGACTACTAGACGCTCAGTGCTGTTAATCAGCTCCTCAAAGGCTTATTTCTTTCTCAAAAGCTTATTTCTTTCTCAAAAGCTTACTTTTTCTCAAAAGCTTACTTTCTCAAAAAATTACTTCTTTCTCAAAAGCTTACTTTTTCTCAAAACTTACTTCTTTCTCAAAAAATTATCTGTTACTCCCTTTTCCAGGCTTCCCTGTATACCAGCTTTGCTCTTTTACTTATTTCTTCAATTAGTGGATGCTTAAAATCCTTTTCGCATATAAAGGTAAACTCTGCTTGCGGGTTCAGGTCCATTAGTTTAAGAGTATTTGAGAGGGCTGTGCTGAGGGCTTCATGATCCGGGAATTTTGAGACTTCAGCATTAAAGGGATATACTTCTTCCATTTCGACAGGAAATGCTCCGAAAGGTGCTTTAAATGTAAGGAGCTGATCATAATCTTTTTCTCCTTTAACTGGGCCTGTGCGGATAAGCACCGAGCCCTCCAGGCTGAACCTTTCCAGTCGTTTCCCAAAACGTAGAACTTCAGGACGTGAGGCAGATTCGGGCCCGCAGTAGAAATAAGTGCCCTTTGTAGCTGGATCGAGCTGTTCCAGCCAGGCTGAATGTTTATAGAGTTCTTTCAGCCCGTCAAGAAGCCTTGGATGAGCACGACAGCGCTGTTCTACAAGTTCTAGCAGCTTTCCATCCTTAATAGACTGCTTAATCAGTCGGATTTCAGCAAAAGTTGCATAGAGGTTGTGCCTTCCCAGAAGCTCTTCCCTGTTGTCCGCCTTTTTCAATTCTTCTGCAGTATACTTTGAGCAGATCGGACAGGAGCAGGGTAGATAGTTTAGTTTTTCCACATGGTAAGTCCCATTTACAGTAATATATCTACCGTCCTTAGCATAAAGAGCATAGGCCGCCGAATCGAAAAGGTCACAGCCCAGAGCTACTGCAAGAGCAAACATCATTGGGTGCCCTGCCCCAAAAAGGTGAACCGGGGAGGTTGGAGAAAGTCCTTTTTTGGATGCTGCAATCACGTCAACAAGTTCTGTGTAACGGTAAGCTTCCATGAGCGGGACAACTGCTCCCAGGGGATATACTTCAAAATTAAGGTCTTTGAGGTGAGAAGCAGCTTTTTCCCTCAGTTCAGGATAGGTTGAGCCCTGTACAGGTCCTGCAAGGAGCTGCTCACCCTGAATAAATTTGCGGGCCGCTTCCAAACGTTCGGCTGTGACTGCAAGCTCTTCTTCAGCCCTTCTGTAATGAACATCAGGAGGTGTGGGGATGTCAAGAGGGACAATAATGTCGCTTCCTATCTTTTGCTGGAACTCGAGAATTTCCTCATTCGTAACTTCTACAGACCCATATACGGATAGCTGGAAAGAGCCCGAGTCAGTCATTATTGGCCCGTCAAAGTCTAGGAGTCCATGCAGCCCTTTCTCAAGGGCGACACTTCTCAGCTCTTCCTTGCGGTAAATAATATAGGAATTTGTAATCAGGATCTCTGCCCCGAAGCTTCGCATCTCTTTCGGGGCGATAAGCTGGATATTAGGATTGATTACAGGCATAACCGTAGGTGTCTCAACAATCCCGTGTGGGGTTTTGAGTCTTCCTATCCTGCCGCCTGCGTCCTTGTCGAGGATTTCGAATTTTGATGACATGACGGCGTTATAGATGCCCCTCAGATATATTTATCTTTGGGGACTGGCGGCTTCGTTGCAAATTACTCTATATCTTTCTTCCAGACTGCGCGAATTTTACATTTTCTCATCTTCTTTATTTTAGGCAAAGATCTAAATTGCTCTCAATAGGGGACGATCTATTCTTTACTGGAGAGTCTAGCTCTTTAATTGATAAATCTCACTTATTTAAAAATAAAGTTTAGAATAATTTAACTAACTTTATATAATGGCATCCTTGAAACATGTGAATAAAAATTGTGGATTTAGAAAGCTCAGCCTTAAAGTATTTTATGGCTCTTCGCTGTTTCGAGTGGGTAATTTCCATTCATCTCCTAAATGTTAAAGTAGGATAATTAAAAAGTTAGAAACATTTATTGTTGAAAATCACATTCAAGCTTGATGTTTTTCTTTTTGACCGGGCTACTTTTTAACTAAGCATTTATTTTCAACCCATACAAAACAGCGAAGAGCCATTTTTATTAATTTAACAGAATTACAGCTATGTCACTAAATCGATGTCACTAGATGGTTGGGGCCTTAGATAATACTGAAATGAATGTACTAAAAATATACTGCGAGTTTTTCCTATGTGGCAAGTAAAAAGAACTGGAGTGATTTTATTTCCAGTGATTACTTGCACTACAAGCTATTACTGGAAGTGCAGCAGCTACAACGTTTTATGTTGACGATGACGGCCCTGGAAATTATACAACAATCCAGAGTGCTTTAAAAAGTGCAGTCTCTGATGATACTATAATAGTGAATCCAGGTACTTGCCCAGAAACAGTCACCGTAAATAAACCTGTAACTCTAAAAGGTTCATCAGATTATCCAACAGTTGTAGATGGATTTGACATAGATGTGCCTGACGTATGTGGGTGGATTTACTATCACAAAAGTATTTGCCTTTGACCATGGAGGTGGATCCGGCATCATCCGAAACAATAAATTTAATGGGGGCGGCATAGGTATAAGTACCAACTATCTTCGTGGGAACCAGACAATAATGAATAATGTATTTACAGACAGTTCAGTTGCGATATCAACATATGATAGCGTCAACAACAAAATTATCGGAAATAAGATTCGAAAACTGTGAAATAGGGATATCGCTTATGTTCGGTGGCGGTGGTCACGTCATTACTGGGAATAACATCACAAACTGTAATGTGGGCATACAATTATCTGACGACGTCGCTACTATTTATAACAATTACCTAAGTAACAAAGTTAACCTGCAGGCAGAGGATGAATTTGCTGCAAGCACTCTAAACGCTACCAAAACAAAAGGCACAAGTATTAAGGTAGTCCTTACATTGGTGGTAACTACTGGGGATCATCTTGTTTTTGAGGATATCTGCGGAAAGACCGGAAAATAGAAATTTCCTCTGTCTTTCACTTCTTTCTGGTTTTGATAAATAGATGTTAAAGGTGTTTTTAACTCAGAGAAATGTATTTAATGAATTTCCATGATTTCTAGGCAGTTTTTTGCCTTAATCTTCTTTTGCTCTCGGCATGGCAATTATTTCCCTGACCTGCAGAGAGAAGAAGTCACCGCTGTGGGCTGGCCTGAGGACAAGAGCTACGTCTGCGCCCCATCTCGTACCTCCTATCGCTATAATCTCAGTGTTGTCGGAAATAGGGATATAACCTGAGTCAGCTGCCATAATTGCAACCTCAATAGCCACTTTGAAGCCTTTTCCGAAAATAGATCTGAGAGTATCTGAAATCACTTCTATTCGGGAATAACCTCCGAATTTCTTTGTGATCGAGCGTTCAATTCCGGAAAACATATGAGATTGGGTGGTAATTACTGCTCCCAGAGATTCAAGTTTCTTTTTATACTCTTCTTCTACTTCCCATTCGCCTTTTTCTTTCTGTCCATACTGGTGGCTTATTCCAATGACTTTTATGCCGCTATCCTTTACCGCTTCTGCCATTTTTAGAGCGGTTTTTCCGCTGGTACTTGCTACTACAATATGGGATATTTTCAGCTCTGACGCCCTTTTTGCTGCTGCCTCTACGACTGCTTCAGTATTTACCTCTCCTACACTGTCGAAATAGAGAATTGATTTTTCCATTAATTTTCTTCCTCCTTATTTCCTAGTTTTGTATCCTTTTAAGCACTTTTTGAGGTTTTCTTCTAAATTATGCTTATTTCCTTACCCACTATTATGCTCGTTCTTATACCCATTCTTATATCCACTCTTATGCCCACTTTTGCCCTATGCTCACTCTTATAATATCCATCTTGTCAAGTAATTCTAATGAATAAATGTGACTATTTACAGTGGCTATTATTTGTCTGAATTATTTTTCTATGTCATGAGAAAAGATATATATTTAAACGATTCTTTTTTAATAAAAAAGAAAGTTATTGAATTTTGAAACTCTAGTTTATTGAATAATTTTTTGATGATGTAAGTTCGAAAAGTGACTCTGACGTGGGCTGATGACAAACTTGTTTATCTAGGATTAGATCAGATATAAGCGTAGGGGTTGTATTTTATAGAGGTGGTTATCTGTCAACTACAGATTATGACAACAATGATGTGAAAATTATTACCAAACCTGTGCAATCAAAGAACCCTGTTTTAATTGAAGGTTTTCCCGGAATCGGGCTTGTGGGGAATATTGCAAGTCAGCATATGATAGAAGAATTGAATATGGAGTATATCGGCTCCATTGAATCCAGGTTTTTCCCTTCTATTGCAGTGCTATATGAGGGGCTTATAAATATGCCTGTCAGGATCTACGAAAGCGCGGAGCATAACCTGGTAATAGTGATTTCCGATATTCCTATCAGTCACGCAGTCTCTTATGATGTCAGTAACGCCCTGGTGGACTGGGCTGAATCTATCAATGTAAGAGAAGTTGTTTCCATTGCGGGAATTGCCATTATGGACACCGGCGGGGGGAACAAAGTTTTCGGGGCTGCAACCACCCCGGAAATGCTGGAAACTCTCCGGAATAAAGTGGAGATTTTCCAGATGGGGACTATCTCTGGGATCTCAGGCAGTGTAATGGCTGAATGCCTGTTGCGTGGCATTCCTGCAATTAGTCTTCTTGGGGCTACCAGGACCCAGAATCCTGATCCAAGGGCTGCTTCTTTTGTAATTGGGGTGCTGAACGAGCTTTATGGACTTTCGATAAAAACAGAGAGACTTATAGAGCAGGCTGAAAGGATAGAAGTTGAACTCCAGAGGCTTGCTGAGGACGTTCAGACCACAGAGCAGAAGGGAGAAGTAAAGAAGGAGTTCCCAATGTACGGGTGATCTAATGGAGTACATCGCGTTAACAGGAATTGCTGATTCTGTAATCGATATCCTAAAGAAACATCATCTAAGGACTCTTGAAATCAGGAACCCACAGAATTTTTTAGGAGTACTCGCGCTTAATGCAGGAGATAGTATTCTCCTGACTTCTACGTGCCTTCAGGATGTTAAAGATGGGACTCCAGGGCTAATAGTAAGTGTTAAGCAAATGCAAATTTCGGCCCATTCCGTTCTCAGCTCAAACGATTTCTATATCGAAGAACGAGAAGCCATGTCGGCCCGTATTCAGCTTGAGTGCCGATGTATGGCAAGGGTGAAAAGTGTACTTTCAAAAGAACTGGGAAAACCAGTAAAAGTAGACGCAAGAGAGATTGCCTGCTACGAGGCCAGATAATAATCTTATTAACTGAGTAAAAACTATTTAAATTTAATTAAAAAATATTATTTCCTAAAAACGGCTCCAAAAACGGCTTTTTTATCAGTTTTTCACAATTCTATTTCTTGAAATACTATATAAGTTTTGTTTACGATGAATACAGAAGTTACTTTATGCCTAGTAAATTATATTTATCTAAAAGAATAAAAATACTGTCTCTCAAAAATACTTTTCTGAAAAAATACTTTCTTCCAAAAAGGCTTCCTGTCAAAATAAGAATATGTCAAAATAAGAATATGTCAATATAAAAAAAGAGATTCCGGAAAATTGAGTCTTCTCCGGAACAGGATTTATGCTTCTAAATTGCTTTACAACTCATCAGGCATTTCGCCGCCTGCACCTGGGCCCATGCCTGGGCCACCTCTGCCACCTGCGGAAGATGAGGCAATAACGTCATCGATCCTGAGAATCATGATCGCAGCTTCTGTGGCTGCGTTAATTGCCTGGGTCTTGATCCTCAGGGGTTCGAGAACATTGTTTTCGAACATATCCTCGATCTTACCCGTGTAGACGTTGAGCCCTGCACGCTTGTTTCCTTTCTCGTGCTGGGAGCGCATTTCCACCAGCATATCGATTGGGTCAAGTCCTGCATTTTCTGCAAGGGTGTGGGGAATTATCTCAAGAGATTCTGCGAATTTCATTACAGCAAGCTGTTCCCTGCCTTTAAGGGTTGCTGCATATTCCTTGAGCCTGAGGGAAAGTTCGATTTCTGGTGAGCCGCCGCCCACAACGATCTTCTGGTCTTCGAGAGCAACGCCCACTACTCTGAGAGCGTCTTCAAGGGCTCTTTCCAGTCCTTCTACTACATGCTCGGTTCCGCCGCGGAGGAGAATTGAGGTGGTCTTGCTTTCTGGACAGCCCGTGACAAAAGTCATTCTGGAACCTGTAACGTCCTTTTCTTCCACAAGGCCGGCACATCCAAGGTCGGATTCCTCAATTTCATCCATGCTGGTGATTATCCTTGCCCCGGTTGCTCTTGCGAGTTTTTCCATATCACTCTTCTTAATCCGGCGCATGCCAAAGATTCCAGCCTTTGTCATGTAGTACTGGGCGAGGTCATCGATGCCTTTCTGGCAGAAAACAGCATTTGCACCTGTGTTAATTACCTTGTCCACAATCTCTCTGAGCATAGCTTCTTCCTGGTCTAAGAAAAGCTGCATCTGGTCAGGAGTAGTAATCTTTATTTCGGCTTTGGTTTCGGTCTTCTTGAGTTCAATGGGCACGCTTAAGAGAAGGACTTTTGCGTCTTCTACTCTTTCCGGCATGGCTGTGTGGACGCGTTCCTTATCGATAATCACACCTTCGATTATCTCTGAGTCCCTTATGCTTCCGCCTGGCCTCTTTTCGACCTTGACGTCCTCGATGTCCACAGTGATTTTGCCATCTTCACTTACCTCAACAACTGACTTAACGGCCTTGACTGCAAGTCTGGCCAGGTGGTCTTTGTGAGTCTCTGCGCCCTTTCCGGTTATGGCTGTGACTGCAAGTTTTACAAGAGTCTCAGTATCATCGGGGGATGCGCTGATAGTGATGGTTTCAATTATTTTTGCAGCCTGGTCTGCTGCAAGCCTGTAACCGGCTGCGATCACGGTTGGGTGAACGCCGCTCTCCAGCAGGTCTTCTGCCTTTGTCAGGAATTCTCCTGCGAGCACGGCTGCTGTAGTTGTTCCGTCCCCTACTTCGGCATCCTGGGTCTTGGCCACTTCTACGATCATCTTTGCACCTGGGTGCTCGATGTCCATTTCTTTGAGGATTGTTGCTCCATCGTTGGTGATCACTACATCACCAAGGGAGTCTACAAGCATCTTGTCCATACCCTTTGGCCCAAGAGTGGTCCTTACTGCTTCAGCGACTGCCTTTGCGGCCATAATATTATTGTGCTGGGCATCGGAACCATGGGTTCTCTTGCTGCCTTCCCTTAGAATAAAGATCGGTTGTGCTGACAAGCTTCAATCTCCTTTTAATGATATGAATTTCTATGAATTTTTATTAATAGTATTCCTGAGCACGTTATCTTTGTGCGTAATTTTCCTATTCTTAATGCAAGCACTTCTATATAAGAATTCCTCTGGAGCTCAGGTCTTGAATATGGAAAATGGTGTCTCCTGAATCTTTTAATGTCTTATCCGAACTATTTTCATATGTAAGTAAAGTCCAGCGGTCTCATACCTTGCGCCAGGATTACCAGCTGTAAAAAATTCTAATGCGGATTAATTAGAAATTTTGACTTTATAGAAAAAAGATAAGCAGTTTCCAAATAAATTAAGCCGAAGGAGCCCTGCCACTTCGCCTTCGACTTCTTGCACAGGTTTTGTTGAAATAATATTTAATGTGTCTTTATGTACTCGATCATCCGTGGAGTCAGCAGAGGAATCAGTTCTGGAAGCATGTTAGGCATCAGATTCTCCATAGCTTTTGGCATAAGGTCAGGAAGCTGCTCTCGCATATAATCGGGCATAGGAACTTTTCTTTCTACAGCTTTAAGCATATCAGGCATGACTTTGGGCATAATCATAGGCATTAGCCTTGGCATCATAATTGGCATCATGGGCTTCATCAATGCGTCCATACCCGGCACATATTTGACCATCTTCATCATGGTGGGGAGGGGTGCAGGCATCGCTGCCATCATCTGGGGCATAAGTTCCACCATCATGTCAGTCATATTCTCAGGCTGCATGAGGGAAATCATCCTTTCAAAAGGCACCCATGATTCCAGGGTGTAGGAGGTTGAGTCCGGAATGTCGTAACCAAGGCTCCTTGCCACCAGCGCACCCAGATCCTGAGCTTCAATGTCAAGATTATTATTCTGTGCTGCCGCACGGAACTGGAAGATACAGCATGGACAAAGCGCTGCAATGATATCGGCATTAACATCAACAGCTTCCTGGAGTCTCATATCTCCCAACCTGTACGCAACAGGGGGTTCGGCAATCAGGCTTACCACTGAACCGCAGCAGTGAGCTCTTTCCCTGTTATATTCAAGTTCCCTAAACTGAATTCCGGGTATGGATTTCAACAGCTCTCTCGGAGGCTCGTAAATCTTGCCTCCAGCCCTTCCCAGGTGACAGGAATCGTGCCAGGCAACCACTTTATCCAGAGGCTTTTTGAACTTTGGCTTAAGGATATCGAGACGCTCCGCAAGGACTTCTGAGTAATGCTTTGTCTCAAATCCGTATTCTATCCCAAGCTTTCTCGCCCACTGGGGATAAACCGTATGCCACATGAGCCAGCAAGCAGGGCAGGAAGTGATCACAGTTTTTACGCCTTTCTTTTTCATATTCGAGACGTTCATCCTCATTATCTTCTCAAAGACATCCCACTTTCCGGCAACAAGCATTGGTATACCACAGCAGGCTTCCTTATCAAAGAGCCCTGTAAACTTTATTCCTGCATCGTCGAGCATGCGGACGGCCCCTACAGCCACATCGTTTTCTACAAAAGATGCAGTACAACCCGCAAAATAAGCATATTCGGCTTCATCCTTCATTTTTGCCCGGATATCTTCCGGAATCCATTTGTCCCGGTCTTTTCCGTAGTTTGCCCAGATATTCCTCTCTTTCAGAAGGCTTGCAGCCATTATTTCAAAGGGAGGAAATGTCATCTTTTTCTCTTTTCCGACCAGCTTTTCGCGCATGGTCATCCAGGTATGTTCGATAGGCATATCCAGCTCGCAGCGGGAATCACACATCTGACAGGTCGTGCAGGAAAGAAATGTATTCGTCTGCCTCTGGTCAAGTTCTTCCCGGCCTGCCAGGTATTCCTTAATAAAGAACCATTTGCCTCTTGGAGACTGGGATTCCCATCCTCTTCCATAGTACTGGTCGCATTCGCTTACACAATATCCGCACTGCGAACAGGAATAGGCAAGTTCCGCGATCTCTGAGGATATCTCTTTTTCGTCTTTGAAAGAGACTTCTCCGATCCCTGACAAATTCCCAACAATGCGGCCGAAGGGCTCGAAAGAAGAGCCAAGGGATACAGCAGTATTCAGTAGCCCTTTTCCTTCAAGAGTTTCAGGATTCATGATTCCATTGGGATCTGATTCTTTCCTGAGAGCTTCGATTTCACCAAGCCTGTCTCCAAAGACACTCTTTTTCTTGGAAGCGAAGAAAAGCCCTGAGGAATAGGCTCTTCCTCCATTTTCTTCAGCAATTTTCAAAATGCTCAGGGAAAGGGCAAAGGCAGTATTAAAAAGGACAGAACGCTCGGAATGGCGCATGAAACAGAGGAGCACCACATTTCCATCGCTTATTACCATGCCTTCGGTAAGTACGGGCAGCTTGATTTTCTTTTCAATCTCTTCAAAAGCCCTGTCCATTTTCTCAAGTGGGACCAGAATTTCGGCAGGGATAAATGATGGGCCTAGCCGCTTTACTTTCATGGACTTGAACCATTCTTCAGTCTCATGTTTTGCAACCTCGTCAGGCAGGACTGTACCTCCTGCGCTCTCGATAGCTTCCCTGAGGCCTGAAACATCCCGTGAAGCCGGGTACATGAAAGTTGAGACGTAAGCTGTAGGCAGCATGGGTCTGTCTTTGTCCACAATTTCTCCATAGTGGAGTTTCCTGGGCGCTCTATTCTTCATATCAGCCCATGCAGGGTTCAGGAAGGAGATTGACCAGATAGGGATTTTCTTCTCTTTTATTGTCTCCACAGCTCTTTTAAGGGCTAAAGCACTGGAAAAACTGGCTGAAACTGCTTTCCTTTCTTCAAATTTCCTGACTTTCAGCGTAATTTCGGTGATGATGCCAGTAGTTCCCATTGTTCCGATTAGTTTCTTTAGCTCGTTGCCTGAAAATTCCCGGATTTCTCCGCTGGGAAGGACAACCCTGACTATCTCCATACTCTCGTAGCCCCACCCAAATTCGTAGCTCCCGTATCCTGCTCCACTCTGGGCCAGCCAGCCTCCGACGGTCGAGGACGGAGCACTTGAAGGAAGTGTTCTGAGTGAAAGGCCCTTTTCATTAAGCTTTCTCTCAAGCTTTTCCCAGGTAATTCCACTCTGAACGACTGCTTTCTCCCCTTCGGTATCGATGTCTATTACCTGATTCAGCATGGTAACGTCAGCAACAATTCCTCCTTTTGTAGGGATAACTCCTCCATATCCTGAGGAGGCTCCTGCACGGGGAACGACCGGAATTTTGTACCTATTTGCAAATTTCAGAAGTTTTACTGCGTCTTCTTCCTTCCTGATTTTTACTACAGCCGCAGGATCGGTATTCCCTATAACTTTTTTAACAAGAGGGGGCAGGGCTCCTATATCATGATTGTAATAGCGAAGTTCACGCTTGTCAAGATTAATGTACTCACCGAAAATCTCGGAGAGTTCTGTTTTCTGTATTGCCGAAAGTTCAGGTACTCGTTTTGTCATATTCTTCTTCTCCCAAGTTTTGGCTGATTTGTAGAGACTTTACAGTACGCGATGTCGTGCTAAAGTCAGATTATGAAAATGTCTTTCGTGATCCCCGATTCTTACTATATAATTATAAATTGTAGATATTTATAGCGTGAGGGTAGCTTCAATTTTCTTCTTAATAATGAAATGATAAAAATGATCAAAATTTCAGGGCATCTTTAGGACATGTACTTATACAGCGCCCGCATTTGATACAGTCAGGTTTTATATCATTCGTCCGGACTTTAAGCTGCATGGGGCAGACCTTTTCGCATTTATTGCACTTAATACATTTTTCTTCTGTGAGTTTCAGCTGATATCTCTTTCCACCAAGCAGGCGCTGAGCTGTTCCCATGGGACAAAAGGAACACCAGGTTCTCGGGCTCAGGTAACTGCCCAGAAGGACTGCAATTGCCGTTGTCACAAGACACATGGTGACAAACACCATACCGATTTTCTCGAAAGCGTTAAGGCCTCCGATAATACTTGTTATCCTGTAAACCATAAAGCCCATTAGCAAGAAAAAGATCGGCAGACGGATCCACAGGCTCCGCAAAGTACCAGGTATCTTCCTTTTCTTTGAGATTTTGCTGATCCAGAAATCAACAAGGCTTCCTCTTGGGCAGAGGTTTCCGCAGAACCATCTACCTCTGAAGGGACTGCTCAGGAAAATTGCTGCAAAAACAAGCAGCATAAAATATCCAAGTGCCGGATACCATAATCCCCCTATGGAAACAATTAGAACTAGAATTCCAAGGTAAGGTGTTATTTTAAGCAATGAATTAACCTCCGTTTTCCCATTTTTCAAGTTCCTGCTCTAACCGGCCTGCCCAGGAACTAACAACAGTCATTATAATATTTTTTATTTTAGCTCTTGAATGGATCTTATATCTGAAGACATAACCTCCACCATCCAGGTTTTGCTGGGACCTCTGAAGAATTTCTTTTTCATGCAGTTTTTTTACAGAACGCTGGATTGTGGAGATGTCCAGTTTCAGAACCCTTGAAAGAGAGTCGGTATCAATCCATTGCTCTGTTTCATTTAAGAAATATTTCATGACCTTGAGGTCTGCTTTTGTGAGGTTAAGAGCGCACTTAATTACATCTTCTACCTTGAACTCTTTACAGGCAAAGTCCATCATTTCACTCCATCTGAATTACTGCAGTACTGTAATATTATTGCAGTAGTATATATACACTGGCAAGTACTGCACCCTCCTGTCAAAAATCAGAAGTACTCATTTTTTAAAAATGTCTGTTTAGCTTAAACGTTTAGCTTGTCTGTTTATCTTAGATGTCTGCTTAGCTTAAACGTTTAGAAAAGAAGCTGAAAATATCAACATAGAAAACCCCCATGAGCCGTTGGCTCATGCATGTAAATGAAAAACGTTCATTATCTATTTTGTCTTACTTTTCTTGATATGGGCAATGAATACTGTTTTCTTTTTGTGACTTTGATCCCGTCTAGAAAACTAGGTCTATTACTCTCGAATGCATGACTGCTGTCTTAGAACGCGTATAGGAAATTGTTCCTTCGAGGTTTTTTCTCTTGCCCATATCAGGAGGCATTTATGGAAATAATAAAAAATAAGGTTTGTGGAGCCGACATTCACAAACAATTTCTTGTAGCTACTATCCTTTCCAAAGATGGAACTCAAATCTCTGAACGCTTTGGGATGATGCTTGACGACATCCTAAAATTCAAGGAATGGGTAATTGCGAACAATTGTGAACAAGTGGCTGTAGAATCCACAGGCGTTTATTGGGTTCCAATCTATACAGCATTGGAAGATAAAATTGAGGTAATAGTAGCCAATCCTTACCAGATCAAGCACACACCCGGGAGGAAGACGGATAAGGTTGACTCTGAATGGATTGCAGAACTATGCCTAAAAGGGATGATAGAACCTTCAAGGATCTTTCCCAAAGAAGACAGGGAACTAAGAACACTCACGAGAGCAAGGGAGAATCTTGTGAACAACCGTACTCAGATGAAGAACAGAATTCATCAAATACTTGAATATTCTTGTATCAAAATATCTTCAGTTCTTACAGATATTTTTGGAAAGTCAGGCAGATATCTTCTTGATGGTTTACTTGAAGGCAAGACTATAGATGAAATCCTTATTGGAACAAAATCAAAAACAATAAGGAAAAAAGAACAACAGCTCAGAGGAGCAATAAAAAATAGCCTTGATTCTGCTCAAATTCTCGTTATTCGATATTACTTAGAACAAATGGAAGAGACTCAAAAAAAGATAGATAATCTTGATACTGAAATAACGAACCGAATTAAAAGTAGGAAGGAAGATTTAGAAATTGCCATGTCTATTCCTGGCATTGCATTTACATCAGCCTCATCAATTCTTGCTGAGATTGGAAATTATCGGGATTTTGAAAATGGGAGTAAGCTTGCTGCATGGTGTGGTCTTGTACCATCTATTTATGAATCAGCAAATAAGCGTATAACAGGCAGTATAACAAAACAGGGATCGAAGCATGTCAGAAGGATGCTTGTGCAGGTCGCACACGCAATATCCCGAACTAGAAATTCAAGTCTAAAGAGTTTCTTTCTGAGAATAAAAGCTAAAAAAGGAACGAAAGTAGCTGTTGTTGCGCTAGCAAGAAAAGTACTCTGTATATTGCATCATCTTCTGGTAAACAGGGAAATGTATGAAGAAACTGTAAATCTAAAACCTAAACCTCTCAAGTTTGATCGGACTTCCTCCCCGATTCAGATTACTGAACAGGATATGATTGATTCTCTCGTCAAAGCCGGTTACATTATCGAAAAAAAGGATAAAGGGGGTGGAAGCGGGGGAGGATATAGTACTCCCCTATCTTGATGAAAGTTATCTATAGGTGTTAAAACAGCATCGGATACATCATTTTTCATAGGAAATGAGAATAGAACCCAATATGTGAATTCTGGAAACTTCAGTTATTCATTGATTGATCACTTGCTGTTAATTCTTCTATATCTTTAAACCAGATTGTAAATTCTGTTCCATGATTCCTTTTAAGCTCTATACAGCCATCTATCTGTTCAACAAGAATATTTACAAGCTGGAGTCCTAGAGAATCTGCATTTTCGAAATCGATCTCTTCGGGAATGCCTTGTCCGTTGTCTGCTACTGTTAGCATGTAATGTAAGCCATCTTTTTCCATAGAGTACGAGCTTAGGCCGGAAATGTCATAAATTGCCTTAGAAGCCTCAGTTTTGCAGAGATTTATGTATATTTCGCCTTCCATCCCCTCAGTGAAAGCATGCTTTAAGGCATTTGAAACCAGCTCGTTTACAATAATGCCAAGAGGGATTGCAGTATCCATCTTAAGATATACCTGTTCAAGGTCAAGTTTAAGACTTATTTTTTCAGGCCCCAGGCTGTATGAATTTAAGAGGTCTGCAGTGAGTTTCCGGAGATAATCTGCAAAGTCAAGAGTTTCGATCTTTTCTCCCTTGTAGAGCTCTTCATGAATCAGAGCCATGGAAGCGACACGGTTCTGACTTTCCCTAAAAGCTTCAAGAATCTTTGCATCACTGAACTTTTCCGCTTGGAGACTTAGAAGGGAAGAGATTACCTGCAAATTGTTTTTTATTCTGTGGTGAATTTCTTTTATCCGGGTCTCATCCATTCTTTCCATGGCTTCTTCAGCCATTTTACGTTCAGTAATATCCTGAACTGTTCCTCTTACTCTAACAGGCTTCTTTTCCTCATTAAAAATATTTCACTTTGTGCATGGACTATTCGTTCTTCTCCATTAGCTGAGATTATCCTATGATCAATATCAAAGGTCTTTCCTTTAAAAGCTGCTTTAATGGCATTATTCACATAGTCCCGGTCGTCTGGGTGTATGTAGTTTAAAACCTTATCGTAAGGTAAACCAAATTTTTGAGGGTTAAGCCCAAAGATACGAGACATCTCATCAGACCAGTGCATTTTACCAGTTGCAATATCCCAATCCCAACTTCCAATGTGGGCCATCTCTTGAGCTTCAGAAAGCCTTCTTTCATTTTCCATTAATGAATTATAGGCCTTCTCGAGCTCTGCTGTACGTTCTTTAATTTTTTCTTCTAAGTTTTCGAGTGTGTCCTTCAACCTAATTTCTGCTTCTTCAGCTCTCTTCCGGCCAGAATTTTCTATTCTCTCCCATTTTCCTTCTTTTTTGGCCAGAATAAATTGGTGATTGGAGACGAGGTCAGCTATTCCAGTTGCGCTGCACTTATCGAGTGAATAGGTACATAGGGCTAGCATACGATATTTGCCTATTACGGTATCCACCTCTTCTTCGTAACAAATAAAATCCTCCCAATGTGTATCTAGTCAAAAAGAGTTTCCGCTGAATCTCAGACCATCGTAACCTTTAGCGAGGGTCCTAATGGCTTTCTCAATCCAGCCACTTAAGACTTTCTTAAAATCCAAAACATCGTTTTTTAAATATCCGTAAGTATAGGGAATAATTTCTATTTGTCCATTCTCCAGATATGTATCAAAACCAGGAACATTTCTTCTCAGGATTTCTTTTACTACTTCCGCATCTAAAGGTTCTGATGTGACCATATACAAAACTCGTTACTCTCTAATCCTGCTTTAAAGTAAGGAAGAAGTATCTCCATTAAATCTTCTTTTGTCTGGTAAAATTGACAAAAATGCGTTCCCCAGGATACATCTCCAACAATATCAATACCAGAATTTCTCAGTTTTTCTTCCATAGCCCTTCCCATACAATCCGAAATAGTTTGGAAACTCATACTTAAACGTCTGTTAGTAAGTCAAATTCTATTTATACACATATATAAAACGAGTGGTATATTAATATATTTTAGTCCCGTTTTGGAGTTGTAATTGCGGCTTAGCAAATAATATTTGGTATAAGACTTCTTTCCAGGAGCAAGCCCTATTATTAACATACTTTCAGCTCATTAAAAGCCTCGAATACTCAAAAAAAGTAGGCAGGTTTCTTTTTCCTGCCGAGTTAATATGCAATTTTAAATGATTTTTATCTGAAAGAGCTAGATTTTAATCCAGTTTTTGCCATAAACTCGTTTTTTAAAATGCCGAAATTGGCTTTTTGGGACATTTAATTTTGAAATTTACATCCCAAAAGCTGTCTGTGAAATTGTATTTTCAATTTCATTTTTCAACTCTTCAGGAATTCCCCTGATTCCGACATCCAGGAACCCGCGCACTATCATACCAACTGCTTCTTCTTCTGTAAGTCCTCTAGCCATCAGGTACTCCACCTGGTCTTTGGCAATTTTACCTACAGCTGCTTCATGAGTGAGTTCCACATCATCTATATTAGCTTCAAGGATAGGAATTGCAAGCTGGCTCCCTTTGCCAAGGACGAGCCCTTTACACTCAAGGTGCCCTTTTGCCCCTTTCTCATTGGCTATCATCTCGCCTCTTGCAATTATTCTCCCACCGATTGTGATTGTCCTTGAGACCAATTCAGCTCTAGTTTCAGGGGCATTGAAAATCGCCCTGCTTCCGAGATCCAGTTCAGAGCCAGGATGGGCAATTGCTATGGTATTGAGCCTGGTTACAGCTCCTTTTCCTTCTAGCCTGACAGTTGGGTACATCTGGACAGAACGAACGGGCTTGAGACAAATATAATTGCTTACATAAGTACCTCCCTCTTCCACATGAACTACTGTCCTCGGGCGGACTCCTATTTGCTCGGCCCAGTTATGAATCATTGTGAAGTTTAAAGTAGCTCCTTTTTTCACGTACATCTCGGAAATCCCCATATGAAACCCTTCTTCCACTCCTTTTTTGGAGGTGCAGCCTGTGATAATGTCAAGGCTGGCTCCCTCTTCGACGATTATGATATTATGTACGGTCTGGGATACCTTTTTGCTGCCCAGCATAAGGCAGGTCTGGACTGGCATAGAGGACTTCTTGCCTGCAGGGACACGGACAAAGTAGCCGTCCGCATCTTCAAGATATGTTTTTGCAGTGTATTTATCAGCATCCACCTGTACGAGTTTCCAGGAGTAATCTTTGAGCCATTCATACTTTTCCAGAGCTTTGTGAGTGGACATAAGCTCCACGTTTTTATCTTTCAGGGAAGAGTGTGAGACTGCATTGTCCAGTACCAGGAAACTTCCAGATCTTCCTTCTTCGCTTGGTACTACCCCTACTTGGAGCAGAGTCTTTTTGCTATCCTCGTCAAGGGTCTGGAGGTTTTCAATAGGTTTGCTAATTTTGGAACCTTCCTCATACTTTTCCAGCTCAAAGTCCTCCCCAAAAGCAGCCTTTTTACTGGCCGCGCTCTCAGCTCTCTTTTTCAGGTTCACATCATCAGTCTGCATTTTATACACTCCTCGTACCCTCTACTTTTTATTTCGTCCAGCATTTTCAAGGGATTTCCGGAACACATAACCGTCCCATTGCAAAGGATATATCCTCTATCTGCCTTCACATAATCCAGGATCCGACCTGTGTGTGTAATAATCAGGGCTGATTTCCCTTTGTTGCAGCTCTCGCCGGGGCAGATCCCTTCTTCAAGAAGTCCCTTTATTGTCATTCCGACTTGTTCTATGCTTACAAGGTCTACCCCGGACTCAGGCTCATCCAAAAGGTAGAGGCTTGGACCCTGGGCTTCAAGTTGCAGAAGTTCGGAACGTTTGATTTCTCCTCCCGAAAAACCCACATTGACATCCCTGTCCAGAAAACGCTTCATATCAAGCTCTTCGGCGAGAGTTTCAGGGTTTTTCTTTCCTTTGGATGCCACTTTTAAAAGGTCCCTCAGTTTAATCCCGGACATATCTGGCGGGCGCTGCATCATTATCCCAAGTCCGCGACGGGCTCGTTCATCAACTGGCATATGGGTAATGTCTTCTTCGTTGAACAAAATCCGGCCTTTTACAATTTTATACTCGCTAAAGCCCATGATTGTTCTCATCAAAGCTGTTTTTCCAGCTCCGTTTGGCCCAAAAAGCACATTAGTATACCCTTTTTGGACTTCGAGATTTACGTCACGAAGCAAAGTTTTTCCGTTGACCTCCACAGTCAGGTCCTCTATTTTCAGCATCGACATTTTCTCCCTTTATCTCATTTTTGATACGGTTCCCCTATTATTTTCTTCCGTATCGCGAGAAAATAATCATTCAAAGTACCATTTATTCAAATATATTGATGAGGCAGATAACACGGAGAGGATCGGGCAACTCTAGCATATTGCTTGAATTTGGTTTCTTGCCTGATCTTCGTTATTCTGCACTAATTTCTTTATTCTTTTTAGAGCACATTCTATTTCTAATTATATATTCTGTCTCAATTTCTGTAACTCCTTTAAAATGCAGAGATTAAAATCCAGGACTATTCTAAGCTGCAGGGTAAATTTAGGATTGAAAATAGGATTGAAAATTTAGGATTGAAAATAGGATTGAAAATTTAGGATTGAAAATTCTGATTAAAAATTCAGGATTAAAAGCAAGAAATGTCAAAAGAAGGAATTTTTATACTTCACATCATTTATTTAAGATCCAGGTGTAGACCAACTTCGATCTCGACGAATTCCGAAGGAAATATCTCTTTTATTTTTTCTTTATGAACTGTACAGTGCCCTACCGCTATGATTTCCAGTCCCCTAAGTCTTTCAAACTCCTCACTATCGTGTAGCCCTCCTAAAATTCCCTTTATATCCCCATAAACAAGGGCAATATCCAGGATCTTAGCAAGTCCCGGGTGAGCGCAACCTGTAAGCACGTAACATCCGTTTCCTGTATCCAGAATGAGAGCCTGTTCCTTTATTTTATCTCCAAGTTCACCTGTGCTTTTCACACCCTGAGATATCTCTGCAGCTTCTTTTACTTCAATAAGAGTAGCCCTTTGTCTTATTTCTCTTTTGAGATTCTCCGAAAAGGAAGCAGGAACATAGACTTTAATTTCAGGATTTGCCTGGAGAATTTCGGGAAGGCCCCCGATGTGATCCCAGTGCTGGTGGGAAAGAACAAGTTTTTTGATATGTTTTGGGTTAATATGAAGTTTCCTCATATGTTTGAGGAGAAGAGTCCCATCCCAACCCGTATCAAAAAGAAGAGTTTCACTATTTGTTTCAATGAGGACTGCAAACCCCCAGCTTCCTATAAAATACTGACTTGCTATATTGTCGTAAATTACAGTAAGCCTGAACACCTGCTCTCCTCAGACTTCGGACATTGTTTTATATTCAATAATTGTAGAAACGGGGTTTGTATCAATTTTAATTCCGGTCTCTTCAAGGGCACAGATTCCATTAATTCCCCCGACTATCGCAATCCCGAACTTACCTATCTCAATAGGTGCCCCAAATAAAGATTCCTCAATCTCGCCAGAGTGAGGTAAACAGCCTCCTAACCCGGCTTTTTCTGCGTTTTTAATCACTTCCATGACCCTATCATAAGCTGAGTAACTAATCTGGCGCACATTGGCTAGAATTTTGCCTTCTCCTTTCTCAATCACCTCGAGAACAGAGGTGGGTCTCCGTTTCATGAAAATTTGTATTGGGTCAATAGAAGTTCCGCTATAGGAAATTAGATCCAGAAAACGTGCAGGTTTTCGATTCTCTATCTGGAGAATTCCGCCGTAGGAAGGTTCTACTGGAATGCCTGCTTTCAGAAGAAGCCCGTCAAAAGTAACACTGCATACTGTAGCTATTCCGATTTTCCCCGGAGGCAGATATATCAATTCTTCATCTTCCTCAATAATTTTAACTCTTGGACTTATCATATACCCTGAGTGTGCAGTATATGAAATCACATCAATAACAGTTTCCAAATCGTCCTTGTCAAAGTAAGAGATATTTACCGGCACTACCCCCTCACCCGTATCCGGGTTAAAGGTAGTTCTGAAAGCCATCTCCTCTATTCGGGATATTACAAAACCAAAGCGGTCTCCGATGAGGGCATCATTCATCTCGCTTTCTCCCAGTTCAGTAAGCGTACGCCCAGCATATCCATGTTTGCGTGTAAACCCTCTCTCATCCAGGATCCTTAGATGATATCGGACAGCCCGCTCCCCTATATCATAGCCTCTATTATTCAGCTCGTCAGCTATGGCTCGGGCACCTATAGGTTTATCACTCTCGTGAATTACCCTCATAATTTCAATGAGTTTTCGCTCAATCTGCGGGTCCATCATGTTTAACACCGTTATTCCTTTATAATGATCATGAAATTATTAATAATCTTGACAAAAACACAAAAAATGTATGCCAAATTCTTATTAAATAATATAATGTTCTAAATGGGATTCTAAATTATATTCCTCAAAAAGTTTCCTCAGTTGGGGATGTTCTAATTAATCTTTGAACCCGGCTTATTCGAATTCGTTTGCTCAAAGTTGGTTCAGTTGTAATTTAAATTTCAATTATAGTAAATTCTTTCGTACTTAATATAATTTGTCTCTATAATTGTCTCTATAATTTGTCTCCGCATCTTTAAAATTCATCTCGAGCATTATCGGAAAACAGACATTTCTTATCACAAAAATTTTGTTGTCTACTGGTCTAGTTGCCCGAGTTTCGCTTCGGGAGCACGAGGTCTGTTTCGCTTCGCTCAAGCAGACTAATTTAATGCATGTAGGTTTATTCGCTCAAGCGGATTAATTGTAAGACTAATTCAAAATATAATTTATTCCCACCTTATTGGACCGTCGCCAGTTGATAATACTTTATAACCTAGTGCCGAGTCAACAGTAAAATATCGTATAAAATCGATTGCAACTACTCAGAACTGTTTAATCACGGAGGGATGACGCGACACTAGTCGGCTTGAGCGAATCTTAGTATTGTTTAATAAATTAGTCCGCTTGAGCGAGCAAAGCGAGCGAAACGGACTGCGCATCGTCGAGCCGCAACTCGACTGGTGCAACTCGGCTATACAAGCTTTACCGTTCCAGATTCTGGGAAATATATTTCTCCTGTTTCCAGAAGTGTTTTAAGAATTATATCGAACTTTTCTGGACTCAGCCCTTTTTCCAGGGCTTTCTGCTGAAGTTCTTCAATCTTCATTTTTCCGCCTGAAGCTTCCAGAAGGTCAAGAAAAATCGATTTCTGGTCTTTTTTAGGAGACCTATTTTCAGAGGTTTTGCTTTTTGGAAGTCTAAATGATTTTTCTGTATCTTTATTTCCGGATTTTGGGAATTCATTCTCTTTTGTCGAAAGGTTTCTGCGAAAAAGTTTCGCTTTCTTTTCCGGAAATTTCGGCTTGCAAGCGAGTTCGGAAGGCCACGGCATCGGCCAGTTCTTCTGAAGAGTAAAGTATTCTCAATCTTCGAGCTTCCAGGACGGAGCCACAATGCTGGCATCTCAGGGTTTTTTTTCCGGTCTCTGTTATCTGGGCATGTTGCCTGCATTTCGGACATACGATTACTACATAGCGGAAATTTGTAGGCTTTTCTCCAAACTCCAGTTAACTCACTTCCCATACCTTCTCTGTCTTTTCTGGAAATCCCTCATCACCCTCAAAATGTCAAGCCTCCGCACATCTATCCAGTTGACATCTGTGAAATAGAGTTCCGAATATACTGACTGCCAGACCAAAAAGTCCGAAAGCTTCTGTCCTCCCGAACGGATTATTATATCTGGTTCATGTTTGACAAGGAGGTGTGATTCGAGCATTTTTTCGTCCACCTCTTGAGGCTTGACAGTTCCTGCTTTTACCTCTTCAAGGATGGTTAGTACTGCCCTTGTGATTTCATCTCTTCCTCCGAATCCTAACGACACATATATAAAAAAGTCCTTGCCAGGGTGACTACTCTTTGCTTCTCCCTCAAGACCATATATTGTATAACCTGTGCCTGCAGGGAGGTTAGAAAAATTCTCTTCCAGCCGGGTCCTCAGAGTTGACACAATTTCGATCTTGAGCGGAGGGTCAGCCTTGAGAATATCCACATAAATACTCACAAGCTCTACCTTAAATCTTTTAAAAATAATGATCGCGGATAGAAGACTCTCCATTCCTTTAACGTCAAAGAGATCGGTTTCCTTAAGTATGATTGCCACATGCTTGGGGATCTTTAAGGGTGACCTGATTATTTGCCAGGCCAGGTATCTTTCGTAGAAAGGATAGACAAAAGAAAGTAAATCCATCTGGAAAATATCCTCCGTGAAAAGCTAAAACAATCCAGTATTTCTTCTTTTCCACTATTTCATTTCTGCTTCATTTCTGTTCCAGATGTACAGGTTTCTACTTTTATTTTTTTGCGGTGGATACAATCTTGATTACATCTCCGTTTTTCAGTTCATGCTTCTCCCCAAGCCTCATCTTTGTCCGCGCATCTACCGCGTACAGAAACCGATCCCCTATTTCTGTATGGACCTGGTAAGCAAGATCGTGACATGTAGAGCCTCTTTTCAAAAGATATGCGTCTGGAAGCATATTTCCGTTTTTGTCTGACCATTTTCCTTCGTCTTCGACGGGATATACAACAATAAGGTCAAGAAGCTCAAAGACAGTCCTGTTTATGCATTCCTGAACACCGGTGCTTCCAAATCTCTCAATTACTTTCTGGATAGCTTCGAGCCCTTTTTTCTGCACTTTTGTCAGGTCCTCGGTAAGCACATCAAAGTTCCTGTCCCCTGGGATATACCTTATAATCCCGCTTTTTGCTGCGGACTTGAGTGCCAGTTCGGCTGCCGCACTTGTAGGCACTACTATCCTATCAAGATCCCTGAGTTTATCCAGATTCTCCCTTGGGGCAATATCTGCTTTGTTTGCGGCAATAAGTAAAGGCTTGCTGATCTCCCGCATTGTATCACAGAGCCGGATCATATCTTCTTCGCTCCATTTAACCTGGTCCAGCCTTGAAAGCCCTGTTTCTATCAAAGCTGCGTTTACATCGGATTCGCTTATTCCTGCTCCTGCGAGCTGTTCTGCAATTACGACTTCAAGTTTAAGCCCTTCCGCCTGGATTTTTCTGGCAAGCTTTGACCAGTTTCTTTCCAGAATACCATGAAGCCACATAGTAATTTCCTTATTCAGGAAGATTACATCTTCAAGGGGATCATGGTCTCCTATCTCTACAGGGTTACCCTCTGCGTCAGTCCCTCCTGAGGCGTCCACTACGTGGATGAGCGCCTGAGCCTGCCGGAGTTCATCCAGAAAAGTATTTCCAAGCCCTCTTCCCTTACATGCATCCGGAACAAGCCCGGCAACATCGATTATATCAATTGGGACAAGCCTTACTCCATCTACACATTTTCCGCATGTCTTTTCCTTTTCTTTGCAGGGGCATTCAACTAGTACATAAGTAACTCCATGATTAGCATTGATGGTTGTGAAAGGATAATTCGCAATCTCAACATTTGCGAGGGTAGCAGCTTTGAAAAAGGTTGATTTTCCAGCATTGGGTTTTCCTGCAAGTCCTATGGTCATCGACATAAATTATAAAAATGAGTTTGTTGCATTTAATCTTTATTGATATTGATGCCAGAGGAACAGGATTTTCTTTTTTCAGGTTTTACTGGTGCAAGAATGAAATATATTGGATTCAACTAACTCTCAAGGAATAAGGTTTATATCCTTGAATGTGCTTATCAATGGTGCTCGCTCTTGTCCCGATAGGGTAGTGGATATCCTTGAGGCCTGCGGAGCCTTAGACCTGAGTTCAAGTCTCAGTCGGGACGTAATTTATTTTTGAGTATGTGGTTCTTTCTTTTTTCAATGTAAAACACGATTTTTTATCTCAATATTTTATTTCTTCATTTTTTCCCTGAATTTCTTCTTCCTTTACTTTTATATAATTTTCTATGCATTTTATCTTCAAACCTGTCTATTTTTCACTATTCCGCACCCAGTTTTTACTTTTACTGTCTCCCTTCTTTTATCAAATCAAAAAGCTAATGAATATAAGCTGAATTTATAATATGAAGACTAAAAGATGGTGATATTTTTGAGAGGGAAGATTTTCGTTTTAATTCTGGTGCTTGTGTTCCTGATAGCCTCGGGATGCTCTGGAAAGGATACAGAACCAGTAGCTAATGACTCCAATAACTCGGCGCCGGAAGCTGGCATGGTAGAACAGAAAGATAACGCAACTTCAGGATCCGGGCAGGATCACATTGTCCGCCTCGAGTATTACAAGGTTATGAGACCTGCTGAGCTGAGTATTGCGAAGGGAGATACCGTATCCTGGTGGAGCTACAAAAGGCAGGGAGACCCTTATGTCCTTGTGAGTAAAGAAGGTTTATTCCAGGATAAAGAACTGGCTTACAGCGTGCCTTTCACTTATGCTTTTAACAAACCCGGAACCTACTTCTTCACTGTAAAAGACGTCCCTGAGATGAACGTTACAGTTTCAGTGAATTAATATTTTCCCAATCTAACCCGCACGCCGGGCTTTTTTCTTTTTTATATGTGCAGCACGTCGGATATTTTACAGGGCTGAAATATACTTGCTTCTAACTCGTTCGCTTTACTGTATCAGCTAACTGTGCTCAAATTTATGTTTATAATTGTATATAAATATATTAATTGATATACTCGCCTTTACATAAAGGACGTATCTGAAAATGGATCAAATATCAAATAGATACACTCTTAAAAGCAGCATAAGGTACAAGAGTCTTCAGTTGGAGAGCATAATGTATTGCAGGCAAAGCAAGTATAAGCGGATAAAGCACATATGAGCAGATAATAAAGGTAATTGTTTTTAAAGAATCTTCCTTCTGAAGAGATGATAAAAAACCTCTCTTTATAACGGAAAACTCGAAACTAGAAGAGGTACTGGACTGTTTTAGCGAGTACAGGATAAAAGTCGATCTGGTAAAATTACTGAACTCATGCCCTTTTATTGATGACAGCAGGAAGGATGAACTGAAACGAAAAGCAAAAAAGGTATTTTAAAATCAGATATTTGGAGGTAATTGCTTATTGGAACCTTTCTAAAGAGCTGTCCCTTCATTGTTGGAGGAACGACCTCTTAGAGTGGGTCAGTTCCAAAATTGCCTTTAAAATCCGAAAGAAGTTTCATTCAGACTTTGGTAATAGGTCTTGCTATACTTTTATAGTGATCAAAGAGTTCTTTTCCCCATTTCAGTGCGCTTTCATCAAAACTTACCAGGTTATGATTGTAGTAAATGCCACTGTTACAAAACAGGGAAAGTGCCATGAACTTTTCCGTAACTATACTTGAAGCTATTTTCATATTGTTATTGTTGCAGATGTAAAGCCTGGTGTATTTCATATTAAGGAAATGTTCAAGTTCTTTTTTGTAATCATTGAGCATCCTATCGTAAACATACTCTGTAAACACCAGAGTTATATCCGTACCCCTTGCGGCAAGCTCTATGCAAAGGGATGGATATATTGGCAGAAAAAACGAAGACGAAATCATCACTTTTTCTGATTCTGAAAGATTTTTTACAACCTCTTTAGGATATTCGAACACGTAATTTCGATCAGGGTTTACCTCAATATAGTTTCCAAGCTTCCCAATATTGTCCAGAAATTCAGGAGGAATTGATGTCATATCCTGGTTTATCCAGTAGTCATGGTTTTTATCAAAAACATTGAATGTTTCGAGGATTGTTTTCATCTTTGGGACCAAAACTTCTCCTATACTGGAAAGTTTATAGAGTCTGTTATTCTCAATAATAAGATTGTTCTTCATCAAGATTTTTATCTGGGTCATTATCGGGCTTGAGCGGACATCAAGTATATTTTTGATTTCTTCAATATTCTTGGGTCCGTCCAGAAGCAGCAGAAGGAGACTTTTTCTTTTTTCTGAAAGAAAGAGAACATCCAATAATGATGACTCCATCGAATTCCCTCTCTATTTCAAATCTACTTCATATAATATTCTATTATATCTATACCAGAAGCCTATATGCTTCCTGTACCCTTCTCCCTTGCCATTTTAATATTTTTGGGAAAAGGGGGATCCTAAGTATGAACTCGGGCCATAAAGATCATTGCTATTTTTTCACAACATATTACTACTCTAAAATATATATTTATTCTTCATTAGTGAACAGATTAACAAATAGCTGTGGGATTTTATCGAACTTTTCTTTCTTTTATATTACTATCTTTTATTATATTTTATTATATTTTATTTACCTGCCTGGAAAGTTTTTTGAAATAATCAAATAACTCCCTGCCCCATCGGATGGCGCTCGGCTCAAAGCTCATAATAAATTGCTGGTCGAATTTCCCATTTTTATCGAAAAGTCCAAGGAGCATTATTTTATCAGTTAGTGTAACTTCTGTTATTTTTATTCCTTCTTTGGAAATATAAAGACTTACATTATTCATACCCATTAATTCATTTACCATATTTGAGTGCTTACTTGAGAGGTGATCCCAGACACATTGTGTGAAATTTATGGAAAGTTCAGCATCTTTTCTTCCAAGTTCAACATACAGGGGTAGATAGGCAGGGTTGAAATAAGAAGCAAAAGTTGAAACCGATTTTGAATTTGCCATATTGTCAATGATTTTCTGAGCGGGTTCATAGATATGGTTCAGATCGGGCTCTATAAGAATGCAATCTCCAAGTTCGGAGATCCTTTCAAGTAGATGACGAGGAATTGAGTTTAAATCATGGCCATTCCAGTAGCAGTTATTCTTTTCCACGACATCAAGGGCACTTAACAGAGGCTTTACCTTCTTGGAGATAAATTCTCCCAGAACTGTAAGTTTATACAATCTGTCTTCCTGGACGATAAGGTCGTTGTCTATTAATTTCTTGATCTGGGGGAGAATTGATGTAGCTGTAACATCAAGTTCGTTTCTGATTTCATCAATATTTTTTGGGCCGCTATCCAGAAACATAAGAAGATTTTTCCTTTTATCGGAGCGGAAGACAAGATCAATAAGTGAAGAATCCATTTCCCCTTACTTCCTGTGACTTTGTATCTTGCAATTGCCGCCGATCCTTCTTTGCGGCAGGTTGTTTCTTTGGCTGTTCATGTTTAACTTCAGCATTTCTTCGACTTTCTTCAAATTAACCTCTATTTTGCAGTAGATTACTTCATTTAATCGGCTGAAGCACCAGGAGTACAGACTCCTACAAAGGTTATTTTTGTCTCCATCGGAGTCTGCTTCCAGCCTGAAGGGGAAAGATATTCTACGCTTGTGTTTATTTTTATTGATCCTTCCGGAACTCCGAAATTTTTCATTGAATCAAAAATAAGTTCTTCACCTGTCTTATAAGAATATTCTACTGCCTTTCTGTATTGCTCAAATTTTTCCCTTCCTGCCGGTGAAAACACCAGGAAGTTCTGGTCCGGATTCTCCATCGAATATGGCCTGATAACTATCTCAATTCTTTTAATTCCTTTCCCTACAAGGGCTCCAACTGCATTTCCTACGCTGGCCTTTTCAGGAACTACTATTTCCGCATCAATCAGATTCTTCAGTTCTTCATAATAAGCCTTTACCGGTGCTCCGAGCAGGACTATAGGAATATTTACCTTATACTGGGCAGGGATTTCCTCCTCAAGCATTTTCTTTATTCCTTCTTTTCCCCTACCTTCCAGCATAAAGGACATCAAGCTGTAAGCCATATTTTTTGCAACTTGCTGCTTCACGTTTTTGCAGAAGGCATAAGGCCCCATCTGAGTAAATCGTGAAAGTTTTTTAGCTCCGATCTGAGACGCCTCTACATCCCACTCAGTGTAATCCCCAAGGACGTGCAGGGCATCAGTCGGTGTGAAACCTATAGCCTGGATCACCCGTTGTTGAATCAGGGAGTCAAGAACTGCAGGAGAGGGAAAACGCTTCATTTTATTTAAGATCTCGTTGATGGAAAGAGGCTCGTCTCTTATAATTTCCAGCAGTTTTTTCTCACTTTCCGTGGGACTGCTGAGGGTAACTCCTGTACTGACAAAGAATTTAGTGGGCTGGATATTCTCATTAAGCATTGTTCTAAGAGGCACAGGATTTTTTTCAAGTTTCTCTTTGAAGTTAGGGTAATTTACTGCAGCAAAGCAAAGCGGTATTACCCTTCTTGGACCTATCCTGGTGCGTTTCTGGAACCATATATGGCTATCTCCTCCGTTTGGGGAGCTCTCCATTTTTATCGCCTTTACCCGGGTTTGCCAGCTTCCAACAACAGCTCCTTTCTCGCAAAGCTCTGGAACTCCATTTTTTATTATGGATACATCCGTGCTTGTTCCACCAACATCGATTACAGCGCAGGTATCCAATCCTGAAAGGTAAGATGCTCCAATAATACTTGCTGCCGGACCTGAAAATATGGTTTCAATAGGACGTTGCTTTGCTCCTTTTATATCTATGACTGATCCATCACATTTCAGCATAAGGACTTTTGCGTCAATTTTTCTTGCCGTCACCTCGGCTGTAATGGAATGTATAAATTGATAGATTATGGGAATTAACTGAGCGTTTAAGACCGCAGTTGCTGCCCGTTCGTAGGCTCCCAGTTGCTGAGAAAGCTCATATCCGCAAATCACGGGATGCCCTGTCAATTCCTGGATTATGTTCTTAATCTTAAGCTCATGTTCCGGGTTTCTTATACTGAAGTATGAAGATACAGCAAATGCAGATACTTTCTCTTTTAAGCTCAATGCAAATTGTTCTATGGCAGTGAAATCCAGAGGTTGCAGTTCATCGCCATTGCTATCGTGTCCTCCTCTCACACTAATACAGTACTCTGCCGGGAGTTCCCTGGGAATTGTGTAGTCTCCTACAAGAATCAGGCCAACAGGATATCCGGTCCCTTCGAGAATTGTATTTGTTGAGAGAGTTGTGGAAACTGACACAAGTTTTACCTTGCTCAGGTATTCGGGATTCAACTTATCAATTGCATTTCGAATTCCGATCATAAGATTTGGGTAGGTGGTAATTGCCTTGCTGGTATCAAGAATCCGGCTATCCGAATCTCTTAAAATTACAACATCTGTATAGGTCCCACCTGCATCAATACCCAGACTATATTGCATGTTAAAACAGCCCCATTTTTACTTTATATATAAAATTACATCTCTTTTTTTAGCTGTATCCAATTTTTTATCTGGTTTTGTGAGATTATTCTCAAGTTGTATATTTCGTTTAAGTTACATATTTCAGTTAAGTTATATATTTCAGTTTAAATTTATACATTCCATTTATACTCTGTGGCTACTTATATTCCAATTATTCTTATTCTCTCAAACCGCACCTATGCTTTTCGGGATCCCTATCCCTACAAAAACAAGCTTTGTTTCCAGGGGCACGTCCGTCCAGCCCCTTGGTGACAGACTTTTTCTGCTCACATCAATTCTTATATCCTCTTTTCCAAGCCCTGCACTAATCATATAATCCATAACTAGTTGCCTTCCAAGCCTTTCTGCATATTCAAAGGCTTCATTGTATTCTTCAAATATCTTCCGGCCAGAAGGGGAAAATACAATAAACTCTCTTTTACTTTCATATTGCAAGTCTTCTTCTCTTACGCAGCTCTCGTGGGCTTCCATCTCCTCATCTTTTAATTCCTTATCTTCCGCTTTATCTTCGCGTGACTTAGGAACAACTCTTGTTTTTATGAGAATCTCTACCCTTTTGATTCCTTTTCCTACAAGAGCGCCGACAGCATTTCCTACGTCAGCGTATTCGGGAACGATAAAATCAGCGTTAATGAGTTTCCTGAGGTTCTCAACATATGCCTTTACAGGCCCACCGAGAAGAACCACAGGAATTTCAACCCTGAAGCGGGTGAAATTTTTTCCCAGAAGAACTCTGTCAATTTCACTTCTTGGCATTCCTTCTACAAGGTAGGCCATCAGATCCTCGGAAATATTATGTGCAACTTTAAATTTTACTTCCTCACTGAAAGCTTCAGGGCTCTGCTTGAATGTTCTTCCAAGCATAGAAGCTCCTATTCTTGAAGCTTCAACGTCCCATTCGGTGTATTCTCCAAGTACATGAAGAGCATCAGTAGGCGTAAAACCGATTGCCTGGATCAGCCTTTTTTGAATTAATGAGTCCAGCGTAGAAGGAGAGGGACGTTTTTTCAGTGCCACGAGAAGGTCCCCGAATGAAACGGGCTCGTCTTCTATATGTCTGTAGATTTCCCGCTCTCCGGCCTTCAATTCAATAGGCTTGAAGCCAGTCCTGACAAAAAACTTTGTTATTTGAATATTTTCGCAAAGATACCCTTTTGCGACTTTATTCCGTTTCAGTTTCTCCTTGAAGCCCGGATATAACACAGAAGCCCTACAAAGTGGGATAACTCTGCGGGGACCTACATAAATCGTATCTCCTTTTACCCAGATGTGGCTATCTCCTCCAGTTGCTGAGGTCTCCATCCGGATGGCTTTTACACGTGTCTGCCAGCCTCCAACTATCGCACCCAGATTACTGAGCTGCGGGAGCCCGTTTTTCATCATGGCTACATCAGTACTGGTGCCACCCACGTCAATCATAACACAGGTACTGAGCCTGCTCAGATGAGAAGCGCCCACAAGGCTTGCAGCAGGCCCTGAGAATATAGTCTCAATAGGTTTTTCCAGGGCTTCTCCGATTCCTACAACTGATCCGTCGCATTTCATCATCAGCAGGTCTGCATTGATCCCTCTGGCTTCGAATTCTTCTATTATTGACTGGATGAACTTATGGGTAATAGGAATTAACTGGGCATTGAGAAAAGCAGTTATAGCTCTTTCGTAGGCCCCAAGGTCCTGGGAGAGTTCGTGTCCGCAAACCACAGGATGCCCTGTCAATTCCTTTATAGTTTTCCTGACAGCAAGCTCATGAGCGGGGTTGCGATTGCTAAAATATGAAGAAACAGCAAAAGCAGATACTTTGTCTTTTACCTTCAGAGCGAATTCTTCTACGGAATTAAGATCAAGAGTCTTCAGTTCCTCGCCGTCACTATTATGTCCGCCAGAGACAGCTATCCAGTAATCTGTAGGTATATTCTGAGGAATTAAATAGTCCCCAATCATAATCAGTCCAACCGGAAAGCCGGTACTTTCCAGAATGGTATTCGTAGACAATGTGGTAGACACGGATACAAGTTTAACATCTTTAAGGTATGCCGGGTCCAGCTTATCAATAGCTTCTCTCATTCCAGGAAGGGGGTCGGGATAAGTAGTCAGGGCTTTACTGGATTCAACTACTTCTCCATTAGAATCGCTTATGATAACAGCATCAGTATAAGTGCCTCCTGCATCGATTCCAAGACTATAATGCATTTTCGACTAACCTCTTTTACGAATTGGATATACTTCCTCAGGCTCTCCAAGCAGTTTTAAATCCGAATATCAATTTTCCTGGTCACTGGCATAACTCAGATCTAGATGAATTCAGGTTTCGGTTATAATCCAGGTTTCGGTTATAATCCAGGTTTTGGTTATTATACTTACAGGTAAAGTGAGCAGCTTTCATACATGTAGAAATTGAATAGATAGTTTATTGTTAAGGATAAAAATGCTGACACAGACTAATTGATAGTTAATATACAAAATTTAAGTAATTATATTAGTATTTAAAATATTTAATTGTCTTTTGAAGTTATTATCCTTAAGCTTTCGTAAGTTAAATCTATAATGATAGTTTATTATGTGGGGGATCTCTTTTCAACTTTCTACATCAAGTTAATTCTTCCATACTCTTTATTCATGTATTATTATTTTATTTTTTCCATATTAGAGTGTGTCTTAAAATTAATTTTACACTTGGGATAAAGTGCTGTCATATAAGATCGAGTGTACACACCTGAATTTGGGGAAAAATTTATATAACATTTTAAAATGAATATTTCCATTATCCAATTGTAGAAACGATCGAATTTTAAGACAAACTCTTAGTTATATATTTTAAATTAAAATACTATCTTTTTCAGTTCTCACATGGGTCTGCTCCTGTATTCTGAGACCTGAAGCCCTTTATGGGGGCCGGTTCTACTTTTATAAGAGTATACACATCTTCTTCAAAGGCTGCCTTCAGTCTTTCTTCCATTAAATTTGCAATTTCTTCAGGTTCCTGAATACTCAGGAAGCTATGTACTATGATACAGGCATTGATAGCTATTCCGTTTACTATTTTCCGAGTTTTAAGTTCCCCGGAACCCATAACTCCCTGGGTTTTATTTATTATCCCCCTAATTTTTCGGTTAGTATCCTCATCAAGGGAAGCTTCTATAAGCTCATTTGCCGCCTTGTAGAGAAGTCTGCCTGAAGTCCAGAGGATATACAACAACATGAGACTTACAACAACATAAGTAACACCAGCAGCCAAAGAATCAGCTATATCTGGATCTTTTCCTGGAAGGGATGTTAATCCTATACAAAAAATAATAAATCCTGACACTAATAAATCTTTGATGGGAGTGTTATTTTTTGGAAAAGCTGCCCCAGTTTGCGATTCATAACTACCTTCAAAGATGATATCTCTTGACACAAATGTTAAAATCGCTGCAAAGAATGCGATTGTTTTTGGAGTTTCAGACTCTTTACCATGTATAGACATGAGCAGTTGTTCCGAACCCAAAGAAAAAGCACTGAGACCTGCAAAAAGAAGTAGACAAGCCCCTGCCCCCATACAGAGAGTTACGATTTTTCCATGTCCGTAATTATGGCTTCTGTCCTCAGGCATGTTTGCGATAGAAATACCTAGAAATTTTACCGATTCGTTAACAAATTCTGAGAGGGAACGAACTGCATCAGCAAGGAGTAATGTGCTGTTTCCAAAAAATCCTGCAAGCAGTTTGAAAATGATGAGCAGAAAACTCAAAATGACCTTTGTATATGATGTGCCCTGGACTTTATGCAATTTATTGTCCGTTTTCATTCGAACTTCACCGTCATAAGTTTTCTAATCCTCTTAGGAGTTATCGCAAAATAATTTAGGCATGTTTTTTATAAAGTTAATATCAAATTGTTGATAACGATCTTGAAAATCAAGGCATTCAATCTAAACGGTGCATAGGTTGTTTTGTGACGACTCCTTAGTAAAGTGGACTCTTTCAACTGGGCCAATAAGAAAAAAAATATGTTACTTCAAAAACTAAATGAATCCTCGAATTTTTGTATTTATTTTACGTAATATATCACATAGAAATCTAGTGTGGTATCTCACATAGAACTCTTATATCTTACAGAAAATTAATGGTACTTCACATAGAAATCTAGTGTAATACCACTAAAAATCTAGATTCTACCGCACATATAAACCTAGTATTCAAGACAGTAAGAGATTGATCGGAGATGATTTGAATAATTGAAAACACAGGCTTTAATCTGTGTTTTCAAGATCGGAGTTTTACTTATTCGGGCTATCTTTCCTGTTTTTGCCCTGCCGTTTTTCCGTTTTTTACTTATTCGGGCTATCTTTCCTGTTTTTACCCTGCCGTTTTTTTCGTTTTTTACTTATTCGGGCTATCTTTCCTGTTTTTGCCCTGCCGTTTTTCCGTTTTTTATATTTTGTCGAGGTTTTTATTTTTGGTTGTGAGGTTGGTGGAGATTTCTCCAGCGTTATGGTTTACTAAGGGTGTGTAATGTTGTCATTACTTTATCTTCAGAGTGGAACAATCGCCTTTCCATGGATCTCATTCATTACCATGGCTAAGGCTGTATACAGGGATCCAAGGCCCATAATAAGTCCTACGTATCCGGCTACTACAAGCAAGCCTGTACTTCCGGTTGCGTTTATAAAGGCCAGTAACATAAACAATATAAATAATGTAACAAATACAAATTGAAGGGCTTTGACTCCTATTTTCATTGTAATGATTAGCATGACAAAAGTGTATACGCCCCAGATAAAGAGATATGCTGCCAAAGCGATTCCAGAAGATTCTTCAGCCCAGCCGACTGCAGGCATAATAAGCAGTCCTGCCAGTGAGAACCAGAAAAGGCCGAAGGCTGAAAATGCAGTCCCTGCAAAAACATCTCCTTTTTTCCAGGACATTATTCCTGCAAATACCTGGGCAAATCCACCCAGAAATATTGCCATGGAGACAATCATTGATTGAACGGGATATACGCCGATGTAGCTCAGACTCAACAGGACTGCAGCAAGACCCAAACCAGTGAACCCAAGAGGGGCAGCGTTTGCGGTCTTGTCGACTATTACGGTAGAACTTCCTACGTTTTCACTCATTTTTTTTCCTCTGAAATCATTTTTCTAAAAAATCAAAAAGAAAATTTAGGGTTTAGAGCCCATAATTTTCAGGTCTGAAAACACCAACTTCTTGTTTGAATTTGGTCAGGTTGTCGCTCGTGAATTTATCAGCATCATCGGTTAGTGCTTCAAGGTCGGCTTTAACCTTTGCAAGAGCACTGGTTTCGAACCTTGTGAGTCTGAGCTTGCCGGAATTGACACCTTCTTCGACAATATTGCAGCATTCGATTGCAGCGTTCTTTGCCCTGAGATAATTGTTGTTTCCGTCTTTTGCGATTGCCTCTCCTACCTTGTAGGCGTTGTCGTAGGCAAGCACATAACCCTGCGGGTCTCTGTATTTATCAGAGAGCACGAGGATATCCCTGAGATCCTTTGCTTTTCCGGTCTTAAGAGCAACATTCATCATTGAGCAGTCATATGCCAGGGTTTCGGACCAGCACTGAACTGTAGTACCACCGAATTCACCGTGGTATTCAACAGATTCGTTGGACCAGAGGTCACAACATTGCATGATAAGGTTGCCCATAAGGTCAGAGTGGGCGCAGGTTGAAGTCTTACCTTCCTGAGAAATAGGGACACCTGCAATTGCTTTTACAATTATGTTTTCATATCCGCAGTCCTTACCCGGGCCAACTGCCCCGGCTTCGTATGCACAGAGGGACCTGGCTGCAGATATTGCCCTTGCAACGATTGCAGTTGTATGGGCGAGGTTCTTATCCAGCAGGCCGCCTGCAATGAACATTGCAGTGTTTGCCTGGGCACAGTCTGTATCCCCTGCTGAAACAGTTCCTGTTCTCTTTGCAATTGCTGTTATGTCCTTCCAGATCATTTCCATATCCATGCTGCCAAGTACACCGATACCGAAGAGTATACCTGCAGTGTCGTTTCTCAGAATGGAATAGTCGAAGATCTCCTTACCACCCATGCTCTCTACTGAAAGCATGTCTGCACCGGCCTTGGCACATTCTTCGAAGGCTTCGAGGAAGACAGAGTACTTGTCGCCTCTGAGCTGGAGGTAGTTACGGTCTTCGCGAATATCTCCTATTGTGTGGCGAAGTGCGCACTTTATGCCATATTCATCATGGTATTCTTCCATGATTGTTTTCTGAGCATGGGCAACTGCGGCTCCCCAGTCGGGGTTATTGGACATCTGTTCAACGTGTTCGGTTTCAAGTACTATGGAGGGTGCACCGATCTGGATCATCCTTGCCATTGCATCGGTGGTGATCCTTTCGTATTCCTTTACGAGCTTGTCCTTGGACTTGCCTGCCTGAGGTCTAGGAGCATAATTTAATTCCGGGGTTGTGTACCCTGCACCAATTTCAAGGCCAAGCCCAGCGTTTACCGGGAATTTAGAGTTCCCAAAAAGCATGTCATCAGCTTTTGCATAAGCCATAGAAGTGTATTTCTTTACCATTTTGCTCCCTCCCATTAGTGCTTGTGGAATTCCTCTCTTAATTTCTCTATATCGTCCACGCCATTAACGATAGTGTCAGCAATCTTTACAGCGTCAGAAGCTTCTTCACCATAAATTCCAAGGTCATACTGGGAAACAAAGTCCTGGTTAACTGCACCGCCACCACATGCAAATGGAATCTTTATCCCCTTTTCGATAAGCTTGTCATTAACTTCCTTGAATGCATACATGGTGGTTGTCATGAGAGCCGTGCCTGTAAGCATCATTGGCTTTTCTTTAATAACGCACTGGATTACTTCGTCCACAGGGACGTCCCTTCCAAGGTCAATTACCTCGTAGCCGGCTGCTCTCAGGAGGGCAGTAACAATGTTCTTTCCGATGTCATGCACATCACCTTCTGCAACATGGCAGACTATCTTTCCCTTAGGCTCAGGAATTTCATTAGTCTGGGACTTGCAGTATTCGATACCATTTAGCATAGCATCGGCAGACATCATAACGTTCGGGAGGAAAATAATACCATCATCATAGAGCTGGGATACCACTCCCATTCCTACTAACAAAGCATCGTTGATAAGATCAATAGGCTTCTTACCTGCATCAATTGCAGCTTTGAGTGCATCAATTACGTCATCGTCTTCACCCTCATAGATCGCTTTTGCAATCGGGTAGATGAGTTCGTCTTTAGGATAAAGCTCTTCTGCGGCCTCATCTGGGGTCATTTCTTTTTCGAGGGCGACGTTGTAACGTACTAATATGCCGTCGATGTCTTCTAGTTTCAAATCCAACATGTTTTAACCTCCATTTAAAAAAAAGGATCTCAGATTGCTCAGATCCTCGATCCTGCAAATTGCATCTCCCTGAAATTTTCAGGCTTACTTTTGTCCGACACTTCTTAAATAATATGGGGATGAACTCGAAACCTCCATATCGAGTTCTTCCTATTGTGGGGGTGTGGATAACTTCTTATTGGTGTACTGGTTAACTATTTGCCTGAAGAACAGTTTTTTATTTCCGTTTTTGGAGCTCAATTTCGAATCTTACTTAATTACTGGGTCCAGGGTCGCTTTATTTTCGTTTTGTACTGGCAGCAGGCCTTCTTTTCCCAGTTAGTTAGTCTAAGATGTACTCTTCTTATTATTCGGGAGCGCACTTGCAGCAAACAGTTAGATTTAATTGAATATACCTTCACCGATGGCAATTTTTGCATTGCTATTATTTTATTATTTTAATTTCAATTTTCTCTGCAAATGATTTTATAAAAAAGAAGTGTTATTTTATTCCCATTTATTTTAACAATGGAAATGAAATTTATTTGGCTATTGTCTAACTTTTGGAGATTTTAATTGCAGATGGTAAAGCTATTCAAACTTTTATTTTGAGCTCTGGAGGTTATCAAGTAAATTTGTGTTTTATGGGGTTTTGAGGAAGGAAAATAATATGCATGAGGTCTTTTCTGGGGAATGCACAAGTAATATGAACATCCTCTCTGTTTTTTCCAGAATTTTTTCACTTTGTCTTTTTAGTGGGAAAAGTTGAGAGTTTTCAAAAATCAGATTTTTTAATTATCTCTGAGTTTGTTTATATCCAATTTCTTGCCGTTACTCTAACTTCTTTCAATAAAGTCGAACTTTTTCCCAGGTAAGTTATTGTGCCTCTGTTTTTAATTTTTCCTGATCTTACTTCCAGAAGACTGCCTGGTTTCCGTTTGTGATCTCAAAGCCAGATTCTTCTCGAAGGTTGAAAGAGAACCTTACTTCCCTGAGAGAGGTTTTCTTTCGGGCAGGAATCGATGTTATTTTTATCCTATATAAAGTCTTTGTATGCCACGTTATGACTGTCCTGACCCGGAAATATTCTTCCTTCGGAAGTTTCCCTGCTTAAGAAGGTTTCATTACATATATGGCTTGAACGGCTTCTTTTCGTCTCTATAAGGAAATCGCTTCTTTCCAAATATCAGTTTATTACTCGATTAACAGTCACTGATTTAACTCTCACTGATTAACTATAGATTGATTAACTATAGATTGATTAACTATCACTCGATCAACAGTTCTGGTCAGATTTTACCTGTCTTCTAGAGCTTCACCCCAAAACCTGACTTAATCTATCTATTTAACTTCACTAAACTTTGGTTCTTTCACTGACTCCCACAATTCGGAGTACCTAAGCTTAAATATTTAATATATCGTGTATACTAGTACTAGTAGGCAATCAAGTCCTCAGGGTGGGGCAATTTTTCAGCCAATATTATTAAATAACAATGATTTTATAGACAGATTTACATGGAACATATTCAATATTTTATAGACCTTTTCATGCATCTTGACAAGCACTTAAGCGTAATAACAAATGAATATGGTCTATTGACATATTTGCTGCTTTTCACGATTATTTTTTGTGAAACAGGCCTGGTTGTAACTCCTTTCTTACCTGGCGATTCTCTCCTCTTTGCAACTGGAGCTCTGGCTGCCAGCGGTTCGCTCGATTTATCAACTCTGCTAATTATTCTATGCGTCGCAGCCGTTGCGGGAGATACTGTCAATTACCAGATCGGTCATTTATTTAGGACCAATATCGAAAATCGTGAAAATATTCGGTTTATTAAGCAGGAGCATCTTGATCGTACACACGTATTCTTTGAAAAATATGGAGTGAAAACAATAATAATAGCCCGTTTTGTTCCTATTATCCGCACTTTTGCACCTTTTGTAGCAGGTATTGGTGTAATGCCTTATTCAAAGTTCATCAGCTATAATGTCGTCGGTGGAATTGGATGGGTATGTTCATTCCTTTTTGCAGGATACTTTTTCGGGAATTTACCGGCTGTAAAAGATAACTTCAGCTTTGTGATAATTGGGATTATTTTTGTTTCATTACTTCCAGGCGTTATTACATATATCCAGAGCAAACGTGATGCAAACAGGGCATAAGGAAGAACAGGTGAAGAGGTCGAGTTGCGTCAGTCGAGTTGCGGCTCGACGATGCGCGGTCCGTTTCGCTCGCTTTGCTCGCTCAAGCGGACTAATTTCCTGAGTTCCGCTAAGCACGAGTTCCGTTTCGCTCCCCTAATTGCACTTTGTGAGTACGCGACACTGTTCGCTTCGCTAAGAGAGCTAATTTATCAAGAAATACTAAGGTTTTTTCAGGCGGACAATTTTAAAATTTCAGTTCCGAATTGAGTAGGGACAATTAAAAATTAGGGCTCTTCTAGGAGTGCAATGTAAGTGCAACATGAGCGGTCTTTCATCCTTTGCCGTAGAGGACTAGTTTTTAGTTTAGTTTTGCTCAAGGGGTCTGCTTACAGATTTGTCAATGAGTAATATCTAAAATTCGAATATACATTATCTGGATTTGCTTTCTGGATGAAATTAAGGGAAATATTAGATTGTATTGTTAGAGTCATAAAAATACTACTGAGGGATCCCTGGAAAACTAGACGAGATAAAACCTGGTTTTAATTATTATTGGTTTCTAATTTATATTTCTCTAGTTATTATATGTCATGAATAATAATCTCTTTTCGATACAATTTGAAATCAGAGACATTTCGTTTTAGGAGTTTGGTTTTGACATCAGCTGTCAACTGAAATAATGGCAGCTTGGCGATCTTGGAAGAAACTATAAGTCTCCAAAAAATTAGGTTGTATCAATTATTATTTAAGATTGTCAGTTTGAACATATATGAAGGGGGTAATTTTACATGGGCGGAAAAGGAATGCATGAAGGTGGAATGTATAAAGGTGGAATGCATGAAGGCGGCGAGGGCCCTATGTCTGAAATTTGGGAAACGCTGAGTGAAGAGCAGAAAAGAAGAATTATTGCAATGAAACTGGAAATGAAGTATAAATGGATGGAAATGAAAGTAGACGAAATGCAAAAGATGATTATGCTGAAGAGAAAAGCTATGGAAAATATCAAAGAAATCCATGAAATGATCAAACAGGGCTCGCAGGGCGGTTCCTGGTAACAGGGCAGTCCTGGAGAAAAAGTGCGAAAGGTAAATGTATTCTAAGGTAAAAAAGCTTCGATAACTTTCTCTACAATACTCTTTTTAATTTTTCTTTTCTGCTAAAGATTCATTGTTCGCTGCATGCTTTTGTTTCTTGTCAAAAAGATTAACTATTTTCTGCACGTGTCGGTGCTCTTGACTTTCTTGCTCGTGGGCATGTTCTGGTTTATGTCCTCGTATTCCTCTCTTCTCAAAAATTTCCTGCACTGAACTGTCTACTGCGCCTTTTAGGGCCGATTTATTGACGTTTGAGACTGCTGAAAGGATCTTGAATGCAGGAACTGCTCTTTCTTCAGATTTAATGATCTGTTCCTGAGGCTCTTCATAATATGCTGTCACGCTTTGTTTTACGGTTTCTGAACCATTGTCCAGAAAGAGTTTTATGTGCCCTACAAATTCGGGATTTAGTTTAAGCACCTTTTCTTTTATTGTGTTTATTAATTCAGTTGTAATTTCTCTTGCAGCCTCAATACTCAGATTTCCGTTTTCAACTGCAAATTCCGCAGAATAACTGCCTACTCCTGAGGCCTCGATTGAACTTTCGGTTTCCTGAGGGGCAATATGTTCGGGCTTTTCCTCTGCTGCGACTTTTGGAGTTTTTTCTGGCATCTTTTCTGGCGTTTCTTCTATATCCGGGAGTACTATCTGCATGAAGTTTTCGAATTTTTCGTCAGCAGCTTTTCCTGAAAGCAGAATAATCCTGGCTTTAGGGTTCAGTTGCTGGACAGATGCTTCGAGAATTGGAAGCCGGATAGGTTCGATTAAGTCCACCTTGTTTATCACCAGGATTTCCGCATCTATGATCTGCCTCATGGCAAAATTCTTTACTTCTTTCATCAGGTGTTTGAAGCGGCTGCCGTCGATCAGGGTTACCAGAGGGGCCATTTTTATCCTCTCTCCCAGGTTCATGAGCTCGATTTCGTCCCTGATTACGTGCGGAAAGGCGATTCCTGTGGGTTCGATCATCAAGATATCAGGTCTGTATTCCTTTGCAAGGAGGGCAACTGTTGTCCTTAACCCTACTTTCAGGGAGCAGCAAATGCATCCACTTGTGATCTCCTTGGTATCGAATCCGAAACGTTTGATTATGTCCCCGTCGATTCCGACTTCCCCGATCTCGTTCACAATAATGGCAACTTTTTTCCCTTTTTCTGCCAGGTATTTCCCCATGTTGATGATAGTGGTAGTCTTCCCGCTTCCCAGGAAGCCCCCCACAACAATAACCTGCACGTTCTCTCCTTCCTCTGGTGTTATTTTGCTTATTGTTTTTGTTTATTCTTCTTTCGGTCCCAATAAGCTTTTCTTCCTTCTTCAGTATCCGGCTACTGTCAGGTTTTCCCATTTAAACATATCATCAGGACAGACGTGCTGACAACGCTGGCAGTTTGCTCCGTCACAGAGGTCAGTCCTTATTTTCACAATCCCTTTTTCTTCCATCCTGAGAGCTCCAGTGGGGCAAACCTTTACGCATTTGCGGCAGCCTGTATTTTCCTCAATAACCGTTGTCAGGTAAGTCCCGACTTTTTCAAGCACTTTAAGCCCTTCTTCCCCGAGTTCAGGAATGTCCCTTTCAACCTGGCGATTGATTTTTAGAATTGGAGAGGGTTCATCGATCATGGGGAGTTTTTTCTTTTTCAGGAACTTCTGGAGCATCTTGAAAGTCATACCTTCATTCCAGTAAGCAAGTTCCAGTAAATAGGCTTCTTTAAAAGCATCGGAGGTTGCAAACATCACATGGGTACCCAGTATTTCCTTTGCAATTGCCTGCAGTTCCCAGAGCCTTTCTTCGGAAAACAGAATTTCCCTGGCAACAGTCAGGGAAGTATTTCCTATCTGGGAGACATAATGCGCATTATATGGGATCATCCCTACGTGATGAGCTTTTGCGGCGTCCATGTAAGTTCCGGCAGCTCCTGACATATCTGCAACCTGGAGATCTTCCATATCGATGCCTGCAGCCGCACAGAGAGTAATATGTCCTGCCCGAAGTGCTCCTATGGCTCTTCCAGCTGCGATAAGATCTTTATCTGTAAACTTGATCCCATTCTGGAGATGGATAATACCTTCAGGAGTCTTAATTTTTGGTAGAACTATCAGTTTATTCCTGATCCCAGCTTCAATAAGAGCAATAACTCCTGTTCCTGTTATTCCTTTTGCAGTTATTTCTCCTTTTTCCACTATCTCGCCTGTTTTAGGGTTTACGAGGTCTCCTATAACTGTTTTCATTTCCCTGTCCAGGACGTAACAGCGCACGTTCTCTCCTTCAAATTCCACATCGCAGATAGTATGCGGAGAAGCAATGGACCCATATTCGATTTCCTGACCTTCGAGAGCTGGCCCGGCAGCAGCTGACCCTGTGTAAATAATCCCGTTTGCTTTGAGAGCCATCTCAGCATTTGTCCCGTAATCAGTTGCAATTGCGATTTCATCGCTTTCGATCATGCCTGCCTTAACAATCAGGGCAAGGGCATCGGCTCCAACTTCGTGTTTAATTGCAGGCGGCACAAGTAGTTTGCAGTTTATGGCTTCTTCGAAACCTTCTATTTCTGCCAAAGATATTATTCGTGCATCCCTGTTCTGCTCTCCAATATGATATTTTTGTTTTTTTCGTTCTCCGGCATATGCCAGATCTTCAATTGGGATTCCCTGAAAAATAGAAAGCTGGATGGGATTTCCACATATTGCGAGTTTTTCCATTTCCTCGACTTTTACTTCAAGTTCAATGAGGATATGTTTTACCGCTGTTACCGAGAGCATGTGAGCTTTATCGAGCCCATAATGGATTGCAAAGTCAAGATGATCCATTACGTTTGCTCCAGGCAGGGGGTTCCGCAGAGTTATGACAGTTTTCTTAATCTTGCCGCCTTCCAGATCGATTTTTTGAGCTCTAAAACCGCTGGTTCCCAGGTCAATTGCGACTCCTGTTCTCATATCTTACCCTCTCCAAAATTAAGACTCAATCAACATTTGTCAGATCTTATCAGAACTTAATAAATTTCAATAAGTTTTATGCTGAATAAGCTATCATTACGAGCTATACCGAATTACTTGCCTGGAATGAATCTCTTAGCTTGCAGCCTATCAGTATCTTTATTTGGAATATTCTCTTGAGCTTCGTTGTGGCAAAAAAAATGAAACGGGCTTGGGTTCTCACTCTGTAATGATTAGAGTTTTTGAAATGCCCGCAAAAAAATAAAAAATTTTTGTGCCTTTCAGGCGTAGTATTCGTCTCTTGCTGCAACCATTGCTTTGATGTTCTCAAGAGGGGTCATGGGTGCAATCCCACAGCCAGGTGCAAGCACATCTACGCCTTCTTCAAGGGCCTGCCTAGCTTCGGCTTTTATCTTGTCAACAGGGCCAGGAAGCAGGGTAAAAGGACTGGAGATGTTTCCTACGAATCTTGCTCTTTTTGCAATGACTTCCTTTGCTTTCTTTGGGCTGCCAATCTTTTCTTCAACGCTAAGGCCTTCAAAGCCGCAGTCCGCCATATCGCTGAGGATTGGGTTTACATTTCCGCAAATGTGGAGAACGGTGACTGAGTTCACGCTGGAGGAAAACTTCTGAAGCCTTGCCTTAAGGAATTTCTTGAAAGAATCAGGGCTCATTAGGTCAGGAGATGCAACGGGGTCTGCAACGGAGATGATATCTGCACCTGCTTCAACCAGTGCGTTTGCATATACGATCGCAGCTTCTGTGGAAATGTCCAGGGCTTTTTCAAAAAGGTCAATCTTTTTAAGGGACCACTTCATAAAAGACTTTACACTCACCAGGTCGGAAGCGACTGTGATCGGGCCTTCCATACCGCCGATAATTGGTACATCTGGACCTACTTTTTCTCTGATGATTTTAATGGCTTCGAGTACGGCTGGAATTCTGCCCCTCTGCAGGAGGTCTGCGGGAACGGCTGCACCTTCAAGGTCTTTAGGATAGGGGTGAGCAGTAACTGAGGGCTGTCTGTTCTTGGTTCCCATGTTGATTTCACATCCCATGGCTTCAACCAGAACTGTAAGGCAGTAAGGGATCCTTACAGCTTCAAGTCCACTAAGCTCATGGTTGGCGATTGCCAGCTTTGCCATTAATTCAGGGTTGGTATGGGCTTCGGGCCAGGGGGCTCCCACTACGTCCATGAGTTCTACAATGCCTGTCTGGGTCACGGAACAGACAGGTACTTTATCAACGGGCTTGCCTTCAAGTGTAGCTAAGAGTCTTGTTTTTAGTGTAAATTCGCTCATAAATTATACCTTTTTAATTTTATATTTGAAAATTATTTTTATTATAATTAATTATTTGACAACCTATTTTCCTTTTCAACCCAAAATGTCCCCCACTTTGGATTAAAAAATACAGAGTCTCTGAGTTCTAAATATAGATCAAAAATTATAGGTTGTACCTGGAAGATAGACAATTCTTCGGAACCTCCTTTTCGCCTCGTTTGAGCATTAATGAGAACAACAATTTTCAAAAATGGTTCTCAAGCTCTCTACGATTGCGTCGGATGTGGACATTTTTTTAGTTAACAAATTATAAAACCTAATTGTTGGAAATTTTTTTTTGCTCTATATCTGATAAATAAGGTCACAATTTTTGACCTGGTTATCTGGCAGGTTTTGCTGCATCCTGATAAGTGATCAAACTTAATTCGCTTCATGACCTTTGTTCATTATCTTTGATTTCCAGCAACTTTCAAAGCCCAAGTTAAGCTTCTTATTCTTATGCCACATTAACTTCATGGGGGTATTCGATGGAGAAGAAACCGGCTGGCAGTAACAGCGAAATTTGCTCTCTCCAAGGGGATGAACATAAAATTCCTTTTTCTGAGTTTCTTCAACGATTGGGAGTTGACGACAAAGGACTTAGCGAGCAGGAAGCTGCAAGAAGACTTCAGGAATGCGGACCCAACGTTCTCGAAGAAACAGGAAAGGAGAGCCTATTAATAAGTTATCTGAGGCAATTCCGGAATTTTTTCTCGATTTTGCTTATTATAGGAGCTCTTCTGTCTTTCCTTGGAGAATACCTTGATCCCGGGAAAGGGAATCTGTATATCGGAATTGCTATTGGTCTGGTCGTAATCCTTAACTCGACTTTCGCGTTCATCCAGGAATACCAGGCTGCAAAAACGATGGAAAGCTTTCGGCAACTTCTTCCTCCCCATGCAAAGGTTTTAAGGGATGGTAAAACCAGAGAGATTCTGGCTTCGGAAATTGTTGTAGGAGACATTATTCTTCTTGAAGAAGGAGATAAGATCCCGGCTGACGGGCGCTTAATTGAAACAAATTCTATGAAAGTTGATCACTCGACCATTACCGGCGAATCAGAACCTCAACTCCGGTCTCTTGAATGCACCCACCCAAATATACTGGAGTGCAGGAACATGGTCTTTTCAGGAACGCTGGTACTGAGCGGGAATGGGAAAGCTATAGTCTTCGGAACAGGACATAATACCCAGATTGGAAATCTAGCAATACTAGCAGAACAGATCTCAAGCGCAGAAACCCCTATCAGAAGAGAACTCAACCATTTTATAAAAATTATTTCTGCAATTGCGATTTTTCTGGGAGTTACTTTCTTTATTCTTGCTTTTCTTCTTCAGGATGTTTTTCTTGCAAGTCTCATCTTTGCTATTGGTATTATAGTTGCAAATGTTCCTGAAGGACTTTTGCCTACAGTTACTCTTGCCCTTAGTCTGGCTTCCAGGCGAATGGCTTCACGAAATGCCCTTATTAAGCGACTTGAGTCAGTAGAAACCCTGGGCTCTACTACAGTTATTTGTACTGACAAAACTGGGACTCTTACGCAGAACAGGATGACAGTGAATTCTCTTATGATTGGTTTTGAATGTCTGGTTCTCGAAAATCCTCTCAGCTCTAAAATAAGGACTGCCGGGCAGGAGGTAGAAGGAAGTACAAACAAGGATATTGCAAGTACAAATAAAGATATTGCAAGTAAAAATAAAGATATTGCAAGTACAAATAAAGATATTGCGGAAAAAATTGCAGACATAGGAACAGAAGGAGTTTGTGTTATAGAAAAGCCCACGTGGGCTCCTGAAAGATTACCATCTGTTCTCATAAAAGTTGCAGGGCTTTGCAATAATGCAAAACTTCGTGAAGATCCTCCTGGATATTCTGGTGATCCGACTGAAGGAGCACTTCTTGTTTTTGCAAATGGCCTGGAAGATATAAAAAAGCTTCAGGACGATTATCCAAGATTGGAAGAGTTTCCTTTTGATTCGCTTACTAAAAGGATGGAAGTCATCTGTCGCACTCCTGAAGGAAAGCTTGAAGCTTATCTCAAGGGCGCCCCGGAAGTAGTTGTAAAAATGTGCAGCTCAGCCATATATTCAGAAGGAATTACGAAATTGGATGAAACTAAGCAAAATGAGCTTCTTAACCGGCACCTGAGACTTGCAAAAAAAGGAGAACGAATTATTGCCCTTGCATACAGGCAGGCTGAAGAGCTAAGGGAATATACCGGAGATTTCATTTTCCTTGGATTTATAGGGATTATAGACCCTCTACGGCCTGAGGCCAGGGAAGCTATTGCTAAATGCCATGCCGCCGGGATCAAGGTTGTGATGATCACTGGTGATCACCCTGTGACTGCAGAATCAATCGCAAAGGAAGTGGGACTTGCAGACCCTGGAAGCCTTGAAATTATTACCGGAGATGAGTTGAATTCACTCTCGCGTACAGACCTTGCTTCAAGATTGAAAAACCCCAGCATTGTATTTGCCCGTACCTCTCCCGTTCAAAAACTAAAGATAGTACAGCTTTTCCAGGCTGAAGGGGAGATCGTGACAATGACAGGAGATGGGGTCAATGATGCTCCTGCAATCAAGAATGCAGATATGGGAGTTGCTATGGGCAGCGGCACCGATGTAGCTCGCGAAGCTGCAGATATGGTGCTCCTGGATGATAATTTTGCTACGATTGTGAATGCTGTAGAGGAAGGCAGAACCGTTTTTGACAATATAAAAAAGTTCATTGTATATATCCTTGCCAGTAATATTCCTGAGATCCTGCCTTTCATAGCTTTTGTTCTCTTTGCCCTGCCTCTTCCTATGCCGGTACAGCTTATCCTGGCAATTGACCTGGGTACGGATATGCTGCCTGCCATTGCTCTCGGACAGGAAAAGGGAGAAGGGGATATTATGAAAAGGCCTCCAAGGTCCAGAGAAGAAAAGCTGTTAACACCTCAGTTGCTTTTAACAGCTTATGGGATTAAAGGCCCTATAGAAGCTGCTGCAGGCTTTTTCTGTTATTTTGCGGTCCTTTTTGGAGGAGGGTGGAAATTCGGCGAGCAGCTTGCAAACAGCAATCCCCTTTATATGCAGGCGATTACCGCTTTCTTTTCAGCAGTGGTCATCTGCCAGATAGCTAATGTTTTTGCTTCCAGAACCAGGCTTCAATCGGTCTTCACAGTAGGATTATTCCGCAATCGTATGATTCTTTTAGGAATTGCAACCGAATTTATAATCCTTGCCCTTCTGATCTGGAATCCGTTTGCTAATCTTATTTTTAACACCTCACCCCTTGACCTCAGGTACATATTACTATCCATTCCTTTTGCAATCCTCCTGCTTGGGATCGATGAGTTAAGAAAGTATTTACTGAGAAGAAACGTGGGCTGGATGGTTAAATTTTTAAAGTGGTAAATTGACGACGGTTAAGATAGGGTAATCAGGATTTACAGACAATACTAATTGACTCAAATATGCATTTGACTCAAAGTTTAAACGTGATTGGAATAAAACTGTTTAATAACTCAGGACTTACGCGATTGAACTGAAAGACAGCAGCAGTAAATACTCAACTGTCCAAATCCCATCCATTCACATGAGGTTGTTTGTACTTGATTTCATATCTCAACCGCGTAAGTCCTATAACTGTTAAATAAAAGTTTAATGAATATTCGATCTTGAGAAAACAGTTTAATAATTGTTTAATGGATACTCAATCCCTTGCGAAAATAGAGACTTAAATACTCCATACAATCCTGGAATATTCAAAAATTGTTTTCATCTTTTTTATTATCAGATTTAATTTTTTCATTAAATTCCTATTAATTATTTAAAAATATTTTAATTTGTAATTATCCTATTTGGAACGCTTTAATGCCTGTTTTGACTAAATATGAATTTTCTCTATTTTTCATATTCAAAACTATCATAAAATTATTTATTCAATCCATAGAAAAATTTTATATAGTATCTCCATTTAAGTTTATCTGTCTATATTTTATTATGAACTTCCCTGTGTCCTCAAGCTCAATACCTATCCCCGAGTCTAAAGTATGAATGTAAGTAAAAAGGTCCTTGTTATCATCTATATTACTTTTGCCCTTCTCACATCAGTCGCTATTTTTGCGTCCCAGGCCATCCTTTATTCGAGTTTCTCTCACTTAGATAAAGAAAAGGCAATTGACAACATAAATGATGTACAAAATGTAACCGATCTTCAGATTAAGCAGCTGGATAGTACTAACTACATCCTTTCTTCGAGGGGAGATGTCAGAGCTTTTATGTTTAGTCAGGATCGCAAATACCTCGACAAAACCTTGTTCACTGACCTTTTCATCTTAAATGGGTATGATTTTATTTTTTTTGCGAATAACTCAGGGGACATAATATACTCTCAGTTCTCTGATTCAAATAATACAACGAATGCTTCAACCTTTTCCGAAATCAATCGGAAGACAATTGATAAAAGCCTTCTGTGCAAGGAGGCAGAAAATCCTTTAAAAGGATTCCTCAAGCTTGAGAATAGTCTTGCTATTATTTCCTGCCGGCCTGTGCTTGCGGCACCCAATAGTAAAGAAATAATCGGAACAGTGATCCTGGGAAAGAATCTGGATGCGGATTTCATTGAGTCAGTCCACAATATTACAGGAAACTCGGTTTCAATTAAAAATTCGTATAATATTCCTTCTGATGTACAGCAAGCTTTTTTAGAAAATAAAAACGTGCGCCTCTGGCACTATATCGATGATAATGACGCAGGCGGGTATCTTTTTTTAGAAGATATAAATAGAAATCCAGCTTTCATATTTCCGACAGATGCTGACACGGATGTCCATGCAGAATTCCAGAAGTCTCTCAGGTATATCGTGCTCTTCCTTTTATTTGCAGGCTTAATGGTTGGAGCAGGCTGTAAGCTCCTTCTTGATAAAGAGGTAATCTCCAGAATAGTTGCTATTAATACCTATGTGGAAAAAGTTGGAAAGGATAAAGACTTCTCAGCTCGCTATTCAATGGATGGAAATGATGAGCTATCTAGATTAACAGAAGGAATAAATCGGATAGTTGACCGTCTGAAAATATCTTCTGAGAAGTTTAAAGCTCAAGAACATGAGAAACAGGCAATTCTTAACTCTCTCAGCGAGCTCCTTGTTTTTGTGGATCTTGGGTTGAGAGTAGTCTGGGCAAACAAGGCTTTTCTGGATTATATGGGTTCGACACTTGAAGAGATCGTCGGACGCAGATATGAGAATTTTTTAATGATATATGAAGAAGGTTCCAGCAAATCTTTCATACAAAAGGCCCTTGAATCCGGAATCGAGGAATTAGGAGAGGTTTCAACCCCGGACGGAAAGGTCTGGATGATTCGTGCAAATATAATAAAGGATGAAGACGGCAGGATTACTGGCATCCTGCAAACAGGTCTTGATATTACCTCGCATAAACGTTCGGAAGAAACCCTGCTTCATGCAAAG
>CAVRNH010000043.1:0-40292 GCA_963722085.1 uncultured Methanosarcinaceae archaeon | reverse complement strand
AAAATAATAAAAAGTCTCTTAATTTAACTTGCAGTGGCACATTCCCTCTTACTGGGGCTGCAGTAAAGTCGGCAACAGGTTTTTTCTGACCATTTGTCTCTAAGTTCGATTGTTTTTTCCGAGTTTCCTATCTTTATCTTGAATTCGCCTGCTGGCATTGAGGAGGTTTCGTAACTGAAATCAAATTTCCCTTTCGAGTCAGCTTTTAGCGTCTGAGAAGCCTTAATTTTAAGGACTACAGAGTTCTGTCCTTTCAGGGCATTACCGTCAATAAGGATATCGTAGGTCCAGGATGGTACGTGTCCCTGAGATATGGTTGCGACCCCTTTATTGGCGTCCGCATTCAGGTTGATCCACATCAATTTTTTTACTCCAACGTGCATGTTCTGCACGCCCTCAGCCCTGACACTAAAAAGGTTATCGCTCCCTTGCGGGATTTTTATATTTTTAAGCGAGAGCTGGTACCGTCCCCCGGAAACCGGAAGCTTTTTTTCATAAGTAACCTCGGCTCTGACGCTCTCGCCAGGAGCTGCATTTCCTGTTATTTTCAGCGTATCTCCCACAGTCGGGTTGGATGGCGAAATTTTCCATTCAACCGCAGCAGCTGCCGGAGAACTAAGTAAACAAAGTATAAGAAGTGTAGATAATAAGCATGATACAAGCGCTTTCCTTTTTAATCCAGCGGATTTTATTTTGCTTGCATAATTTACATTTTTCAATTCAACTTTCACAAAAACCCTCCTTTCCTGCAATTCCTATCCAGCAATAATAGAGCATGAAATCAAGAATCAATATTCAACTTCACAAATAACTTCCTATTATTTATCTTTCATGGCAAGCTTAGATAAGAATTATTAATACCTATCGATATTCCTTATTTGAAGAATCCTTAATTGGTTAATAATTTTTTGGTTTTGTAGCAATTGTTATTCAAAACAGATAAACTTCTTATTAATTCTTATGTGGATATTTATTCAATGATTTTAAAATTCTAAAAAGAGTAAGACCATATCCTTAAGGATTTTCTTTTGACCAGATCAGATATGCCTTCTTAGTTAGGGAAATCCAATTTTCCGGAGACCAAAATAGAATTTAGTCAACTTCTCACGCTAAAGCGATGAGCTTGTAATAGGGCTCTGGTTGACCAGTCTAAGTATTAATTTACTACGTTGGATTTGTCATAACACCTACAAATGCTTCTTCAGTTTGTAGCTCTGTTGTCCCGACTAAATGAACTATTGAGATGTGTTCTGGGAGAGGATATTAACAAGCATTTCCAACATTGACGAGAAGAGATACGAAAGTACGTTACCGGATACTTGTATTCGAGATAGGAGAAATTCTATGATATTTGTACTAAATAAGGATAAGAAACCACTAAGTCCTTGTCATGAATCAGTAGCAAGAAAATTACTGAAAGATGGAAAAGCAGTTATCCACAAAAAATATCCTTTTACTATTAGGTTAAAGGAGTTGAAAACTACTGAAAATGACAGTAATTTTCGATTGAAAATAGATTATGGAAGTAGACATACGGGTTTAGCTATACTTAATGAATCTAAAGTTATCTGGCTTGCTCAAATCCATCATAAAACAAATATAAAAAAGAATATGGATAGCAGGAGAGCAATGAGGAGAACCAGAAGAAATAGAAAAACGAGGTATAGACAAGCTAGATTTAATGATAGGAAACGAAAAGAAGGTTGGTGTCAACGGCGGTTTAATTTTCCCCACTTTGGTCGGTTTAAATTTCCCCACCTTTTGATATAAATTTTACTCAATTTTCATAAATTTGTTAGAAATCACTGGTACATATTTCCCGTTTTTATACCCTGCTTCTTCCTTTCTTTCAGCCTGTAACTTTCCCCTTTGAGGTTAATGGTCGTGCAATGGTGGAGAATCCTATCAAGCACAGCAGCCGCTATTACATGGTCTTTAAATATCTCTCCCCATTCACCATATGACTTATTTGATGTCAAGATCGTTGAGCTCTTTTCATAACGTCTGGAGATTAGCTGAAATAGGCAGTGAGCTCCTTCTTCATCAAATGGGAGATATCCTATTTCATCAATTATCAGCACTTTATATTTCATCAAGTCCCTGAGTTTCTTTTCAAGCATTCCTTCTCTATTTGCTATTTTCAACCTTTCAATAAGGTTTCCTGTATTGGTAAAGTAAACCGAAATTCCCGCTTTTACCGCTTCAATCCCAAGAGCAATTGCAAGATGAGACTTTCCAACTCCAGGAGGACCGAGCAAAACAACGTTTTCTGCATTATGAACAAACCTCAACGTTACAAGGTCTTCTATGACTTTTTTATCAATAGATGACTGAAACTCAAAATCGAATTCTTCAAGAGTCTTTATCACAGGAAAAACTGCACTTTTCATCCTTCTCTCAATTGCAACAGCTTCTCTGTGTTTCTTTTCCTGTTCAAACAGATAATCAAGGACTTCCATTGTTGTTTTGCTGTCTCTTGCAGCAATTTCAAGGTAGTTGTCAAGGAGCTCTTCAACCGTATTCAGTTTCAGGTACTGCAGGTTGTTGTGAATCCTTTCGTAGCTAAAGTTGTTCATTCAAAGCCTCCCTGACTATATGTTTCATAGACATCAAGAGACCTTTTTTCAACTTCAAGACCTGAGAACTTCAACGGAATCTGTGAGTCTTTCTTGCATTTTGAATTCTCTTTAAGAATCTCACTCAGGAGACCCTGGAAATGTTCCTTTTTCCTGGCAACTCTGCAGTTACCTGGAAGAATTTCGTGTTCACAGACCTTCTCATAATCAACATAGACCTCGAATTTTCCTTCGAAGATCTGAAGTTCTGCAGTTCTTCCTGCAAACCTGTAAGGAACAGAATACTTATTTCCAAGGAACGAAATATAACAGTCTCTGGAGACCTTTCTGGTCTCCTTATGGACAACTTTGTAAGGAGGAACCTGGCCCAGAGGGCTCAGGTTCTCCTCCTTAAAGCGTTCAAGAGGGATTTGATAGGTTGTTCCGTGGATACTTGAATTTACCCTTTCCAACCACTTGTGAACTTGGCCGTTCAGGTCTTCGAGAGAGGTAAACCTTCTTCCAAGGAAGAAATCCCTCTTGACGTAACCTACCGTATTTTCAATTTTGCCTTTTGTCTGAGGTCTATATGGCCTGCATAAACGTGGAATAAAACCAAAGCATTTGAAGAAATCCTCAAACTGTGAGTTCCATTCAGAATCCGAAGCTTTCAAGGCTCTCCTGATAACAACCTGTTTCATGTTATCATAGAGAATCTCCTGTGTAAATCCTCCAAAGTACTCAAAAGCATTCAGATGACACTGGATAAGAGTTGGAGTGTCTATGCTCAGTGTAAACTCAACATATCTCATTCTGGAATATCCAAGAATCATGTTGAAGCAAAAGAGTTTCTTTACCTTTCCATCAACCTCAACTGTTCCCATTTCTGCCCAGTCAACCTGAGCCTGTACACCTGGTTTTGTTTCATAGCGGAGTACAGCAGGGACTCCCTGCTGAGGTCGGACTTCTCTTACGAAGTCTTTAACAATGGTTCTTCCTCCATCAAAACCCATTTCTTTGATTTCCCGATAGAGGCGAGCAGCAGTATAGGGACCTTCTTCAAGCTTTTTGAATATATAAGGTTTGTAAGGGTCAAGCTTGCTCCTTCTTCCAGGACGTTTCTGGGGTTCAGGTAAGGTTTTCAGTTGAAGATATTTCCTCACTGTTTTCCTGTCGAAACCTGTTTGTCTGGCGATTTCACTGATGCTCAAGTTTTGTGAACTTAAATCTCGTATCAAGAATAATTCCTCCTCTTTCAGCATGATTCACAATCCTCGAACTTTTCTCAAGGATTGAGAATTGGGGAATTTTAATCCGCCGAAAATGGGGAATTATTCACCGCCGTTGACACTTGCTCTCGCCGCTGGAAACTTGGCTGCTAAAGAAGAGTGAAGACGAACAATTGTGCTGTCTTGAATGAGAACATCCTGGAAGTCTTCGAGTTTCTTGCTAAGTTTTTTACCAGGCTCTTTTGCAAGTTCTTCAATGCCGTGGATTACACACTGATGAAGAAACTCAACAAGTTCGGGAGTAAAGCGATCGTACCAGCTACTGTCACTTATCGAGATATTTGCTTCTATTTCATAAAGACGTTTTAAACTTGCAATTGTATGTTGGTTATAGACACAAAAACCAAGAATTAAGACCCAAAAAATTACTTCGGATTTAATTTTTCGTTCACGTTTTATAAAACATGTTTTGACGGCGAGTTTCCTTAACCACATTTCAGGGAAAATAGTACGAATCGTGTTCTCAAGAGTAGCGGATGACTGGAATACCATTGTGTGAATTTAATATATTTAAAATATATAAAATCAATAGCAAGAATGACATTTCTAACCTTAACCGATGACCAATGGATACTACATAAATAAATATTACTCTGATGCAACACGCCAGTTGTTTACATAATGTGCGCTGTCAAGAATACAGTTGCTTACGCAAGGTGTGCTTCCGAGAATATCTAACCTACAGCAAGAGAAATTCATGAGGATGTCTGACTTACAGCGGATAACTTCTTTGAATATTCAACCTGAGCAGGATGCACTTCCAAGATTTCAATAATTCTATTTATATTTTAAAATGAGTGATTCCTTCAAAGAGTAATTTGAATTACTATTAAAAGAGACCTGCGAGAAGATAGTTATTGGGATAGGACATCTGAGTATTGGGAGTGGGAGTGGCTAAATTATTGCTGGGGTTTACAGCAGGAAAAAGATTTTCTCAGATGTCCCATTACTATCATATATATGACATATGTTATATAAAAATAATGGTATACTGTAGCGAATACGTATTTTTTCTCATTACTCATGATCATTGGTCGTATATCTCTCAAGCTGTTTAGTGTTTCATCTCATACAGTAGTTCCGATTAACCCAAGTTCCGAATACCGATTCTAAAACAGTATTTAATATTTTTACTCTACCTAAAATTAATTATGTAGGATCATGGAGTTCGTATGTGTGAAAAAAAACGAGTCCATGACACCTACATGCAACGTTAGCTTGTTAACAACTGCATTTGAAATGCTTAGCAAATATAATATAATAAAATTGCCATCGAACGCAGATTATGAAACTGAAAAAGTCCTAAACGTGTTATTACATGCTGCGACTTCTACTTCTAATTCTCTTGAATCTGCAAGCAATGACCTCAAACGTAAAAATCCTGAAACAAAGATACCTTCATCAGATACTATTTTTAATTATGTAAACTGCAACAATATTAAAGACATCCTTTCCTCATTCAGAACTATCAATCCCGAAATATTCAAAATGATGGAACTTAAGGGTAAAGTTCATGATGTCGCAATTGATTTTCATCATGTGCCATTCTGTGGTGATAAGAATACACCCTTAATTAGAGGCATGAAACCTAAAAATGGAACTTCATGGGGATATGAATATTGTACGCTGGACATCATTGGAGATGACAAACTTACACTTGATGTGATCCCAATCAGTGCTCTTAAAAAGGATTATTCAATACTCATGGAACTTTTGTTTAAAAGATTGGAAACAATGAGTGTAAAAATCGGAACAGTATATTTGGATAAAGAATTTTGTAATGATGATGCAATTTCTGCATTGGCCAAACTAAAGATAAATTTTATTATTGCATGTAAACTCAATAAAAAAATCAAAATGAAACTTGAGAATTTCAAAAAAGAAAATGGGCATAAATCAACTGTTTTTGAATATCATTTTAATGAAAATGGAACAAAATTTAATCTTGTGGCAGTACCTCATGAAAAGAAAGAATACATCCTGTTTGCTACAAACAAGGATGTGAAGTCAATTGAGGAATTCGAGAAGAGTATTCCCGAAGAATACAAAAAAAGATGGAACATAGAAACTGGCTACAGAGTAAAAAACGATTTCAAGATACGTACATGCACAAAATCACCTGTAGCAAGAACGTTATTCTTCATAATTCAGTGTACATTATATAACATTTTGAATATGTTGAAGTCGGTCTTGCAAATTACAGCACACGAAATGAAATCAATAATCAATGAAGACATTGGAATATCTGTAAAATGGGGAATGAAATCACTGGTTGGAATGCCGGTCAGGTTACTTTTGCGTCAATTAAAAAAGTATATTCGAGAAAGAGATAGAATACTACGCATCCAGTTAACTGAAGTGTAGTAACCAAACATCTGACCTATTGGGAGTGGGAGTGACAAAATTATTGCTGGGGTTACAGCAGAAACAAGATTTTCTCAGATGTCCCATTACTATTACATGTATGACATATGTTATATAAAAATAATGGTATACTGTAGCGAATACGTATTTTTTCTAATTACTCATGATCATTGGTCGTATATCTCTCAAGCTGTATAGTGTTTTATTTTATAATACTCCTCTTTAAGATTTATTCTGTTTCTAAGCTCACTGCGCAAAGAAAAACAATAATTACGTCCACAATAAGAAGCAAGATGCAAGATAAGAATATCCGATATAAACATATTTTTATTTCTGATTGCTATTCCAAGGATTTCATGTACGTTTAGTATATCAGGTTCCTTCCAATGGAATATGTTATCACAACTATGATTTACAAGTCACATGGCAATCTTGATTATCCGATCTCCTGTTTTTTCAGAGATGCCGGATGCCCTCAAGAGAAACGTTTCTCGGATAGCTTTTGTTTTGGGAGATGGTCCCGGCGAAGAAGCGGCAGAGGTAAGCCATCAGTGCCACGGCAATGACAAATCCAGAGACTCCTAGCCAAGTAGCCACTTTCCAGGCCAGTATCGCACCGCAGGATCCCAGTCTGCCGCCAACAAAGATTCCGACCATGAACAAACTATACCCGGTTGCGTGCTTGCTGGCCGGAGCCCGTAAATCACCTGCTGATGGGCAACCAGGGTACTTACTCTGTATCCAGAAATCAAAAGCACGACCCCGAAGATCAAGCCGGTAAAGGAGTTCCAGCCCGCAAGAATCATTCCGGCTAGCAGAGTGGCAGACTCACCGATGGAAACAACCTGGCCTGCGCCCCGGCGGTCGGCCAAGCGTCCAGCTACGGGCGCAGTGAGCACTCCGATCACCCCAATGATGCCAAACAGTCTTGCGACGTCGGCGCCGAGGTGGAAAAGTCAAATTTTAAACTGCGTCCTCATCTTTCGTTAAAACGTCATTCAGCAGTTTTTTTCAATTGAAATTTTCGAAAAAAGGTCATTACAGCAGTATTTCCCTTATTCCCGATTCTGTGCGTAGTTGCACACGCGTATCCTTCTTTGGAATATTATCTTGTTATCCCTATGGTATTGGTATCAGTCGACAACAATAAATAACTGTAAACAAAAGCTTTATATCCAAATTTTACGTACTTCTTCCCACAGCACTGTACATAGATGGGCATCGTATTTTCATAGCATGGAGATTCGATTAGATATCCAAAATTAACCTTGATAAACTGCATAAAATACAGTTCCGAGTTCTCAGAAATGGTTTTGGAAGATCGTCTGAGAGATTCCTTGAGAATTCAAGTTTTCTTTTCATACTCAGTTTATTTCATTAGAATTTGTATATTTATTTAAATCATTTGCCGAAATTAGTTAAAGTATTACCCGCTACTCGAGTTGAGCTCATTTGATTGATAAAAAACTGCTAATGGGTAATGAAGCCATAGCACTTGGGGCTATAGAAGCCGGCGTTCAGGTCGTTACAGGGTATCCGGGAACTCCGTCAACGGAAGCTCTGGAGACAATTGCCCGGCATGCTAAAAGCTGTGGGATCTATACAGAATGGTCGAGCAACGAAAATGTTGCACTTGAAACGGCTGTAGGAGCGGCTTATTCCGGGGCAAAGGCACTTGTTACTATGAAACAGGTGGGCTTAAATGTCGCATCCGATCCCCTGATGAGCCTGAGCTATATTGGGATCAAAGGAGCTCTTGTTCTGCTTGTTGCTGATGACCCTGGGCCTCATTCTTCCCAGACCGAACAGGACACCAGGGTTTTTGGGCATTTTGCAAATATCCCTGTCCTGGACCCTGCAAGCCCGCAGGAAGCCTACGAGCTGACAACAAGCAGTACTGGATACTGAAATCCCCGAGAAGCGCAGGGCTGTAAACAGGGTTGCATTCGAAAGCGCCCTGGAATTGGTTTCAGGTCTCTCCTGAACCTGGTTATATCTATATTTGATTAGTTATATCTCAAACTGATCTCATCACTATTGATTATGCTGATCCCCGGCACCTGAACTGGGGAGTAGAAGGTGAAATAATATGTATGAAGCATCCTCTGAGTCTGAGCTTGATCCCAATGTCGAGCTCTATCATCCCGAAATCTCGGAAGAAGATACCTTTGCAAAATTGAAGGCAATGCTGGAGCATGTAGCTGAAAGCAGTCCTTTTTACCAGAAGAAATTCAAGGAAGCGAATGTGGATATTGAGAACATCAGGTCTCTTGAAGACCTTAAGAGCCTTCCTTTCACATATAAAGAGGAACTCAGGGATGCCTATCCTCTTGGTTTGAAGGCAGTGTCCGAAAATGAGGTAATCAGAATTCATTCCTCATCCGGAACTACCGGGAAGCCTGTAATTATTCCTTATACCCGGAAAGACGTGGATGTCTGGGCCTTAATGATGATGCGCTGTTATATGCTGGCAGGCCTGACCAGCCAGGACAGGATTCAGATTACTCCTGGATATGGGCTCTGGACTGCAGGAATAGGGTTCCAGCTCGGAGCTGAACGCCTTGGAGCAATGACTATTCCAACAGGCCCAGGAAATACTGAAAAACAGATCGAAATGCTTATTGACCTGAAATCCACAGCTCTTGCCAGCACATCTTCTTACGCACTTCTGCTGGCTGAAGAAATTCAAAAGCGAGGTCTTAAGGACAAAATCCATCTAAAGGTAGGGATTATAGGCTCTGAGCGCTGGAGTGAGAAAATGCGCAACAGGATCGAAACCGAACTAGGGATCGAAACCTTTGACATTTACGGGCTGACTGAAATCTATGGACCTGGCATTGCTCTTGACTGTTCCTTCCATGAAGGAATGCACTACTGGTCCGATCACCTGCTCTTCGAGATAATCGACCCCATTACAGGCGAGCAACTTCCAGACGGCACGCTTGGAGAACTTGTAATTACCACCCTTACAAAGGAAGGAGCTCCTCTTATTCGCTACAGGACAAGGGATCTGACCCGGATTATCCCTGGCCTTTGCAAGTGCGGCTGTCCTTTCCCAAGAATAGATAGAATTCTGGGAAGATCAGACGATCGCATAAAGTTCAAGGCTGTAAATATCTATCCTGGCCAGATCGAAGATATTATCCACAGAGTCCCTGGGGTAAGCAGTGAGTACCAGATTCTTCTTACACGCAGTGAAGGTAGGGACAACATGACTTTCAGGGTCGAGATTGAAGGGACGGAGGACTCCCTGAAGAAAGAGAAAACCGAAAAAGCTCTTGTAAAAGCTTTCAAGGACTTTATAGGAGTAACAGTAGATGTTGTGGGAGTAAAGATCGGGGAACTTCCCCGAAGTATGAAAAAGACAAAAAGAGTAATTGATGAAAGGGAACTTTAAAAAGCCTTATGGGGCTTAAAAACCTTTTTATTAACCTTTTATCAACCTTTTTCAACATGCTTTATTTTGATTATTTATGTGACTTTCAAAGTTAATTATTGATACCTGATTTTCATAAGTTTGATTAAAATCTGTTACTAAAATTTAATTATAAAATCAGTTAGCTCACTTTTTCCAAGTATCCCATTTTATTTTCTTCTGTCAAGACTTTCGGCACTAATTTTTCAGTACCTTTCTTTTCCTTCTCAATGTCTGTCTTGTATACAATAGTCCTATATGGGTATGGAATCTCTATTCCTTCTCTATCAAAGCGTTTTTTAATGGATTCTCTGATTTCGCAGCCTGAACTGTATGCAACGCTCCTGTCCCTGAACCAGACCAGCAGGCGAAGATTTACGGAAAAGTCTCCCAGTTCGGTGACATATACTTTAACTTCTCCTCTTTCTCTGAAATCAGGATCTACAGGGTGAAGCACAGGTGCATCAAGAAATCCTACTTTAAGGGTTTCGGATTTAATTAAGCTGGGTTTTACCACACTATACTTCATTTCATGGGGAGGCATGACATTGGGATGTTTTCTGGCTTCTTCAATCATTATTTTTCTTGCTTTGTCAATGTCAGCATCATAGCCTATTCCAACTTCTATTGGCCAGATTACTGCAGGATCTTCTATAGTCCAGTTAATTATTGCCTCATTACTAATCATGGAATTCGGAATTATAATGCGCCTGTTGTCCCAGGTTAAAATGGTAGTGTGCCTGAGGTTAAGGTCCGTCACTTTCCCGTATTCATTCATGATATTCAGCCGGTCTCCAACCCTGAAAGGTTGAAAAATGGCAAGGGAAATACCTGCAATTATATTGCTCAGTGTGCTCTGGGCTGCAAAACCGATAACGATTCCTGCAATTCCAGCCCCCGTAAAGAGTGCGACAGAAAGGCTTTGGAGGCTAGGGATGCTGAAGATGACAATAATAATTCCCATAAAATAAATTATTGCGACCACAATATGCCTGAACATCCGAAAAGAAGTGATGTCCATACGCAGCTTGCTACTTGCTTTTTTGAAATAGCTTTCCATAAGGTGGTTTACGTTCCGGGCTACAAAGATAGTGCCCATGCCAATAAAAATTATAAATAATATATTGCCAAAATTGCCTGAAAACCAGGAAAATGCCTTTTCTATTCCTTCGTCAAAATAAGACATGTTTTCTGCAAAGGAAGATGGGATTTTTGGGGTTTCCATGTCCTGCATGTTTGGCAAGAACCTTTAAATAAATATTGATTCAAAAATTGCAAAAATTGTTAGGAGATATGTCCTAAAAGAATTGTGTCAATTCAATTTTAAGATTAGTATATAATCAATAATTATAATCATTTTTATATTTGCCTGACAAAATTAGGCCAAAAAGAAGAAAATTAAGTGAATAAGGCTAAAAGAAGAAAACATGAAAGATTAAGAATAGAGGGGAGAAAATCAGAGTGAATAAGGCTAAAAGAAGAAAACCTGAAAGATTAAGGATAGAAGGGGGAAAACCAACAAGAAGAAAACCAGAAAAAATATAAAGAAGATAATCAAAAAGAAGAATTATAGATACTTTCGGAGAAAAGCGGGTCCGAAGGATCTATAATTAGTCATGACTTAGCCGTACATTTTTGGGTATGCTCAAAGCCTATTAGGTAATTTCCTATCCCGTGGCAGATTTCCCAAATCAAGATGATACGTCAAGCTCATTGCGGTGTAACAATCCTCATTTTTCATTTATCTCTGTCAGTTTACCCCAGGGTCGGAAGAAAGTATGACAAGTGGGAGATAATCAAAGTCGCTCCCGTTTACTTTGTAGGGCAGATCGCTAATTCCGTCTGAATTTGAATCGTTAGCAGTCTGCGAAAAACCTGTGCCCCTCGGGTTTGCCCAGAAGTTTCCACCAAGGTATGGGCCTTCTACAATATTCGTGTCCTTCTTCTTTGTAGTATTCCAGGCATTGCCTTCACTGTCTTCTACCCTTGCATTTACTGTATTATTTAAGTAATTGTTGTATATGCGGTTATTTGCAGTGTTGTCCAGCAAATAGATACCTGATTGACTACTGAAAGTTATCGTATTATTGGATAACTCATTATTGTGGCATTCCTCTCTCAAGTAAATACCAGTGCTAGTGTTAGAAATTGTATTATTATATATTCTGGAATCAAAGACAAAATCAAGGTGGATTCCGTAATTACAGTTTACAATTTGGTTATCACAGAGGATGGTTCTTGCCTGTACATCGTAAATGTCAATGCCGCTACTGCAATTCAGAATCACATTGTTTGAGATGAGATTATTTCCACCGCAGCAGGCAATACTTATACCTTCTCCTTTTGAAATCCGATTCTGAAGTATTGTATTATTCCAGCATTGTGCACCGAGGATAATATTATCCTTTTCAAGAACGTTATCCTGTAACCTATTATGGCTACATCCTTCATCGAGCCATATCCCATTACTGGAGAGATTATTCTGTGAAAGCGTATTATTCATGGATTCCTGTAGATAAATGCCGTAGCGGTTTTCAGAAATGTTATTCTCCTCAATTGTGCAATTGTTGGCGTGCACAAGGCATATCCCTGCCGGAGGGCAGCCTATCTCATCCCATTTGTCAAGAGAAAGGTCAGCTTCCGCTGATCCTGTTATATTGAAACCCTTAATAGTTACGTTATCGGCTTTAACATGAAACACGCTGGAATTTCTATCCGGCGCCCTTACGAGCACATTGCCAGGACTCTCAGGATCTGACGATACTGTTACCCCGGATACATTGATAGTCACATTTCCCTGATAATCTCCGGCTCTCACAACAACAAAATCCCCACTCGTTGAGTTATTGATAGAAGCCTGAATTGAATTTCCTGGTTCTACATAGATTATTTTTGCACTTCCAGTACCGGCTGAAAGTAAAAACAGGGTGGCAATCAGTAAAAGACTAATTAGCTTGGTAAAAAAATCTCCGATAATCGCTCTTTCCATAATTGAGCCCCTCCAGATCTTCTGCACAGCCCCTTCGGCTCATATTGAATTTTTGCACCAATGTATATGCGCAATAACCACAATATACTAATATGTATTGTCATTCTTTACTATATATATATCATCTCTTCTTTATTTTTGAAGGGGAAATATCTACAAACAGTGTGTTTTCCTTATTGATATTCCTAAGCTGGAAAAACTTTAATTGCAGACTTGTAGAAATCTTCAAATCGTGGGATATGTAGAACTTGGATGCCTACTGGCCCAGCAGTCAGGGTCAATAAAAGATCAATAATAGCATCTGTATTTTCTCGTCATGACATTATAACGCAGAAAACTTAAAAGGTGCAAGTGATTTCAGGGTAAATACTTAGCAAATTAGAACCTTGTAAGAAATAAAGTTAAGAATATTTCTTAGAACTTTTGCGAACATAAAGGAAGAGAGAGCATTTGAGGTTAGAGGATTGATATTATTGAATCTCCAGTATAACCACATAGTCTTATTTTATTAATTCTTTTAAGCCCATTTAAAACCTAAAATGTTTTTATTCAACTATTTTTTCTCAATATTGGGAACCTCGGAGCAAATATGCTCTATTATTTCCAATTCTAGACAAATAGTCTTAGTTAGAAGATTTTAGGATCTAAAATTTTCCGAAACGTTTAAGTTTTTTTAAACTGTTTACTCTTAAAAGTTTTTAAAGCAAAAATAAAGGACGAATTATAATGAAACATAGGAATAAGTTGTGTTCAATAGCTTTAGTTTCAATATCCCTCATTTCATTTTTTATTCTCGTTTTGTATCCGGCAGCTGCTGCGCAAAGTTCTCAGCTCTTGATCACTGAAACTCAAACAACAGCCAACGAATCATTACAGGAATTTCCTGATATCTATGGGGACAGAATTGTTTGGCAGGATTTTCGCAATGGAAATTTGAGCAATGGAAACTGGGATATTTTCATGTACAATCTGTCTACTCTCAAAGAAACCAGGATCACTACCAGTGAATCATGGCAGGAAGATCCTGAGATCTATGGTGACAGAATAGTATGGGAAGATGGAAGGAATGGGAACATCGATATCTACACGTACAATCTTTCCACAAGGAAGGAAACCCAGATCACCAAAGATAAGTCCGAGCATATCAATCCTGCTATCTACAGTGACAGGATAGTATGGGAAGATGGCCGTAATGGAAACTACTACACAGATATCTACATGTATGACCTTTCCACTTCCAAGGAAACCCGAATCACCACTGCTGACAAATCAGCTCATATTCACCCTGCTATCTATGCTGACAAGATAGTATGGGAAGAAGGGCTAAATGGAAAATGCGATATTTATATGTACAATCTTTCCACAAACAAGGAAACTCAAATCACTGCAAGCGGAAAAGCACACAATCCTGCCATCTATAGTAACAGAATTGTGTGGGAGGATTATCGCTTTTCAGATGTAGGTCCAGATATCTATATGTATAATCTTTCCACTTCCAAAGAAACTAAAATCTCCACCAGCGGAATGGCGTACAATTCTGCTATCTACGGTGACAGGATAGTGTGGCATGATTATCGCATTGGAAATGACAATATCTATATGTATGATATCTCTACTTCCAAAGAAATTCCGGTTACCACAAATAAATCAGAACAGGAGTTTCCTGCTATCTACGGTAACAGGATAGTATGGCATGATTATCGCAATGTAGCGTATAAACCTGACATCTATGTGGGTACCATTGGCTTACCCCCGGTTGCTAACTTCTGGGGAACTCCGAAATCCGGAAATGCACCATTGGATGTAACTTTTACTGATATTAGTACAGAAGAACCGACTGCATGGAACTGGAGTTTTGGGGATGGGACATACTCAACCCAGCAGAATCCGAAGCATACATACTCCGTAGGGGGTATTTATACAGTTTCTCTTACAGTAACCAATGCGGCTGGATACGGGAAAATGACAAAAACCAATTATATAAATATAACAGCTTTGCAGAAGCCAGTTGCAAATTTCTGGGGATCTCCAAAATCAGGAAATCTGCCTTTAAATGTAACCTTTACTGATATAAGTACAGGAACACCGACTGCTTGGACATGGAGTTTTGGAGATGGGACAACAAATTCGACTGTCAAGAATCCTGTGCATAGATATAATAAAGCAGGAAAATATACTGTTACCTTAACAGTAAATAATGCTGCTGGAAGTAATTCGTTAAAGAAATCAGGCTATATCGATCGTATCGAAATAAGGTAGCAATTTTCCTACCTTTCTTTTTGTGTTTGAGTTCTGTTCCAAATTCTGTCACGATTCCAACTTTGCATATTAGACTTGAGAAAAGGGAGAACTCATTTAGGTCCTTCTTCATCCTTCAAAGCACGAAATCTCGCTAAAAGAAAATGGCACAGTTATCCAGAGTCTACGTTGTAAAAGCCTACAATAAGTTTCCTTGCTTCTTTGCTTCCAGGAGCTATAAACTGAATCATTAATTTTATTGTTTCAAAATATGGAGTATGAGGTTTCTCAAAAAATGTGCGTCTACTGAAAGCTGCGAGCATGAGAATTCCTCTAGATCATCAGAAACATGAGAGCTGGCTCGTTTTGTAAAATTAAATAAGGGCTCTTTGCTGTTTTGTGTGGGTTGAAAATAATTTCTCAGTTGAAAAGTAACTACGCAAAATAGAAAACATCGATCTTGCATGTAATATTTTACAACAAAAGTTTCTAAATATTAGATCGGTCACTTTTACAATTCAGGAAGTGGATCTGAATTACCCACTCGAAACAGCGAAGAGCCATAATAACTCACAGGCATGTTTTTGTTTTCAAGGAAAGCTTCTCACTTTTTGTTATTTGGCTCTGTGTCTTTCTGCATCTTCAACTAATCGCGGAAGCAATAAAATATGTACAACTGTATAAAGATTTTTATAGGAAAAAAGTAATTTATAGGGTAACTATTGAAATCTGTTTGTAAAGTCTTCCTGGATTTACTCTAGTTTCACATTCGGCATACTGAAATTGAACCGATGGGTAATTAGATTTTATATCACCCATTTTTCATGGGCACAAATTTATACTTACTTAAATATTCATTTGATTATATATTTTAAAAGCTCAATCTTAAGTGATAGTTATGCTAAGACGAGAATTAGTTATTTTTTTCCTTGTAGGTTGCTTCATAATTGCAAGCGTTCCTACTGCTTCATGCAAAAGTTCCCCACCAATAATTTATGTTGCAGGAGATGACAGCGGGGATTTTAGCTGTGATGGAAAAGACGACCATGTACAGATAAACCAGGCTCTGAAGTTTGTGGCTGATAACTTTAAGTCTGGATATACAACTGTCTATCTCAAAGGGCCGTTTACGTACGTCATTGACGATACTCTTTTGATTGGCAGCAATACAATTCTTCAAGGAGACTCAACAGCCGTGATCAAACTTGCTAATCACCCATGTTGGCCTACAATGAAGCCCTTAATCCAGCAGATGAGCGGTTCTGGAAACGAAAATATTACAGTAAGGGGCTTTGAGATAAATGGCAATTATGACGGTAGTAGTGAAATCGTCCTTGGTAGAGCGTATTACAATATGATGTATTTCACTCACAGTAATAATATAAAAGTCTACAATATGTACATGCATGATGGGATGGGAGACGGGCTGAGAATAAACCAGGATAAAAACGTTCAGTTTTACAACAATACCATATATAAGCTAGGGCATGATGGCTTGTATGCAATTAATAGCCAGAACGTAGAAGCCTGGAACAATCGAATAACCTGCAGGACCAATAGTGCTCTTAGAGTAGGGGACTCTAGCAATATAAAATTCCACGATAACCTAATTGGCTCTTTCCATCACTGGAGTGCGGGGGGTCCTGGAATACAGATTTCGAAGTCAGCAGGCGTAGTTAACAATGTAGAAATATATAATAATACTATTCGTAACACCTTTGGACCTGGAATCTGGCTGATAGGTTTTGGAAAGTCTTATCCCAAGGATGAGGCCAAGAATGTCCACATTCATCACAATGTTTTCTATGGTACTGGTATGAACCCAAGTATTGACTGCGTAGGAGGTATAGTCACGAGCGGCTTTTACGATACACTTATCGAAAACAATGTATTTGATGGTGCATATCATGCTGCTATTACCTGCATGTATCCTCCATATTCTACAGGTGTTGTTTCAGGCGTTGACCTTTCACCCAAAGGTAAGGGGTATACAACAGTCGTTCGCAATAATATAATAGTAAACACCAAGAAACAAATAAACAATCCGAACGAGACAGGTTATGGTGTTATCAATTACTACCCTGAAACGCATACCTTTGTGCTGGAAAATAATTGCTTTTACAATAATAAGGGCGAGAATTATAAAAACTGCACATCAACAACTGATATCTATGTGAACCCTCTCTTTGCAAACCAGAAAACTCATGATTATCACCTGCAGTCGGTTGCAGGCCGATGGAATGGAAAAACCTGGGTTAAAGACAAAATGAGTTCTCCTTGTATTGACGCTGGATATCGTTACTCTAACTATTCCAACGAACCGGAACCTAACGGAAGCAGGATCAATATAGGAAGATATGGAAACACAGTTTATGAATCAAAATCAAATTACTGATACAGTAAATTGATGCGTAAATTTAGGTCTTATTAACAGGAAATATGCTCGAGAAAGTGCCTAAGCCCTGATTTTTAATTATTTTTCATTAATTATGTCCAGTTAGCGATCAAGAAGCATTAAAAGCAGGGATTGAAAAGTTGACTGGTTTGGATTTTAGAATTAAGTAAACTCCAAAAATTTTTAGGGCAATCTTATAATTTTCCAAACCTCGATACGGTTGTTAAAATAAGGCATGCTGTAAGGAATAAGGCTTTCAATTTTTATTAATATGTATCGTCTTTGGGCCGGATTTAGAAGTTTGAGTACAAATAATTATTTTGAGTACATGTAGGATTTTATTCTACTTTTCGGATAGGCTCTTAGAGAAGTTTTGAATACAAATAATTTTTTGAGTACATGTAGGATTTTAATATGGGATTGAAATACAATCAAAATTTTGTAAGATGATCGTATTTTTTCCCTTTTATTTGTCAAATTCTAATTAGATTAGTTCGGAATTGTTTTTCCGAACTATCTAATTAGACTGAATCTATACGAAATTTATCTAATGCTGTTGTGGTGAATGTTTACACCAATTTCATCATTTGTATGTTCGTGTAGTATTGCAGGGCCAGCTAAATCATGGAACCTGTTGCCATAAACGTCTATGTTTTTAACTTTTTCTTCCAATTGCAGGCCTGCATATCCAAAGCCTTTGGAGGTACAATCGTTATTTGCAAACACTCCATTGGTGACGGTATCAAACCGAGTAGATGAATTACTCCTGTTAATAAATTTACAATTTTTAACTGTTATTTTTTTCACATCAAAGGCATAAACACCGGCGTGTCCACAATAGTTTACAGTTATCGAATCGATTACTATATTGCTGGACTTTGTAGTAAGTATAGCATCATTACATCCATTCTTGAATGTGACATTCTTAATTGTTAGCCCATTGACACCTACGAGAGTTGCCATATTATAACAGGATGTCCCAAGCCTAACTTTAGGATAATAATCTGACTGACTCCCATCAACAGTTAAGCTTCTTATTGTAACGTCGGTGGCAGAATTGCCTCTAATCATAAGCATAGCTTTTGCATCTGAAATTTCACTGCCGGGTCCACCCCATATGGGCAGTCCAGGGGCAAGCTTAATTGTAACACCTGACTCTCCTTCAAGGATCGTATTGCTTCCTATAAGAAGAGAATCACCTATAACATATGTGAAGGGGCCTTTAAGGTGCACAGTCGTGCCTGGATGGTTAGCTGCATAATCAAGTGCCTGGTTAATCTGGACATGATCGCCTTTTCCATCACAGTTGTAGTCTCCACTTCCGTCTCCGGCAACGGTTACTACTTTTGAATACTCCCCGCCTAATACAGGAGGTACGGTTGTTAAATTAAGGCATGTTACTAGGAATAGAATCCCTAGCTGTCTTTTTAGCATCGTATCACCTTTGGGTTAATTTGTTTGGACTAAGAATCCTATCCGAAAAGTAGAATGATTTCGATTCAGGGTATGATACAAGCCCACAAAATCAAGTTTTTCATTATCGTATTGACGAAGTGTCTCGATGATTTGTGGGAGGAACGTGCTTGTTTGATTGTTGCAACTTGAGAGCTATATATTCTGTGGTGCAACTCAACCCATTCCCTGCTAATAAAAGACATTAAGGTATATAAGTGTCAGAGGAAAGCGTGTTAAAAAGCGTATGGAAATTAGCTTCAGAATAAATAAGTCAACAGTGTGTTCTCTTATCTTGAGGGGTTCTCATTCTCAGAGATAGAATTACATTTTTTGTATATGATGTAATAGGTCACAACATTTTTCGGATAGGGTCGAAGCAAGATCAAAACTCATAGAGTAATTCTATACTTATATTTGCAGGAGGGTTTTTCATTTTTCCTCCTCAAGCGTTAGTCTGTGTTCTTGCGTATTCTGACCGCCCGACATAAAGATGATACGGTTGTTAAATAATGCCTGTTGTCAGGAATAAAGTTCCTAGCTCTTTTTAAAATCACATCATCTTTTGGGTTGGATCTTAAGAATTTGAGTAAACTCAAAATTTCATAGATTAGTTGTTTTTACGAAGCCGAGGGAATTGACTAAATAAGGCATATTGGGAATAAAGTTCCCAATACCTTTTTAGCGTCTTCGGCTTTGGATTGTTATCAAATTAGACCGAGTATACTAGATCGAGTCTATACTACTGAGTCTATATTGAATCAACTAATTCTGTTGTCGTGAATGTTTACATTAGTTTCTTTTGAATGCAGGTGTGCTATTGCAGGGCCGGCTAAGTTATGGAAATTGTTGCCATTAACTTCTATATTTTTAATAGTTCCTTCCAATTCCAGGCCTGCATATCCACCGCCAGAGGTGGTACAATCGTTATTTGCAAACACTCCTCCGGTCACAGTATAGAACCGGGTAGATGAATTAGTCCTGTTGATAAATTTACAATTCTTAACTGTAATGTTTTTCACATTATATGCATAAACACCGTCGTGTCCACACTTGTTTACAGTTACTGAATCGATTACTATATTGCTGGATTTCGAAATAAGCATAGCATCATTACATCCATTCTTGAATGTAACGTTTTTAATTGTTAGCCCATTGACGCCTATTAAAGTTGCCATGTTATAACTGGACCAACCAAGGGTTATATGGGAATAGTAATCACTCTGACTACCGTCAACAACTATGTTACTGAGTCCTACGTTGCTTGCAGAACTTCCTTTAATCATAAACATAGCTTTTTCGTTTGAAATGCTACTTCCACGCCCACCCCAAACTGGTAATCCTTTGGCAAGTTTTACTGTAACGGAAGAGTCTCCAGTTAGCTTGACCCCGCTTCTAAGCAGAATGGAATCTGATATGTAATATGTGAATGGGCCTTTCAAATAAACTGTTGAGATGGAATTCGCTGCTGCATAATCAATTGCCTGGTTAATCTGGACGTGATCGCCTTTTCCATCGCAGTTGTAGTCTCCACTTCCGTCTCCGGCAACGGTCACGGTTTTTGTACTCTGAGCGCCTAATACGGCAGGTACGGTTGTTAAAATAAGGCATGTTACCAGGAATAGGGTCCCTAGCTGTCTTTTTAGCATCGTATCACCTTTGGGTTGGATTTGTTGGGACTAAGCAAGATAAAAATCATAGAGTAATTCTATACTTTTCCCGGATTTTTTAGATTGATATTACGTACTCGTAATGCTTTTTTCGAACTATCTAATCAAGTCGGCTCTATCCCGAATATCTAATTAGGTCGGATCTATACTATAATTCAAATTCCATGTTACGCTTGCGTAATATTTTAGAACCTATCAGTATGGTTCTGTAGGATTGATATGGGGCGGATACATTCGCAAAGTATCCACTCTCCAATAATATACACTTCCAAAATGGCTGGTTGTTTAACTGGCCGGAAATCAGAAGCTTTGGCTTCTATCGTTCAAAACTTATAATGTGCAAGAGGGTGTTTCATTTTTCCTCCTCAAGCGCTAGTCTGTATTCTTGTGTATTCTGACCGCCCGATACACAGCTGATACAGTTGTTGTCAAAATAAGGCATGTTTGTCAGGAATAGGGTTTCCTAGCTCTTTTTAACACCGTATCATCTTTGGGTTGGATTTTTGATTTGAGTGATCTCTAAAATAATTAGAGTAGTTGTTTATCCCAAAGCCGAGGTCATTAACTTAATGAGGCATATATTGGGAATAGGGCTCACCATATGCCTTTTTAGCATCTTCGGCTTTGGTTTTATCAAATTAGACCGAGTCTATACTAGACTGAGTCTACTGAACTTAACTAATTCTGTTGTCGTGAATGTTTACATTAGTTTCTTTTGAATGCAGGTGTGCTATTGCAGGGCCGGCTAAGTTATGGAAATTGTTGCCATTAACTTCTATATTTTTAATAGTTCCTTCCAATTCCAGGCCTGCATATCCACCGCCAGAGGTGGTACAATCGTTATTTGCAAACACTCCCCCGGTCACAGTATAGAACCGGGTAGATGAATTAGTCCTGTTGATAAATTTACAATTCTTAACTGTAATGTTTTTCACATTATATGCATAAACACCGTCGTGTCCACACTTGTTTACAGTTACTGAATCGATTACTATATTGCTGGATTTCGAAATAAGCATAGCATCATTACATCCATTCTTGAATGTAACGTTTTTAATTGTTAGCCCATTGACGCCTATTAAAGTTGCCATGTTATAACTGGACCAACCAAGGGTTATATGGGAATAGTAATCACTCTGACTACCGTCAACAACTATGTTACTGAGTCCTACGTTGCTTGCAGAACTTCCTTTAATCATAAACATAGCTTTTTCGTTTGAAATGCTACTTCCACGCCCACCCCAAACTGGTAATCCTTTGGCAAGTTTTACTGTAACGGAAGAGTCTCCAGTTAGCTTGACCCCGCTTCTAAGCAGAATGGAATCTGATATGTAATATGTGAATGGACCTTTCAAATAAACTGTTGAGATGGAATTCGCTGCTGCATAATCAATTGCCTGGTTAATCTGGACGTGATCGCCTTTTCCATCGCAGTTGAAGTCTCCACTTCCGTTTCCGGCAACGGTTACCATTTTTGAATTCTGGCCGCCTAATACAGCAGGTACGGTTGTTAAAATAAGGCATGTTACCAGGAATAGGGTTCCTAGCTGTCTTTTTAGCATCGTATCACCTTTTGGTTGGATTTTTATAGGGATTCGAGTACTCAAAAACCTGGTTGAATATGGCCCCCCAAAGTCGATACGGTTATTAAAATAAGGCATGTTGTCAGGAATAGGGTTCCTGGCCGTCTTTTTAGCATCGCATCACCTTTGGGTTGGGTTTTATAGGGATTTGAATAAACTCAAAAAGTTAAGTAGTTGATATTTTTCCCAAAGCCGATACTGTTGTTAAAATAGGGAGTTTTATCAGGAATAGGGCTTCCAGATTCCTTTTTAGCATCATATCACCTTTGGGTTGGATCTTGTAGGGGGCTTAAGTAACTAAAAATTTATAGGTTACTGGTATACTTTTTCCCGAATATTTCTCAAGATTCCTTATTACGCATTCGTAATATTTTTTCCGAACTATCTAATCAAGTCGGCTCTATACGGAATATATAGTTAGGTCGGCTCTATACGGTAATTCAAAAACCTATATTACATCTTCGTAATATGTTTGAACCTATCTAATACGGTTCTCTGCGACTAATGTGGGCGGACACGTTGCACACAGAGTTTCCACTCTCCAATCACACTCTAGGGACTTGTTATTGGAAGTGGCCGGATATATGAGAAGCTTTGACTTCTACCACTCAAAATGTGTTACTAACCATAGGATGTTACTCCTTCTGGTCAATACCTCCTATTTTACTAATCACGGCCTTTAGCCAAGTCAACTCCTTTCTCAAAAGTTTTCATTCACTTGTTATTGAATCTCTGAGTTGACAATCAAGGTTTACGCAGTCATGTTATAAAATATTTTTGGTTTTTTGGCAAAAAATCTTGTACAGTCTCAGTTTATTTTAAAGAGTTACAGCTTTTTAGTGAATAAAAAGGAGCAATATTAGGAAAATAAAACTTATTAGTTAAAACTTTCGAGCATAAATGTAATAAATTTTCCCCCATAAATAAAAGGCATTAAATCATATACGAATAATGGTATTGATATTCAAAATTGAAGAAACCAATGTAATTTGGCAATTATATATAAAGGCTCAAAAAAGGATGAATAGACATAACGATCAAAAAGAGAAAAATTGTTTGTAAATGGTATTTTTCCCCTTTGCTCATATGGTCTCTGTATACCGAAATATATTAAAAGAGTATAACAAAAAACATTTCTAAAGAATTCCTTTATTTATCTACTCAATTAGGAGATCGACTCTAAGCAAATGTATAAAGTTAATTAACTCAAAAGAATTTGATAAAATTCTAATGAAAACAGTGAGGAATAGAGCAAAGATTGCAGTAGATTATTTAGTTGACTATAATTTCAGAATATCTATTTTAAATTCTATTTTAAATGAATATTTTCTATAAGTTAGCTTCCGAGAGAGTCTTCTAAGGTTCAGAAAGATATCATTCAATCACATGGATTTTTATCAGTATGTCAGGAAGAACTGAAATATTACGACCAATTCTCCCATTTATTAATTTTTTTCTTGCCTCAACTGTTTAACTCTCTCGCTTGATGCCATTTTTCTTATTGATATTAATATTGATATTAATATTGATATTACTCCTTTGCTTTCTTCTCCAGAAGCCCATAAACAGCAGGACTCAGAATTACTTCTCCTCGGGCATTGTAGCGGGAACCATGGCAGGGGCAGTCCCAGGTCTTTTCAGCATCGTTCCAGGAAACTGTACACCCCATGTGCCGGCATGAGGGATTAAGGGTATAGAGCGCTCCCTGAGGGTCTCGATATGCAGCCACTTTTTCTTCTCCCTTTTCAATGATAGCACCTTCTCCGGGGGCAAGTCTGGATAGTTCTCCCCGAGTAGGAAGCGGTTCAACAGATTTGGACCTTGAAGGATCATATACCTCAGCCCAGGGGTTATCTCGGCCAAGGATTGTATCTGTAAGGATCATGGCTGCAGCGGTGCCTGTGGTCATACCCCATTTCTGGAATCCTGTGGCTATATAGGAGTGCTCACTATCCGGAGTAATTCTACCGATAAGCGGCACGCCGTCATCGGGCATAACATCCTGGGTTGACCAGTGGTAATCAATAGAGCGTACAGTGAAAATCGAGCTTGCCCACTCTTCAAGGTGCTTATAGTGTTGCTTTGTAGGTTTTCCATTTCCTGTGGGATGCGCGTCTCCAACTACAAGTACCAGTTCACCTCCATCTGCAGGTTGCGAGCGCAGGGATCTTGCCGGCTCCTCAGCATTGATAAACATTCCCTCTGGAAATGGCTCATCAATATGCACTCCAAGCACGTATGATATGGATTGATGCAGCTTCTTGAATAATTCGCCTGGCTTATCCAGGATCGGGAAATGCGTCGCCTGAATTACATCCTCTGCTCTTACGGTTCCTTTATCGGTTTTTACAACGAGAGGATCCCCTCCTTCTATTCCCAGTGCCCGCGTTTTCTCAAAAATATAACAACCTTCGCCTTGAATTTCCCTGGCAAGGCCACACAGGTACTTTCTTGGATGGAACTGTGCCTGATGATTAAAACGGACTGCACCATAGGTCTCAAAAGGTAGCTGCAGGTTATCTTCAAATGAGGCTGGAAGCCCAAGGCTTCTGGCTGCCCGAACTTCGTCCAGAATCTTTTGTGCTGAATCTTCGGAGCCTGCATAGACATAAGCTGGCTTGATAGTAAAATCACAGGATATATCCCATGAACGAACTATATACTCAATCTTGTCGATTGCTGCCTGATTTGATTCAGCATACTGTTTTGCCTTTCCCCTTCCTGATTCCGAGATTAGCCTGTTATAGATCAGGCCGTGCTGAGACGTTATTTTTGCAGTAGTATAGCCCGTAACCCCTTTTATGATTCTATCTGCCTCAAGAACTGCAACGGACACTCCTGCCTGTTTCAAAAGAAAGGCTGAAGTGATCCCAACTATCCCGCCCCCAATTATTGCAACATCAACGCGAATATCCCCTGGAAGGGCAGGATAATTGGACTCAGGGGTGCTTGCCAACCAGTAAGATTCTGCCCTGCCGGGCAGAGTGTAACCAGCTTCATTCTGATTTGCCATATCTGTCACCGTTTCATCATTCTTCCTCATCTTGAGACAAACTTTTTTCCCACCAATTATGGGTGAACATTCTAGAACAACTCCTTCGCCCGATATAAGAATAGTCCCATCAAGATGCTGATTCTTCATTTACTGATCCTTCAATTACTGATTCTTTAATTACTGATTCTTCAATTACTGATTATTCAATTACTATTTTTTTAATCCTTAGTTTTCTTCTCTCGAAGCCCATAAACTGCAGGGCTGTCGATTACTCCTCCTTCTGCATAATAACGGGAACCATGGCAGGGACAGTCCCATGTCTTTTCAGCGGCGTTCCAGGAAACTATGCATCCCATATGCCTGCATGAAGGATCGAGAGTATGAAGCACTCCTTCACGGTCTCTATATGCTGCCACCCTTTCACCTCCGATTTTGATAATAGCACCCTCTCTAGGTGCAATATCCGATGCACTTTCACGAGTAGGAATTATTCGATCTCCCACAAGGCCTTTAGTAGCTTCGGCAACCTGTGTGAAGAAATTCTTTGCGGATTCGATAGGTTTGAACCTTGAAGGGTCATATATTTCCTCCCATGGATTGGATTTTCCAAGAACCATATCTGAAAGAATCATTGCTGCAACCGTACTTGTGGTCATACCCCATTTCCGGAATCCTGTTGCAACAAATAAGTTCTCGCTTTCCGAAGGGAGCCTACCAATATAGGGAACGTTGTCAACAGGCATTGTATCCTGGGTTGACCAGCGGTAATCAATGGAACTGACTGAGTAGACCGATCTGATCCATTTCTCAAGGTTTCGGTAATGGTCAATTTCTTGTTTTCCTTCTCCTGTCCTGTGCCCTTCCCCGGATACAAGAATGAGATCACCTCCTTCTGTAGGCTGGGAACGGAGAGACCTGACAGGCTCCTCTGCATTTATAAACATCCCTTGCGGGAAAGTATCTCGAATTCGGACTCCGAGCACATAAGAACGGGATTGGTAAAGGCGCTGGAACATCATTCCGGGCTTATCATAAATTGGAAAATGTGTTGCCTGAATAACCTTAAGTGCCGTTATGGTTCCTCTATCGGTTTTTATAGTAATTGGGCCATCCCCTTCTATCTTCAATGCTCTCGTCCTCTCAAATATATGGCACCCATCGCCTTCAATCTCATTTGCAAGAGCATAGAGATACTTTCTTGGGTGAAACTGCGCCTGATTGTCGAAACGGACCGATCCATATGTCTTAAAAGGTAGAGGCAAATCCTCTCTAAAAGAAGCTGGAAGCCCAAGGCTTTGTGCCGCATCCACTTCATTTCGGATTTTAACAGCAGATTCTTCAGAACCTGCGTAAACATATGCAGGTTTGCGGATAAAATTACATGCAATATCTCTCGAGCTTACGATAGATGCTATTTTATCGATTGCTGCCTGATTGGATTCTGCATATTGTTTTGCCTGTCTTCTTCCGAATTTTGAGAGCAGGCGGTCATAGATCAGGTGGTGCTGGGATGTAACTTTTGCAGTCGTATGACCTGTTACCCCGTTGAGAATTCTATCTGCCTCAATCACTGCGACGGATAAAGCTCCTGCTTCCTTTAAGAGGAAAGCAGAAGTAATTCCTACCATCCCGCCTCCCAGAATCGCCACATCTACACGAATATCCCCTGAAAGAGGAGGATAGTTTGATTGCGGCGTTGTTGCCATCCAGTAAGACTCTGCCCTTCCAGGCATGATATAATTGGTTTCTATCTGGTTTGCCATACTTCCACCACTAAAAATCTGAGGGGTTTCTCATGCTTAAGCGTCCTTATGCTATGATTCTTGAGCATAAACTACCAGGAGCTCACTCACTTTCGTACAACCCCTTGTCAATTAACTCCCCAATACTTGTTTTCAAACAGATATTATAAAATTATCTAATTAGATAATATAAAAATCAATACTAACATTAAATTAGGTATTATCCGTTTAAGCAAGGTTATCAAAACCAAAATTTCAATCTAAGAAGTTGTTTGCCTCGCACAAATTTCTTTAAACCAGAACTCTTTGATAAAATTGACAATATAAGTTAATTCTCAACGTTGACGACATAAGTTAATCCTTGAGATTGAAACATAAGTTAATTCTCAAAAGCGCCATGAATTATCTTGAGGTATCAGATGAGATATTTAGTATTCTTGAGAGGAATTCCCGGCTCCGGAAAATCAACTTTCGTTAGCGAGAACAACCTTACGCCGTATACTATTTCCTCAGACAGAGTCAGGATACTTCTTAAGCCGCCAGTACTCTCTGTCACCGGAAGATCCATGCTCTCTCAAAAAATAAATCCGAGAGTGTGGGGGCTCATTTATTCAGTTATTAAATCTCGCATGGAAGAGGGGGAATTTACAGTTCTGGATGCAACCAATGCAGGAAACGCAGATATCTCAAAGTACAGGAAACTTGTCAGGAACTTACAGGTATAAGGCTTTCTGTATTGATTTCTCGGATGTGCCTCTTGAAGTTGCGAAGGAAAGGAACATGAAGAGACCTGCATATGAAATCGTGCCAGAGGCAGTAATAGACGAGATGTTCTCAATAATAAGTGAGCAAAAAGTACCTTCATTTGTCACAGTAATAAAGCCTGATGAATTCCATGAAAAACTACAATACAAAACTGCTGATTTTTCGCATTACAGGAGAATCCATCACATTGGAGATATAAATGGCAGTTACGCAGCCCTTATGAGATATCTCGAATGCGGACTGAATGACAGCGAGTTGTACATTTTCACTGGAGATTACATAGGTAATGGAACTGAAAATACTGCAGTCATTAAGTTTTTAATTTCAATCATGTGCAGGGATAATGTGATCCTCCTGGAAGGAGACCACGAAAAATGTATTTGCACTCTTGCAATAGACGAGGAACAAAGCAAAATCTCAGAGTTTATGAATATTTTGCATCTCCCTGTCTGAAATAAGACAGGAAGGAGTTGAAAAAAGGTGTATCCTTGAGTTGTACCAGAGGTTGGAGCCCTGTGTCTGCTATAATTTCCATAATAAATGTGTGCTTGTAACTCACGGAGGCCTGAGCAACCTTCCGGAAAACCTAATTTTTGCCGGATCAACACAAATGATCAATGGTGTGGGAGAACCTGAAGATGCAAGTATTGTTGCTGCAAGTTTCAACCTCAACACGAATGAGAATACATATCAGGTCCACGGCCACAGGAATCCTGAGAATCTTCCGATTGAAAATGGCAGAACTTTCAACTTATGCTGTGAAACTGAAAAAGGAGGGTTTCTTAGAGTTCTCACACTTGACAAAGAAGGATTTCACAGTCAGGAAATTGAAAAAGAGATATAAGCCATCTGCAGGACGCCAATTTTTCTCGTTTTTCTACTTGTCTTTGTCATTTATATTTGTTATTCATATTGTCAATTGCATCTATAGAGTCGTATATTTGCAATATCTGAGGGGACAATTAAAACATTGAAATTAATGAGAAAAAATTTGTTAAGCAGTATTTTATGTTTATAGAAGTATTTTATGTTGCTATAGAAGTATTTTATGTTTATTAATCTATAGGGTTTATGCGGTTGAGCCAAGAGACTAATAACATTTTGCCTTTGCTGTATAGACATAAATTTAACTAATTTAACAAGAGCTATTTTTACGCCTCAAGCTTGTATAGTCCTATATATCGGAACAAATATAGAAATAGTATTATAATTTAAATTCTAATCTATTTACATTCTCATTAAAGGTAGGTATATTCATTCATAGACGATGAGCTTCAGAGGATATATGAAAACAAAAATGGAGCAATTTCCGGCAACAAACCCGCATCCTGTGCTCCGTGTGGAAAAGGATGGAACTGTTCTTTATTCAAATAAAGCTGGTGAGCCCTTATTGAATGAGTGGGGGGTGGGAGTCGGAGAAAAATTGTCTTCCTGTATCGGAAATTTTGTGGAAGAGGTACTTTCCCGGAACAGTCCAGAAAAAGTTGAAGTTAAAGTGGGGGAAAGAGTCTATCTTGTCGATTTTCATCCTATCCCCGAGGAAGGATGCGTAAACATTTACGGATTCGATATAAGCGGCCAGAAAGAGCTTGAAGAAAAACTTCGGGAGAGCGCGGAAAAGTACCGCAATATTGTAGAGATGTCAAATGAAGGAATATGGATTGTTGACACTGAAGACAGGACTATTTACGTTAATAGCAAAATGACTGAGATGCTGGGATACAGTCCGGAAGAGATGTTTGGCAACTCTGGATGGGATTTTGCCTCTGAAGAAGGTAAGGCTATTCTCAAAATGGATGTTAAAAAGAGGTTACTGTATTTAAGTGAAAAGCCTGAATTTAAATTAATACGTAAGGATGGATCAGTTTTATGGGTGCTTATAACTGTCAAATCCTTTTTCAATAAAGAAGGCAAGCTTGCGGGCTATATTGGCATCTTCACTGATATTACCCGGCAGAAAAAAACAGAAGCTAAGTTGAAGGAGACTTACGACAATTTGGAAAAATTGGTGGAAGAGCGAACAGTTCAACTTGAGAAGGCCAATAAATCATTGAAGGAAAGCCAAGAAAGTCTTGCTGAAGCTCAAAGAATAGCTCACATTGGTAGCTGGGAATGGGATGTTGCAGCTGATAAAGTACACTGGTCTGAAGAAATGTATCATATTTTCGGACTTAATCCACAAGAAGTAGCTCCAGGATCTTAATCAATTTTTAAATTATATACACCCCGACGATCGAGACTGTATAGATAAAATAATTAAGAAACGGTCAGAAGGCATTTTAAATGGCATTGATTATCGTATTATCCTGGCTAATGGGGAAGAACGTACAGTCTACACACAAACCGAGGCTATTTTCAATGAGAAAAATATTCCTATCCGTGTGAAGGGGATAGTTCAGGACATTACTGAACGTAAAAAGTCAGAAGAGAAAATTGAAAGCTTAGCAAATATTGTGGAATCGTCAAATGATGCCATTGTAACTAAGTCCTTTGATGGTATTATCACAAGCTGGAATAAAGGAGCAGAGCAGGTTTATGGTTATTCAGCTGAGGAAATTCTGGGAAAAAACATATCAATACTTGAGCCGGATAATCTTAAAGGGGAAATAGAACAGTTAGGTGAAAAAATTAAACAGGGGGAAATGATCCATAACTATGAAACTCTACGGTTGAGAAAGGATGGTACGGTAATAAACGTCTCATTAACTCTTTCTCCGGTTTTTGACTCATCTGGAAAGCTTGCGGCTATCTCAGCTATTACCAGAGATATAACCGAAAGCAAAAAAGCTGAGGAAAAACTTCGGGAAAGTGAGGAAAAGTACCGCAACATCGTCGAAACCTCAAATGAAGGTATATACTTGGTTAACGATGAAGCTAAAATTACTTACGTCAATAAGATAATGGAATCGTCGGGATATACTCGGGAAGAAATTGTTGGTAGACCCATATGGGACTTTATTAGTGAGGAAAGCAAGCCTGTTGCCAAAAGGAATTTTGAAAAGAGGCGGCAGGGTATCACTGATAGCTATGAATTGAAGTTAATGCGTAAGGATGGCTCATTTATATGGGGAGTTATAAGCGCTAAACCTTTTTTTAATAAGGACGGTAAGTTTACAGGCTATCTGGGCATGTTAACTGACATCACCGAGCGCAAAAAAGCTGAAGAAAAACTTCGGGAAAGCGAGGAAAAGTACCGCAATATTGTAGAGATAGCAAATGAAGGTATACTGGTAATTGATGCTGAACTCAGGATTACTTACTATAATAAAAAACTCGTGGAGATGCTTGGATACAATTCGGAAGAAGCTATCGGCAGACAGATATGGGACTTTATCAGTGAGGAATATAAGCCTATTGTCAAACGGAATATGGAAAAGAGGCGGCAGGGTGTCAATGGAAGCTACGAGTTGGAATTAATACGAAAGGACGGCTCATCCTTATGGGTACTTATAAATGCTAAATCCCTTTTCAATAAGGATGGCAAGTTTATGGGCTCCATAAGCATGCTCACTGACATTACCGAGCGAAAGGTAGCTGAAGATGCTCTGGCAAAAATTGAGACTGCCCGTAAAAAAGAAATTCATCATAGAATCAAGAATAATTTGCAGGTGATTTCCTCACTTCTTGACCTTCAGGCTGAACAGTTCAAAGGCAGAAAGGATATTAAGGATTCAGAAGTGCTGGATGCTTTCAGGGAAAGCCAGGACAGAGTGATATCTATGGCTCTTATTCATGAAGAACTGTACAGAGGCGGAGGGTTCGAAACGCTTGACTTTTCGCCTTACATAAAGGAACTTGTTGAGAATCTATTCCTGACTTATAGGCTTGGAAATACTGATATCAACTTAAATATAGACCTGGAAGAGAATGTTTTGTTTGATATGGATATTGCAGTCCCATTAGGAATGATTGTTAATGAGCTTGTTTCCAATTCCCTCAAGTATGCATTTTCAGGTATAGCTAAAGGAGAAATCAGAATAAAGCTCCATAGAGAAGAAGACGTAGATTGTATAATTGTCAAGGAAGAAAATAAAAACGAAGACTTTATGAGTACCACATTCGTTCTGACCATTTCAGATAATGGCGTTGGCATTCCTGTAGACCTTAATATTGAAGATGTCGATAGTCTAGGACTTCAGCTGGTAAATTCCCTTGTAGACCAGTTAGATGGGGAACTTGAACTGAAAAGGAACAATGGAACGGAATTCACTATAAGGTTCACAGTAACAGAAATAAATCAAAAAGCTGAAATAATAAATATGGTCAAATAAGCAGTTCTGCTTTAAAATTCTAGCCAAAGTGACTGAAATTCTTCGAATAACGCACAGGTAAATGAAAATCTGAAAGCACTTTCATGCTAAAAAACTATTTTTCAATAATGCTCTTTGAAGAGAACTATAAATAATACTGTGCAAAATATAGTGCGGAAAGTCGGGAAAATGCTTTGATAATTTCATAAAAATAGCCTGAATTATTTCTGGTTTGGTCTAAACTCCAGAAACTATCCTTAAAAATTTTCTTTACTTTCAAGATAGTTTATATATATCTACTCTCTAAACTAAAGCTATGGAGGAGGGTAAGATTAAGAACACAATAACGAGAAGCTTCGAACTCCAGGATTACAAAATAAATGGGACTGAACTTTCCGGCTTCTGGGCGGATTTACTGAGCAAGGAAGAACTAGTAGTTGACGTAAACTACAGGCCCGAAAGCAAAGGGACTTTCAGTCCTGAGACGGTAGAAAACCTTATAAGTCAAGTATGCAAGAAGTGTGACAGCTTTGCTGCTCAACTTCCAGAAAACATAAACTGTGAAGTAACCTTCAAAAACCTGGAGAAACAGACTTACAAAACCGGCCAGTCCGACTTTAAGTTGGAACCCAAAAAATTGGCAGACAAAAAATTAGAAGAACTTCAGGTTGCTTACCGCTTCTATGTTGAATATTATATTTAAATCAATTTGATTGTTTTTAATTCATGTTGATCATTTATAATCCCCCTTGATCAGCTTTCCAGAAGAATCTTACTCAAATGTACAAAAGATGACAGCTGGGAATGCTTGACTATAATGTAGTAAGCACGGAAAGTGCGGAAACCGCGGGAAGCATAAAGAAATGTGCCCACGCCCACTATATTCCGTATCTTCCGTTTTTAGGTGATAAAAAATGTCAGGACACTACAATCTCGTTTCCTGGAACGTAAACGGCCTTCGGGCTGCGGTCAAAAAAGGTTTTCTTGAGCTTTTGCTGGAGCAGAAGTTTGATGCTGTCTGCGTCCAGGAAACAAAAGCTTCTTTCGATAAGCTCCCAAGAGAAGTCAAGAATATTCCTGGCTATTATAATTATTTCGTTTCAGCAGAACAGAACGGTTACAGTGGAGTAGGGGTCTTTTCAAAGAGAAAGCCTCTGAATGTTGAGACCGGCATGGGAATAGAAAAGTTTGACAGGGAAGGCCGCTTCCTCAGGGTCGATTACGATGATTTCATCCTAATGAATATCTACTTCCCTAACGGCAAAGCCTCTCAGGAACGCCTTGACTACAAAATGGCCTTTTACGATGCCTTTCTTGATTATCAAATGCCCTCAAAAGCCGAAGGCAAAAGGCTTGTCATCTGCGGGGATGTGAATACAGCCCATAAGGAAATTGATCTCTCCCGCCCAAAAGAAAACGAAACCATTTCGGGATTCCTTCCTGAAGAACGGGCCTGGATGGACAGATTCTTCGCTTCCGGGATACATTGACACCTTCCGCATGTTCAACAAAGAAGGTGGAAACTATTCCTGGTGGTCAATGAGAACCCGAGCTCGTGAAAGAAACGTTGGATGGCGCCTAGACTACTTCTTCGTAAGCGAAAATCTGCGAGAAAACGTAAAATCTGCTACTATTTACAGCGAAATCACAGGTTCAGATCACTGCCCAGTCGGACTGAAAATTGAAATCCCTTTTTAAAATATACTTCTTATTATCGACGTTTCCACTTCCATTATTATTTATCCTTTAATTATTTATTTAAAATATTTTCAATATTTTAGATTGTTTTATCCCAAAATAATTTCGCTTTTTGAAATTCTTATATCACAATTACATTCAGGTACAGATGACTCACTACCATACTGCAATTTCAAATTGGTTTCTTATTTTATGTCCATTCTACAGAACCATAATGAAATTGAAATTTCTTCAATTTTTGACTCCATTGGGCTGCCTGCTATTGTATCAAAGATTGAAATATTGAAAAATTTTGAATATGCGAAATAATTTCAGGATACAACATATTTCTTAGATTATAGAAATGCCTATGGGGGGTAAAATTGCTTAAATTAGGATATAAGATTGCACCTGAACAGTTTCCTCCTTCCGAGTTGCTGCAACAGGTAATAGCTGCTGAAAAGGCAGGTTTTGAGAGTATTGATGCTAGCTATCCGGTGTATCACAAGGCCAATGTTTCGCACTCGGAAGGATTTTTACTCGTCCCTTCCTGATACACCTGTACCGGCTTCCTTTCTTCCTGATAAATAAGGAACTATAACGCTTATCTGCTCAGCTAGTAGCTGGATTAATATGCTCCAAATCAAAAATTCCACCATGAAGTTAGAGGCATGTGAAGGTCTGAATCTAATAGAACAGTTTCACCAATTTTTGGGGCAATTATGTTTACTTCTCTTTTTTTGCCTCTTTTAATGCTCGTTCTATTGGTTCTTTCCAACCATGATTAGCTAATGTAAATGCTCCCCAATGCATTAACATCATAGTCTTACCATTTACATCTAAATTGGCTTGGACAGATTGCTCTGGTGTCATATGAATATCCGCCCATCGCCGGTCATATTGGCCTCCTTCAATTAAGGTGATATCAAAAGGTCCGTATTTCTTTCCGACTTCCTTAAAATGAGGTGTCATATCCGCCATCTCCGCTAGTAAATAAACGCGTGTTTTTCCCCAGAATGACCCATCCACCCCATAGTGTAGTATCGATGTTAAATGGTTCTCTTCCAGAGAAATGTCTGGCTGGTGTCAAGGCAACGGTTAAGCCCTGATACTTCGTTTCTTCCCACCAATTGAGTTCTGTTATATTTTCTTTTGGAATACCCCATCGAATCAAATGAGCACTAACCCCAAGAGGAACAAAGAAATGTGATACTTTACTCTTTAGCTTTACAATAGACTGATAATCTAGGTGGTCATAATGGTCATGCGTAATAAAAACTGCGTCAATAGGCGGCATTTCATCAATAAGATGCAACATAATATCTTTACTATAGTTATATCTCTTAACTCCCGCAAATGAAACCGGTGAGGCTATAGGGCCCAACATAGGGTCTATCAATAACTTTTTATTATCAATGCTAAGCAGAAATGCAGAGTGTCCAAACCAAGTCAAACTATCATTTTCACTTTTAATTTTATTCCAGTCAATGGCAGAAACAGGAATTGGACCAGCCGGATTGCGGTCTTTAGCCTCTGAAGTAGAATCCTTATTCGTTGATGAAGCATCTGAGGAATTCATGACATCGGTTGGAACCTCATTAACAAATTTTCCGTTAACATAATTACTTAAATTTTGATAAGTTTCTTTTTGTTCTTTCGTTGGATTTCCACCGAAAGCTGGGTCTAAGTTTATAAACAATGTAATACTAACACCCAATAGAAGTAAAAAACTGAATAAGTACAACATCATCTTTTTAAGCTTTCTCATGTTTCCACCTCTGTAATTCCGATTTTGCGCAACCCCTACGTCATATATGGTAATAATTTCGCAGTCCATTTCTGAGGCAATAACGCGAGCCTCTTCCACAGCCGGCATATCTGCTGTACCTGCTGAGAGTATCCCAACAACTCCACCAGTCTTCTGGACAGGACATGAAGATAAATAGCGGAAAATTGAAATATTGTTTAATCTTTCAATAAGGTTAGCTTAAACAATATCTTCATTTTGTCTTTTCTGTACTTCGAATTTCTCGCTTTTAAGTCCGCTTGAATGCCTGTTTTGCTATGGCAACTATCTCTTCCAGATCAGATCCTTCAAGTTCTTCTACAACAGATTCGAGAATCGTTGGTATATCAAGGTGCTGGGGACATTTTTCAAGGCACTTTTCACATTGTATGCACTGTGATGCAAATTCGGGCCCTCCGACGGATAGAATGCCACCCAACCTTGCAGCATAGAGGAACTTTGTCTCATCTACATTGTTGGACATGTACAGGTTGTTGTACGTTTCGAAACATAATGGAATATTCACCCCTGCTGGACAGGGCATGCAGTACTGACAGCCTGTGCAGCCTACTTTCATCAGTTCACGGTACTTCCGCTCTACTTTTTTTACTAGCTGCAGTTCAGCTTCAGTCAGAGAATTTGGGTATGCTTTGTCTGCTACTGTAAGATTCTCTTCAATATGTGTTTCCTCATTCATCCCGGAGAGGACAACCGTAACCTCCGGATGGTTCCACACCCAGCGAAGAGCCCATTCTGCAGCGGTCCTCTTTGTCGGAGCCTCATCCCAGATCTCTTTCACAGCAGGAGGCACGGGGCTTGCAAGGTATCCTCCACGGAGGGGCTCCATAATGATTACTCCAAGGCCTTTTGAAGCTGCATAATCCAAACCCACGGTACCTGCCTGGTTCTTTTCGTCCAGGAAGTTGTACTGGATCTGACAAAAGTCCCAGTCATAGGCGTCTACTATCCGATTGAAATCTTCTCCCGAGCCGTGGAAGGAAAAACCTGCGTTAATAATGCGGCCGTCAGCTTTTGGCTTTATCAAGGAAATCAGCTACATCCAGCTTTTCAATATTGTCCCACAGTTCACCAACGAGAGCATGGATAAGGTAATAGTCGATATGGTCTGTTTTGAGTTTCTCCAGCTGAGCATTCAAGAACTTATCCATATCCTCTCGGTTTTCTATAAGCCAGGAAGGGAGTTTTGTTGCGAGTTTAACTTTCTCGCGATATCCGTCAGCAAGAGCACGACCTAAAAAAGGCTCACTCTGTTCCATGTGATAAGGCCAGGCCGTATCAACATAGTTTACTCCGTGGTCGATTGCATAGCGTACCTGCTTAGTGGCTCTTTCTTCATCTATGGTACCATCTTCTTTCATGGGCAGACGCATACATCCAAATCCAAGTATAGAAAGTTCGTCTCCATTCTCAGGCATTTTTCTGTACAACATTTTCAATTCACCTGGTTTCTTCAAACTATTTTTATGTATCTCGGATTGATTTTCTGATTGACTGGATATTTTGAGGTAAGTTAGTCCATTAATTTCCATATATGAGTGACTGGTCACTCATAAGTGGGATGAAAAAAATTAATTCTTAGCTAAACCTTTCCAGATAATCTGAAATCCATCTTCGATAAACTTATTTTTATCTTGTGATGAATCTGAATCAAGGATCAGATTCACTACCGTCCTGCTAGCCTGATAAAACATTGCAATGGTCAGCTCCGCGGAAAAGTCTCTGATCACTCCTGTTTTTATTCCTTCATTCACAAGATCATGGAGAAAGACATACTCTTTCATCACTTCTTCACGCGTAAATTTTGTTATATAAGGAGAAGAGCAGAACTGCCCGACAAAAAGAAATTCTTCCTGATTGTCTACTCCCCATTTGATTAAATTTGACCATATTTTTCTTAATTTATCCTGAAAGGTACTCTGTGCTTCAATTTCTTTCCCCATACTTTGACTTAATTGCCCTTTTACTTCGAAATATAGGCTGTTTATAAGGTCTTCCTTTGTGGGAAAGTAATTGAAAAGGGTGCCTGTGGCTACACCTGCTTCTTTCGAAATCTGAGCAGTGGATGTACCGTGGAAGCCTCTTTCAGTGAAAAGCTTCAGGGCCGCTTCCATAATGGCTGTTTTTTTGTCTTTGATCTGTTCTTTCATATATTCTCTCTAATTGACTGATTAGTCAGTTATACTGCAATATTACCTTGTTAGATAAATACTTTATGGTGCTTTTTTCTTGCCATTCCTCGAGAACATTTAGAACAGATAGAACACTTGTAATGGGGGTAAACACAGGAAGAGGGTTATAAAATATTTTAAAGTACATTTCAATCCTAAAAATGATTTCGATTCAATCCTAAAAATGATTTTGATAAGGTTGAGAAAAGAGATCTGTTTGTTTTTCAGATCCAAATTAGAGCAATCAAATAAAAGTGACAGGTTAAAACATGACTATAAAGTAGGGATAAAAATCTGTTTTTCTACCATGATTGGGACAGAAAGAGAATATTTCCGTAATTTAGAGGAATTTGAAAACTTTTAAAGAGAATGTAATAACTTATCCTGTTATCCATTGCAATGACATGGAGATGAAAGTTGAGGGGAAAAACATTAGCTTCGAATGACAAATATACCTGTTACTTCTCTCATCCAAAAAAGAGGATCCGAAGTAATTTCTGCTATGGGAATCTTTTACCAACCCTTTCTATATTTCTTCGGAAGTTTTTGTTCTTTAATTTTAGCCTTTTTTCTCTCATTGATCTTTCGGCTTCTTTTGTTTCAGGAGTTTCAAATTTCGGAGTATTCGAACTTCCTAATTGTTGACTCGATTCCAGGTTTTTTCGTTTTGAGATGTTTCAAACGAAGCCGGCTTCTTATTCTCTTCTTCCTCTTTTGTCATGAACTTTCTCACGTTATCAAGTATTTTCTTTAATTGATTACATTTTTTTAGAATTATTATGCACACTACCTGGGTTATTATCAACCATAAAACCACATTCCTATTTTATTTCTCGTCGTCCGAAATTTGAATGGGGGAATGGGGTTACTGTATTACAATAAAGGGGGGAGGAAATTGCTTAAAATTCTACCCCAATTATTTTTCAGAAAAAGACCCCCTGAATTCAAATTTAGTTATATAAAGTAGAAGATTCATCCGTGAATTCGACTTAATTAAAAATAGAAATTTAAACGAACCAGGTAGCTTTGGATAGGCTCTCAAGTTCGTCTTTTTTAAATAATAGATTCTTTACTTCTTTAAGCCCAAGCCTTGAGCTACAGCTGCGCCCAAGTTCTTGTCTGCCTGCTGCAGGTTATCTACTGCTCGCTTCTGAATCTCAGGTTTGGTTACATGGCTGAGATCGAACACCAGGTTGGAAACCAAGTGCTCCTTCTCAGTCTGATTCAGGGAGCGGTATCTCTCTCCTGCCTGAGTAAAGTCATCAGTCTTGTAGATCTGCTCTCGGGTCATATTTCCTTTGAGGTAAGGCTCATATGCCTCTCCTTCCTGGGAAACAGGTTTAGATCCTCCCTGGCTGCTAGGATAGTAGTTAACTGAGCCATTGAACACCTCGTACTGCATGGCCCCATCGCGCTGGTTATTATCTACTCCTGCCAGCGGTCTGTTGGTGGGTAACTCATTGAAGTTAGCCCCCAGGCGGTAACGCTGTGTATCGGCGTAGGAGAATGTCCTGCCTTGAAGCATTTTGTCAGCAGAGAACTCAATGCCTGGAACCAGATTAGCTGGGCAGAAGGCTGCTTCCTCGACCTGAGTAAAGAAATTTTCTGGGTTGCGGTTAAGCACCATCTTACCTACTGGTATCAGGGGGAACTTGTCCTCCGGCCAGATTTTGGTGTCGTCCAGCGGGTCAAAGGTCTGATTCATTTCCTCGGAGATATTCATTGTTTGCACATAGAGCTCGTACTCTGGGTAATCTCCCTTTTCAATGGCGTTCCAGAGATCCCTAGTTAGATAGTCCGGGTCTTCCCAGATATGCTGGTAGCATTCTGGCGATCGAAATTGTGCACTCCAAGCTTTGGTTTCCAGTGATATTTTACGTATATGGGTTTGCCGTCATTGTTCACCCACACATAGGTATTGACTCCGAATCCTTCCATCATCCTGTAGCTAGCTGGAGTCCCTCGATCTGAGAAGACCCAGGTAAGCATATGAGTCGACTCCGGAGTAAGGGATATGAAATCCCAGAAGTTATTGTGTCCAGAAGACGAAGATGGAATATTGTTGTTGGGCTCAGCTTTTAGGGCATGAATAAAATCTGGGAACTTTACGGCGTCTCTGATAAAGAAGACGGGTATATCGTTACCTACCAGATCATAGTTACCATCTTCAGTGTAGAACTTAACCGCAAATCCCCGAACATCCCTCACAGTGTCCGCGGAACCCTTACTTCCTGCAACTGTGGAGAACCGCACAAAGACGGGAGTCTTATTATTAGAATCTTGCAGGAATTTAGCTTTGGTGTAATTGTCCATTGGCTAATAAACCTGGAAATAACCAAAGGCTCCAGCACCTTTCGCGTGCACTACTCTCTCAGGAATGCGCTCCCCGATCGAAGTGAGACATCTTCTCAACGAACTGGAAGTCTTGCAAAAGAGTTTGGCCGCGATTGCCCACGGTAAGAGAATTATTGTCGTTGTTAATTGGATAACCCTGACTAGTGGTCATATTTTTGCTTATATTTGTCCCATTTCCTTCTGATGGCTTAGCGATAGATAAACCTGGTAGAAGAATCGCAAGAGTCATCAACAGTGCTAAAATATGTTTCAAATCTCTACGGGAAATATACAATGAAACTACCCCCCAATTATGGTTATATTATGATTCAAACATTCAATTATATAATTTTCGTTATTATATATCTGTTTAAATATATGTATTATCTATAACAGCTGGTCATATTAGCATCGGAGTCAGTCCTTAATAGAAGTTTCATGTCGAATTATAACTTTTATAAGCTCAGTTTATCGGCTATCTAATGAGTACGGTGATATTTTAGCTCCAGAAGAAATCCAAACGTTCCAACTTCTTTTTTATTCCTTGCGCCAGAGTATGTTTTATCAAATGTGTCACAAAAAGCAGAAAATATTTTAGAGCTGA
>CAVRNH010000042.1:0-34226 GCA_963722085.1 uncultured Methanosarcinaceae archaeon | reverse complement strand
AATACTGACATTCCGAACCCCTGCCAATTTAGGATAATATTCAATTGATATTGGCCATTTTATTAGTGGGTATTCAATAAAATTATACTTTTGTGATCTAAATTTGTACAAAAGTATTAGAAATCGGAATGTGAGTGAATATACAAAAATATACTACGAAAGTAGGATTGAGGAAATCGATTTTCATTTTAATCAGCCCCTTACCCCAGCCCTTAAACATAAACGTCTGATAGATCAAAATTAATTGACAAACAATCCTATCATAGTATGACTTACGCACTTGAAGTAAAAAGTCAAGCACAATAGACGTTATGGTCAAACTCACTTTTTAGACATTTAACAGTATAATGCTTTGATTTCAATTCAACCGCATAAGTCCTATATAAGATTGTGATTTTGAACTAAAATCGAGACTCATTTGCTTATTGCTTCTAATAACTGACTTCACTCGCCTCACTACTGGATTTCAAACATATTATTTTTTTAGACATTTAAATCTCGCGTTGTTGTAGCCGGAGATGTATCCTTTTTTAAAGGCTTCTTTATAGCCTTTTGTGTAGCTTTTGGTCCATTTATCCTTGATAGTGGGATTAGGAATCTTCGTTAGAACTCCGTTTTGGCCGTTTTTGAGGCAATCTTCGTGACCAGCATTGTAACCAACTTTGGAACCATCTTGAGTACCTGCCTGGTAACCTGTTTGGTAGTTGCCATTAACTTGTTTTGCGCTTGCTGACGAAGCTGTCACGAACACCATTAAAGAGACTAACAGCAGAACACTCAGTATCTTTCTTATTCTGGAAAATGTTTTTTTTCGCATTTATTTACTCTCCAAACTCTTTTCAGGTTTATACAATTATAAGGTTGTTGATTCTTTGATCACATACAACGATGGTTTTTGAAAATTCGCAAAAAAAAGAGATAACAGAATTTGTGTTGTTAGCTTGGGGTAGAGTATACCAGAGAAAAAAGAAAAAAGAAATCAAACAACATAGGTAAATTACCAAACGGGCTAGCATCTAATATGATTAGTACTTACGCTAGCCAGTTTAGTTGAATTTAATTTCCAGTTATGGTTACCTTAATTTTAGCGGCGGGGGTGTTGTGGCCATTGTGGTTGTTGTGGCCATTGTGATTGTTTACAGGGACCTTTACAGGGACCTTTTACAGGAACCTTTATCTCATCTTTGCAGGTGCAACTATACCTTGATACCTTCTGGTGATCACAATTTTTTGGTGATTCTCGGTGAATACACGACTTGTCTTTATGTCCACTTTGCTATCCCAGTGACCTGGAGATCTTTACCATCTTATATACGATTTTACCTATACGATTTTGTAATCTTTCTTGAAGTTGTTTTTGCCATCGAACTTGAGTTGGCATTCTGTCTTTGTTATGAAGGGAGTACTGATCCTGTCGGTCTCGCCGCTGCTGTTGCAGCTGTAACTGACATTACGAAACAGAATGCCAGCAGAATACCAAGTATCTTTTTCATTTGCATTTAGCCTAACTCCAGAAATTTATTTAATTTTTATGTTTTTATTGAATTTCAATAAATTACCCAATAAATCAGTACCGATAAACAGATTTGTTCTACAACTATCGGATTGGTTTATTTTCACTTTGGACTGTTTTGAGGATTATAAGGTCCAGGTATATCGTCATAAATGCCTGTAAGCAGACGAGAATGGGCCATACAATTTTTATAGTCCTACTTTTTTAAATTGTCTTGTCGGCTTCCGCCGATCGACACACTTGAAATTAACAGGCTTACATATAAACATACTTATAAAAACAAATGACTAAAAGAGTTTTTCTTAACAAAATAAGCTTAAATAAACTTTTAATTTCAGATATAAGCTTAGATAGAAAAGTGAAAGCACGTTAAATCCTTTAAGTGTCGGTTTTTACTCGATTATTTTGTAGATGTTATTCCTAAAACGCCTTAATTCTGTCTCTTGATCTTTTTGTTCCAAACTTCGACTAGATTAGCACAAACCTGTTTCAGTAAATGAAAAAATTAGCATGTCAACATGTTTAGGGATGTGGATTATTCTACTTATAGTCTCGAGTAACTTACTCCACTGCAAGAATACGAAAATTGACTCTGCAGACACCCTCGGTTTAAGTGAAAATAAGTCCATAATTGTAAATCAAGAGCTGATGAAAGTCACAATGCTTCAAGATTGAGATGGATGAAATGTGTGTGATGACTGAAAAACAGTTGCGCAAAGAACAGAAACTGAAAATAAAGGAACACGAATATGGTTGAGCTTTGCACCGAATTAAAGCAATAATTAATTTTATCTTAAGACCAAGAAAACAATTTGGAGCAGATGAGTAGACAAAGGTTACAGATAAGACCAAAGTGAAATACCAACGACTTTACTTGAAAGACAAATTCCGATTTTTAAAGAGGATAATAAATAGAGTCTCAAGAAAAATTACAGGATTTAGGATTTCGAAAAAGTCTAATATTATACAGTCATATGAGGCTTTATTGTATTCATTTTAACTTTTGGAGGAATCATGCAGGATTAACAAAACGAAAAGGAAAATGGGATTTTGAAAAATAAATGCCTGCAGAAGAATATGGAATTACTAAGAGTTAATGGACATTAGCACAATTGCTAAATTAAAAGTATCTTAAGTTATCAACTAATCACTCATTTTAGTGGAGGGAGTATTCACCGCTTCCACTCTCTCAGGACTATGAAATTCTCACGACCTCTTTTGATCTTCTTAATCCTTTTTCTTTTTTCTAAATCTGTAAGCATGACACTTACTTTTACTTCGGAATAATTCAACTTACTGCGCAGATCTTTTTGGGAAATCAGACCTCCCTGATTTTTAATTATATCTATAATTTCTTGAAGGTCTGAGGGGAGCAGGAGTTTCTTTTCAAGAACAAGAGTATCAATTTCGGAATTGTATGCAGGTTTTTCAAGAAAAGATCTTCTATTCTCTTCTTCTGACACTGATTCTGCAATTTCTGTTTCCCGCTCTTGATAGTTTTCTATATTTGGCATATTCTTTTTCTGTATTTTGGGTTCTACTTCTATTACAGATACAGCTTCCTCAGTATTTACCTTGAACTTCGGTCTCATTTCTTGATCATTGTCTTTGGAGGAGCTTTTTGGCAAAACCTTGAGCCTATTTAAAAGCTCAAAAACATTTTTGATTGTATGTCCATTTTTTATACTTTGGGGATAATTTTTCTTTTTTTGCCCATGGTTTCTCAAAAGAAGGTAACTCCCTATTAGTAAAAAGAATGACGTAAGTGCTATCAGCAGGTAATAGATTGAAAAATGAAGCCTGCTCGGTTTGGTGGCTGGTGTCTGCAAATTGTTGACTGAATTTGAAATAACAGGTGCTTTCGCCGTAGATGTTCCTGTTATTGATTCTTTTGATCTTTCCTCCAAGTTTTTGGAGTTAACTGGAAGAAGAAGGGCCCAGCGTAAAAAATCATATCCTATACTTTTATCTTCAATCATAAAAGTTTCTTCTTTATAGTATGTCAGAGTTCCGTTCTCATAGTAACTGTACTTAATAGTATAGTTTCCGGGCACTAATTCAAAGGAGTACATCCCGTCTTTTGCTACTACTGACTGAGGAGGAGTGGAATTGATACTAACTACAGTATCATTTAGGGGTTCACAGGTATCAAATGCACATGTCTTCCCGTAAACAGTTGCAGTGGCGTTGCTGGCTGCAAGAGTTAATCCAGTTAACGAGAGTACAACAGATATCCCTAAAGCGAGTAAAACAGCAGTGCAAATAATGTGTAGCTTCACATTCATTTTTATCAGTAAATCCCATAGGTTGAAGTTATAACATCATCCACTTTTTCCTTTAATTAAACAGCAACTTCCTATCGTAAGATGTTACTATTTCCCTGATATTTTATTGACTTTAGTTAACTATTCTTTTGATATAAAGTTTGCTTGTTTTTTTAAAGTTTTATTATTTACTCTTACAAATTATTTCTTTTTTCTCACTATTTATTCTTTTTTTAGTCTATAAATTCCCCCTTAAATCATTCAATCTTTCATCATTGTACAACGATAGAATAATTTGTCAAATACAGAGTCAAGTATAACGTATCCTTTAGATATCTCTCCAATTTCCCCGTAGGATTTAGTTGAAGTAATAATTGTTGAGCCCTGTCATAACATCTAGAGTCAGTTAAATTGACAGTGAACTACTGTTTCATCAGAAGGAAATGCGGGAAACCCATAATCATCTCATGAAGACATACATTGAGACAATATGGAGGCAATTGAAGACAGAAAAAGAAAACCTAAAATGGACTCAAAGACTTACTGCAGCCCTTTTGAGGGCACGGAAACTCTATTGAATTAGCACAAGTCAGTACTAAACCGAAGAGTTAGAAGAGCACAATGAGACATTGGTGAAAGAGCTTGAGAAAGCCGGCCAGGACAATGAGGGTTTTAAAGCCATACATAACAATTAAAATTTTAATTAAAGGATTTTTAAATATATTTATGACAATATATGACTTACGCATTTGAAGTACAAAATCAAGCGCAATATAAATCGTGGTCAAATTCACTTTTTAGACATTTAACGGTTTAATGCTATTGATTTCAGTTCAACCGCGTAAGTACTATATAAAATTATGATTTTGAATTAAAATCGAGACTCATTTGCTAATTGATTCTAGTAACTGGCTTCATTCGCCTCACTACTGAATTTCAAACATATTATTTTTTTAGGCATTTAAATCTCACTTTGTTGTAGCCGGATATGTATCCTTTTTTAAAGGCTTCTTTATAGCCTTTTGTGTAGCTTTTGGTCCATTTATTTTTGATAGCAGGACTAGGAATCTTCGTTAGAACTCCGTTTTGTCCATGTTTGAGGCAATCTTCGTGACCAGCATTGTAGCCAACTTTATAGCCAGCTTTGGTACCTGCCTGGTAACCTGTTTGGTAGTTGCCATTAACCTGTTTTGCGCTTACTGACGAAGCTGTCACAAACATTATTAAAGAGACTAACAGCAAAACACCCAGCATCTTTCTTGTCCTGGTAAATGTTTGATCTCCCATTGTTTACTCTCCAAACTTGTTAATGTTTATAAAATTTTGATCTTTTGATTACTTGCCACTGATAGTTTTTGAAAATTCGCTAAGAAGAGAGATAATTTATTTATAACTCATATTTTGTTCAAATTGTCTTGTCGGCTATCCGACGATTGACAATTTTAAATTAACTGGGTAACATATAAAAACACTTATGTAAATGAGTGAATTTAAGAGTTTTTCTTAACAAAATAAGCTTTATTAAACTTTTAATTTTAGATGTAAGCTCATATAGTCCATTGAGTGTGTATCAAACACCTTAAGTGTCGTCTTATCATCTTTTATTTTGTGGATGTTATTTCCAAAAAGCTCTGATGCTGTCTTCTGATGCTTTTTGTTCCGCACTTCAGTAAGGTTAGAGCAGATCTATTCAGGGAGTAAAAAAGCAAGCATTCGTTACACCGGAGACTAGTACCATGAAAACCCAAATATAGAACATATTATTCTGGTGACTTCCATCAGCTGATATTGTTTTAATCAAATTGATAATCCACAATTAAGTTTTCATGGTACTAGTCATAAAAACATAACCACATGACGATGGACGACCAAAATGTTTTCACTTGGAATATTTTGAAATCAAGACACAATTTAATATTGGAAACCGCAGAAGAGAAATAAGGTCAGATATACTAGTAAACATAGAGAATGAGATAAAAAGAAAGAGATAGTCACTATAATTTTAACAGGGGGTTTTGGGGAAATGGAAAGAGAAGTGAAGTTTGCAACAAAATGTGTGCATGCAGCAGAAAAGCCGGACCCGGTTTTCGGAGCACATACAACTCCGATATTCCAGACTTCAACATTTATTTTCGAAAATGCCAGGCAGGGCGCGGAAAGGTTTGCAGGGGGAGAAGCCGGATACGTCTATGCCAGAATCCCTCCCAATACTCCCACCCACAAGGTTCTGGCCGAAAAATTTGCTGCGCTTGAAGGAGGGGAGGCAGGACAGACTTTTGCGTCAGGAATGGCAGCAATTACCGCAGTCGGACTTACTGTCCTCAAGAAAGGAGACCACCTTATCTCAACTGATGTAGTGTATGGCTGCACCTACAGTCTCTTTTCCGAAGTTTTCCCAGGGCTTGGAATAGATGTCAGTTTTGTCGATACCTCTGAGATAGAAAACGTGGAAAGAGCCTTCAAATCAGAGACAAAAATGGTATTTCTCGAAACTCCTGCCAACCCTACAATGACTCTCTGTGATATCAGGGAAATCGCAGGAATAGCCAGGACACATGGAGTTCTCTGTGTTGTAGACAATACTTTTGCAACGCCTTATTTTCAGAGACCTCTGGAGTTAGGGGCAGATATCTCCCTGAGCAGTTGTACAAAGTATATCGGCGGGCATGCCGACCTTCTTGGTGGAATAGTTACAGGAAAGAAGAAGTTTATAAAAAGCATGGCTCCAGTTGTCGGATACACAGGAGGCATTATGGGCTCGCATGAAGCCTGGCTCTGTATAAGGGGACTTAAAACCCTGCATATCCGGATGGAAAGACATGCAGAAAATGCCATGAAAGTTGCGGAATTTCTTGAGTCCCGCCCGGAGATCGAATGGGTGCGGTATCCGGGGCTTCCAAGTCATCCGCAGTATGAACTTGCCCACAAGCAGATGAGCGGATACAGCGGCATGCTCTCCTTTGAGATTCGAGGTGGAGTTGAAGCAGGGCGGAAGCTCATGGACAATGTCAAGCTCTGTTCACTTGCTGTAAGCCTCGGAGCTACTGATACTCTTATCCAGCACCCTGCATCCATGACTCATGCCTGCGTACCTTCAGAAGTAAGGGAAAAGATAGGTATTACGGATGGGCTTGTCAGGCTATCGGTGGGGATTGAAGATTCCGATGATATAATCGCAGACCTCGATCAGGCCCTTGAGAAAATCTAAGCTTACAGGTTACGGATCAATTTTACTATTTTTCCTGTAATATTATGTACCCGTTTACGACCGATTTTACCTGTTTTATTTTCAAAATCAGACAAGGTATATGTGCCTTTGGAATAATCATTTTTCGGAATCCTTTGTCTGCAAGATTAAAGGCGCAGGATTAAAGGCGCATTTTAGGCGCAAGCTTAAAGGCGCCGGATTATATGCGCAGTATTAAAGCGCAGGATTAAAGGCGCAGGATTAAATGCGCAGATTAAAGGCGCAGGATTAAAACTACAGAAGTAATAAGACGCAAAAGAGCAGAATTAAAACTGCAAAAGTTATTAGGGGGAATTTATCTGAAAGCACTTGTATTCGGAGCCGATGGTTTTGAAGATATGGAACTTTTCTATCCTTATCACCGTTTGAAGGAAGAGGGAATAACCACACATGTAGCCTCAATGAAGAAAGGGCCGATAACAGGAAAACAAGGATATCAGATTGAGGCTGATGTTGCCTTTAAGGATGTGAACCCAGCAGATTACGATATCCTCGTGATTTCAGGAGGAAAAGGGCCCGAGAAAATGAGGCTTGATAACCATGCACTTGAGATTGCAAAACATTTCTTCAAAGAAAGCAAACCCGTTGCTGCAATCTGTCACGGTCCCCAGGTTCTCGTTTCGGCAGGTGTTATAAAAGGCAGGAAAGCTACTTGCTGGATAGGGATAAGGGACGATATTATAGCTGCAGGAGCACTCTACGAAGATAAAGAAGTCGTTATTGACGGGAATTTTGTATCATCAAGGAGTCCATCTGACCTTTTTGCTTTTGGAAGGGAGATGATTAAACTACTGAAATAAGCGGGAATTAAACCTTGTAAAACTTAAAAGACGGAATGGGCTTTTAGGCACAGTTTCTTCGCTTTTTCTTTAATTCTTAGTTTTTTTTATTTTTACCTTTTTACTCTCAATTTTTTCCTATCTTCTTATTCAGAGTTTCTGTTTAAAAGTGGTTTACAGTTTACTGCAGTAAACTTTATAATGGAAAGTTATACCTCCCCCACGGATTGAGCGGGCATAATATTTATCCCCTAAAATTTGCAATCAAGTATTGCCAATTGCTGTAACTGAAGCCAAGAACATTACTGCAAAGCCTTCGGCTCAATCTTAGAAAAATCAATCGAAAAGTGATTGGCTGTCTTGACGTTTTATCAAATCTTTTTTTGGAATGTCGTTTTTCGCGGTACTTGATTCTCAGCGATACTAAGACAGCCATAGTAACATATTTTTTAAACTATATTAAGATTATACCTGGGGAGTCTCCGTCTGTTTTGAAGAAGAACATGGATAGTGCCAACTGACAAAAACTTGACATAAAATCTAAAATGAAAGTACTGAAGCACTTTGATGCCAAATAAGTAGTCCATCATTTGTTGATTAGTATTATTCCAAAATGATCGAAGTACAGTTTCCCGCTCTTTCTTTTTCTGTAATCCTGGCACTACTGGAGCCAACCTGCGGTATGAGCAATAAACGCGAGCTAAAGCCATGTTTGAGTTTTAGTCATGAAAACATCAATCAAGTATGGGTGGATCGCCAAAAAATATAGATTGCTGCTAAAAATATTATTGGTGGTATTAAACTCATAAAGGCGGTTGTGTAGTCTAATGTTATTTTTTTCATTTGGTTTTCATAGATAAATATAAAAAAGTAGCTAATAAAATAAATAAGCACTGTTGGTGCTACTAAAATTACTGCTTTATCTATTGTTCCACTTGTTCTGTGTAATGTTGACACGGTTTTAATTACTCAATTACTGGTTATATGTTTTGTGTTTGTTTGTATTTATTGATCAAAATTAGCTTTTTAAAAAGTGAGACATTAAACCCTAAATTCAAGTGGAGATCGAAAACTAGAAAATATAGTATGAGCCCCCGTTTCTAATATAAATGTGTATATTACTATAACAAACATCAAAGATACAATAAATAACCAACTAACGAAACCCTTACTAAATCTTATACAGGGGCTCATATAAAATAATATAACAGAACATATAAAAACGTTTTCAAATCAACGATAAGAGCTGAACAAGTAGAGGCAGAAGAATCTTCGCACGGAAAGACGGTAAACAGCAACACTTTACCCTAAAAAGTAGTTATACTGGAGTTCTTTCAATGTGAAAATTACTACCCAATAACTTTTTGAGATTTGCAGCTTTATGAAAAGTCGGCAAACTGCCTAATTTGAACCTCATACGTCTAATTCCATGATTCAACTGCTTAAGTTACAATTTTTTCGAAAACTGAAAAGGTTTTTATCCTCAAAACCTAAAGTAATCAGCGAATATTATTTTATGAATACTATTTTGGGGGAAATTAAATGAATGAAACGGGTACATCCGTAGAGTTGAGAGTTCCTTATACTAAGTCAAATATTGAAAGGTGCAAGTGTCCACAGTGTCCTGTCCAGGCTGACAGCTTATGTGCACAGGAAAAAACTGGAAACTTAAAAAACGAACCGAATAGCTTACCAGGAAATGAAGCTCTGGAGCCTCAAATGTTTCCTGGAGCCTACTGTTCGGCAGGTGATGCTAGTTGCAGAGACCTGGACCCTAACCAACAATGCATCTGTAAAACCTGCGCTGTCTGGGCAGAGTATTTTCTGGAAACTTCAATACCGATGATGTATTTCTGCAATAATGGCAGAGCAACCTAATTTTCTTATTTTGCAAGATGGTGATTTTTCTTTAACTTATACCATCTTTTACAGAGATTCACCCTAACTTCCGCCTTTTTATCAGTTTTATTTTGGAGAAAAGACTGCGTTCTCATCTGAAGGATTCTGGAAGTCCCGAACTGCACTATCTGCTTAGAAGAGATTTGGTATTGGACTCACTGGTTTCAAACTCTTGATTTTATCTCTTCATATAGAATAGATTCTTTCGGAGTAGGCGCTGGTATAGTTTTGAGGAATAGGGCTTTGTATGTGGTAGCAGATGAGAACGCAAGTTATACTAGCCTCTCAAAATATATATTATTTTTAGCGTATAATATTATTAGGTTCATCTGTTTATACTAAATCCGTATGCAAGATATCAGTTGAATTCTGGTATAAAATAAAACCATTACTACCACTACCCAAACATAAAAAGAAGCTCGGAAGACCTCTAGAAGATGATTGGAAAATATTGAGCGGTATTTTTTATGTTCTTCTTACAGGCTGCCAATGGAAAGCATTGCCAAGGTGTTATGGAGCGCCAAGTACTGTCCATGATCGATTCCAAGAGTGGCGGGAAGATGGATTATTTGAAAGAATGTGGCAAGCTGGTCTGCTGTATTATGATAATGAAAAAGGGTTGGAGTGGGAGTGGCAAGCAATTGATGGAGCTATGACAAAAGCACCATTAGGTGGAGCTGGAACAGGTGCTAATCCTACCGATCGTGGCAAAAAAGGCACAAAAAGAAGTTTATTAACTGAAGCAAAAGGCATACCACTTTCTGTTGTTGTGGATGGAGCTAATCGTCACGATAAAATGCTAGTAAAAAAGACGTTTGATGCTTTTATCTTTGAAAGGCCTTCTCCAGATGAAGTAATTCAAAATATATGTATGGATAAGGGATATGATTATCCGGATATCAGAGAATTGGTTAAAGAATATGGCTATACTGCTCACATTCGGAGCCGGGGAGAAGAAAACATAAAAATACCTGGTTTTACGGCAAGAAGATGGGTCGTGGAAAGGACACATTCTTGGTTAAACAGATTTCGAAGCGCTACTAATAAGATGGGAAAAGAAAATTGAGAATTACCTTGCTATGCTACATTTCGCATGCGCATGGATAACATTTAGAGCATCAGGACTTTTCGGATAGGCTCTTAGAAGAGATTTGGTATTGGACTCACTGGTTTCAAGCTCTTGATTTTGTCTCTTCATATAGAATAGATTCTTTCGGAGTAGGCGCTGGTATAGTTTTGAGGAATAGGGCTTTGTATGTGGTAGCAGATGAGAACGCAAGTTATACTAGTACCATGAAAACCCAAATATAGAACATATTATTCTGGTGACTTCCATCAGCTGATATCGTTTTTATCAAATTGATGATCCACAATTAAGTTTTCATGGTACTAGCCTCTCAAAATATATATTATTTTTAGCGTATTATATTATTAGGTTCATCTGTTTATACTAAATCCGTATGCTTATACCAAATAAATTTGTTTATACTAAATCCATATGCTTATATTAAATCCATAAGATTATACTAAATCAATCTGTTTATACCAAATCAATCTGTTTATACCAAATCAATCTGTTTATACAATCGATATGCTATACTAAATACTTCTATCCGAAAGGCTCAGTAAAGTTTGCATTTGTTAACATCATAAGAAATATCAAATCATTAGTAGGCTTTAGAAGTGACCAAGATTCTTTTAGCTGACGAATACTTTACTGAACTTTTTAGTAAAACTATTCGGGATGACCCGAATGAGAAAAATTAAGATTAAAGTAACCTTTGAATACTTCTTAATCAATTTCCACTTTCCTGAGCTTTAGCCGGATCAGGTCTTCTGAATCTCGACAAATAAACACCAGAATTATGATTGATTCCCAGGAAACGAAAAGTTGTCCGATAGAGAGCTGCCCGAAAAATAGAGGACTGTCTAAAAAATGGGAGGTTATAGCCTCTTAAAAAGGCCACTTGGGTATTTCCTTAATTATACTATTAACTCAAATCTTTTAATCTTTACTGGCTGACTTTCACGCTGGTAATCTGACGTTCACGCTGGTATTTTGTGTGCCAGAATTATTCTGGTGAAACTGTGCAATAGCCAGCTCGCGCTGAGCATTACTCATGTAAGTGCTGTGTTAAGCTGTTATTTTTCCAGTTGCATTTTCAGTAGTGTTGTTTGTTACTACAGGTGCTACTGATGGTGTTACTGTAAGTGATTCTCTTGGTGCAGTTGTTGCTGCTACTGCTGATGTCTATTTTTTGGGATTTTCCTGAGTGTTTTTTTGTTGTCTTTGTATTTCCGGCACGGCCAGCTGCAAAGACTACAGCAGCAATAACAAAAAGCATGAATATAATCTTTAGCATTTTTTTAATTATTCCAACTTCTAAAATTCTTTTCCCATTATATACCCAGATCATAAAAATATTAAGATTCCATATGAAATATTTATGCAGATTTACCAATAAGATTAAAGTTTTTCTATATTGAACAGGTAAGATCTCATTTTAGCGCAATATAATGTGTATTAAATACTTTTTTAGAAATAATATGAAATCATTAATATTACTTTCCAATATTAATCCTACAAATACTCCAATGAGAACAGTTTTCAACCAAAGGCTTTATAGAAACACAAAGATACATTATATTTATTTGCAAGGAAGACAAATGATGCTGAAATGATTTATCGATTTCGTCACACTTTCTTACGATGAACAATACCTCGATTGCGGTTTTGCTATATCCCACAATCGGGCATCCCGGGCTTGTTCTCTTCCTTTTGCCCGGGTCCTTATCATTGATTACGATTTTTCAGTTTCAATGTCCAGTATTTCTCACTCTCCCTATTGAGATAAGAAGGAGTAAAAAATGTGGTGTAATCACTTTACTCAATTGCTAAAGTGCTAAGAGTTATAGTATGAAGAAAGGATTGACCTTGATGCCTGACAAATATGTGAAACAAGAGAGATAAATATGACTATTATTTTGGAGAAAGTAGTTCCATGGGGACGTTCTTTTGAGGAATACGTGTCGATGTTTGCCCTGTCAAAGGAAGACCTTGAAAAGCGATTTCTGGATTGTGGCAGCGGACCTGCGAGTTTTAACTCCAGTCTGACAAAACTCGGTGGCCATATTATCTCAGTTGATCCCATTTATCGCTTTAATTCCAGTGAATTAAGAAGTAGAATAAATGAAGCATACAAAATAATCATGGAGCAAGTCGGAAAGAACAAGAATGAGTATGTGTGGGAGCAGATATCTTCAGTTGAGGAGCTTGGCAGAATTCGCATGCGCGCAATGAATGACTTTTTATCGGATTATTCGGCAGGCATTAAAGAAGGCCGCTATGTAGACGCGAGCTTGCCTTCCCTCCCTTTCGAAGATGGAGAGTTCGATATAGCTCTATGCTCACATTTTCTTTTCCTTTACAGTGAACAGCTTTCAGCAGATTTCCACATTCAGTCAATAAGAGAACTCTGTCGAGTGGCTTCTGAAGTGCGACTATTTCCTCTTATGGAATTTGGAATAAGAAGGTCCAGATATATGGAGATAGTAATAGATGTACTGATAGCAGATGGTTTTAAGGCTCGTATAGAAAAAGTACCTTATGAATTTCAAAAAGGCGGCAACGAAATGTTACATATTACGACCGTGTAACAAGTGACTGAGACTGCGTAGCAAGTGACTAAGACTGCGTAGAAAGTGACTGAGACTGCGTAGAAAGTGACTGAGACTGCGTAGAAAGTGACTAAGACTGTGTAGCAAGTAACTAAGACTGTGTGACAAGTAGTTTCAGCCAATCCGATAATTCATACGATGAAATTCTTATTAGGAAGAGAAAACCACACATTCAAGCTACTTCCAAAGACTCATCAAGAAAGACTCTGCATAAAAGTGGAATTGAATACATTTTTACAGGGGCAATAAAGTAGATAAGTAATAATGTGAATTCATTATGAATAGTTTTATTGCAGGATTGAAATGATAGAAATCATCAAAATACTCTACACAATGCCCTTTTTGCTCTACTCATGTTATTCCGACCTCAAGGCCCGCAGGGTCTCAAACAGGCTATGGAAGTACATGCTTACCCTGGGCTCAGTGCTCGTATTTTATGAAATCTATGAGGGTGGAGTTCCGTATCTCAAGGCTCTATTTCTTTCCGGGTTTATCGTATTTGCTTCTGTTTATATCCTTTTCCAGCTTGGAGCTTTCGGAGGCGGGGATGCAAAGGGACTCATAGTACTTTCCATCCTTTTCCCCCTGTACCCTGTCTTCCATTTCTCAGGAGAGATCTACCCCCTATTTGGAATTCCTTTCATAGGACTTTTTACTTTCACGGTCCTGGGAAATGCGCTCCTGCTGACTACTCTTGTCCCCCTGGGGATGTTCTGTTATAACCTCTTGCATTTCTCACCTGAAATGCTGAAAAAACCCTCATACATGTTCATAGGGTACAGGACCGAGATTTCTTCCCTGAAAAACAAAGAACACCTTGGCCTGCTCGAAAAATTTGAGGTTGACGAAAGCGGAAGTATTAAGAAAAAGTTTTCGCGGGCAGGACTTAATTTCGATGCAAACCAGAAACCTGAACTCGAAGAGTATATGAAAAAAGGATTGATTGGAAAAGAGGTTTGGGTTACTCCTGGCCTACCCTTCATGCTCTCAATTACTGCTGGCTTTATTACTGCAGTTGTTTTCGGGGATTTAATCTATTATATTATCATGTATCTTGCACTGAGCTGAATCAAAGCTGAATTAAGCGTTTTAAAGCCAAATCAATTTTTTGTGGATTCTTCTGCAATTATTTATATTACAGTTATTCCGCAATATCTGGAATTTCACATATTTCAGCCGTACAAAGGTTACATACACCACCTGAATCCAGCTCTATCGGATTCAGAGGTTAAATCTAACTTACAGGTTCTAAAGTATTAAGAGGCTCTAATGTTATGGTTTTAAAGGATTAATAATTCTACAGGATCCATAGGTTCCACTGGATTCATGGGTCCCACAAGATCCATGATTTCGGATCCATAAGTTATATCTAATGCAAAGGTCTCACCGGATTCAGTCGGTTTACCGATTAAGATTATAGGCTCTTCGCTGTTTCGAGTGGGTAACTTACATTTAGGAATGGTTGAAAAATAACTTCAAGTTTTCACTTTGGGAATGGCTTTATAATCCCATTTCCCAAATAGCCATCAAAGACAAGATCGGCACATAAATACTTGAAATTAAATTTTCGTCATTCCTTAGCTCCTAAATGTTGGAGTGGCATATATAAAATGTAGGAACAGTTGTTATTGAATATCACATTCAAGCTTGATGTTTCTCTATTTGATCTGAATGCCTTCGAACTAAGCAATTATTTTCAACCCACCCAAAACAGCGAAGAGCCAGATTAATATTACATTTTCTGCTTACCTTTTTTGCACAACAAGCAGTCCGTAGAGAATTGTTTCCGCGATAGGCGGATTTTCAGGGGTGCCTTTTGCGACCCTTTCTTCAGGGTAGCCAAGGTTTTCGCAGGTATAAAGCTCGGCTTCGATTCCCAGTTCTTTGAGAATCTGTGCAACCTCAATGGAACCAAATGTCTCTTCAGGAAGCAGGAAGATATTTCTTCCATTCTTTAATTCCTGGATCAGCTCGGCCTTTGCTGGCTCAAAATCCCTACCATGAGCAGTAATTGCACAAAGGTTGGTCAGGTTTACTTTCGTACGGGCGCAGGCTACCTGCATTGAAGAAATTCCAGGAATAACGGTATCTTTTTCCCCTGCAAATTTTCCAAGCCCTGAAAACATGGGATCTCCCGTGGATAGGACTACCGCGTCTGCAGGTAAAAGGTGGAGAGACTTATAGTCTTTAATCGCTTTTGCTTCGCAGGTCATGTGCTGCTTTGCAAGTTCAAGGGCTCTTTTTGCACCATAAACCACTGAGGCCTTTCTTATTGCCTCAATCCCTTCTTCTGTAAGCATGCCGGGCCCGACCCCGACTCCTACTACTATCATGAGTACTCTTCCCCTTCCTTTAACCAACTAAAATTCAATTTTTGCTGTCCATAAGGACAGACCCGTCTCTGTCAATTACTACAATTCTAGCGCCTTTTCCTTTTTTCACTGCCATTTTGAAGGCTTCTTTCAGACGTGCATGTTCAGGAGCTTTTTCAAGCATTTCAACAACAGTTACGTACCCGCTGTCCTCAAGCATCTCAGGATTTCCCCATTTAAGGACAAGGCCAGGAAGCCCGCAGATAATTACATCTCCTGATGCGGATTCAAGCCCTTCCGAGATCCTGCTTCCTACCATCACTACGGTATAATTGGGAAAGAGCATATGAGAGTAACGCATTCCCATCCTGCCTGTAGTCAGTACTACTTTATCGGTGCAGCGGATGAGGTCTCCTTTCGTCTCTCCGAGGTGGTCATTCCAGGGCTCAACAAAGCCTGTACTTCCAAGAATCGAAATCCCACCTTCTATCCCTATTCTGCTGTTCAAAGTCTCCTTTCCTACTCTTTCTCCCTCTGGAATGGAGATTGTAACCTCGGCTCCCTTCAGGCCCAGTTCCTCTACGGCCTCTTTCACTGCTGCTCGGATTTGTTCCATAGGTTTTGGATTGATTGCAGGCCGGCCCCGTGAAACCTGGAGCCCATCCCTGGTTACGACCCCTATCCCTTTTCCTCCGAAAATTCGGATTGTCTCGGCTTCTCTGGCTTCACCCACAAATTCGAGTCCCCTGGTAATGTCGGACTCGTGGTCATTTGAGATCTTTTTTACAACTGCATGGCCTGCAGAGGCCTCGCTGACATCCAGATGGGCTCTTAGTCCCACAGGAGTCGGGACGGCTACACTTATAATCTTTTCCTTAAGAGAAAGGACTGCGGCTTTTGCAGCTGCACTGGCTGTGGTTCCTGTTGTGTACCCTCGCTTGAGGATGGCCCCGTCACTAAGGACCACAATCATCCCAGATGCTATTTTTGTTTCAAGCTCTTCCCTGGGAATCCCGGTAAGGGCAATCCATTCTTCAGGAATCTTGAAATTGTTAACAGGATCTATCATGGCAGAATACTCGGAGTTTATTATTATAAATGTATTGATGTAGAAGTTAGAGAAGAGTTCAAAAAACCCTTAATAAGGCTAGATTTATAGAAGAGTCTCTGAATTATAGCTAAAGTCATCATTGATAAAGACAAAAGGTGACAAAAGCAAATAGTGATAAAAACAAGATAGAAAAAGAGAGGCATCATTCCATGGTTGGGATTTGTTTTTCTGCAAAGTTGGGGTTTTACTGAGTTCTGGAACGGAGGGGGTTGCGTTCCTTATGAGGGTTTGGGGCTGGTGTGAGAAATAGCCTTTTGGAATGATGCCTGTTAGATGTCAGTACTTATCTAACATCTATTACCAAGTTTTAAGTTATAATATATAAATATATAGGAAATCTTCTGGAAAATTTTTTAGAGATAGAACTATATTGATTGCTTTAGTCAAATAGGTGTAAGGAGTAAGTCAATAGATAGTTTAAAATTGCCTATGAATAGTACTGTAATATGTTCCTAAATTAACTGAAGATCACGGAAGGAGCTATCATTAAAATGGAGCTATTATAGAAAGAATTTCTTTTAACTCCCCAGATTACAATCGGGTTTTACTGAGTTCTTGCAAACATGCGATCAAGTTCGCCTTTTGTAAAGGTTATGACAGTCGGCCTTCCATGCGGACAAGAATATGGATTTTCAACCTTTTTAAGTTGCTCTATCAGTTCTTCCATTTGCCTGGAGCTACAGGCCGCTCCCCCTTTGATTGCTGCCCTGCATGCAAGAGTCTTGCAAACTTTTTCTGAAAGCCCTGTTTCCTTTTTAACCTTTCCTGAAGCTAAAAGATCAGATACTACATCATGAATTATTTCAGGACTCTCAAGCCGCCCGAAAATCTCAGGCACAAAGGTAACTACATAGGTATTGTCTCCAAATTCCGAAATTCCGAAGCCGTACTCTTCCAGGTAAGGAATATATTCTTCCATAAGCACTTTTTCCTTAGGGGTAAGATCTATAGTTACAGGGGTGATGAGCTCCTGCACCCCGGATTTCTTAATTCTTAAGACCTGCTCGTAAAGAATTCTCTCATGAGCTGCATGCTGGTCAATAAGCACTAAATCTTCCCCCTTTTCGGCAATGATATACATTTTAGAAACCTGGCCTATAACCCTCAGGTCATCTAAGGGGTCCGTGTTTGGTTTCTGTTTTGGCCTGGATCTTTCTTCTACACTTACTTTTTCCTTTTCTTCCTCTATTTTCCTATCCTGCCCTTTTACCCTGAGGGATTCCGTCACTCCTTTCTCTTCAGAGAAATCCATGAGACGTTCAGATTTCTTTAATTTTCTTTCCGTATCTTTTACAGGATAAGTGTAAGTTTCTGTCTGTTGTTGAAAATTTTTGCTGCTGCTCTCAGGAACTCTGGTTTTCTCTAAAGGAACTCTGGCTTTTTCTAAAGGAACTCTGGCTTTTTCTAAAAACTCTGCTTCAGCCATATGTTTTTGAAAGGTTTCCTGAGCTTCTGATACTTGCAGTCTTTCTGAAGAACTTGAAGCTTCAAAGGTTTTCTGAAAGGCCCTGTTACCTTTTTCCCTGATCTCCGGTATAAGCCCATGTTCTGAAAAGACTTTACCAACGGCAGCTATAACTGCATCTCCAAGCTCTTTTTCCCGGCTGAAACGGACCTCAGCTTTTCGGGGGTGCACATTAACATCCACTTCCTCAGGATCAAGGAAAAGGGAAAGCACTGCGACAGGATAGCGCCCTTTTGGGATCTTTGTATAATATCCAGTACGGATAGCTGTATTGACAGCTCTTGAAGTTACAGGACGGGTATTCACGAAAATAAAAAGTTGATCACTTTCTGCTCTGGTAGTTTCGGGTTTTGAGATATAGCCCTTAATTTCAAAATCTTCTGTTTTGTGTTGCAGGGGAAGCATTGAACGAGCGGTGTCGGGCCCAAGAAGGTTGACAATACTATTAAAGAGATCTTTTGAACCCGTGTTTCGAATTATTGTTTTTCCTTCACTTAGCAGCGTAAAGGAAATATCCGGATTTGCCAGGGCAAGCTGCATCACTGTATCTGTGATATGGGCAAGTTCAGTGCGATCACTTTTCATATATTTGCGCCGTGCAGGCGTGTTATAAAAAAGATCTTTCACGTGCACTGCGGTGCCTGGAGCAGTCCCTGCATCCGAGGTTTCGAGTACTTTTCCCCCATTTATTACTATTTTCGTGCCCGTAATTTCTTCCGGGGGCCGGGTAAAGATTTCCACCTTTGCAATAGCTGTGATGGAAGCAAGAGCTTCTCCCCTAAAGCCCATTGTCGAGATGGTATTGAGATCTTCTATTCGAGTTAGTTTACTTGTTGCGTGTTTTTTATATGCGAGAAGGGCATCTGCCCTGCTCATCCCGCAGCCGTTGTCCCGAACAAGGATAGATTTTTTCCCGCCTTTTTCGACTTCGATCCGAATATCGGTAGCCTGTGCATCGATTGAATTATCTATCAGCTCCTTTATTACGGATGCAGGACGTTCTATTACTTCTCCTGCTGCGATTTTGTTTATCGTATCCTTATCAAGAATTCGGATTTTATTTCCCTGCGTTTCAATATAATCTTCTGTCATTCCTTTACTCCGTCAAGACCAGAAAGATATTCATTAAATCTCAATATATATTTCGTATTTATTAAATCTCAAGATTTTTTTTATACTTATTAAATGGCAAAATATCCTTTCTATTCATAAATCTCAAAATATCTCTTATATCATTAAATCTCAAAAACCCTTTTAGACTCATTAATCTAGCAATCTTTTTAGTTCATGAAGTTTGTTCAGGGCTTCTATTGGAGTCATTTCTTCCACGTTCAATATTCTCAGAGCTTCTTCCACAGGACCTGATCTGTTTTCCTGCGTCGGAACTCCTCCGCTATTTCCAGGGTCAAAGAGCATCATCTGTGTATAGCGTGCTGTTGATTTGCCTTTTTTCTTTTTACCCTTCCCGCTATCTTCGGTTTCTTCAAGTACATTTTCTTGTTCAAGTTCCTTAAGGATCTCGTTTGCCCTTTCAATAACCTTTTCCGGAACTCCTGCAAGCCTTGCAACCTGGATCCCATAACTTCTGTCTGTTGCTCCAGGTACGATCTTTCGCAGGAAGACAAGCTCATGACCTTCTTCTTTTACTGCGATATGATAATTTTTGACCCTTCCCAATTTCTCCTCAAGGGCTGTGAGCTGGTGGTAATGGGTTGCAAATAATGCTCTTACTCCTACTTTTCCCCTGTTGTGCAGGAACTCTACAACAGCTTTTGCTATACTGTACCCATCGTAAGTACTCGTCCCCCTGCCAATTTCGTCGAGAAGGACAAGGCTTTTGGGGCTCGCATTGTTCAGGATGTTTGCAAGCTCAACCATTTCTACCATGAAAGTGCTTTGCCCGCTTGCAAGGTCATCGAAAGCTCCTATTCTCGTAAAGACCTGGTCAACAATCCCTATGGAAGCATAGGACGCAGGAACAAAAGAGCCTGCCTGAGCCAGGATAGCAATTAGAGCAGTCTGGCGCATGTAAGTAGATTTTCCCGCCATATTCGGGCCTGTAACAAGTAAAAACTGGTTTTCTTTGCAGTCCATTTCCGTGTCATTAGGGACAAAACCTCCGGGTACGGTATTTTCAACTACCGGATGTCTTCCGTCCCTGATGAGGATCTTGCAGTCGTCTGTAAGCTGAGGCCGGATGTAATTGTTATTTCCTGCAACCTCAGCCAAAGCTGCAAGGGCATCAAGAGCTCCTATTCTCTCGGCTGTTTCCTGGAGCTCTCTTGAATGGGCTGAAAGTGTCTGCGTAATTTCCATAAAGATTTCATATTCTAGAGCTACGGCTTTTTCATTGGCTGTCAGAATGACGCTTTCTTTTTCTTTCAGTTCGGGTGTGAAAAAGCGCTCTGCATTCACCATAGTCTGCTTTCTGATATAATCATCAGGCACCTGGTTACTATTGGCATTGGTTATTTCAATAAAATACCCAAAGACCTTGTTATATCCCACTTTCAGAGATTTGATCCCACTCCTCTCCCTTTCTTTTTTCTGAAAAGCCGCAATCCATTGTTTGCTGTTGCTGGCAATGTCTCGAAGCTCATCGAGTTCTGCACTGTATCCTGATTTTATCATTCCCCCTTCCCTAACAGATACAGGAGGCTCATCAACTATTGCTTTTTCTATCATTTCAGCTAGATTTTCGAGTTTGGAGAAAGATGCAAGTCCGTTTGCAATCCCATTTAATAGTTCAGACTCAATTTTTTCTATCAAGAGATCCCGAATAGGAGGTATGGCATCAAGGGATTTTCTCAGGGCTATAAGATCTCTTGCACTTGCGTTTCCATATACTATCCTGCCTACGAGGCGTTCTATGTCCCTTACCTCGGAGAGCCAGTTCCTAATATCATAGCGGAGCAGAGGATCTTTTGCCAGTTCTTCGACAGCATCAAGTCTGAGATTAATCTTTTCTATAGAAAGCAGAGGCTTTAAAAACCATTTTTTCAGAATACGGCTCCCCATAGGTGTTTTTGTGCAGTTAAGAATACGGTAAAGGGAGTTATCATCGCCTTCATCCCTAACATTTTTAATAATTTCTAGATTGCGTAGAGTTACCGAATCAAGAATCATAAATTCGGAATTTGAGTATGTCCTGAGTGTGTTGATATGGGTAAGGTCCCTCATCTGGGTAGTCAGTGCATATTCCAGAGCAGCCCAGGCGGAATATACTGCAAACTCCAGCTTCTCACAGCCCATGCCTTCAAGCGTTGCAACTTTGAAATGAGTTTTCAGTTTTTCTCCAGCTTCCTCGGTTCCTGAGATCTCAGGAGCATATTCCTGAACAATAGTCTGGTCTTTCAGCTTGCCTGTGAGTTCTAAATTCCCATACAGAGATGGAGGCAGGATGCATTCTGCAGGGTGCATGCGGGCAGCTTCACTAAGAAGTTTCTCAAAGCCTTCCGAATCTCGAAATTGGGTTGTAAGAAATTCCCCTGTAGAAATATCCAGGAATGAGATTCCGACTTCTATTTCCTTTTCTGTGTTTTTTCCGGATTTTCCAACTTCTCTTCCTGCAACTGCCATCAGATAATTATTCGAAGCATCCGAAAACATGGAAGAATCGATTGCAGTACCCGGAGTAACTATCCTGACAACCCCTCGCTTTACAACTCCTTTAGCCTGTTTAGGATCCTCAAGCTGTTCGCAAATAGCTACCTTGTACCCTTTATTTATGAGCCTTGGCAGATAACTATCAATAGCATGGTAAGGAATTCCTGCAAGCGGCATTCTTTCCCCTGTCCTGTCTTTTCCCCGAGCTGTCAGTGTAATTTCAAGCTCTTTGGCAATGGTTTTAGCGTCTTCCCCAAAGGACTCGTAGAAGTCTCCCATTCTGAAGAAAATGAGAGCGTCAGGGTATGCCTGCTTGGCTTCGTAATACTGGCGCATTGCAGGGGTCATCATTTCAGTCATTTTTAACTCACTGTAAATTGTTGAATCGTTTTAGTTAAGATTTTTTTAAGTTAGGGTAAGTCATGGTGCAGCAATTACGATATAATTGCCACTATAAGTTATACAGACACTTTATTAGGTTACGTTATGAGATTTGTTTTGGGTCGTACTTTGGGATTTATTGTTAGGTAAAATTATGGGACAAATTATTAAGTTAAACTACTGGATAAGGTTACTCTAAGTAACTTTATTTTTTTCTTATCTCAGGTTCCTTAGATACTATCTCTTTATCTTGAATCATATCCCTTATATATAATTAACAATTCGAACTGTAAGCCATCTCGAAGGAGGAAACTGCTCTGAATCGGGAAAAATTAATTGAGGTGTGTCCTGTCTGCGGGAACACTGATATATATTATGAAGTTGGCGGGTATGCAGGTACGGTCTATCACTGCAAGAAATGCGGATATATCGGAGCTTTCGTTGTTGAAGCTAATGAGGAAATGATCGAGAAAATCAAGGAAAAGTATAAGCGTGAAAGAGAGAATGAACCTAAATAAATTTAATTTTATCTTTTTTATATTATATAGTGATTTGATCGTTTAAATTTCTTTGGGAAACAGCCTGCCCAATTGCCTGAAAAAGGATCAGATTAAATCTAGTGCTTCGATTCCAAAATACGCCCGCAAACCTGCATTTTAAATCATATCCATTGGTCAATGAATTCTTCATTCAATAATGGATTCATTTCGGAATCGGTGCACTATTAAATAAAAACAAATTAACCCTTAAAAATGAGGCTCTTCGCTAGTTATTATGGGTAGTTTTTTATAATAAAATTATAATATAAATAAGTGATACAATATTTGACGTAAATAACTATAGGAGTTTGATCACTCATTTGCGAAAAAACGTTTGAAATACCTTTGAATGTTAAAGAACCGTGGTACATAACAGATTATAAACTTGACTCAATATCTAAAAACCTTGATATTTGGCTTGATTTTAGACGTGGTTCTAAATTTCCTTGTCCTAAGTGTGGTAAACATAATTGCTCAGCTTATGATACTAAAGAAAAATATTTGCGGCATATCGACTACTTTAATTACACCACCTATTTGCATTGTAGAGTTCCGCGAGTAAAATGTAGCAATTGTGGAATTCTCCAAATAGAAGTTCCATGGGCTCGTGAACAAAGTGGTTTTACTCTTCAAATGGAATCCATGATCCTGGAACTGGCAAAAAGAATGCCAGTATTACAAGTTGGGAACTTGCTTGGAGAGCATGACACGAGGCTTTGGAGAGTTATACACCATTACGTTGGCGAAGCAAGATCCAAAGAAGACTTTTCTGATGTAGTTGAGATTGGTTTAGATGAAACTTCACGCAAGAAAGGACATGAATACATAACTCTAGTTGCTGATATAAAAGATTCTAAAGTGATATTTGCTTGTGAGGGAAAAGACTCTTCTACTATTACCAGTTTTAGCGAAGATTTGCAAAATCATAATGGAAATCCAAGCAACATTAAATCGGTATGTTGCGACATGTCTCCCTCATACATCAGTGGAATTTCAAAAGAGCTTCCAAAGCAAAAATTACATTCGACAAATTTCATGTGATGAAAGCGATGAATGAAGGAGTCAATGAAGTAAGGATACAAGAACAAAAAAAATTAAGAAACTCAAAAATACCAAATTCATATGGATTACAAACGAGGAAAATCTAACTGAAAAACAAAGGAAAAGGCTTTTAGAATTCCAAAATCAAAAACTTGAGACACTAAGAGCATACAATATAAAAGAAAGCCTTCAAAAGTTCTGGGAATGCAAAAACCGAGAAGAAGCTGAACAATATCTTAAAAAATGGTATTTTTGGGCAACTCATAGCAGGTTAGAAGCAGTAATTGAAGTTGCTAAAACAATTAAAAAGCATTGGGATGGAATTTTGAACTACTTTGATTCCAGAATCACTAACGGCATTTTGGAAGGTATTAACAGTATTGTACAGTTAATAAAAAGAAATGCTAGAGGGTATCGAAACACTCAATATTTTATTAATACGATCTATCTAAAAATAGGAAAGTTAGATTTCAAACTACCCACATGAAGTAGCGAAGAGCCAAAATAAAGACTTTAAAAATTATAGTGACTTCAAAAAGGGACTTTATCCCTTGCCATTAAGCCATGGCAATGATTTGCGTCATGTTCCTTTAGAACATAGGATCTGAGAGATCTGTCACAAAGTGATTCAAAAAACCATTTTAGCATTTCCAGTTAATTTTGAAATCACTTATTATTGTTTATGCTGTTTTAACTGCAGGAGCTAAGATAGTTGTTATGGCATGACAACCAGTTGATTTAATGGCGCTATTCTTGTCCGATTGGAAAACAATATCAAAGGGCACTTTTCTATTTAGTCCGTTTGAATAACCTTTTAGTACAAATATGGGGAATTATATAATAAATAAAATAATATCTTTTGAATAAACTGTAATGTTGCTCAGTTTGCATAAAGGAGTTATTAAAATTGGCTATTTACAAAATACCGACTTATGGGGAAATAACCAGCTTATATTTAGATGGGAAGACACAAGAAGAGATAATAAGGCTGTATGAAGCTGATATTCTACAAATGAATGTAAGAAGTCGGAAACGTGACACGAAAATTAAGATAATTCATTTTTTTAAGGTCATTGAAGGATCTAAGAAGGCTTACATTGAAAACCCCAGAGCACGAATCGATAAAGCAAATCTCCTATTTTACGCCAACAAAAAAACACGTATACCAACTACTTCAATTAAAAAGGTATTGGAGGCATTAGAAAAACAGGGATGGAGCCTTCAAGAAGCCACAATGGACATGGAACTTCTTGACAGATTCCCTAAAAAGAAGAAGTTAATGTAATTTGACAGGTTAAAAAATCAGTTTAAAGTTTAAGTTCCTTAGCCCTTTCAAGAAAAAACTTTCCTTTGTCAGTGGTGACGAAAAGTCCGTTTTCATTCCTGATAAGTTCTCTACTTTTCAATATTTCCAAGTACTCATGAGCAATATTATAGTTCATATTTGCCTCAGATACAATACGGCTTATCCTTGCCCCATTAATTGCCACTCTTAAAATATCTGCAGCTATGTCAGTCTTGTTTCTCCTTTTAATCTGACTCCTCCCCATAGTGGACTCAAAAACAAATTTGAAAAACCTAATCTCCAAAAATATCTCAATAATGTTTTTTAGAGGCAACAAAGATTACAGAACTATTATTACCAGTGGTATATAAAAATGATATTATATAAAATGCTAGTTATCATCTGATTTGACTTTTCGGATAGTCTCTAAGTAAGAAGTGAATAATAGGGAGGCTCACACATTGTTGTCAAAGCATAAATCCTGAAGGAAATTAGGGACATGAAGCTTCTTTCAATCATTTAATTACTCTTTTCCAATGGCTTAATTATAGCCTCTATAAGCCCTCAAAATTGTAGTATTGTAGATATATTAGCAGGTGCTTAATAAGTAAAAAGAATATGAATGAGAAGTAAATAAAAATTTAATCTATTGTCGATTTTATATCAATATCCTGCAGTTTAAGCTGATTTTTCAGCTTTACCTTTTTTCTTTTTCAATGATGTCTTTATTTGTGGACTGATTTTGGTCAAGAGCCCATCCGAAAACTGTTGTGACCTACTGCAACTTTATAATTGGCAGATAATAACCGAACGATATTCAGATATAGTTCGGAAAACTGATTAGTAAATTAGAAAGCAGTAATTAAAAATCTGTATTTTTATTAAAAAGAACCTCAGTTTTGATAAATCGACTTATTTTTAAAATATTAAATTATAAATATATGCAATATAATAACAATTTATCTTTTAATATCAGGGGTATAAAATATAGTTGATTTGATAGGACTTGCAGTGGCACTTTTAATATTAGCTCTGGTTGCTTATATATTGGGCGCACATGGAATTGCTGGTTTCACTATGGAGATTGCGAGATGGGTCATTATAATCTTTATTATACTCGCGATTATCTCGTTTCTTTATGGGCGTATTTGACAGTCAATTAAAACTGTAAATTAAGTATCAGATAAAACAGGCAAAGAAACGAATATATTTAAGATGTTTGCAAAATCAAGGTCGTACGTGCTAACTAGAAGGAGTTCAATCCACATTCTCCAGGGTCGGGTCTTGTTGTTTCAACCCAACCCACCTCAACCCAGGGAGGGACCGTTCTCTCCCGCCCATACATATCATTCGGTTTCTTTTATTCTTAGATCTTGAGATCGTTTATAAATAAATAGACTCTTCAATAAATTTCTTATAGCTGTTTGTTGTATTTTCTAATATGCCTTCTATTTCTTCTGGGTGATTTTGGGCGGTAATAGTTGTGGTCTCATGGATTTTTGTTTTATTTTTTTATTATTTGGATTATGTTCGTAAATGGTTTGATGGTGTAAAACGTACATTTAAGCGATAACCTTAAAAGCCTGATCAATAACCCTTTTACCCAAAACTTTGTATGTTACTCATCAGAAATTACACTAAAAAATTATAATTTTCGAATTGAATAAAGGGGTTATAAATTTCCAATTATATTTTTTAATTTAATTCTATTGACCAAATGGTTCTGTTAGTCTTCTGGGGTTGAATAGTTATATAGGTTCAATGCTAGCTGGAAAAACTCAAAGTCTCTGAGTACTTTACAAAACCATGTTTTACATAATTAACTTTTTAAAAGCAAACATCAATCAAGGAACATGGATTTCATCAAACAAGAATTCATAAATTTGTAACAAATTCCATATACAATTACATTAAGTAAAATGAAAAACACCAAGCCAAAAAATAGATTGTCCCGTAAAAATATCAGCTGTTTCCAAGATGGTGACAAAAAATAAAAAATTAAAGCTGTAAATAAAAGTGAAATATTAAATGAGTATAGCCAAATCCAAATATTTCGAGTATAGATAGACATAATAACATAACAATCTAAAAATATAAAAATTGATTGTCCGAAACAAGTCGGTGAATTGGATGTAATAATATCTAATATTGAGGTTGAAGTAGAGGAAAATATAGGGGTTTAAATAGGAGTAGTACCCAAACATTCAGTTTACCCATTTATCGAATTGTCAACGATTTCTTCTTATTTGTTGTAGGAAGTTCCTTAAAGCGAGCTAAATATCCTTGTGAGGAGTTCCGCATAAAGTTTTAGTTGACAAATCTATTAAATTTCGTCAACTAAAAATTGAAAATAAGGAAAAAGAAAGGTTCATATAATCTTGATCCCGATCATATAGAGAGAATTCAGTAACGGGTTAAATATATAGAAATCTGTATTGGAAAAAAGCAAGGGTGGTTATGAATATGGGTATATTGGAAAAAATTTTAGGCAAAGAAAAAACTGAAACTAAAAATGAATCTAAAAAAGCTTGTGATGATGCAAGAAGAGAGAAAATGAAAACATCTTCTCCAGCAAAAGGGTCAATATTTGATAAACTTAAATCACAAAAAGAACAGAGTGCAAAAAAGGAACCAAAAGTTAAAGCTGAACGTGCAGCACGAAAAGCCGCTCAAAAATCAGTACAAAAATCATCACAGAAAACAGTAAAGCCAGAAAAGCGCAAATAATTTTTTCTTTTTTTTTAAAGATCCCCTAGTTGCTGCAAAAACATGGTTTAAACTTGAGAAGGAAATAATACAAAGGGTGTTGAAAAATAGTATTTAAGTGAGCTGGCAGGGTTTGATACCTGCTCCCTACTCCTTAAGTCTTTATTCTTTGATTTGTTTATGTCTAATTAGTACCATTATTAGTTCAAATATTAACGCGAAAATTCCTATTATTGATCTTGCTTGTATGTTGTTTTTTGTGTCAGTTGGTAGTATTAACTATTTAGACACGCACTTAAGGTTGTTACTTTACTTTACAACTTTTTTTACCTAAAGTGATTATGTGACTATTCTTGTGTTTTAGCTCTTGTATAATAATGTCTATTGCGAGTGGTTACATTGTAAAGGATTAACTTTACAATAATATAATTTATAATATATATAAATATAAAATATTTAAATAGAAATAAAACTAATATAATATTGCTGATTTACTTGAGTAGTTAAATGCCTAAAAAATCCATTGTCCTAGCTTGTTACAGGGCACTTCAATTAACCACTAAAACAATAAGAAGCTGTTTGGTTTTTAGCTTTTTCCAAACAGCAAGACTCACGATAAACATCTATCATAGAACCTCTAGCCCCTGCAAAATGGGGCACAACTCCCTATAAAAATAAACTCCTCTATACTGCCTTCTTTATGGGGGCATCTCTTACCTATCTCTTTTCTAAAAGTGCTCATACAAACAGTTTATTGAATTAATTTAGGAATGGTTGAAAAATAACTTCAAGTTTTCACTTTGGAAATGGCTTTATAATCCCGTTTCCCAAATCGCCATCAAGACAATATCGGTACATAAATACTTGAAATTAAATTTTCGTCATTCCTTAGTGTAAAATTCAGTATGCCAATTTAGAACTAAAATAAAAAAACAATATGTGTATTGGAGTTAGACAACAAGACTAGGAAAGTAAACCACCCCATATCTACAACTCGTTAACTCCAAATAGAAACATTCCCCAACACATGGTCAGCCTCTTCCTCTGATGAGCTTCACCTGAAGGGGCTTTCCTATAACCCTATTTTTAACTTAAAACTTTTTAATGTGAGCATTTACAATTAAATTTCGGTATGCAAATTTAAAAATAAAATAAAAAACAAATGCATATTGGAGTCAAACATAAGTCTAAAAGAGCCAAACGCACGTTGTCCATAATTTGTTGACTCCAATATAAAAACATTCCACAACATGGTTGGCCCCTTCATTGAAGAGATCACCTGAAGGGGCTTTAATAATAACTTTTCTATGTGTATGTATTCAATTATCCCAATGACTCCTTTTCCTTTAGCTGATAAAGTCTCAGACATTACAACATTTCTACAAACCTTTCTGTATGTTAGCGTAACTTCATAAACGATGAGGTGCAATAATAGATTGGAGTGAATAAATATGCACAAATTTATGAAAATAGTGGGTTATGGCTTAGCATTTATAGGTATTGCTCATGTAGTAAAACATCTCATGCATAAAGAAGGCTGTGTCTTATGTGGTTGGCAAAAAACAAAAGTAGAAGGGTCTAAAACAAAAGTAGAAGAGCTTAAAACAAAAGTTGAAGGGCTTAAAACAAAAGTAAAAGGCAAAAAAAGAACTGGCTCAAGATATGGTTCTAATCCAGTCAAGTATTAAATCTAAATTTTAAATTTACTTTATTTTTTTTAATTGAGGTTTTGCCAATTTCTTTATTAATGCTTTAAAATTTAATTAAAAGCATTAAATTCCCTTTTTTTAAGAAAAATTACCTCTGCTTACTCATATATTCAATCTTCTAAAAGCTCCTGGGGCTCTTATTAAGTCATGTCTTCCAACTTTAAAAGCCGTAAGTAAAGCGGCAATGTTGCTTATTGATACATGGATTTTAGCCCATTCACTTCCTCTGGTTGGTGTTTTTGATCTATTGTACCCAACAACATCGTTTGAATTTTTCCTTTCAACTATAGTTCTTAGGTTGTAAAATTTACCAAGCAATCTATGGTAAATTCTTGGTATGTATTGAGCTCTGAAGTGGCTTCCCTTTTCTGTTTTCAAGATATTTCCGATACTATTCACTCTTGCTGCTTTGATTGGAATAACCCCTTTCTCAATTACAGTTTCATTAGAAGGATGGCTATCAGGTCCTGCATCTGCTATCACAAAAAGCGGTTTTTCTGTTGCTGACTCCAGAGACTTTTTATTATTTTCTGGTCTTCAATTTTTTTCTCTAATTATGCAAAACAATAAAATTTTAATTTCATTGAGATAAATTCTTTTTTATGGGAAAAGGAAACAAAATAATCTATAAGTCAATGGTAAAAACAATATTTGAAGGCAATATATTAATTCCTTTGCCGAAATTATTGGTTGGAAATCGCTTTCATTCGCTGTTCTCTATAATATCTCCTACTCACTGCGATTTTTGTGGCACAAAATTAAATGTGAACTCTCACTATACCCGTTTTATTCTTACGAGTTATGGCACCATAACTCGCAATACTACATACTGGATTTGTCCTAATTGTAAAAAGAATTTTCATGATCAGATAGTTGGCGTATCTGGATCCGCAAATTACAGCGATGAGTTCTATGACAAACAAAAGTTTGTCAGATACGATGGCCGATGCAGCCTTAACAATTCCTGTAGAATAGGTGAAAGATACACAGAAGGCTTGACTGATATATGTGGGAGAGCTCCTTGTGCCTCTTCATTATGGTTGCATGAGCAAAAACAAGCAGCAATATCTAAGCAAGAGCTATTAGATTATAATCCTGATTCCGACGGAACATTGTATGTTGATGGGGATTGGATCAAGAAAGGATGGAAAAAGAAGTTTGAAACTCTGATCGGAAGAGAGATTACATTAAAAGAATGGAAAAAGATGCTATTCTTTTATCTTTATTTGATGAAAATGGCCAAATAAAACTTCCTTCAGCCGGAACACTTCATCATTTTGTGAAATATGGGCTTGGGGATAAAGGAATCAATGAGATCATGATGTTGTTAGGTGAAAAAATCCTCAAACTTTCATCAGAAAAGGAAGCTAAGATTGATTCCACTCCACTTGAAGCTTCAAGATACGATAAGCATGCTGATTACAATCCTCATTATGAATGTAAAATGGATAAGGCGCACATTACAATGGTTGGGACCTACCCTATTTTTATGACCCATACAAAAGGAGTTACTGGTGACTCTCCAGAACTTATCAACCATATAGAAGCTCTAAAGAAGATGAATGCTGATCTTGAATTTTACTCTGCAGATGGAGGCTATGATTCATTCCTTAATCATTCTGATGTTTGGTATCACTTAAACGCAAAACCGATTATCTACTACGCTTCAGATGCTGTGATTAATCAAGAAGGTGAAGAGGAAAGAATCAATCATTGGGTAAATAAGAAGTGGAAACTCGGAGGAGATATTCATGCACCAATGGATAACAAGCTCAAATTTCTATATAAATTGGACGAAAAGAACAAGTCGGAATGTATTTGAGAACCAGAACATCAGAGACGAATCATTCGATGAGCAGTACAAAAAGAGAGCTGAATGTGAAAAGACACATGGACACATTAAAGGTACAGTAAAATTCGATATAAGAAAAGTAAGAAATCAGAGCAGAAACCTGTATTCTCTCTTGAGCTTTGTAGCATATCAACTATTGGTACTGATAGAATTGCAAAATAAGACTGGAGGCAAGAGTTCGTTTGGGAGATACTTCTAAAAAAACAATTGTCAAATTAGATCCGGAATTTCAAAAGCTAATTTGAGAGCCTCAAGATAATTATTAATAATTATAACAACGTATTTATACTTTTATATTGTTATTAGTAATGATAAGTTTCGATAAGAGTACCTAACCGTGGAAGCAACCAAATAAATATCTGTTTCTAATTCAGTTTATGAAAGGTTGAACTCTCATAAAGTGCACCCTCGTGAATCGTTTAATGAATTAATTGGAAGGATTTTTGACGAATGCGAGGAAAAATTATTTAAATAAGGAGTTGAAAGTCATATATTAGTCTGATTTTTATTCAATATTTTCTTATATTTTTTATTTTATACTTTTTGTAAAAACCTACGGTGTTGTGCTCCTATATTTAGATTTTACGAAATTAAAATGAAAGTTTACGAGTCTCGAGGAGATAGGAAAACTGAATTCTGAAAAAGGATGAATTAAAATGTGCGATTTAGATAATTTTGATAATATAATGGCAAGAAAAAACGAAGAACATAAAAATACAGTTGAATATAATAGTTCAGTTGAAAAGAGAAAAGGGAAAAATGAGGGAAGTGGGATTTTTTTTGAGAGGGGATGAAAGAAAGGGTATATTATTATCAAATCTCCTATTTTTATTTATATAAGCAACCGTAACTAACTGTAACCCGGTTACATATAGTCAAAGAAAAAAAATCATAATCAAGAAGCTTTATTCTTACAATTTTAATCTAATCTTTTTTATATCGGCAGTATGCCAATCTTTCTGTAAAATCAAAAATTTCAGAGATTGAAATATATTCCAAGCAAGGCCATGATCCAGTAACATCTCTTAAGCACTATCAAAGCCTTTCTTTTACAGATTACGACATGAGGGATATAGAAAAGGGGCTTATTGAATGAGGAATTCTTAGAAGGAGAATTTAATTAAACATAGTAGAAATGTTTTTCAACTGTTATAGACATTTAAACAATATGCGGGAAGAAAAAAATTCAAGTAAAGATTTACAGAATTGTGATATTGAATTAAGGAAGAAAGAACCTGCTTTCAGAACTGTTAAATCATGTCCGAACTGTCATAGTATAGCAGTGACGTACCGGAAGTGGAAAGGAGATTACTGTTGCAGGAACTGCCAAAAATTTTTCAAAGATCCTGTGTTCAAGCAGATTAAAGATAGGAGAAATGAATTGCCTGTACCTCCAACACTTAGGAAGACAGCGCATCACAGAGCAAACGGATAAATCTAGAGTTAGAGTCAGGTTTATGGCCGATTACATGACTATTAAATGCAAAAATAATATCAGACCCACATAGCAAGCCGATTTTTCAATATCGGAAAACGCTTTTTACCTGATGCTGTTTTTAGCATCTGCTATTATCCAATTGTAGAACTTGGTTTTTTAATTTGCTAATCCTTCAGAACAAATTATAGGCTTAATATCAGGCGATGATTTGGTTTTCTTGGGCCGTTCCGACTTTAATTAGTTGACGGTTTTTAAAAAGCTTCTTAAAGGGCTTAGAATAAGAGCTTATTTTGTGGGGATTCTGCACCATCGACAAAACTCAAACGCATGCTGTCTTGTAGGAAGACCACAGAAGGGAGTTCGAGCATGGAGAAGGCACACAAAACCCCTTAGTAACTGTCACATAATAGATTAGACGTATATTTATATAAGTAAGAATATACATGAATAACCAACTTGAGAAAATTATCTCTGAAAAGTATGAATTGCTAAAACCTTTTCTCGATGAACAAAACAAACGTCTATTTGCTGGCGCAGAGGCTATTAGCCTTGGTGAAGGTGGGATCAGCATAGTTTCTCGTGCAACATGCATCTCTCGTGATACCATTTCAAAAGCTTGTAAAGAGCTCGAAAGTGGAACGATTGGAGCAAGTGGAACATCTATCCCGGAAGGTAAAATTCGGGCTGCTGGAGAAGGCCGCAAAAAGAGTGTTGATAAAGATCCCACACTTACACCTGATCTTGAAAGTCTTATTGAACCAACAAGCCGTGGTGATCCGGAATCACCTTTGCGTTGGACCTCTAAAGTGTTCGCATTTTGGGTGAAGAACTAAAAAAGATGGGTCATAAGGTAACTCATGCAAGAGTTGCAGATTTGCTTCATATGCTTGGTTACAGTTTACAGGTTAATAGGAAGACAATAGAAGGAACTTCCCATCCTGATCGTGACAAACAATTTGAGGATATAAATGAAAAATGTAAAGAGTTTCAGGGAGAAAATCAGCCTGTGATTTCTGTTGATACAAAAAAGAAAGAGTTGGTTGGAAATTTTAAGAACGGGGGTAGAGAATTACGTCCAGAAAAGGATCCCATAAACGTCAATGTATATGATTTTAAGGACAAAGAACTGGGCAAAGTAAATCCATATGGGGTCTACGATATTACTGCTAATGAAGGATGGGTAAATGTCGGAATAGATCATGATACGGCTTCTTTTGCAGTTGAAAGTATACGAAGATGGTGGAATATGATGGGATGTAAATCATACGGTAGTCCATTTTCATTGAGTTGATATTATATAATAGAAGTGATATAATAATATCTATGGGAAAACGAGGTCCTAAACCACAATTTACTGACGTTGCTTGTCCAAATAATTTATGCCAATCTTACGGTCTTAAG
>CAVRNH010000041.1:0-44219 GCA_963722085.1 uncultured Methanosarcinaceae archaeon | reverse complement strand
AAAAGTAGATTAACTATTATCTGTTGCATTTTATATTAGTGACAAAACGAAAAACGGGACAGGACTACAAGATATCCATTGAATTCTGGAATAGAATAAAACCATTACTAACCTCTACACTAAAGCTGAAAAAGAAAGCTGAAAGCATCGAGCAGATGATTGGAATATATTTCAGCGGTATTTTTTATGTCCTTCATACAGGCTGCCAATGGAAGCGACTACGGAGTGTTTATGGAGCGCCAAGTACCGTCCATGATGGATTAGCAAAAGATGAGGAGGTGGGACACTTGAAAGAATGTGGCAAGCCGGTCTGCTGGATTATGATAATGAAAATGGGTTAGAGTGGGAGTGGCAAGCAATGGATGGTGCTATGACAAAAGCACCATTAGGTGGAGCTGGAACAGGTGCTAATCCTACTGATAGAGGGAAAAAAGGTACAAAAAAGGAGTCTTTTAACTGATGCTAAAGGCATACCAATTTCTGTTGTCGTGGATGGAGCTAATCGTCACGATAAAATGCTGGTTTTGAAAAAAACGTCTGATAGCTAAATCTTGAAAGACCTTCTCCAGATGACGTAGTTCAAAATATGTGTATGGATAAGGGATATGATTATCCTGATATCAGAGAATTAGTTAAAGAATATAGGTTATACTACTAGCATTTCGGAGCCGGGGAGAAGAAAACATAAAGATACCTGGTTTTACGGGCGAGAAAGATGAGCTGTGAAGAAGAGGACACATTCTTGGTTAAACAGATTTCGAAGGCTGCTGATAAGGTGGGAAAAGAAAATTGAAAATTACTTTGCTATGCTACATTTCGCATGCGCATGCATAACATCTTCAGAGCGGCAAGAGCTTTTCGGATAGGCTCTCGTGGAGGTTTCAGTTGGTTAAGCTGCCTTCAATTTCCGGGAAAATAAATTAAAAGTTGAGTGTCATCCCCTGCTTGCTTATCGGGAGGTTCATACTGTTCAGCCCAAGGGCATTCAGGCCAGTATCAATCAGTTTGTTTCTCTTGCTGACACCCATTTTCATGGTCAGCCTGATATTTTCTTCGCTGACCTCAATGAGAGCTTCAAAGTATTTGATGATTCTCAAATCCTCTTTTGCAAGGTTGAACCTTTTTGAGGCATCAGGATTTCAATTGCCATGATCTGGTGATCTTCGCTAATGTCAAGGATTATCCCATCCAGATCTACGGAAGACCTTACTTTTTGTTACTCCCGTAAAAGAAAATACTGTCATTTTCAAAATCGTAATCGTATTTAGTTACCAGAGATTCCTGTTTCATCTGGCCTCCTCTTATTTTTTGTGTCAAATTGAAAGCTTATCCAAGCTTCCACTGTTAGAAAAGAATGAGGTTTTTTACAAGTTAGATCCACTGATCCCGTGTAAAATTTGCATCTTTTATTATTTTGTTGATGATTCCTTTTCCGATATTTTTGGTAGGATGCACGGGGACTATAGTGATTCGTCCATCTGGATGCCGTAAAAACAGATGACTTCCTTTCTGCCTTACCTCCTCAAAACCCATCTTTTCAAGTGCTTTCACAACTTTTATGGCAGGAAGAGGCACTACTTTACCCATTCAAACCTCAATTTTGACTTTCTGTATTCCGATAAAATCAAGGTGCCTCTCTTCCTCTTTCTCGGGTTCAACCTCAAGGTAAAGTTCAATTGCTTCTTTTATTCTTCTGTTTAACTCATCGAGTGTCTCTGCCTGAGTGTGACATCCTGGCAGTTCGGGAACAGAAGCTACGTAAATCCCATCTTCGTCCTGCTCGATGACGACAGTAAACTCTCTCATTGTGTGGTCTCCTTTCGCGGTACTTCTTTTGAAGATAAAATCATATCCAAACTATTTTATTTATAGCTGTGAGAAGCGCTAATTTGTCTATTCGGATATTTAGCAATATCAATGTCAATCAAAATTTGTAACCGGGCACGAAGAAACCTAATCAAGACATTTAACCGGAAAAAGGCGGTAAAATCGCTGAGTGACCGTGTCACTTCCTGATTCCGCTATAATGCGTTTCAGTGGATTTGCATGAAGAGATACTGAATCTCTCAAAGAGGAAATCGGAGCTTCCGGTCAATTGAAGTTATCAATATTGAGAAACAGATTTCTAATTGCACTTAATCAACTCTTCCCACGACAAATTAATCATTGGTGTAAATAGAAATACTATTTATTCCACTAGCATTGGTTGAAAAAGCTGGCTTGACAGTTGACAGAAAAAAACTATTGAAAGGGATTAATAGATATATCATTATACAGAGATCTAAGAATGGGGAAGAAGATAATGCCTACAAAAGCAGAGATAGACAGCGAAATTATGGATATTTGGGATGAAATATTTACGCTTGAAGACAAATGTAAGGAAGAATTAGATATTAAATGTGCAGAATGGCGGAAAGTAGAACCGCTACTGGAAAAAGAAGGCGTAGATGCAGTGATAGTACATATGGAAGCGATGAAAGGTATTAGTGCTGAAAGCCTGCTTATCTACAAAGAAGTTAAAGAGATTAAAGTTAGGTATAAACAAGAAATGGATGAGAAACGCGCAAAAATAGATGCATTGAATAAAGAAAAGGAAAAGAAGTAAAGATTTATTGGTCGACTTTTTAGGAGAAAGCTGGAAATTAAGATACTTGACTCCTGAAAGAAGATGCAGATACAGCTTATGACACTGAAGAGCTTGCAATTTAAATCCACATACCCGAGAGAGGCCGACTCTTTTATATGACCATATGCAAAGTCTTTTACTTGTATCGATTCGCCAATGTATGTCAACTTCTACATGCCTGTAATCTTTCCTTTCCCTAAAATCCACAACTTCTGGCTTGATACAAAAATGTAAATAAGATTAACTGAAATCAAAGAGAAGGAGACGAAAATGGACAACGTTAAACCAAAAGTGGAGCTAAAAAGAGACGAAAGCGATTTTTATTTACTACAACAATGCCGTGAAGCAGCGTTAGCTTCTGGTTGGACAAGTGAAGAGTTTCAGGAATTTCTGGCAAAATTGTTAAAGCATGATTATAATCACTTTTGCAAGACTGTCGAAGAATATTTTGATGTAATGTGGACGTAATATTATTCAATGATTTGTCCCAAAATTCAAAATTGACTTTTTTACAGTCTAGTATTCAAAATTGTCAAATTACTCTAAAAAGCAGTAACCACAGAAAAAACGGAAGGACACGGAAAAAACGGTGCCCACTTTTTTATTTAGCATTTTCTGATTTTCAGCGGTTTGCATTAAAGAGATGTGAGCCTTACAAGGGCGGAATTGGGAATTTCTGGGAAATAAGGTGCGAGTATTCTGCAAGAGCCTCATAATCAATTTTTAAGTTGATAAAGTATCAATGAGATTAATCACTGATTCTCACCTCTATTTTCCCTTCTGTCTTACAAGACATGGCTCACAAGGACATGCAGAAATGGCAACCGTGCAATTTTTAAGGGCATAGAAACTTATTGAATCCCCCTCTTTTACTCTTGAAGGCCTGATTTTGAATTCATAATTGTTACTATCCAGTTCAAAATCCATAAATAGATTTATTGTGCCGGGAAGAGTTATAGTTGGAATCCCTAGAGCAAAAGCCAGAAGGTCTCTGCATCCAATTTTATCTTTTCCAAATCCTTTAGCATACACATCTCTTCTGCATCCCGGATATACGCTTACAAGAACATGGCTCACAAGGACATGCAGAAATGGCAACCGTGCAATTTTTAAGGGCATAGAAACTTATTGAATCCCCTTCTTTTACTCTTGAATGCCTAATTTTGAACTCATAATTGTTACTATCCAATTCAAAATCCATGAATAGATTTATTGTGCTGGGAAGAGTTATAGTTGGAATCCCTAGAGCAAAAGCCAGGAGTGTCTCTGCATCCGATTTTTTCTTTTCCAAATTCTTTGGTATACAGTTTTCTTCTGCATCCAGGATACAGGATGTTTGTATCTGCTATGGAATTTATTGACGTGATCCGGAGAACTCCTTCTTCATTTGAATTAAATAGTTCATCTCCACATTTTAAAATGAATCTGCTGAGCCTGTCAAGGGTTATACCTTGATGATAATCAAGAAAAACCAAATCTGCCAGCTGTCCCCCATTTATGCAAGTAATTTTAATTGTCTGCCCCTTTAATACCACGATCCCTTTTGCTTCCCCTTTATTAAGAATGAATTCCAATTTTTGAGCCTCTAAATCACGATTCTTTTTAAAGATTAATATTTGATAGATTTTAATTTTTGGTTATACCAAGCTTAAAAATGAATGAAACTACTATTAATAAATAATTTTTCTCCCCTCTTCGACTTTACTTTTTTTGATTGTTTTTTAAATGAACAGCTTTGAATAACTGGTCTTTGATTCTGGTCCCCATATCTTCAAGCTTGAAACTTAATGAGATTTTTCATTCATCCAATAGCTTATTTCGTTATATTCCAGTCAAATTCCTCGTTAAAGCTGGGTTTGGAGCGCAATTTAAATAAAAAAAGCGAAAGGGTTATCAAGACTTAAAATATTAAAATAATATAAGATTTTATAAAAGGTGTAATGTAATGAAAGGCGAAAAGGAGAATGTTCAGCAGAATAAACAACAGTTTTCTTTTATCCATACTGCAGACCTTCACCTTGATAGTCCTTTTCTAGGGATTTCAGACGTCGACTCAGAGCTGGGTGAATGTTTATCAAAATCCACTTTTCAAACTTATGATTCAATTATCGAGCAATGTATTGAAAGAAAAGTTGATTTCCTTTTAATAGCAGGCGATGTTTACGATAGTGCTGACAAAAGCCTTTACGCACAAATTAAATTTTTGGATGGATTAAGAAGACTTTCAGATTATGGAGTCAGTGTATACATCTGTCATGGTAACCATGACCCACTCAATGGATGGTCAGCACGCCTCAAGTGGCCCGATAATGTTCACGTAATGAGAGGGGATACTGTAGATTGCATCGACTTTAAAAAAGACGATGAAATAGTAGCCAGGATTTTAGGCATCAGTTATCCAATTCAACATATTGAAAGCAATCTTGTAAAAAAGTTCCCTGTGAAAATGGCAGAATGGCCATTTACTATCGGTCTTCTACATTGTACTGTGGGTTCAAGCGATGGACATTACCCTTATTCTCCCTGTACAGTCGAGGATCTAAGATGTTCAAATTATGATTATTGGGCTCTTGGGCATATACATGCGCCCTCGCAGATAAGTACGTCTGATCCTGTAATCATTTATTCCGGGACGCCTCAGGGACGTCATCCTGGCGAATGTGGAGCACACGGATGTTTCTATGTGTCCGTTGACTCAAAGGAAAGAGTCTCAGTTGAATTCGTTGAGACAGACAGCATAAGGTGGTATGTTCAGGAAATATCAATTGATGAAATAAACACTGAAGGCGAACTTCTTGAACGCATGCAGGACACTATTGACGAAATTCGAGAAAAAGTTGATGGAAGGTCTGTAATATGCAGATTTGTCCTTAAAGGAAGAAGTCCGTTGCATACTTCTCTTAAAGAGGAGGATATTTTAAGTAATTTCCTTCAGGTCCTTAGAGATACTGAATTCTCAAATTCTTCATTTATCTGGGTAGATCGAATCGAAGATTACACCCGTTTACCTGTTGACAGAGAGACTTTACTGAAAAGGAAAGACTTTGTTGGTGACGTTGTAAATATTGTTGAGTCCCTTTCTGAAAATGATAACACATTCAAAGATTTAAGAAGAACGTTTGAGAACTTATTCAAATCTTCAATTGGTAAGAATCTCCTTAGTAATATAGATAAAGAAGAGCTTCCTGACATTATTCAGCGAGCTGAAAATATACTGCTTGATTACCTCTTAACGGAGGAAAAGCATGCAGATTAATGATATTTACATCGATGGCTTTGGAATATTCCATAATTTTTCATTGGAAAACCTTCCTTGTGGTTTAATAATTTTTAAAGGTGCTAATGAAGCAGGAAAGTCAACGATATTCACTTTTATACGGCGTATGTTTTTTGGGAATCCCAACTCGAGAACATCTAACTTCTATTCTCCCTTAGAAGGAGGCTCTCACGGCGGTAGAATTGTCGTTAATACGGATTCTAATGATCGATACGTAATTGAAAGAAATATGGGTAAAAAAGATGATGTTAAAGTCTTTTTTCCCAATGCATCCGTCGGGGGTAAGGAAGAGCTTTTGAAACTTCTTGATCATGCAGATCAGAATATATTTGAAAATGTCTATGCATTTGGGCTAGAAGAACTCCAGAAGTTTGATACCCTGAATAACGAAGCCATTAATAACAAACTCTACAGTGCAGGGACTGGAGTAGGGTCAATATCAGTACCCAAAGTATTGACTAATCTAAAAGATAGGGAAGAAAAGCTTTACAAACAAAGAGGAAAAGTCCCCCGAATTAACACATTGCTAAGAGAAATAAAAAAAGTTGAGGGAGATATTTCTGAAATAGAGAAAGATCAAAGGAAATACGATCAGCTTAACATCGACCTGGAGCGAAAGTCAAGAGATATTGAGGGACTACAGAACAAGCGCGATAGGATTCGAAACAATTTGAACCATCTTAGCAGTTTGCTTTCGGCCTGGGATGACTGGAGAGATCTTCAAGACTCAAAAGAGGAACTTAAAAACCTGCCGAAAATTGAGACCTTCCCTGAAAGAGGAATATTTAAGATCGAGCGAATTAAGGAAAAAATAACTGAACTTGAGGAAAAAATCTCGCATTGTGATTATAACCTGCAGAAAAACCTGGTAATGCAGCAAAATATACAATTGGATGAAAAATTGCTCATTCAGAAAGATAAAATTCGTGATATAGGGAATGGCATTGAAAAGTACAGGTCTGAGATAAGCTCACTTTCAGAATTCCAAAATACTTTGAAAACCGAATTGGAAAATTTTAAAGACCTTTTGCACAAACTTGGCCCCGAATGGAATAAAGAATACCTTGACAGCTTTGATCCACTCGATTCCGGGAAAGGATAAAGTAATTCGCAAACAAAACGAACTTGAAGAGATAAAGACTTCAATCCAAAAAATACAGGAAAAACTTGACCTGAAGAAATATGAAATTGATAGGACACAAAAAGAATTTGAAGAAATTAATGAAAAAATAAATCTTGATGTCAGTGGGTTGAAAGAGGAAGAAGTAAAACAGAAGATAAATTCTATAAGGTTTCTCAGGATCAACTATCCAAATCTTAAAGAAAGGGAAAATGAACTAAAAAGTATACTCAAGGAAGAGGAGCTTTTTGCCAGGATGAATATTGGCACGTTAGGTACTTCCGAGAAACCCCTTTCGATTCCAATGTGGCCTGCCGGGATAATTTTCTTCGCAGGCACTATCGCATTAGTGTATGAATATATTAACAATTCACTACTTCCTGGAATTACCATATTTGTTCTGCTACTTTTTACTTCAGTGGGCTATATACTATCAGTAAGAAGGAAATCTGAAGAATATTTAGCTCCGAAAGAAAATGGAATCTCTTCACAGGTTTCACAAAACAATTCTCAGGTTTCGCAAAACAATTCTCAGAATTCCCAAAAAACTCACACCCTGAAGAAGCAACTTGAAGATGAAATTTCAAAAATTAAAAAGGACATGCTTGCTCAAGCAAAATTGTGCGACTTTTCACAAATACCGGACTCAGTATTACTGGAACAGAGAGCAGAAGAACTGCAGAATCTCTCTTCTAGCCTAAAAAATGTTAATGAGCTCAAGCAAAGGAAAGATAAATTAGAAAAAGATTTGAACGAGCTAAAATTAATATATTCAAGTTTAAAAGAAGATTTCGACAACGAAACTAACAAAAGGAAAAAGTTACTTGACGAATGGACTAATTTGCTGACTTCTTACAAACTTGACCCTTCACTATTGCCTGGAACTGTCCTGGATATCTTTTCTACGATAGATACATGTTTTGAAAAACAAAAAAGTATAAAAAGGCTCGAAAAACAAATTGAGACAACTAAAAGTTCAATACAGAGATATGAAGTACAAGTTACCGAAGTATTAAGTCAATGTGACCGAAGTCAATGTGACCGAAGTCAATGTGACCGTTTTGCTTCTAACGTTTCTCTTGACACCGAACTTGAAAAACTGCAAAATGATCTTGTAACCTCTATTGAGAATTCAAGAGCCTTGAATGATCTGAAAAAGAGACATAGTGAACTCAATTATGACCTGCAAAATAATAGAGATAACTATGAAATAATTAAAGAAGAATATTCAAGACTCCTTATCTCAGGATCTGCCAGTACAGAAGAGGAATTTTACAAAAATGCCAGAATCTGGGAAAGACATACTGAACTTAATAACAAGATTCTGCAAGCAGAACAGCGGATCAAGAAATTCTCAGGAGATGGTGAAAAATATTCTGCTTTTATTGGCAATCTGGAAAGTGCTGATCCCATTAATTTGAAAGACGAGGTCTCAAATCTTGATGGATGCATCAAATCATTGGAACAAGATATTTCTTCCAGTAATGAGGAACGGGGAGCCATTCGAAATCAGATAGAACAGCTTGAGAGCCGTAAAGAAGGTTCATTAAAAAGGATTCAACGGGAAAGCCTTGTAGAAGCCCTTCATGAAAAATCAAGGGAATTGATCGCACTTATCCTTGCACAACAAACGCTGGCAAAAGCAATTAAAGTATATGAAATAGAGAGGCAACCGTCTGTTCTCATTGAATCACAAGCGTTTTTCTCAAAAATTACAGGTGGTCGATATACAAGGATTTATTCCCCGATGAATTCTTCTGAAATTTTTGTTGAAGATAATAACGGAAGGAGAAAAGGCATTCAAGAGTTAAGTAAGGGTACGGCAGAGCAGCTTTACCTTTCACTGCGTTTTGGATTTGTTAGAGAGTTTAGTAAGCATTCTGAATCTCTTCCAATTGTATTTGATGATGTACTCATTAATTTTGACCACGTGAGATGTAATAATGCTTGCAAGGCCATAAAGGAACTTGCTACTAAAAATCAGATATTCTACTTTACATGCCACCCAGAGACAGTAGAAATGCTTCATGATCAGTTTTCAGACGTAAGAATAATAAATTTGGATAATACACCTATTACAAAAATTAATTAATGTTTCAAGGCAGTACTTTGTTAGAAAAACTCTTCGTAACCCTTACTCACAGGCAAAAAAACAGTTGAACATACTTCTGTTCCTCTACTAGCGCTCGCTGGCGCTTGAACAGGCAAGACCACAACTATCACGAGAAAATTGCCTTCATGATCAAGAAATGCGGAGTTGAACCTGGAAAAATTCTTGTTCTTACCTTCTCAAAGGAAGCTGCCGAAACATGGAAACAAAAATCAGTGAACTTTTTGGCTAGGGTGTTGATATTAAGGTGAGTACTTTTCATGCTTTCTGTGCTGAACTCACCAAAAACAATACTGAGAGATGTGGGGTTTCGGAACAATCACTATTTTTGAGGACATGATGAAGCCATCATGATTTACAAAGAACTTGGCAGCACTCTGAAAAATAATATACATTCCCTATAGACGGATTTGCTATCAAGGGAAAGATTGACAGAATTGATCTGCTTAACCCTTCCATTAAAGAAGTCGAAATTATCGATTATAAAACTGGAAAATCCGATGTTTTCCCAGAAGACCGCTCAAAACAGCTCTTGCTTTACACAAAAGGCTTTGAATACATGTATCCGGAAAGCAAGTTACAACTTAGATTCAGAGGATCTTCTTAAACATATTTTAGATTGGAGTCTGCAGTTAACTCCAAAGATGAAATCTGGGTAAACGAATCTTTTTTAGTGACAAACCTTTTTTGACTTCTATTTCGAATAAGAAAATCATAGCTGAAGACCAAGTATTTACGTTACGCTCGATATAAAACGAAGTCCACTTAATAACAATATGATTAGAATAAAATAAACGAGATACGAGTTTTCCCAAATTTTTTTGTATAAAGGCAATGATGCATAATAACTTTCAAAGGCTTTGAGTTCATCATTAGATTGAAAATATTTTTGCGCACCAAAAAAACTTTTAGTTATCGAACAATTTGTGCAGATTTTTATTTTATCAAGTCTTGTTACTTTTAGGTGACCTTCACAAATTAGGTCGTCCTGTTTTATCTGGTTGATGTTTTGAAACACCTGAATGTCAGTAGTTCTTTTAAACTCCACTTTGACTGAGTGATTCCTGCTTCTCTTGCAGGTGTATTTTTACATTTAAAGCCTTTATCATCCTGATATGTCAATCCTCCATGTTCCCTGCAGAAATTAAAATGTGTACAGTATAGCATCATTCTATCTATTAAACACTTTAAAGCACTTTATTTTCTTCGAAAATCCTATCGTCTTTCTTGAAATTCTATTGTTGTCTTGCCTGAATGTCAGGTTTTGTCTTTCGAGTAAACTTGTTGAGATCTCAGTTTCTTCAATGTCTTTTCCAAATATAATCTTCTTTGCAATCTTCTGTAACTTTCCTCCTTTTCTTTTTTTGACTACCTGAGCATGCCTCAAGTCATCAGGAGGAACAAGTTTTGGATTCTTTGGCCGTCCTCTCTTCCCTGTTCTGGGGAACTCTTCTATTTCTCCAAATTGTTTGAGAATAGCTTTTCCATAAAATTCTAACCCATCAGAGACAAAAAGAGGCTTTGATTCAGAAAGACGTTTAGCCGTTAATTTCACTAATTCGTCCGCAACATGCTGTTTTCTGGGACCTATAGAAAAAGCAACTATTAACCTGCAACTTGGTGCAAAAGCTACCCACATCCACGGGCCATCATCTTCATAATTTTTCATTCTTGGGACGATTTTTTTTGGACAATTACCCATATCTCATCCATTTCAATCTTGGGTACATTCAGGTCTTTCATCAAATTCTTATTTACCTTATCACAGCCTTCTGCTGCACGATCTAACCACCTGCGTACAGTAGCTGGAGTTATCCCCAATACATCAGCAATACCCTCTTCACTCATCCCTTTCATTGCCATTTTCAAAGCTAAATCAATAACAAACTCCTCTTTACGGAGATCAATGTAGAAAGTGCCTGTGTAGTCATTGAATACTTTGCCACAGTGGTGACAGATGTATTTTCTGACTTTTTCTCCACGACTCATAGATGTTCCATTCCGACAATGTTGCCTTTATCCTTAAGACCGTAAAGTTGGCATAAATTATTTGGACAAGCAACGTCAGTAAATTGTGGTTTAGGACCTCGTTTCCCCATAAATATAATTATATTGCTTCTATTATATAATATCAACTCAATGAAAATGAACTACCAATAGAATCAAGAAAGAAATATAATATTGATTATATTAAGAGCCCATCCGGAAAATATAATATTCCACAATACAGAATAATAGTCTAATGACAATGCAAAATATCGAGCACGACAACGAGATATCTGATGAATTATGGAAGAAAATTGAATCTTTAATACCACCATCTGAGCCAAAAAAGATATCTGGAAGACCTAGAAAATATGATAGAGAAATTATGAGTGGTATTTTATATATATTTCGTACTGGTAGTCAATGGAAAGCATTGCCAAGGTCTTATGGAGCGCCAAGCACTGTGCATGATAGATTTAAGGAATGGCAAAAAGCGGGATTATTTGATAAAATGTGGAAAGCTGGTCTGCTGGAATCAGATACAAAAAAGAAGATGGAATGTAGAAAGTGATACACTCACAACAGAAAGATTAAGAAGACGGCTATACGCTTGAAAAGAGTATAAGAATTATTCTGCGTTCTTCGTTATTGGTCGTCCACTAATACCTGATTGATGTTTTCATGCTATAGTCTCAAACATGGCTTTCGCTTACGTTTATATACACACACAGCAGGTTGGGTCCAGCAGTGCCAAAATTACGGGAAAAGAAGAGCTGGAAACTGTATTTCGATTATTTTGGAATAATATCAATCAACAAATGATGGACTACCTCGTTATTAGTATATGCAGGATATTAGGATTTTTCGGATAAGTTCTAATTTATGCGTTTACCTGCCGAATGCAAGATATAACCTTAATTTGACAGTATCCACTAATTGATATTGAAAATCTTTCCTATTTTTAGCTCAAATTAATTTGACAAACACCTATGAATCTATCAAATTTTATATTATATTCTAGGTAATAGTACCAATTTTTGTTACAATTAAGCTATTGATCTTATCAAAATTAGCAAAAATATAATTTTTGATCTCATTTTTCATGAACTTTATTGTAAGTGTCAAATTCTTCAAGCTTTTTTTGATGAATTTTGTTGACCTATTCTTAATCTCATCAAATTCATATCGCATCAGCGATATGAATAACTGAGCAATAAATCCCAGGAGAATAGCGCCATAAATGCTATCATCTGACCAAACTCTTAATGGTTTAATCTGAATTTCGTTTTTCAACGAGTTGAATATTTTCTCAATAGAATCCTTTTCCCGATACATTTCCAGTGCCTTTTCAAGTGTCAAATTCTGGTTTGATTTTAGGCAAAAAAATCCTTCTCTTCCATTAATTATGGAACTTTTGAGGAGTTCTATTGCTTCTTCATCAATAAGCTCTTCGAGCTTAGTCCTAAAAGAGTAATCAATCTCAATCAATTCATTGTTGAGTCTGAATTTTCTATGAAAAACTTAAAACATTCAGAAGTTTTTCATGCTTCATGCATGTGCCAAAGGCTCATGAGCGTTTCTTAGGAAGCTTTTTATTCTTTACAATTACTTCCTGGATCTCTTTTGCTTCCTGTAACTTTCTCAGAACAGTTCTTGCTTTTGCTTCCAACTGCTTCTCTTGTAATGATTCAGAGAAATAGAAATACTTAATGCTACTTGGCTTGACGATTTTTATCCCATATATACCTTTTTCAGGATCTACCAGTTGTGCTATTTCTAGATTAAACTCTTCAATAATTTTGTTGTCACTTGTATTCAGTTTCATTGAAGTGAGGTACTTCATCTCATCTTCTTGTATTAGCTTAATGTTGTCTACTGTATTAGCGCCTTTATCAAAAATAATAAGAGATCCTTCTTTAAGTCTACTTTTTACCTGGTTATAAGTGTCAGGAAAATGTTGCAGATCAAGAACGTTTCCTCTATTGACCGTAATTCCAATAGGTATGTTTATAGGTTTTCTGAGTTCACTAACTCCAACTGTTATCTGCAGCTTATCTGGTCTATGATCTCTACTGTATCCATACATACCAAGTTTGGATTTAGTGCCGTGAAGAACTATACTTGTCCAGTCAAGGTTTATATCTGTCTCTTCAAAATCATAAACCGAAAACAGCATGCTAAGAATATGCGGGAGAATTTCCTCCTTGTTACGTCCCAGGATTTCAAGAGTCCTGTAAAGGACTCGTTCATTAAAGCTCTCAAGGTTTAAAATATCGAGAATTTCTTCCTGGTTTAACCATTTGCCAGCTTCCTTGATGCTAAAATTTTCGGTGAGCTTATAGCTCACCAAGCCTATCAATAAACTATTGAGATCTAAACCCCTGCTTTTATGCTTGCTAAAAACATCAGAAAAATTAAGTTTTTCATAAAAGAATTGAACAGCAAGTATCGATCCGATAGGAACACATATATTCTTGTTGGGGATAGTTGGAAATGCTCTTATTTTTGTTTTTATATTCATTTGACCGAATAAAACAAAACAAAGAGCACCTATTTTTATCTAACTGTCAAAATCAGGTTACAATGCCTGATTCTGGTCCGTTCTGTGTATCCTCAGCCATGACCCCTCCGGTCATGGGATATAATCCGACAAATACCACACAAACAATTAATCTACATTTAAGTAATCTGCATTTATTCATTTCTTGAAACTGCTCAGGCACAATCTTATATCCTAATTTAAGCAGTCTTATCCCCCATCTTTTCATCTATAATTCTCGAATTATAATCATTGATATATAATCCAAGATTTATAAATTATATTAAATAATCATGTTCAGACTCAAAATAATTATTCCAATTTGACATGAAAGTGCTTTTAAGTACTTTCATTTATTTGTGCCTGTTATTCGAAGAGTTTCATGTTCGTTTAGTTTTCCCCCGATAAATCGTGGTCTATTAAGCTTTAACCGGCAGGAAAAGAAAGAATCGAGGTAACTGCTCAGGATACCGGTCCCCGAGCTTGGTGAAGAGTGCCGTCCAGTTGGTGTCGGGATAGACTGGTTGAGTGGGCTCTGTTTCATCATCTTCGCGGCCTCTGAACCCATCTGCGCCATTCTTTCCATATCTCAGAGTACCATCCATCCTGCTTGACAGGAGCCGAGACAATCACGAGTTTGCGGACTACATCAGGGTACTGAATGCGGTCTGCAGGGCACCACTGGCACCAAGTGAGTAGCCCGATAGAACTTACTGCTTACTTGGCCTTGGTCATCTTTGTATTCATCCAGCATCCGTATGCTGTCAGCTCTGCATTCAAACCTGTCCAGCAAATCAAGATTAGGACATCAGTACCCTCATAATCGGTATATTCGTTATCAGACGCGTCTGAACATCTCAGGAAAATCTATCACTAGTCCGTCGTCGTCCACCACGATGTCGGATGCAAAATAGGGCAGTTCAATATCCTGGTAGCGGTAGGTCCGCTCATCTGTCTGGCTGTAAATTTGCTGCAGCCGCCGTAGCGAAAACTTGTTTTCGTCAAAGTAAATAATATCCACTTTTTGCGGTCTCTCACCCTCAAACTGTAGCCGTTTAATTGGCAGCGTATTCGTAAACGGTGAGATCGAAATATCCACCAGTTCCACGCCATCAAACTCGACCAGATGCTGGTCTGAGCCGTCGTACCACTGGTTACCCTTATGCGCGAGCCTTATAGAACGCTCATCCAATAACGATTCAATCGACACCTCTTTAATATCCCAGTCTGCTGTCAGTACCACATCATACTCCATAGCAAACGGAATATCGCTGTCAGTTTTGCCGACCGCCAATCCATGGCCATGGATGCCGTCGTTTACTGTGTGAGTATGAACAACTGTACTTGTCCATGACAATGCCTGCCATACAATCGTTCGCGTTTTATCCATTGCCATTTCTCTGTGCCTCCTTTAAGAATACCCTCAAAATTTAACTGCACACCGCGGTCATTCATTCTAAAGCTTGGAATGCCCTGGCTGACCTTCCGTCTTTCGTCGTATAGATGATCTTCCTCACCAATCCAGATACTGCATCCCAAATGCTGCATCCACCCTGTAGAAAGATGAATGGACAATGTAACAGCCCAGGCCCTCATTTTTTTCCAGCGTGGCAGTGAAAGAATAATCGGCATTAAGTATCGGTGAATTACAAGATCTGCTAGAAATTTATGGTCGCTACCGGCATTCAGTGAAGCAGTTTCCATACCCAATTTATTGAATGCGATGGATGTGCCATCTGTAGAAAATTACTTTAATCATGAATTTCCCTGTAATTAAGCAGCATCTCAGGCCTTCGTCAGAAGTTCGGCAGGCAATTATCTTAGCCCTTCCGATATCCCTTACTTTGGCACTCTCTCGCGATTCTCAATCTTCTGGAAGACGTATTTATCCGTTAACTTTTCTTGCCGTTGTGTTATTCGAATGTTACCATTCCAAGCATTTCATACTGACATACCTTCAAATTAAAAGGTGTAGACAACCGCTCAGGAGGCACGATCTCGCAATAAATGCCATGAAATGAGTACGCATTGCCATCTTTTTTCTACCAGGTTTTTTCTCCTTGTTTGCAGTTCGTCAGCCAGTAAGTCATGCTCATTCGGCCTCAGACATAGGCATGTCAAGAAACGTTGTTGTCATCGAAAGCAGTCAATCGGCCTATTCCAAGAGCTTGTCGTGATTGGTGCCGGGGAGCACCGCGAGCTGGGAACATGAAAGGCCAGTAAGATACCGGGCACATCGTCGCAGAGCCTTTGCTTAACACTCCCTCGGGTGCCAAAGCACCTACAATAACCGACCAGCTTGGGCATTTGGCTACAACCGCTTGTTGGGTGGCGGCACAGGTGATGGATGTAAAATCCTTGCCAACTACGAAAGACCCGCAATAATGCTCTGTGTGAATTTGCTAGCAATCGAACCATCTGGATCAAGAGTGGGATTGAAGATAGTAATCGTTATACCCTCTGCCTGACCTGATGCCATTAGAACTCTCAACAGAGCACTCAATTCATCCCATTGCAAACCACCGTCCGGTAAGGGGTAATCCACTGCCGGCATGATTGCGTTGTCCAACACATCAGCATCGAGATGAATCCAGAACCCGTCGAGTTGACTTTTTTGTAGCCTATCAAGAGCTTTTTGAGCAGCTATGGCATTTCCCAAGGCACGCACCTGCTCCAGGCTAAAAGCGTTTATCGAAGTCTCTCGAATATCCTGGCTAGCGTGTTCCTTCTGTTCTTCAATATCACGGTAACCGAATGCGATGATGTCTTCGTCTTGCACGAGCGGCTTAAGTCCATCTATGTCAGTTAGAATGCTTGGGCCTCTGCCGGAAACGATGGCTAATTCCATAGAGGCAACCTCACCATTTGGCTCAGCCTCTGGTTGATAAAAATCGACGTGACCATCAATAAAAAACAGCCCGTATTTACCTAATCGCCGCAAAGCCAACATGCAGCCAATTAGAATGCTGCAATCACCTCCGAGCACAATGGGAAACTGCTCTTTTCTTCGCACATCGGCAACCTTCTCAGCCAAGCGCAAAGAAAATTCTTTGATTGAATATGGATTCAGAAGAAGCGTGGACTTGTCTCTTTTTGATTTGTAGGGTGGGGCATCAACTCGGCCCGCATATTCAGCCTGTAAGCCTTGGATCAACCCGGCATTCTTCAATGCTTCCGGTAAAGTTTCAACTCCTGTGGGTTTAAGCCCCAAGATGGAGGGAGCATCAACTACTGAGAACTGCAACATAGTTTCTACCTCCTTCATTATTTGAGTAGGGACATTCTAAACTCTCAAAAGTTCAGCAAGACGATTCCAACTCTCGATCGTCCCATCCTCCATTTTTGAGAAGATATCAATTTTCCTCTGGATAAGCGTCACTGCATATTCGTATACACATCTCCTCCCTTGGAGTCACTACTGAGGCACAACAGCAACGGCGTCCATTTCTACCAGAAAATCCGGGTTCGCCAACCCCGACACAAACATGAGGGTGATGGCCGGTGGTTTCGGTCTGCGACCCCATACTTGCTGGAATACTTCAAAGGCCGGCTGAAGGTTTTGTCCCTGAACTACGTAAACATTCCACTTAACGACATGCTCCAATTCAGCGCCACCAGCTTTCAGTGCCGCTTGCAGGTTAGCTAATACTCGTTCTACCTGTTGTTTGATGTCGCCTTTTCCAACGATTGTTCCGGAAGCATCTACGGCATCTTGCCCCCCTATGTAAATCGTCTTTACCTGACCGGTTACAACAATTACGTTGGTGAATGCAGAGTTTTTGGACAAACCGTCGGGATTAATGTGCAGAACCTGTCCGTGGGTTAAATTCGTCATCCTTGAAATCCTCCAGTTATATGTATTCTACTGCACAAGGAAAATCACAAATGATTTTGCTCTTTTGCGGCAAATTCTGCTTAATCTCTAAGTGCACTGCAGTGGGTACGGATAGCAGTCTACTTGACCCTTGTCGAGATAGCCTCAATCCCCTTCCCGGCCATTCCAATTGACCTTTTGGATATTTCGGTCCTCGCTGAATTTGCCCTTGAAATTCTTCATTCGTTGCGAAATCACGCTGCTTCAAATCTATACGCCGATCATCGCGTCCAGAGCATTAAGGCGGGATTTGGCTCAGGTAATGCTGCTTTATGTAACCTTCGTCAAGATGATTTTTCCTTTTCCAGGTATTCAGCGAGCTTGTCGAAGGATTCATTCCAGCCAGCTTTAGCCATGTCTCTATTTTCGCCCGTCGGGATGCCGATATGCTGCAGGAGTGAGCTTAGTCTTACCTTCATGTTCTTCAAATGTTACCGTTACCAGTAACTCTAACGGCCAGTCTCCACTCATTCCGTAGTACGAAGCCGGAACCAGGTTACCCTCGGCATCCGAAAATGAATCGGTATAGACAATCTGCTCCGGCTCGACAATTTCGCGATAGACGCCTGTGCTCCAGTAATCCTGGCCCTCAGGCGACCGCATGCAGTAGAGATAAGCGCCACCTACACGAAAATCAATCTCAGAAACAGGCGTTGTGAAACCTTTCGGTCCCCACCAGCGCTTTACACGCTCGGGATCTGTCCATGCCTTCCACACGAGCTCTCTTGGCGCGTCAAAGATTCGTGTGATTACAAGCTCTTGCTCCCCAATATTCTGATACTTTTCTGCCATTTATTTCTTACCCCCTTTGTTTTAGGAAGACAGTAAAGCAGAAAAACCCCGGTTTAATGTTCTTTTTCATTAACTTCGGTTTATACATATCACTCCCGTTTTTGAATCCGGCTTTCTGCTCCCCTAAATAATAGGATTTATAATATATTCTTCTCTAATCAGTTAACTCTTATTCACTCATGGCGCTGGTCCCTGGTTATGGCTATCTCATACCCACCTTCTGGCCACTCTCATCGACCAATGATGGTATTGCCGTCATCGCTAAACTTGCCCTTGAAAATCTCAGTCATATTTCTGACTAGTTAAACTGAGTCATATTAATGCCGGCGAGAAAGATCTGTCTATTTATTGTTGTTGTAAAGAGATTCTCAGCCAGCTGCCTCATCAGCCTTTAAAAAAATCCTCCAATACAGGAGCAAGTGCTTCCGGAGCTACGTCATGAGTCTGGCTCTCCAGGGTGCGAAGCTGCGCATTAGAAAGGGTCTCCGCGGCCGCTTGTGCAGCGTGGCGTAACCGTACATCACTTTTCTCACCAACGATCACGAGCGTAGGTGTCGTGACTGAGGCCAACAGCTTTTTTGGCAACGAGTAGTCTCCCATGATGGCAGCATCATAAACGAGCGTGTGCGCCAGATTTTCTGCAGCCTCCCACCACGGCGCACTACGCGCCTGGGCAACGAATTCGGCAGGAAGGCTCACTACCTTCGTCATGAAGAACTCGACCGCGTCCCCTCGGCGGCCTGACGATATGAACTCGGTGAGCTGCGCTTCGTGATTTGCCGGTGGTCTAGGACTACTTTCGTCGACCATAAATGGTGGCTCATATAATGCCAGTTTTTTGATATTGAGGCCTCTAGCTGCCGCCTCTAAGGTAAGAACCGCACCTGAGGAAATCCCATACACAAACGCTGATCCACCAGCTTCTTTGATGAGAGCTTCGATATCTTCGATTTCACGCTCGATCGCATATGGTGCTTTATCACCGCTGTCGCCTCGGCCCCTACGGTCATAGTTTATGACAGTAAAGTGCGGTGCCAGGAGGGCAGCTAGTGGGGCGTTTGCCAATCGACTGGTTGATGCGCCACTTACCAAAATGACCGTCGGTCCCTTTCCTAATTGATCGAAAGCAATAGTGGTGCCGTCTTTTGAAATCACTTTTCTCATCAAATCCCCCTTGTATTAGCTAAATTTTATTCACTCTTGATCCTGGTCGCGGTCGACTCATACCCGCCACCACCTGGATACACCCAGCCGCCTGGTTGTCATCTGCTCAATACGTAATTCAGTTCCTTCTGGTTCTCTGGCGAGACAACCTGTTAACCATTTGAATTTCACCACCGGTATGTCGGTTTTCTTACAAAGCCCAAAACCTCAGTATAAAACTGAAGGGCTTTATCCTGGTCGTCTACAAATAAACTGGTTAGCATAATCTTGATGATTGTTTCCTCAAAAACTCCCATTTCTGTTAAATTCGATAGTATGCTTATCAAGTATAGTCAGATGACGTTTACTTTATAGCCCACTTAAAAATAGAGTGTATAACACGTATATAGTATTCGAAAATTAACTACATTTTTATTATTTATCAAAAAGAAATAAATATTTATTTAAATAACAATCTCATTTATTTTTTGATTAAATGTGTATCCGATTCATTATTTTAGGTCCTTCAAGGGCATTTTGAGTGAATAAAAACTGTTTATATATTATTTGCGCGAATTGACTTACTAATATCTGTTATTTAATGCTTCAGGCGCAGTCTTTCGCCCTGATAACCTGGTGAGATAGTGTACCAAAATATACTTAAAAAATTCACAGCTTTATTTCCCCTCTGGGCAGTTCTTCTATCCGCAGTGGCATATGTATATCCGGAATACTTTGCCCCCCATCAAGATCTTATTGTGCCCTTTTTGAGCCTGATTATGCTTGGAATGGGAGTTACTCTCTCAATTGCCAGTTTCCTTGCAGTTTTTAAAAGGCCTAAAGTAATTCTTCTGGGTACCTTAATGCAGTATACCATTATGCCTCTGGCTGCATGGATAGTATGTCTGGTTCTAAAACTCCCTCCTGACCTTTCGGCGGGTGTGATTCTGCTGGGTTGCTGTCCTGGAGGCACGGCTTCTAATGTGATCTCTTATCTTGCAAAAGCCGACGTGGCCCTTTCAATAGTTCTTACTTCGGTTTCCACTTTGCTGGCTTTCCTGGCAACTCCTTTCCTTACATGGCTCTTTATCGGACGGTCTGTGAATGTAGATGTCATGGGCATGCTTTCAAGCGTTGTAAATATCGTAGTCATACCTGTAGTCCTTGGGCTTTTAATCAGCTATTTCTTTGGAAAGCAGATAGCCCCTGTCAAGGAAATCTTTCCTGCAATCTCAGCTGCAGCCATTGTATTCATTATTGCTGTGATTATAGGGACAAACAGTGAGAACCTTGCACGCAGCGGCCCGTTAGTCCTGCTTGCAGTAATCCTTCACAATGGGCTTGGCCTTGCTGGAGGTTATTGGGTTTCAAAGGCTCTGAAACTCACTGAAATAGAAGCAAGGACTATTGCAATCGAGGTAGGAATGCAGAACTCCGGCCTCAGTGTAGCTCTTGCGATAAAGCATTTCACGGCTACAGCAGCACTTCCGGGTGCAATTTTCAGTATATGGCACAACCTGTCAGGAGCTTTACTTGCTGGGTACTGGTCAAAAAGAGGTATACAGGATAGAGACAAAATTGAGAGATCCAAATAAAGTGGGTATCTAAATTAAGATTTTAGGAAGATATATAAAATTTTACAATCTGAAGAGACTGTATTGGGAAGCAGGATAAATCCGGAAATCTCACAAGATGTTGAACGAAAAATGTTACTTTTCGCATCCCTGCCAGCTCTCATTCGTAATACTCACTTTTTCTCCATAGAGGTTTGTAGTTTTATGCACAACAGACCTCGAGGTTTTGTCACGATTTTCCCTGCAGGCTACTCTCTAAAGATAATACTTCTTTTTGTAGACTGTCACAAAATTGTTGAGGTTATTATTAAGGTAAAATCTGAGGTCGATATGCATGTTAAGCCATGCTTCCTGAGTAGCCTTAACGTCCTCAAATCTCTCGTCCTTCAGGTCCTCCTTAAGGAGACAAGAGCGTTGGCAAGAAGAGAGCCCTGGCATCACGCGCGTCATGAAGACCCCTGCAAGATCGTCGATGCCTGCGAAAGAGCCTTCGGGAAAGTCCTGGTTATCTATCTGCATTGTTTCCATGATACCAAAACCATGAAGAATTAATCTACGATTTTTGACATCCATCTTTAAGGTATATGTCACCGACTCGCTGAAGTTTCAGGTTTCAGTATACATTCATTAGCTGTTATATGGTCTACTTCCTGTTCTTCAAGAGCTTTGCATAGGTCCTCTCTATCAACGCGACCGAGAGGTACCGTTTTTGCTAGTTTGGCTATGCAATCCTTCACGATTCGGATAAGTTTTGGTAATGCTTAAGAGATATTCTCACTCAATACCACATTTGCAAAGTTAATCAAATTAACATTGTGTTTGAATATTTGTATATCACTATACAAATTAAAAAGAAATTGTGTCTTTTTTATAAACTGATTAATATTATATATTCAATGTGTATATTATATATTGGAATATTGGAAATCCCCAAATCAAATTTAGCGGGTTTAATATTGGTCGTCTGCCCGCATTCCTCCATTCAAGTGTGATGGGGTTTTCTCTCCATCCCCATCACACACCCCAACAAATCAGTTTTCAAAGTTAGGCAAGAGGAGCGATAAACCCTTGCCTTTGTTTGATGAAAAAATGTCTAGTTGATCCCCCAATAACTAGACAAATTATTATACTCTGTTCACCCCTATAAAACTTTTTATAAATTAAAATTTTATAAAAAGTCTATTATTTTTAGAATAGTAACCTGCTTCGGATTCAGACTTTAATGACCCATTTTTTATTAACTATTACCATATTCTCGGACTCTATCAGGTCCGCTAATTGAAGGACGCAAACTACTACTATGGAATTTAAGTTTTTAGCCACCGCGTTAACTCCATTTTGCCAAGTCCCCCAATCTTTGTTAGCTAAAGATAGTTTAAACATGCACCTTTTACATAATCTTATTATTCCAATTTTCTAAATCTTGGAAGTTCAGGATAAACATTCTTCTTTTTCGGATACAGCTAAAAAAATTATAAACTCTGGCTTGAAGAACTAGGTGTAAAAAGACTCTGTTGAAATTCAAGCTTTTAATGAGGCATTCAACTTTCGTTTTTTCTTTTTTGTAGGAAAAATAGATACAGTAAATCTTTCGTTCTTGTTAGTATGTAAAGGGAGATTTTTGTGTTTTTTGATTGATGTCAGATGATTGTATAAACAAAGTTTTATTCAAGTCCTCAATCTGATTGTCCTTCTTTATCTGATCATTTAATACATGGCAAGTTGCATAACGATTTTTAGATTTTTGTACTCTAGAATCATCCCTACTGTTAGAATCAATTTAAAGCCAATTTTTCCGATATTACTTATATAGTTATGGATTATCTCTATAGGCTAGTGTCGTGGAAATTTAATTATTGAGCATATACTTTGATAGCTTTTCATCAGTATAACGATATTCAGAGCTTATTAAGATGACAAATAATTAAATTGTTGAGACACTAGTGCTATCTACCACATTGAATATTATTATTCAAATTTTCATACATAGAATGTACTCTCTGTCTAAATAACATAAAAAATTGATTTATTTATATATTATTAAATAAATTAATGTGTGTTTAAAGAATTCTCGGTATTTTCTCCCGTTTTCCCTTATTTTTAACATAAAATTTAGAAGTTTAATCGAGTTTTAAAAATTAATTTTAGATAAACTGCCACGTACAAGTTAATATTACCAAAGCACGTTTTAGATGATCCTGATAGATTTATCTTTGAAAAATATCCCAAGCAGCTACTAAATTCTTTACTAATTGCTCAAGCTTTTTGTTTAGAAAATCAAGATTATGGGAAAGAGTATGGTCTTTCTGCAATAAATCATGCTATAGAAGAAGGAATAAAAAACGGTCTTTTTTAATTAGATACAAGCAGGATATAGAAGGAACCAGAAAGAATCTAGAAAGGATCCAAAAGGATCTAAACCGGATATTACAGAATACAAACAGGATTTCAAGGCTTTAACTGCTGAAAATATACTTATAAGATTGCCTGGAGAAAGCTCCAGATCTTGGGGAGTTGTTGCAGCAGCACGCCTAATCTGAAGAGTTAGAAAAGCACAATGAAACATTAATATGAAAGCTAGAAAAGGCAGAAAGAGATTAAGAGGACCTTAAAACTACCTATAATAACTATTTCCTGCAGGTCCAGACTTCGATTAACCAGAAAACAATTAAAGCACCGGGAACTAAAAAGCCCTTGTGGCGCTTCTGATAGCCTCATTTCTTAATGACCAATTTTCTGTTAGTCATTAACATAAACTCTGATTCCATCTTAACAAAAGTAAGTTCGAATATTCAAAAGAAAAGAATCGGTAAAATATCTTATCTTTTAGAAAAATATCTTATCTTTCAATCATTGCACTCGATCTGATGGATCAAGTCACTTGTATATGCTTCAGATAGATCTACTTGCCAGTTGCATGGCATGACTTTTACCAATCTCCCAAATCTTGAAACGTACATGTCAGACCCGTGTGAAGTTCTCACTTTTGTAAAAGTATATCCTTTTGCAAAAATCATTTTTTTACCTCCAACACTTAATATGTCAGGCTAGACATATTAAGATTTTTTTACCTAATAATCGTTACATATTGTAGTATTGGGGTAAAATTGATTCAAGGACAAGCCAGATAAAACAAGACCTAGATTAATGCACAGAAACTACATGTTGCATATTCAAACCCTAATTAATCAGAAGGATATGCATCTGTGGATTTATCAATAAAAGAAACAGTCAGCGGTGCTTTCCCAGATACAGCGGATGCAGAGAAAGTAGCTACTGGAAGATAACTAATAGTACCCGCGTAAATATCGGGATTTCCTGCACGATTATCCACCCACACGATTTTGTTACTATAGATAGCAGGTGCAACCTGATCTGACTTATCGGTAGTGTGTATTTGTTGATGATTTATAAGATCATACGCGTAGATATCCCGGTTTCCATTGCGATTATCCTGCCAAACTATATTATTATCGTATATAACAGGGTTTTCTGAATCTGATGGATAATAGCAGGATTGGATGCTGATCCATGGGTAGTGATCCGAGTTTCAGTAATAGATGCCGAAGCCGTAAATGAAACTAAAATAAAAATAAAATCAGAGCTACTGATGCTAAGGCTATTGAATGCAGTTTTGTGTTAACTTACATATATACATCCCCATTTTTCGGTTATAAACGACTCTGTTCCAAAGTCTAGTGATTTGAATTTATTTAAAGAAAACAACCTTTGAAACGAACCCCTCCAGAGTCCACAGAAAATTTAATAGTTGCCAAGTCAAAATAGTAGCCCACTCTAAAATACTTATGCATTTGACAAATGTATAGCTTCATATGCAGTATTTAATTATCGAAAGCAATTGAAGCGCCGGGAGCCTGAAAATAAGGCAAAAATAAAAAAGTATGGTAGAAGTTCTGGTAATATCAACTTCTTTTCTTCACTACAACAGCTATGTTTTCAGATATGTAGCAATGTAGCTATAACGATACCTGAAAATAAGGCAAAAACCTTTGATTCCAATGGAAATATAAAAATAAAAAGTAAATTATGTCCTTCGTTTCCTGTGCAAGCGCATTTATTATCCCATATACAAAAAAGAAATAACGAATAACCATTTGATTTAAAAATTTACCAAATTCATACATATAGGTTCAAACAAAATAAACCTAACATAACATATAAAAGTAGCTTCTAATAAACCACGACAGTTAAACAATTATGGATGAGATAATTTCCACGGGAAACCAAGGTACAGATACAAATTTTGAGGCAATGAACACCATTTTTTTCTTTCTAATGACTATGTGAGTGTATATGGAAAATTTTATAAAAGACTGAAGACAGAAATTTTTACCCTAAATAGTAGCTGTTCAGAAAGAATTCTCGCTAATTTTCTTTCAATAATTGTGTTCAACCACAAGGAAACAACGTTTTAATATTTGAAGCTATAAAAGATCTTCCAGACCCAGACATTAATTAATCAAAAAGCTATTGAAGCACCGGGCAGTAAAAAGCCATGGTGAAGATTTTGGTAGTGTCTGGAAGGCATTTGAGGTTACAGATACAAGACATCTAAATCCTACAACAACTCGAAATGAGTAATGTTGAGCTTCTTAGCTTTGCTAAAAAATCATCAATCACTTAAAATAAAGAAAATAGATGAGTTGATCATTCTCAGTTTCCGACTGCTATTTTATAATTCTCGATATTCTCATCAGATGAATAGCACGTTACTTTGAAACTCCAAGTTTCCCCTGCTGCTAGATCCAGAATGTTGTCGAAACCACTCTCGATCAAATTACCATCTTTGTCATAAAATTTCACTCGAACTTCAGCATAACTTATATTTCCAGCGGCTTTGGCAGTACCTATTACAGAATAACCCCCATAATTATCATCTTTTTGTAAGTTATGGCTGAGAATCTCAAGAGTGGGTTGTGTAGTCTCCTCGTTTACTGAAAGAGTACTGGCTGCTTGTTCAGGGGTCCCATTGGTATAGTTTGTATTGGGCACATAGTTTAGCAGGTCGGGATTTCCATTGATATATTGTGGACTATTATCAGTGCATCCAACTACCATAATTGAAGCCAGTAAAACAGACAAAATGGTATAAACATATTTTTTCAACCTGTCACCTCAGAATATTAGGTTAACGAATTGAAATTTCAAGGTTATATATTGTAATGATTTTATTCTATTAATATTAAATACGGGCATCTTTTAGTAAAAATGGGCAAAATAATTCAATTTTTAATAAAGACTTTAATCAATCCGAAGTCAATTGCGCCTGGATCTAAGAAGCCATGAGGAATGCTGGTAAATTACGTAAGATCAATAATAGGGGGTACATATTCAAAGCTTAATCCAAGAGAATAGCAGGTTAAATATTAAGTTACTACCAGAGAATACAGAAAAAAGTAAGCCTTGCTGGAAGTTTTAGCTATTAACTTTTGTTCGACTTTTAGTCTTGCGAGCTATTCACAACAGATTCGACACTATCTGCCAGGTTCTTCATAAATCCAAGGTGTCTAGCTTTCTCCCCTTTATTTTCATTCTCTTTATTTTCATTCACTTTCTTCTTAGTCTCTTTACTCTTGCATTCATTATTTTCATAAAGATAACGCCAATGTTCAAACATACATGCATTTATTTTAAGCAGTTCATTGAATCTTTGTTTATAACCCTCCTCATAAGGAAAACACCTATAAATGATATCATTCTGTGTTGCTTCATCGAGATGATTAAATAAGTCAAAAAGATTATGTGTCTTGAATTTTGTTGGTTCAATAGGTTGTATTATTCTCTTAGCAGTTTTCTCAGTAATTAAATACTTAAGATAAAGTTCAACCGATAAGGCTAAAAGTACACCCGCAGCAATAGGGCACCAATCAGTACTATCATTTGTCACATTTCTTTCTACAGCGCATCTGTTAGCCCCGTCTTTTAACTCACTTGCTGTAAATCTCCATAGATGCAAAACTTGCTGCTTATCAAGTAACTCAGTTTCCAAATCTAAACTGAAATTGAAATTGGGTTGCCAATCCATGATATCAATCGTTACTAATGTATAATATAAAAAGTCATTGGGATTCTATTGTATTTTACTAATAATAAATCACGTACTTGTTATTTCATAGCAATTCAGAATTTATTCATTCTTTCCAAGTGAAATGAATTAAAACAGAATCCAAAAAAACTGGATATACAACAATCAGAAAAAAGTAAAAAATAAAGAGAAATATATGGAAAGTCAGAAATCCATATTGTTAATTTTTCTATCAACTATTGGCTAACTTTTTACACTTTTTATATAAAATCAAGAAAATCGCCATGTCTTGAAATACAATCTTTTGGCATAGTTGTATGTTGCCAATATGAATCTTCTAATTATTTTGCACTTAATCTGCGGTAATCGGTTAAATATCCCCTATTCGTACATGATGTTCAATGACGGAGTTCAGAAAAACGTAGGCTGAGTATATATGAAAAATTAAGGATTTTCTCAGCTGGTACATAATGATAGATTCAATTCTTTAATTAATACTGAGATTTTTGTACTTTGGATCAAACCTCTTCTGATCTTCAAGCTATGGAGACTACTTAAAAAAAGTTATATTATAATGACATGCCGATTTCACCTGATTTGTCAACTTCAGCTGTAACATGAAAAAGCAGAAGTAGTAAACGATTTAATATATTAAATACAAGTAATTTGTAGAGAAAATGCAAGATTTCAAAAGCCTTGACTACATTAAAAACTCCTATAATGCACGGATTTCCCAGATCGCTCAGGACAGAAAAATGGGAAAGAAAATAGTTGGTACTTTTTGCCTTTTTGTGCCTGATGAGATAATATTTGCTGCAGGAGCCGACCGTGTGATACTTTGCGGGGGCAAGAATGACACAGTATCCATAGCTGAGCAATACTTACCCAGAAACCTCTGCCCGCTCGTCAAATCTTCTTTTGGCTCGATCGTTAATAAAGGTTGTTCGGGCGTAAAATCATGCTCTCACTTCAGCATGGTAGACCTGATTGTTGCCGAAAATACTTGCGATAGTAAGAAAAAGATGTATGAATTGTTGGGGGACTATGTCCCGACTTATGTTATCGATCTCCCACAAAGACCCGACAGTCCAGAGGCTTTAAACTATTTTTTAGGCGAGCTTGAGAAGTTTAAAGGTGCCATGGAAAGACTGACAGGCAATAAGGTCACTGTTGAACAATTAGAAAAGGAAATAAAATCTTCGAATGAGACGAGAAAGCTACTTCACAGGCTCTATGACCTGAGAAAAATGGACCCTCCACCCATCAGCGGCCTTGATGTGCTGAAGGTCATGCAAAAGCAGTATTTCCTATCTCCGGAAGAGTTTAAAAAATCCCTTCGAATGCTAATATGTGAAGCGGAGCAAGTTAAGGTAGATAGAGTGCAGGCGGACTGGACTCACAAGCCCAGGATAATGATTTCCGGCTGTCCGATGTCGGGCGGAAATACCAAAGTACCTGAGATAATAGAGAGCAAAGGCGGCATTATCGTCGCTGAGGAAAGCTGCACTGGCACGAGATCGTTCTGGGACCTGGTCGACAAGAGCAAAGATCCGATGCTGGCGCTAGCCGAACGCTATATCAAAATACCCTGCTCCTGTATGAGTCCGAACGAAAGGCGTATTGATAATATTCTGGAGCTTGTGAGGGAGTTTAAAGTCGAGGGTGTAGTATATTATACGCTGCAATTCTGTCATGGGTACAATATCGAGAAGTATAAGATACACCAGGCGCTTAAGAAGGCTGGGATCCCTTTGCTTGCAATAGAAACGGACTACAGTAACTCTGATGCCGAGCAGATCGGACTTCGCGTTGACGCTTTTCTGGAGATGCTTTCATGATTTCAGTGGGAATAGACGCTGGCTCAGCCACTACAAAGGCGGTCCTTGTTATTGGCGGCCAGATAATTTCCCATAATATAAGGCCTACAGCATTCGATTTCTTATCAGCGGCAGAAAAGGCATTTAAAGATGCGCTCACCCATGCCGGAGTCGACAAAAACGATGTGGGTCTCGTGTATGCAACCGGATACGGCAGAAACAGCATAAAATTTGCCGACAGGGCTATAAGCGAGATCACCGCCCATGCCAGAGGAGTTTATCACCTTTACCCGGATGTTAATGGAATAATCGACATCGGGGGCCAGGACAGCAAGGTCATCTCAGTGAACGGCGGAAAGGTAACTGACTTTTTAATGAATGACAAATGCGCAGCTGGCACAGGCAAATTCTTAGAGTATACGGCAAGGGCGCTTGAAGTGCCAATAGAGGAGCTGGGGAATCTGGCGCTTGCTTCAAAAACCCCCGCAGGTATAACAAGTATGTGTACTGTTTTTGCAGAGTCCGAGGTTATATCACTTCGTGCGAGAGGATTTACGAAAGAAGATATCGCAGCTGGACTCATTGAAAGTATTGCCAGGAGAGTTGCTGTCATGGCCCGGCAATTAGGGCTGAAACAAAATGTGGCCTTTGTGGGAGGGGTGGCTAAAAATGCTGGTATTAAAGCAGCGCTGGAAAAAGAGCTGGGCATCTCGCTCTATGTGCCGCCGGAGCCGCAAATTACGGGAGCACTGGGGGCAGCACTGTATGGCGTCAGTTAACACTGTATTATATTAGCTAAACTGTATGGAATTGAGTTAAAAAGGTATTTCTAAATATAAATGAAATAAATTAAATAAAATTGCGGGCGGCCACCCCACCTTAAAGAGGCTGTCCGACAATTACTATCAGTAATAAAAGAATTTCTTCTTTTTCGATTTAAAGGTCTTAAATGCCTTCTTATTGTTATCTTCTTATTACTACCTGTAATTGTCGGACAGCCTGTAAAGGTCAGAGTATTCGTGACCCTCTGCGCTCCCTAGTGTCGCGTCAATCCTCAAATGTCGGATAAAGACGTAATAACTTTATCCTTGCATCATCTGTTGTGAATTGCCAATTAACCTTTGAATTTTTATTGTTTCTGTAATTTTGCCATGCCATAACTTCTTTTTTAACAAACTCGATGTTATCCATTCTCCTTTTTAAACATTGACCTGCAAGTACATTCAATTCGATCTCTGCTATGTTCAACCAGCTTCCATGTTTTGGTGTGTATACAAACTCAAACCTATCCCATAGTGCCTTCGCCTTAGGTGGTGGAAATGTTTCATAAAGAGATCCGGGAACATGTGTGTTTAGATTGTCCATTACCAATGTAATTTTATCTGCATTTTCACGTTGAAGTGCGATTTCTTCCAGAAAATAAGCCCAGTCTTGTTTAGTTTTTCTTTCAGCAATTTTCACTATTCTTTTTCCTGTCAATGGTTCATAGGCAAGGAATATGTTGCACATTCCATTACGCTTGTATTCATAATCGTACCTGGCTGGCTTCCCTGGAGAGCATGGGATAGGAATCCTGGTTTCTTCAATAAGTTGTTTTAGGGATTCGTCCATACATACAACAGGATTTCGTGGATCGAATGGACGCTTATAAATATCCAGAACCTTTTCCATATTTGCAACAAAGCTACTGTTTTGTTCCGGGGGAATTACCCATCCTTTCCTTTGCCAGGGTTTGATTTCGTTTTTTTAAAGTACAGCGTACTGTTTCGTGAGAAATATCCTCGAAATAGCCAAGTTCTACAGCCTTATCGGCTAATAATCTCAAGGACCATCTTGCAAAACCTTCAGGGGGTTGACTGCAACTAAGGGCGACTAAATGGGCTTCAGCGTCACCATCAACTTTTTTAGTATAAATGCGATCGCTTTCTTTCCCGTTGAGGGCAACTTCAAGGCCTTCTTCAACAAATCGCTTCTTAACACGGTCAATTTTTTTCATACTAATATTCAGGACACGTGAGATTTCTTCATTGGTTGAATGGTTAACATTACATTCACTTTTATCGCAATTAAGTAAGATTAAAGCATTGAGAATTTGTTGAGAGCTATGCTTTCCCTTTGAAGCAAGTTCAAGGAGAGATTTACGTTCGTCTTCGGTAAGTATCACTGTGTATCTGTTCATAAGTGATAATTATGAATATCATCCAATATAACTCTTACGACGTTTCATCGTTGACGCGACACTAGTAATAAAACAGGCTTTTTAGAATATACAAAGGAAAACGAGCTTTCAGCTTTCAATACTCCTTACTATCTTGCGAAACAGATATTACCTGATGAATCTTTTTTTGAAGATGCAGATCATATGTAACTTAATGGAATCTGGTATTATGAAAATGGTTAATAAAAAGTGGATTATTAAAGAATGAATAACTTTTTTATCCCATATTTTCAAGTATAATCTATGGGAACCATAGAAGAGTGGGAGCAGAAAATAGAAGCAAGAGAACAGAAAATCAGAACGGCCTTCTTTGAGTATGCACGGGATAACGAGCTTCCCGTTTTCAATACTTCTTATTATTTCGCAAGGCAAATATTACCAGATGAATCAATTGTCCTTAAGCACTGTATAGTAACGTGCTTGATAGAATTTGGGGGTATGCAGATAGTTGATGAAAAGTGGATCATTAAGGAATAAAGTTACCAAAATAGTTTCCAAAAAGGAAAATTTTACAGGCCGACAAACTCGGGTGGTATAAGTCTGAATTTCCGTTCCTATGCAGATGGTGGAAGATTGTCGACCTGTTATACTATTAATGGAATGAATAAAATAAAACCTTTTTGATATTATTACTCAGTATCAATCATACTGATTATTTTCAAGCACAGGCTTACCTTCTCAACCACTTACCAATTAACTTTTTATGGTTGTTACCTTTAATGTGTTGCTGTTCTCTCCATGAGTTATTAACAACAGTTAGGAACCGGATTGAAGGGCAATAACGACATTCCTTAAGGTTGTCTATGTTGCCCATACTTCTTTTTGGGGTATTCCGCAGGTACTCTTTAATAATTTATTTTACCCATTTCTCCCCATCCCACTTTTTCCAATAATCAGCATCATAGCTTATTTCAGCATCAGCTCTTCACACGATTCTATTTCTTCATAATCGCCATTTTCCCCAATGTTGCAGCCTATATCATAGCTCTCTTTTAGGCAGCTTGCAAACAATACTAAAAAGTGGGAAAACGCTTCGTTTCTCGAAATTCTCATATTCTGTACACAGTACTCTACGCATATTTCTTGAAGTTGATCTTGTTTAGGTAGCCATGAATACTCATTATATTCTTTTAAAGATCTCCAAGATATGCGTCATATATAGACCATACCCTGATTTTTCCTATCGCGATCTTTTTATTACTGTTACCTCTGCCTGCTCAAAAAGGAAAAGAAATTGATGGGTATATTGAGAACGCAAGAAACTTTTTGAAGGAGTAAAGATAAAATACAAAAATTCAGGAAAAATTTGATTTTCCATAATGGCGAATTCCAAAAAATGATTGTCAGCCATTATGGAGCTAATTCTGGTTGAAGGTCTCTATTTTGAGAGAGTAACAGACACTGTTTTGCTCATTACTTTCAGCTTCTTGATTGCTGAGATGGTTGCCTGAGATTCTTTATAAATCTTGTCTTCATAATAACTTATGATCTCATCAACCGGAGCCGCAAGAGAATAAATCTTTATCGGTCGCCCTTTCCCAGGCTTATTTTTCCGAGCGCACACTAACCCAAGACTGATTACGCATTAACCTCATTGCAAGACTGACTTCGGGTTGTCTTAATCCGGTACTAATTTCAATTTCCCGGGATGAAGCTTCGTCAACATTCATAAGATATGCCATGGTTGTAGCGACATTTCTTGACATCCCAAGATTCCTTAACGTTTCAATAAAAATGTGGTCGTTTTCGTCCAAAATTTTTACTTCATAGTTTTTCATAATAACCCCCAGATACTGAATGTTTTTATAGTGTACCTTTCAACCCACACCAGAATGGAAAAAATAAAACCTGCCTATAGGTCTTTATTAACCTCGAATCAGCAGACTTATTTATTAGAGCAATAAGTTGACACAAGAGTGAAAAGGTCATGAATATAATAACTAAATTATATGCATATAAATTTAATTAGATAAGTATTCTTTATACAGTATGTTTCTACAAAAATAAATAATCTTCAACTATAGACACTGAGTATTAAAATAAATCACAGAAAATATTTAGATTTACTACATATAAAAATGAATAGATAAAATCTAATAAAACCCATAAAGATTCTCTCTTGACTTTTTAGCCCGAAAATCCGTTCGATGTATATGAGACGATGCTGAATATTTCCAATCGAATAAATTTCCGCTTTGGCTATACAAGTGAGGCTTCACCCATATTTTAACAAATGAATCAGAGCCTTAAAAATAAAATTGAAAGACTTACTACACTTCTGCAGAATGCCCCGAAATCTACAGAACTCGCACAGCTCTGCACTAGATCCGAGGAATTAGAAATGCATAATAAGACATTAATCGGAGAGCCCGAGAAGGCCAGCCAGGATAAAGAAGACCTAAAACAGTGCATAATAATTACTGTTGCAGGTTCAAACCCTCATTAATCAGAAGGCAATTGAAGCACTAGTGTCGCGTCAGCCCTCAGTGATTAAACAGATTATGAGTCGATGCAATCGATTTTATAAGACATTTTACTGTTGACTCGACACTAGGAAGTAAACGGCCATGGTGGAGAATCGATCATGGACGTTGCTTGGAGCTCCATAAAATCGTTGCAATGCTTCCCATTGACAGCCCGTAATAAGAAGATAGAAAATACCACTAAGTATTTTCTTATCATCTTTTCGAGGTCTTCCTAGCTTCTTTTTTGGCTTAGGTACTTGTTATATGATAGCCTTCCGCTTAGCCAAAGGTGATGGATTAAATCCGATTATGAGCCGGTCGTGGTTAGAATCACATCCCTCGCACTAAGAGCCTATCCGAAAAGTGCTATGGCCTACTATAATTTTTACAGCAGGCAATATGCACAAAGGAACGGATATTCGGAATTGTAACTCAATCACAACTTTACAACATATCATTATTGACTTTTCGGATAGGCTCTAAGTTCTTATTAACTCTATTTTGTTAGTCCATCTTTGCACAGATGATATTTTGAAAAACCTGAATATCAGCAGTCCTTTTAAAGTTCACTATAACTCATTAATTCCTGCCTCTATCGGAGAGTTTATTTTATAATTTAAACCTTTTTCCTTCTTTTCTTCGAGAGTACTAATGTCCTTCAGAAAGAGATATTTAAACCTTGATTGGTTGAAATTATTTTTAAACTTTTAGCGACTTATTGCTAATTTTTCAGTTTAAATGTATAAGTCTATCCCAATTATGGAACTAAATTTAATTATTAAGACCTGCTCTTAGCAGGCTTATTTTATGGCTTGTATTATTGTTAGGATTGTGCCTTCCCGAAAAAACATTAGTATCCAGCATTAGACAATAATAAAAAAATAAATAAATACATTAAGAAGTACGTAATAAAGAAACAAAGTTATTTTAGTATTTTTGTTGCCTTTATGCTACCTTAGAGGATTGTTAATAAGACAACTAGAATTTAATACAAAATAGAGGCGATTATCATGGATTTATTTGATTTTGCACCGATCTCAAGAGAGGGTGTCTAATGGTATATGAAACACCAAAACAACTTGAAATAGATTTTAAACCATCATTGGAAAAGGTCTATGGAGAAGACAAAGTAGTTGAGATGTTTGCAAATACTCTGGAAATTATTGAAAGAGCCGGATCAGAACGTACAACCTCTTTAAAACAACTTGAAATAGATATTAAACCAGCATTGGAAAAGGTCTATGGAGAAGACAAAGTAGATGAGATGTTTGCAAATATTCTGGAAATTATTGAAAGAGCCAGATCAGAACGTACAGCTTCTTTAAAAATGGATGATATCACAAGAGATTGCAGCTGGTATAAAGACGAAATAATGTACACGTTCTATGCAGATCAATTTGGCGTAAAAAATAAAAATACTACTAATACATTTAAAGATTTGATAGAAATGCTCCCTTATCTTAAAGATTTAGGAGTGACAACACTATATATTTTGCCGTTTATGGATTCTCCAATGGGTGACGCAGGTTTTGATGTTCGAGACCCTCAAAAAGTTAGAGAAGACCTTGGTGGGATTGCTGAGTTTGATCAGTTTATGGAAGAGGCGAAAAAATATGGATTTAAAATCCAAGCAGATTTAGTATTGAATCATTTTTCGGATCAGCATGAATGGTTTCAAGACGCTTTAAACGGTGATGTCAGTAAACTAGATTATTTCATATTTCGCAAAGAACCACCGAAGTATGAACGTTCGCAAAATGGTACAATAATTAAATATATTGAAGAAGATGGAATCCCTCCATCAGAAAGAAGGATGATTTTTACTGATGCTTGTGAGGAAACTCACTATAGAAAAGTCAATATTGGCGGAAAGGATTATTATCTTTATCATACATTCTATCCTTTCCAGCTTGATATAAACTGGGAAAATCCAGAAGTTCTTTACTATGTGCTGGAGAAAATAATAGCTTTTTGGAGCAATAAAGGTATAGATATATTTAGATTAGATGCTATTCCTTTTCTTATAAAAGAAAAGGGTACAAATGCTGAAAATCAGCCAAAGACCCACTGTATAATCAAGATTTTAAGTTCATTTAATCAGGCAATCGGCCCTAGATCAATTTTTCACGCTGAAGCTTGTGAGTCCCCAAAAGAGATTCTTAAATATTTTGGCAAAGAACGCGTCTTTAATATTTATGGAGGCGAAAATTTAACCCGAACAGATGGAGTTCAAATTGCTTATAATTTCCCGTATATGCCTGCAATTTGGGCAAGCTTAATTACAGGAAGTAATGAATATTTTTGGAATGTACATGAAGAAACTCCTCCTATTCCTGAATCCACTGCATGGGCTCAATTTTTAAGAGTACATGACGAATTGACTGTTGAAATGGTTGATACTAGTACCCGAAAAATTATTTATGATGCATTACTTTCAAAGGGTAAAGATTTTAAGGGTCTTGGAATTAGTGGCAGAATGGCTAATTTCCTAGACAAAAATCCAGCGAAAATCAGTCTTGCTTTTGCTATACTTCTTTCTCTTCCTGGGATACCTGTAATTTACTATGGAGATGAAATTGGAGCCGAAAATAACATGAATTATGGAGAAGAAGCTGAAAAAAAGCGTAAGGAAGTTCTAAATAAAATAGATATAAACTTAAGTTCTTTTGATAGTCGAGATATTAACCGCGGCCCTATTTTAAAGAGTGACTTCTATAGTTCAGAGAAAGATAATGTAATCTACAAAACAGTCAAGAACTTAATAGAAGTGCGAAAAGGGACGCCTGTTTTAGGAAGAGGAAAATTATCCAAGTTAGAATCAGACAAAAAAGAGATTTTTTCCTATCTAATAGATAGTGACGATCAGTATGTGATTGTTGTAAATAATTTATCTGGAGAAAAATTAGAGACTTCTCTTACATTATTAAATGATTTAGTTGAAAAGATCGGTAAAACGACAGGTATGGTAAATCTTGTTAATCGTGAAAAAATAAATGTTTGTTTAAAATGTAAAAAATTAATTGTTTCTCTTGAGCCATATCAAACCTTGTGGTTGAATTAGTTCCAAAACCCTTAATCTTAATTAAAATGAAGAAGATGGTAGATGCTATGGTCTCTCTTTTAAGGGAACTGAAAGTTCCGGATAAACAGATAAAGCAAGAATACTTTCAAAGCAAGAATACTTTCCTGGATATGATTAATTGTATTTCCCCGATGTGCCGAATTCCAGCATATCGGCTGTAATCATCGTCCGGTGGGTTATCACGACCAGCAAGGAGTATCCAGTACTGGCCGATAATGAGTTACTCGTTGAAGATGTCAACATCGCTTTTTAGCTAGGCAAGTGCATAAAACAGGTGAGAATGAATACTTACTCCAAAATCTGTACAACTCTTGGATCTGATGATAACCGAGCGTTTATTGAGATTGATTTCATATGGAAAAAGCTCCGCTTACGCCAATGACGATGGAAAGCATACGCTTTGGATGTGTGACCAGTCTGACCATGCAGTTTTTGTAAGAAGCGACCTGACGGCAGAGCATGTCCCGAAGGCTGCAGCCACTATAAAAAAATGACATTAGGTTGTGAGGAATTTGCATGCTAGAGCTTTCTGAACGAGAGAAAATCCGCGAAGCGTGGGACATATACAAGAGGCATACCCTATCCAATAGCATTATCAACAGTATGGTCATACGGGACGACGAGCTGACGCTCGTAATGCAAGAGAATGGCGAGATACCTATTACAGAAAATTACGGGTATGGCCTCTATTATCATGATTGTAGGTACCTGAGCGGTTTTCTCATGCGACTCATGGACATGCCTCCAACACGGGTTCTTTCCAGTGACGTGAGAGGTTTCAGATCGACGCTTATGGTCACCAACCCGGAACTAAAGGATTGCACGGGCACCACCGTCTCCAAAGAAACGCTCCTCGGCACCCTGGCCACGGTCATACCTGGCTGCATCCGGCATAGCCAGACCATCCGGAACTTCAACACTTTCCCCGTGACCTTGCACCTTACTTTTGAATTCGACGCAGATTTCGCAGACATGTTCACCGTCAGGGGCATCGCCCCTCCGACCGCTGGGGAAGTGTTGCCGACCAGGTTCGATGGTAAAAATCTTTACTTATCCTACGAGGGAGAGGACAAGCGTCGGCGCAACACGATCATCGCATTTGATCCATTGCCCACAAGGGTCGAAGGGAAAAAATGCACATTCGAGCTGAAGATAACCCCCCGCGGGTCACAGACGGTTAACGTGGAAATCTCCGTCGAGGATATTAAGCCCGGCCAGGAACCGGAGCGGCCAGTGAAAAATCCCGATCATCGAATGAACCAGATTATGAGGTCCTACGTTGCGGCCCTCGAATGCTGCGACAACATACCGACCAGCAACAACATTTTCAACAGCATCATGGTGCGCTCGCTGTCCGACCTGAACATGATGCGCATGAGCCTTAACGGAGACTTGTTCCATTCGGCGGGGATACCCTGGTATGACACGCTATTCGGGCGGGATAGCATCATATCAGCTCTCCAGCTATTGCCTTTCGAGGCGGAGCTGGCAAAAAGCACGCTGCTGGTGAACGCAAAATTCCAAAGCAACAGATTAGATGACTGGAGGGACCAGGAGCCAGGTAAAATGCTTCACGAACTGAGGCTGGGCGAGCTGGCCAACCTGAATCTGATCCCGCAGACGCCGTACTACGGCACTGTCGACGCCACGCCCCTGTTCCTGATCCTCCTGACTGAATACGTGAACTGGACGGGGGACATCGAATTGGTCAAGCAGCTGGAAGGCAATGTGGACCAGGCCCTGAAATGGATCGATGTCTACGCCAACATGGAAGGAAATGGGTTTGCCTACTATGCGGTGAAATCCCCATTGGGCATTTACAACCAGGGCTGGAAAGACTCCCCCGACTCGATCAGCCGTTCAGATGGCACGCTGGCGAAACAACCGATCGCCGTTGCCGAAGTACAGGGATACGTGTACATGGCAAAAAGACGCCTTGCGCCGCTATTCAGGCGGCTGGGTCGAGAAAGCGACGCGGCCAAGCTTGAAAAGGAAGCCAGGGAACTGAAAGAGAGGTTCAACCGGGAGTTCTGGATGAAAGACAGGCAATTTTTCGCCCAGGCACTGGATGCGGAAGGCGTATGCGACGTGATATCATCGAACCCGGCGCAGTGCCTGTGGACAGGAATCATCGATCAAAAATACGTAAAATACCTGGTCGACAGGATCTTCAGAGACGACATGTTCACCGAATGGGGCATTCGCACGCTGTCCTCGAAAGAGCAGCGGTACAATCCGCTAGGGTACCACAACGGCACGGTCTGGCCGCATGACAACGCGATCATTGCCATGGGCTTAAGAAAGTATGGGTTCATCAATGAGATGTCCTTATTGTTCACGGGCATATATGAGGCGGCCAGGGCGTTCGAGGACTACCGTCTGCCGGAATGCTTCAGTGGGCTGACGCGCTCGGAGTACGGCATCCCCGTGAAATACCCGGTAGCCTGTAGCCCGCAGGCGTGGGCGTCTGGGACCATGCCGTTTATGCTAACCGCCAGCTTGGGCATAGCTCCCGACGCCCTGAATAACCGGCTGATCATCAACAAGCCCCATCTGCCTTCGTGGCTGGACAACGTGCAGTTCAACAATGTGAAGGTCGGCAACACGCTGACCGATCTGAATTTCAGGCGGGTCGAGTACGAGACGCTGGTCAACGTATCCAAGAAGAGCGGGGACATCAATGTGCTCATCGAGTATTAGCTGCCGGAAACTAAACGGAACAAATTGAAGGAAACAGAATTAACAATAGAATTAGGAGAGCGTATGGCAAAAGTATCAATGTACACCATAAGCACCTGCCCGGTATGCCGGAAAACAAAGGAATTTTTCCGGGCCAGAGGCATACCATTCGATTTCGTCGATTACGATCTCGCCAGCGAGAGCGAGAAAAACAAGATAGCGGCCGAGATGATGAAGGGCATCGGCGATGTCGGCTTCCCATTTGTCAGAATCGGCGATGTTGTTGTCATCGGGTTCAATCCAGAGAGGTTTGAGCAGCTTTTGAAATCGGAGAATCTCGAACCTGCAACCAGACAGAGCTTAACGAGATGGTCATCATGGCACGAGACCAAAACCTTTTTTTCTCAGTATCGGATGGGCGATCTCACGCTGCAAGCTACAGGTGTGTTCTAGTCAGCCATCTGGTTGTAATAGTTTCAAAAATCGGGTACTTCCTTTTATTTATGTGACTGAAATAAGGTAAATCAAAAGTCAACCTTTTTCCGCGATTCTACTTTTCAACTTTTTATATCCCAAAAACAGCTGACTTTTAGATTTAATTTATGGAAATAATGTTAACTCTTTTGGCACCTTATCTCTTCTAAGATTGCCTTCTGTGCCTTAGTGATCTATTTTAGAAATGTATTTGCTTCATTCAATACTCTCATCCGGTCACGTTTCTAATACTTGATTAAGCAACCCGATGTACGACTTAATTTAATATCCATAAGATGTATATATTCCGCTGGATAATTAATATAAAATAGACAGAAGCTTAGCGAAAATGAGATTTAGAAAAATATTGATTTTAGTGGCTATTTCATCAAGGCCTATACAAATCTCTATACCGCATTCCTAGGCGCATAAGCCTCTAATTGATAGCTCTAATTACGCGCTGATCCTTAAGCACATGAAACCAAAGCTCTAATTTCAAAACCACAATCATTTGACATTATAATTTAGTGGAGCTATGTATATGCGCTTAAAATATGGGAACCCAGGATACAAATCTCTATACATCCTGCTTTCGGCAGGTCGACATTAGAGTTTAGATTAATTATTCTGATATCGTTTTTTGAACATTCATAAATGTACATTAGATCTAAGGCTGGTTAACATGTGGCTCAACTCCCACGGCATATATAAGCAACGAAACATTTTTGCAAGAAAATTTAGCATAAGAAACTAATGTCTTACTAATGTAAACCCAACAAATACACACAAATGTGGCACACCATTTCAAAAGCGCTATCAGTGAAAATCATCAAAATTTAATGTCGACCTGCCAAGAGTAGGATACATTCCAGAAAGCCTCAAATTTTAGCTCTAATTCGCTCCGATCCATAGAAAAAAAGACTGTCTGTTTTGTAATAAAGAGTCGAAATAGATTACAAGTATATTATCCGGAGAAAAACAGGAAATCAGGGAAATTCCGGTTACGGTTCATCGCTAACACATCGCTCATATTCGGCCTTGTTTTTGGGGTCAAAAGCCATCTTTTTCTTGTGCTCCATGTAAAATTTCTCGACTGGTGTTTGTGGATTTTCGAATTGCTCCTTCATCCGTGCGATTTCAGCTTTGAATACTTGTTCAAACTCCTGCATCTTTTGAAGTTGCGCTCTTAGCTCTATTAACTCTTGACGTTCAACCGCACTATTTGCTGCGGCTCTAGCGTATGTTTCAGACTCCTTTTTAAGTCGTATGAAATCGGGATGATCTGATGGATCGAGTGCTTTCTCGATGGTGATGAATGGGATATATTTTTCGATATTCCTCTTTCAAACTCTTCGGATCTGCCCTGTAATATGCTTCGTGTATTGCGTCTAATTTGTGCCCTAATAGAAAATCAACGAAAAATATAGAGGCGTGTTCAGCAAGGAGCGTAGTATTGAAAAACCTTCGCATGTTGTGACTGCGTATTAGATTTGTGACTGCGTATTAGATTATACTCTCCGTGAGTGGAACTTTTCTGTGCTTCCTCGTTCAATCGCTGGTATAACACAATTATTGCCTTATCGGTGAGTTTTCGTAACTCTTCTTTCTCTTTCTCCTTTTTCAACTTCAAATACTCATCCGGTACATTGCGAGTTATGAAAAGATATCCTGTATTTGTAGTTACATGTTGTTTTTCCATTGGTTTTCTTTTTTATCGCATTCATTTTTAGTAGTCTGTTCCTCCAATCTAGATAATCATGGACAGCGTTGGATGCTTCTGGTGATAGAAAAGTGTAAAATTCGTAATTCATCTTATGGCGTATCAAATGAAGTGTTGTAATTCCTGTTTTTGGATCATATCCGTCTGTAAAGTCGCTCACTTTTAGATTAGTGACGACTCGCACGCCAAGTGTGGCGATCGGATAAGCCAACTTGTGGCAGAATGCTGGCAACTTGCAATGCCAAGATCAGGTGCTGGGCTGTTGAAAATGGTAGTGAAAAGCAGCTTGACCATGCTTTTATCAGCAGGCATTTTTTAATTCATACTGCAGAGTACGTCTCAGAATCAGGTCGCTATGTTTCGCAGGAAAGAAATCAAAGTAATGTCAGACCATGCAATCCTTTTAGTAGAAATTGATAGGAAACCGGGTGATTAACTGTCAGAAGCAACATAATAAAGAAGAAAAGCGGGAATACCAATATTTTAGCTCATTAAGATAAGTATTCAATAAAAACAACTTGTTCTGCTCCCAGAAGAAACTATTAATTGATTCTCAGATTCTCTGTTGAACGTTTAAAATATGGCTAGGCTAAATTAGAGGTGTTTTAAAAGCATCTTAGATTGTCTTAAGTAATAGGGTAACCGGATGAATGATACATACCCTAAAAAGTAGCTATCTTTTCTGATCTATCGGAGCTGTTCCAAAATGTGAATTATCGCAAGGAGTTATCCCTGAGATCGGCGTAGTTATGTTAATAAAAAGAAGAAATTGAATTTAGACTTGCTTTTATATTCTGCATGGATCTGGTTATCCTCAATGCATCACACGAGTACAATTTGCGGCGGCGATTACTGCAGTAGTTGGTTCTTCCAGTAGAAAGATTACTGCCAGTAACAAAGTACAATTTGCAGCGGCTACTACTGCAGTAGTCGGTTCTGCCAGTATAAAGCTTACTGCCATTAACAAAATAGCTAGCATCGCTTTTGTTCTAACATCAATTCTGCAATCAAGCACATTCTTCATCTCCATTTATTTGTCTTCATTCTTTCGTTTATTTATTATTGTTATTAATGATATTTGGATATTTAGTAATGTTTGGATGTAAAACACGACTGTTTGAAATCGGGATAGTTGTTGTTTAGACATATCCAAAATTAGGACAACATTACTGCCCAAGATCAGATCGGAATCAATAGCCAAAAAGGTTGAGGCGAAAAGAACTTTCATCTATTTGTGCCTGTTATCAAAGAATTTCATATTCATTTTGGAACTGAGTCTATTTTTCATATAATTAATTTAAACCTATATTCCGCTTTTTTAGGCACATAAGAGTCTATTGATGCCGAATTATGTGCTTATCCTTAAGCGCATGAAACCAAAGCTCTAATTTCAAAACCACAATCATTTGACATTATAATTTAGTGGAGCTATGTATATGCGCTTAAAATATGGGAACCCAGGAAAATAATTACCGGAATAATTGTTTTATATCGGGAGCAATAGGACTTATGGACATGTTGCATACAACGAGCTAGCAGTTAAAAAGTTGATGTTATCTAAATAGAACTTGCGCAGTTGAACTGAAAATTAATTCATTAATTAATTCACTAAAAATTTAACTGTATGAAATGCGAATTTGATCAGAATGTTATTGTATTTGATTTTACCCCAAGTGAGTATATCCTGTTACATTAAATTAAGAATTTCTACAGAGCCCGAATAGCAGCATTATATGCTGCAGTGTAAGGCTTCCTTAGAATCCATAGGAGTTGAGGGGCATGAAAAAGAAGGGAGTAATACGTCTATTCGCTTTTGGCATCGAACTAATTAACGCTTTAACCCTTGTAGCTTTTGGTTCTTCTGAAACTTCGATGGGTAACACGAGCACCTCAGGATACGAGAAGGCCTTCGACCCCGGAAGTATGAATCTCTCAGTAAAACCTGGAGACGATTTCTATGAATATGCTGAGGGAGCCTGGATAAAAAGCCACCCTGTACCTGCGGACAAATCCCGATACGGAGAGTTCGCAATAGTAAAGGACAGAACCGACGACCGGGTCAAAGGAATAGTGGAAAGCACAGCCAATAATACCACTGCGCCTGAGGGAAGCCTCGAGAAGAAGATCGGTGAGTTCTACCTCGTGGGAATGGATAATGCCACCCTGGAAAAGCAGCGTCTTGATCCTATTAAAGACGAACTTAAGTTGATAGACAATATCTCTAACACCTCTGATGTCCAGGCCGTATCGACGCAAATGATGGACTATGGCATGGACCCCTTCTTTTCCATTTACGCTGCACCCGATAAGAAGAACAGCAAGGTCATGATAGCAACCCTTACTCAAGGGGGCCTGGGCCTTCCAGATAGAGATTTCTATTTCAGGCAGGACAATGAGTCTATCAAGATAAGGGAGCAGTACCTGGTTCATGTTTCCAGAATGTTCGTCTATCTCGGCGATAGCCCGGAAACCGCTGAGAATAATGCCAGGACCGTGATGAGGATAGAGACCAGACTGGCCAACGCATCATTTACCAACGTGGAAGACCGCGATGAGGTCAAAACGTATAACAAGATGAGCCTTGAGGAGCTTGGGGCCTTTGCTCCAGGCATGAACTGGTCCTGTTTCTTCAGCACCCTGGGCCGTCTGGACGTAGTCGAGGTCAACGTCAGAAACC
>CAVRNH010000040.1:0-13786 GCA_963722085.1 uncultured Methanosarcinaceae archaeon | reverse complement strand
ATTAAATATTAAGTCGCTACCAGAAAATACAGAAAATTAAAAAATCATTCTGGCAATCCTTAATATGTAATCTCATGTTTTGGATATTGTAAACCTATCTTAGGAGGAAGTATCATTGAAGCACTGGGAAGTAAAAAGAGTTGGTATGAATTCTGGAAATGACGTGTCCTTAAGGGAACTTATTTTGGACCTGTATAAATAACGACTCCGATTGTAAAGATAATTATCGTGATTGTAACTAAACTGAATACAAAAAGTAGGTACTGTATCAAATCGCTAAATTTTGCCATTATTAATATATTAAGAAAGTTGAGCTATTTAAATATATTCTCGTGACACAGGAGACCTTCAGATGTATTCCAAAATAATATTTTTTACTTAAGTTTTTCGTTACAAGCCCTAAGAGCCTGTCTTAAAATTGAGTTTAATCCTACAATTGAGATAGGACTTACGCATTTGAACTGAAAAATGTATATTAAAGTATTAAGGGATGGTTGAAAAATAACTTCAAGTTTTCACTTTGGGAATGGCTCTATAATCCCATTTCCCAAATAACCATCAAAGACGATATCGGTGCATAAATACTTGAAATTAAATTTTCGTCATTCCTAAGTATCTAAAATTTTAATTTAAATCATAATTAATATACTTGATTTTATACCTCGAGTGCGTAAGTCCTCTGGGACAAATTATTATCCTTAAGGTTATTATGTACCTGAATTTCGGAAGAATTTTCCATCTAATTTCTTTGTCTATTATCCGATTGTAGAAATTGTTTGAGTTTTAACCCTAATTTGACAGAATTCACTAATTGATAAAGTATTTTCTTACAAAAAACGTATTGCATCGGCATAGAATTTTTCTGGAAAATGAAAATAGCAAAAATCTGAGAACACGGCATAGAAACTTCAATTGTATGAAGAAAACAGAAGCATGAAGCCCATTTCTTCATTCTAATATTTATGCTTCTGTCAAATTAGGGTTTTAAGGCAAACTCTAAATGAATCCCTATTTTACTTTCTCAATACTTTGGATTATTTCCGAATATATTGGGTTATTTCTGTATTGTTAGCATTGTTCAGAATTTCTTGTATTTCTGTAGTGTTAGTGTTATTAAGGGCTGCAGTCAATATCAAATTTCCTGCTGAATTATTATCTAATTCGCCCAAAGAGTTTAGCAACATCATTTCCTGACTGTTTGGTGTTGCCTGACTCGATGTACCTCTTAGTCCTATTTCAACAAGAGTATTTTCATCTATTATTCCTAACTCAACAAGTTTACTTAAGTTTTCATTTGTACCGGTTGAGTTTAGCAACATCATTTCCCGGCTGTTTGGTGTTGCCTGACTCGATGCACCTCTTAGTCCTATTTCAACAAGAGTATTTTCATCCATTATTCCTGATCCAACAAGGTTATCTAAATCTTCATCTGTACCGGCTGGTTTTGGCAACGCCATTACCCAGCCGTTTGGTGCTGCCTGATACGATGCACTTATTAATATACAATTCGCGGCGAACAGCATTGATCCAAATACTAAAAAGATAAGAACTGTGTATTTCAGGATCATCCCTATACCTCATTTTGAAAATAAAAGGCAGGTAGATGTTACCATTATCAATTTACAACCTTTTACAGGATTTGACACCATCATTCGTATAAAGTCAGCAGTGTACCAATAATGATCACCGTAGTAGTTACAAAGAATACCACAGGGTGTATTTGCTCATCTGCTAAATATTGTGTTAATAACCAAAACGATAGCATTGAGACCACAATGAATGGCGCTAAAACTATCGCTATTATTTTTTTTGGAAAAAAATGCTCCATAGTACCCCTCCCCTCAAACTTGAGTCTATCCTGCTTCTGGTGGAAAAGACTTACGATAATAAATGCTTTAGAAATATATTAAGTCGAGCGTTATTGAAAATAAGCTAAAGTTTGAAAGTTTACTTATATAAGTCACCAATAAATGACATTGATTCTGCTACATCCTGAAAAGAACATGCATGACCAGCTTTAAACATTACTCTCAATTGTTTAATATTTATTGATTCTTTTTTACAGCTTACTACTTTCAAAAAATACAACTTTTCCATTGAATTTTTGTTTAAATTATTCTTTGCAAAATATCTCAATTGTATAGTTTCTTCTCAATTGTATAGTTTCCCTTGTTCTTGTTTATGCTGCTCTTACTGCCCTGATAAGCCCAGATCCGCGAGCTGCTATGATGAACTACTAACATAAAAGGGAAACATCAGGAGCTAAAAGTAGACATTGGAGAATGAACAAAAAACTGGTTATTTTGGTATCTTATAATATTTCAAAAAATAAGAAGAATAGCCTAAAAAACTAGAACAGTTTAAAGAGAACTTAAAAAATAAAATGGCTCTTCCTAAGCCCTTCTAAGAGGTTTTCTGTGGGGAGCTTGACAGTTATCCAAGCAATCTCTTTTAATCTTCTGGAAAAGATCCATGCGTATGATAAACCTTAACGATTTGAAGAAGAATATAATTCCTTTTATAATTAAATTTGTCAGGATGCCATACTTTATATTAGAATTAGTAACACAAAGTATACACCTATTTACAGAACAGCATAACTTTAAGTCTACGTAATCGAGCTAAATTGAGTGGATATATTAATAAATACTATTATATACTCTGAAATATTTCAGTATTCCCACAAAAACGCTAGTGATTAACTATGGGTTTGTTCAGGAAGCTAAGTAAGATTATCAGAGTAATTTTTGGAAAAGGATCCGAGAAAAAAGGAGACGATTTCGAAAGGTATGTAGTAGATCTTTTCGATGAAAGACACTTCTCTATTGTACAATGGACTACTGATATGGCAAGAAAACATACCAGATTCGTGGAATCCGATTGCGGCCCGGACCTGGTCCTTCGCTACAGGCCTACAAATGAGATCTTCTGTGTAGAATGTAAGTTCAGGTCCAAACTCTTTAAAGGCAAACTCCAGTGGTCAGCATTAAAGCAGCTTGGACGCTATAGGGTTTTTGCAAAAGATAATAAAGTGCCCTTTTATGTGGTAATCGGGCTCGGCGGTAAAGCCAGAAAACCAAAAAAAATGTTCTGCATACCTCTCCAGGACGCAAAGTATCCTGCACTTCTGCCAGAATCCCTTGAAAAATTCGAACGCAACCCGAAAAAGAGCTTTTTCTGGAAAAACGGAGTCTTGAAATAACTTTTAATATCAATTAGAATCATTAAGTAACTTTGATCATACAATCAGATTTTTTCCAGATACAGGCATTTACAGTTAATTTCAGGGAAAATCTTTCTCTTAAATTTTATTTCTCCTTTAATTTTATTTCTCCTTTAATTATAATACCGGGAAATTCAATATTATTACGTGACTCTTTTTCGGGGAGAGAACGTGAAAATTAAATCCATTAATCCTTATACCGAAGAGGTAAACTGGACATATAATGCATTTTCGATCGGGGAATGTAGAACCCAGATCAAAAACTCGAGAGCTGCTTTTTCAGGATGGAGTTCACTGCCTGCAGAGGAGAGAGCAAAATACTTTACCAGGGTTGGAGAAGTGCTTCGGCAGAATGCCGAGACTTATGCAGGGATTATTACGAAGGAAATGGGTAAACCTATAAGGCAGTCGAGGAGACGAAGTTCAAAAATGCGTCAGGCTCTGCGACTATTACGCAGAAAATGCAGCTGGATTATTGAAGAGACGAAGTTGTGGATGTCGGGCTTGAGAAAAGCTATGTGACTTTTGAGCCTCTTGGGGTAATTTTCGGGATAATGCCCTGGAACTTCCCATTCTGGCAGGTTTTCAGGTTTGCAGTGCCATCAATGTGTGCAGGAAATGTCTGTATACTCAAGCATGCCTCAAATGTGCCACGGTCTGCTCTCGAAATTGAGAAAGCTTTTCTTGAGGCTGGGCTTCCGGATCACGTTTTTAAGACCCTGCTAATTGACTCGAAAGCTGCAATGGAGATTCTTAAAGAAGAACTGGTGGAGTGGGGTTTCGCTTACCGGCAGCATAGGTGCAGGCTCGGAAATTGGGGAACTTGCAGGGGGAATTATCAGGCCTGTAGTACTGGAACTGGGAGGATCTGATCCGTTCATAGTGCTTGAAGACGCCGATATCGACAGGGCTGCGCAAGCAGCTGTAAAGTCCCGTTTTCTAAACGCAGGACAGAGCTGTGTTGCTGCCAAGAGAATCATTGTTGTAGAAGATGTTGTGGTTGATTTCATAGAATCATTCGAACTTCACATGCAGGAATTGAAAATCGGGGATCCGATGGACGAGGAAACCGATATAGGGCCTCTTGCAACCTAGATTCCCGTTGACCCATAACGAGCCTGGTAATACTTGATTTTATATCCCTTGAAATTTCAAAATGTTTTCGTTTATCAGAGCATTAATTCCTTGAGATTTCAAAGATTCTCGTTTATCGGAGCGTTAAGTTTATCATCGTTATGTGTTATATAATACATAACGATGAGGGAACTTGCATGGCGGCAATTGTCTATCAAACAGATAAACGATCAGGCATCACCTATGCCTATCAATCCGTATCATACTGGGACAAAGAAAAGAAACAATCACGTGCCAGGCGCACCTTAATTGGTCGGGTGGATAGAGAAACTGGAGAAATTGTCCCTACTGATGGAAGAAACCGAAAGAAAGAAGATGCGATGGTACCCGCCAAACGTGGACCGAGAGCAGCTGAGATGGCCAATCGATCCTTTTATGGGGCTACCTACCTGCTGGATACGATCGGCGAGCAATTGGGGATCACTCATGACCTGAAACAATGTTTCCCTGACACTTACAAGCAAATCCTGTCCATCGCCTACTACCTGATCCTTGAAGACAGCACACCACTATACCGCTTTGAGAAGTGGGGAATCCTCCATAAGCATCCTTATTGCAAAAACATCACCTCACAACGTAGCAGCGAGCTGTTCGCCAGCATCACCGAAGAGGCTAAACAACGGTTTTTCACCCTTCAGGGAAAAAGAAGGTTGGAAAAAGAGTTCTGGGCTTATGATACAACCAGCCTGTCCAGTTACTCAGAAACCCTCAAGCAAGTACAGTTTGGCTTCAACAAAGAGCACGACCGATTGCCTCAGTTGAATGTTGCCCTGGTCTTTGGGCAAGAGTCAAACCTCCCTTTCTACTACAGAAAACTCGCTGGTAATATCCCTGATGCCAAAACAGTCCGTCATCTGCTCGATGAACTGGATATCCTTGGTTTTTCTAAGGTAAAACTGGTCATGGATCGTGGATTTTATAGTGAAGACAACATCAACTGCCTGTACAGGGATCATGTGAAGTTCCTTTTGTCTGTCAAGATGTCTCTTGCCTTTGTCCGAAAAGAGTTGGATGCTATCTACGATACGTTTAGAAGCTTTGAGCATTACGACGAAAATTATGAGCTCTATTGCCGAACAGTTCTAACTACCTGGAATTATATGCAGGAGCATCCGTACAAGGGAGAAACTGTTCAGGAATCACATCGCCTTTACATTCACTATTACTACAACATCGAAAAAGCAGCTGAGGATGAGAAAGCCTTTGATCGACGATTGATTGCACTAAAACAGGAGCTGGAATCTGGCAAACGTGTTCCTGAAAATGAGAAGCTCTACCAGAAGTATTTCACTATAAAGACTACGCCCAGACGAAGAACACAGGTAACGGTCAGGGAGGAGAACGTCAGAAATGCCAAACGCTATTATGGTTTCTTTGCACTGATTACCAATGAGACAATGGATGCGGTTACCGCTCTTGAACTCTACCGTAACAAAGATGTTGTAGAAAAGGCATTTGGCAACCTCAAGGAACGCCTGAACATGCGCCGTGCTCTTGTCTCGTCGGAACAGAGCCTTGAAGGGAAGCTGTTTGTCCAGTTTGTAGCACTGATATACCTGTCCTACATTAAAAAGCAGATGCAGGTGAAAGGTATTCTCAAGGACTACACATTGCCAGGTCTATTGGACAAACTCGATGTCATTGAATGCTTCGAACATCCAGGCAAATCGCTTCGAGTTGGCGAGATGCTGGAAAAACAAAAACAGCTGTACCATGATCTGGGAGTGAACCCGCCTACCTCGTTATGAAGAAAGAATTTGTCGACAACCTGGAAAAGCTTCTGAAAGACGCGAGAAAGAAAGGAGTAGAGCCCCAATCTTATGGAGAAAAGCAGGATAAAGGCTTTTTCTTCAATCCAACTATTATTCCTGCAGCCAGTACCGACATGGAGGTATGCAATGTTGAGGTTTTCGGGCCTATTGCACCAGTGATCACTGCAAAGGATGAGGATGAAGCAGTGGAAATTGCAAACTCCACAGTGTTCGGGCTTGGGGCCAAGATATGGTCTGGAGATCTGGGTCGGGCCGAAAGGATGGCAAAAAGGATCAGGTCAGGATTTGTAGCTATCAATGGAATGCACAAGTCTGACCCAAGACTGCCTTTTGGCGGGGTCAAGAAATCAGGAATCGGGAGGGAGCTCTCCCATTACGGGCTCAAGGAATTTGTAAATATAAAGACCGTCCTGGTTAACAAATAAAGGTTCTGTAAAGGCAGCGTTTGCTAGCCTGCGTTTGTTAGTACTACATAAATCAGCGTATCTTTATCAACGCATAAATCATCATATCTTTACTATATACTAAATCCGAATATCGCCATCATGCGCCAATATATTCAATAGCTTACGGGATAATTTGAGGGGGAAATGTCTTGTCTGAATTAGCTGAGCAGGATGTAATATCCATATTAAATGAGTTAGAACAGAAAATGAACAATTTGAATAACAAATCAGATGCTCTGATAGACGAATTGGAGAGTCTGGAAGCTGTGGCTAGAGAATTAAAGATGACAGACTTTGTCGATAAATTTGATAAATATATTGAAGAGGTGGAAACAATTATGGAAGATGTGAGCTGTGAATTATCTGATGATCTAAAAAATGAGCAGATGAAAGAACTGGTAGAGTCAAGGGTGAAAACTGTGCCGACAGATATCGAGAATCTAAAAAATGAATATAATGATGTTCGCAGTAAATTAACAGAGATAAGAGATGAAATATATAGAAGTAAACGGACTAGGTTGAATTAAACATTATAGGACATAACCGGTTGAACATTTCTCTGTAAATCATTTAAAAATTGTATTAAAATACTACCCTTAATATAATGCGAAAATTGTCTTCGAAAGGCGTCTTTGGGTTGAACGAATAAAACCTTCCTGTGCTTACTTAGTTTACTGCATTAACTTTCTCGTCAACTTTACCGTCACTTTTTCGAAGTATTTTGTAAAGAAGCTTCTAAGTGCAGTTTTTTTCTAATAGTGCTGCATTTTCTCCTTTTCACTCAACAAATATATAAACTCCTCAAAGTATCCTTTGTTTATGACCCTTGAGCCCGTGCATATGCGTAAGATCTCGGAGCTTGCAAAAAGGATAGATCGGTCTTTTGAGAATGAGGAGCAGAAAACGGCGACAGATATCTATTCGCTGCTTGAGGAATTGAAGCTTGACGGGAAGGTTATTCTGAAGGCTGTGGACAGGCTCTTTCGAGGAATTGTCAGGACTGAGCTCATGGCACAGGGGGAGGACCCGTATCCGGTTACATATGCATGTGACAGCGGGAGCACAAATCCGAAGACTTATGACAGCGGGCTTTTTGTGGACTTCTGCCACTGTGGGCTGGCTGCAACACCTACCGACCTTGATGTGCAGAGGTGCAGGACAATTGTATGTGCGGCTTATTCTTCTTCGCAGAGGGTGGCAATTCAGGCAACATCAGGCTGGGAAACCTTTGATGAAGGGCTTGGAAGGGCGAAGTTGGTCACAATTGCTCCGGACGAGTTGAAAAGAAAAGCTCCTGATATGGTGCATAGTTTTGCCATGTACCTGGCAGAATCCGAGCATATTCTTTTTATGAAAGATAGAATGATGCCCGAGGGCTTTTTCATAATGGACGGGCCGATTTACCCAAAACAGCTCATGTACTGGATGGTGCTTGACGATGAGGAAGTCAAAATCCATCAGAACGATAATGCCCGAAAGATCCTTCAGAATTACATTGATATTATTGATCATTTTCTGGAAAAACGGAGGCCTTTAATCGGATTTGTTAAAAATCCTATTGACAGGCAAATTATGGACAGCGTCCGGAAGAAAAAGGATTTTATTGACTTACCCTGGACGCTTGATTCCCAGTTTTTCCGAAACCTTCTCTCTCCCGAAAAAGTTGATAGTATATCAGGGCAGGAGCATGGTGGGCAAAATTCAAAGAATCGTGGGAAAAATGGCAGAAATAATGGTTTCAATGGTTCCAGAAACACTTACATTACTTACACTAACTGGTTTTTACAGCCCAACAGGTTTTACGAGAGGTTGCTTAACGGAACTTCACCCCTTGCAGCCGGTGATACGCTGCAGCAAAAACTCAGGCACAGGTTTTCTCCTGAGGACTATGCCCTTTGTTTTTTTATGCTTTACGTGCCCTCTAAGGACGTAGTTTTCAAGGTCGAAGCGCCTTACGGGCTTATTAAGGATGATTTCCTGCGCATGCAAATCACCAAAAAAGTACTCTTTGACCTTTCTTTGTATGGCTTTCCCCTTACTCTCACAAAGGCAGATCATCTCGCAAAAATCAGAAAAGTGGAGAGGCAAGAGATTGATAAATTCTTTGAAAATATGAATCCTGATACCACTTATAACGACACTCGGTGGGGTAATCTTATTGAAATATGAAGATGCCGATATTCTGGCTTTTATTTCCGACAGATCGAAAAAGGAATCGGCTCCTCAAATTAATTCGGGAGCAGTAGAAAATGCAGGTTTTAAGCAAATGCCTGAAGAGGAAAACCCTGAGATTAGGATAAAGGAAAATATCCCAATAAAGGAAAAGGTTTCAATAGAAGAAAATGTCCCAATAGAGAAAAATGTCCCAATAGAGAAAAATGTCCCAATAGAGGGAAAGAATTCGATAGAGGGAAAGAATTCGATAGAGGGAAAGAATTCAATAGAGGGAAAGGATTCAATAGCGGGAAGTGTCTCAATCGAGAAAAATGTCTCAAATTCCCTTGAAGGCGCTTTAAATCAGGCTACAATGCTTACACCTGCCTCCAGTTCTTTTTTTTCGCATCCATCAATGGAATCCCAGGTTATCAGGTTTCCTGAAAAAGAAGATCTTCCCTTTGAACCCTTTGCAGGTTATGACGAAGGTGCTTTAAAAGTTTCTTTGTCCTCAGAAGCCTTCGGTATTGTAACGACAGGCATAGATCCTCTCGAAATAACTCCTTCAAACGCTACTATTACTGGCTATATTTCCTCTGCTCGACGGAGTGAGATAAGACTCGGAACTTATGTGGTTGTATCCTATGAGGGAGAAGAGAAGCTTTTTGCCAGGGTAGGGAAACTCCAGTACAGGCAGGAGTTTGTGGTAGATGATGCAACTGAAATCCACTCAAGGCGTATGCTCAGTGCTCGTGCAAGCGCGATAAATGAGGCAGATTACAAATTTCTTGCCTGCCTTGATCCTCTGTGCATCCTGTACCTGAAGACTGATGGTACACTCACCAGGAGAATGGCAGACAGGATTCCTCGCCCGAACACCCCTATCCTGCCTGTAACGGATAGGCTTGAGGTCCAGACAGGGCTCAATATTCCTGAAGAGGGCATTTTTATGGGACACCTCAGCGTAGGGGGGGAACTTGTAAAGACTCATTCCGAGCCCGAAACAGTTGCATATTACCTGAGGAATGACTATTCTATGGGAGATCCTCTTATTTTCAGGCATATGCTTATTTGCGGAAGTACAGGGACAGGAAAAACCTTCCTTTCAAAAAATATCCTCCGCCAGTTCATGACAGAAGATAACAGGTACAGGTTACGGAGCTCTCCTGATAAGGTCAGGAAAAACCCCTGCCTGGTAATTATGGACCCTCAGGATGAATATTCCCAGCTTTTTGAAGACAATGAGACACTTACCGAAGACGACAGGTTCCGGTTTGAGTCTGAGAAAGTAAACTACGGCCGAGTTCAGGCTACAAAAACTTTCGTTGCAAAGGTACAAGGGCAAAGATATCCAGGAGATAAGTCAAGGGCTGACCAGTTCGAATTTACGATTCCATTTTCCCTTGTAAAGCATAACTCCTGGCTTATTTCAGCAGCCGGGATGTCCGAACTCCAGTACATAGGGCTTGAGGTGCTTCTTGGGGACTTCTTCAAGTCAAGTGTGCCCCATACTTACCTCAATTTTATCAATCACGTTGACAATGAGGGTACTCGTTCCTACTATGTTGACAGCGGGAAACTTCATGAGGCCTCTTATGACGGAATTGTAAGGAGAGTAAAAAGCCCATTCTTCTCTAAGGTTTTTGATCAGGATGCTACTTCAATTACCGAAATCCTGGATAGAATCTTCAAGCCAGGACAGATTTCGGTTTTCCCAACCGAATACATAAGCGCTCCGAGAATCCGGGACCTTATAGTACTCACAATCATGAGCCTGATTGTGGATAATAAGCTCAGTACAACGGGAAATGAAGCGATAAAGGAGACTCCAATCATTCTTGCACTGGATGAAGCCCACCGCTACCTTTCTAAGGCAAATGGGGAGCATGCCCGCCTTATTATCTCCCGTTTTGCAGATGCAGCCCGCCAGGGCAGAAAAGAAGCACTTGGTCTCTTTTTGATCACACAGGACCCCCAGGATATCGATGATACTGTTTTCAAACAGATTAACACAAAATTGATCCTGAACCTCAATAATGACGCAGCTATAACGTCTCTGAAAGTTCCGAAGGAGTATGAACGAAGAATCCCCTATCTTAAGAAAGGACAGATGATAATCCATTCTCCAGACAACAGCGATATTGTAGAGATAGTAGGGCTTTCAAATTGTGTAGTAAGGCACCGCTGAACTTCTTCAGGCATGAACCATATATATTCAGGCATGAACCCTAATGTAGCTTGAATAGTTTAATCTCTACTAATCTATATTTTGGAGATTCCATAGCCTAAGAGGCTGTCTTAAAATTCAAACCATTTCTACAATTGGATAATAAGCAATGTTAATTTTAAATTCAGATCGTATATTATTCCGAAGTTCAGGTATAAATTGACCTTAAAGACAATACTTTATCCCAAGTACTTACGCACTCGATGAATAAAATTAAGTATATAAACATCATGGTTTAAATTTACATTTTATATATTAATTGTTAAACACTACCATTTTTCAGTTCAAATGCGTAAGTCCTAAAATATTAAAATTATGAGCTTACTGAAGCCATAGGGCGATTATTTTATCGATGGCTACATGGGTAAGTTTTCCTTCGTTATTTAGAGTGAGGACATTATCGTCACAGGTTTCTATGGTTCCCCTGAAAACATCGGGACCGCCACAATAAACATCTACAGCCTTGTTGAGGTAATGTTTCACTATATAGGATTGCATCAAGTTCTTTTCCCCCTTTTCTTTGTTGACTGGTTATTTATCTGCTCGCATTCTCTGACACATACCGGCTTTAAACCTGCATGTATCGTAGTTATAATATCCATTCATTTCTCATAAATATAGGACAATCCTATATTTTGAATAATTTGGACTTACAACTTAAGGTGCAAAATAAATTACAGTAGACATCATGGTTTAAATTTAATTTTAGACATTTAACAGTTTAATGCTACCGTTTTTCAGTTCAGATGCGTAAGTCCCGTCCCAATTGTAGAAATTTATTGAATTTTAAGACAGGCTCTAAGATAAAGTTAAAAATAGATAATGCCCCGATGTAAACAGAATATTATCGGGAAGTAAATGCTGCAATCAATGTCTAAAGTTTTATTTTTGCAAGATCAGATTCAATTGGAATACAATATCAACGAAAGGTAGGTAGTTTCTTACTTGCGAACAAAGTTCAAATGAGGCAAGAAGCTTGTGTACTGAATTTGCAAGTACTTTATTTATTTGCAAGTACTTGATTTATTTGCAAGTACTTTATTTAAAAAATTTATTTTTGGATATTAAAGTAAGACCTTTGACAACCCCAAAAGAAATAACCACTATGAGGGATGACGTTAAGACAACCATTAACAGATTTCCGTCGTCAGCAAATTTAAACATAAGGTAGAATAAAGCAGCACTTATGACTGCTCCAGCTCCCATCAAGATTATTGTCGGAGTTCCTATAACGTTTTCAGTATTTTTGCCCATCTTTCAATCCCTTCTAAAATGATTATCAGTAAATTACGGTTTGACGTTAAAAATCCAGACTTTAATAAGGTACTATTATAGGACTTATGCGGTTGAACTGAGAAATCAATAGCATTAAACCTCCAACTGTATAATACACTAAACCAGTCGCAACGCCTAATGTGCTTGATTTTGTACTTCAAGTGCGTAAGTCCTATATTAAATGAATTATTAATAAGGTCCTGTTAAATGAATTATAGTTAATGAATTGCAGTTTTTTTTCTGGAAACATACTACTAAACTCATCTCAGGAACCAAAATTGAGAACCTATGAGTAAAGGAAACCTGTACGGTTTAAGCTCAGCGAATTTAATATTTCACACAAAATGGACCACAAAATCTAGTGATTTTTGCATTTTCTATTAAAAGTCTGAATACGTAAGAGAATTGAGTCTCAAATCATAATTAACATTCGGTATCTAAAGACTTCAACCCAGAAGTATAAGCCAAGAATTGCAACCAAATACAAAATCTAGTGATTTTTCATTTTAGTTCATCACTGGATTTTGGTACTGAGTCCAAAATGGGGTAATTAGATATAAACTTTAGGAATTGTAGTCCTTAAGTGCAAAAATAATTCACTCTTTTTGACTTTGAGAATGATAAATATCCCCAAAAAAGGCGTATAGAATGTATTTTCATATAATCGAATGTATTCTCATATAATAAAAATATTCTCATATAATCTGATGTATTTTATATAATCCCATTTTTTCAAATAACTGGCTTATTCCAAATATTAAGAGGTACTTGTGCAATTACTCGAGATATGCTAGTACATCGATTCCTTTTAATATCCATTAATTTTATAATATAATCAACATAATATAATTTATGGCACGTAGAAGTCACCGTACCAAGCTAAAACTCACTAAAGAAGAGAAAGAATATTTGCTTAAGCTAAGTCACTCTAGAAATCATCCAGCAAGTCTTGTTACAAGGGCTAAAATATTGCTTTTAAGTTTTGAGGGTAGAAACGATACAGAGATATCTAAGGAATTACGCGTTGCTTATAAAACTGTAAGAAACCGAATACAAAGAGTTTTAGATAACGGAGTTAAAGAAGAGTTTGAAAGACAAACCAGGCGCTGGTAAACCCAGAACGATTTCAAATGAATCGCGTGTATGGCTCATCAAGGTTGCATGTACGAAACCAAAGGATCTTGGATACCCGCATGAACTATGGTCTCAAAGGTTATTAGCTAGACATATTCGAAAAAACTGTATTAACGAAGAGCATCCCGATTTATTAAAAATAAGTCAGGGAACGATTTCAAAAATTTTGAATGCGAGTAATATAAAACCTCATAAGATTAGATCTTACACCGCTAAAGTTGATCCAGATTTTGACACTAAGGCAAAAAATGTCTTAGAAGTATATAATGAGGCTAAAAAATTAAGAGAAAATTCAAAAAAAAAGAATGAGCTGGATAAGGCAATACTTTCATGTGACGAAAAGGCAGGTATTCAGGCTATTGGAAACAAATATCCAGACTTAATGCCAGTAGAAGGGAAATATCCACAATTGCAAGAGATA
>CAVRNH010000039.1:0-34622 GCA_963722085.1 uncultured Methanosarcinaceae archaeon | reverse complement strand
TATTTTGAGTAGAAACTAATATATATGTTTAAGACAATATAATTAATTACTTAATTAATATATCTAAACAGAGGTGTTTTTATGGCAAAGGGTAATAGTCACAAAGTCGAAGCCGCTTGAGGGAATCCGCATGCAAAAGCTCCAGCAGCAGAGAAGTCTGCAAAGAAAGATACAAAACCAGCAAAACCAGCAAAACCAGGAAGAAAATAAAAGTAATCGACATAAATAATCCCCTTAGCAGTGGTTTATCAATTGAACCGATACCAAAAATATAGAGCACAAAAATTTTGTATCTGTATATACCATAACCTTTTAGAAAATAGGATTATGTATATTGGAAACAAAAAAAGATAAACTACTGCTCAAAACCAGACATCAAGCTGCTTGTGTTCAGGTAGCACGAGCAGCTCTATCATACAATCAATCCGAATTTAGAGGTTTGCGAATTTTAAGTTTGAATTTATGCTTTTTCTTTGATGTTTTTTGAGTTGTGATATGGATTGGGGTAAAAGGGATACCTGTTTCATTCACGAGTGAACTACCCCTCCCTAAACTCTTCGCACTTAGCTCAGAGTTTAGGAAGGGGCTTCCTTCGAGTATTTTCGTCATTTGGTTTTGGTTCTAAGAACCTCAGTCCCATCGGAAAACCTGTTTGTCGAAGATTATCAACAAAATGTTGATAGCCCGTCCACAAGGCATTTTGCAATAAGTTTCACAACTTCTCATTGCGTAATACCCTGTCAAGCTCGCTGTCCACCGTTTGCACTTTTACCTATAGAACTTCTCTATAGAACCTTATAGTTCAAGTTCAGAAAGTTGTACCTGACGGTTGTTATCCGGTTATCTCGACTTTGTTTATAACCTTCCGTGCGATACAACTAATAGATGACATATATAATAGATTTATAAGTTTAAGTAACTTTTCAGAATCAATAACGGTTATCCGTTAAAAGTTATGAAGTATATTTATTACGGTGCGAGGCTGCGCTTTCATCCCCACCTGTCGGCTGATGCCTCCGAGGAAGGGGACTTCCCGCTGTGCCTCCGCGCTCCCTGAGTTAAATGTAAAATGCAGATAGCCTTTAATTTTTTGCTCCAGTCCGAGGTCAGACAGATCTCCAAGAAGTTGGATAAACCCACTAAGAGCCTATCCGAAAAGTCCTGCTGCTCTGAATGTTATGCATGCGCATGCGAAATGTAGCATAGCAAGGTAATTTTCAATTTTCTTTTCCCACCTTATTAAAGGTTCCTTCGAAATCTGTTTAACCAAGAATGTGTCCTCTCTACAACCCACCTTCTTGCCGTAAAACCAGGTATCTTTATGTTTTCTTCTCCCCGGCTCCGAATGTGAGCAGTATAACCATATTCTTTAACTAATTCTCTGATATCAGGATAATCATATCCCTTATCCATACACACTATTTTGAATTACGTTATCTGGAGAAGGTCTTTCAAAGATTAAGGCATCAAACGTCTTTTTTACTAGCATTTTATCGTGACAATTCCTTTCCATCCACGACAACAGAAATTGGTATGCCTTTAGCATCAGTTAAAAGACTCCTTTTTGTACCTTTTTTTTTCCCTCGATCAGTAGGATTAGCACCTGTTCCAGCTCCACCTAATGGTGCTTTTGTCATAGCACCATCCATTGCTTGCCACTCCCACTCTAACCCATTTTCATTATCATAATCCAGCAAGTGCCCCACATTCTTTCAAATAATCCATCTTCCCGCCACTCTTGGAATCGATCATCGGCATCTGGCGCTCCATAACATCTTGGTAATGCTTTCCATTGGCAGCCTGTATGAAGGACATAAAAAATACCGCTCAATATATTCCAATCATCTGCTCGAGGTCTTCCAGCTTTTTCTTTTTAGGTTTAGGTAGTGTTAGTAATGGTTTTATTCTATTTCCAGATTCAATGGATATCTTGTAGTCTTATCATTTTTGACTGTCACTAATATAAAATGCAACAGATAATAGTTAATCTACTTTTCGGATAAGCTGTCCAAGGATAACTTCCCTCTTAAATGTAAATGAACAAAACTGCTTTTCAATTCCCTCGGCTGCTTATGCTCAGGAATTACCGGCAGATTCGTGGTATTGATCAAAATTGGATTTTTTATATCCTTAGCCCTCTCAATTACTAGTTCTTTTCCTTTTTGAGTAAGGGCAAATAACGGGATTGCAGCTGCCACCTGGACAGGGGCTTTGCAAGTTCTCTTATATACCTGGAGGCGCAACTGATAACAATGTCCGAATTTTCCAGAAGACCCTGTGCTTCTTCTTTGCTGACGCCTGTTACATGTACGGCAATTACTATCAGATCGAGCCCTAGTTCGGATTCGAGTTCTCTTAGCTTTTTTGCAGTTTTTGAATCAGCTACGGTTACTGCAATCTTTTTGTATCCAAGTTCTGCAGCTTTTCCGGACCCCACTGGCAGGGTCGATGGCTGCGGTTGATGGGTCGAGCACTGTCCCGCCAAGTTTTTGAATCCCCTCTATAACGTCCTTGATGGGCTCGGTTTCGATAAGGCCTGACATTCTGCCTCCGATACCCTGGACAAGGGCGGGGTTGCTGGCAATGACAGTTCCTGCACCATCACAGGCTGTTACTGTTGTCTCAAGAAACCCATTTCGAAGGCCGGACATAAGAATTTCGGAGGCTCCGAAAGCTACATATGTATCGACATCCATAAGCCTGCGCCGGGCTGTGAACATCCCTAAATCACTTATTCGGAACTCCATATTCTTTTTTACTTCTTCTGGAGTGATATTCTGGACTCCTCTTAGCTTGGCAAAAAGGGGGCACCATTCGACTTCAGGCTCTCCTACTTCCACAACCTTGCCGTCTTTTACGACTACTCTTGCTTTTCCCACCATTTCCATTATATGAGGCATATGTAACACACTCCTATCAGCATAAAAGGAGGCTAAACACAAAAAAAAACATATAATTAGCCTTCAATCACTTTAGTCATGTTCATCAATGAGTATTTTGTGGTAGCAGATTGTTGAATAAAACAAGCACTATTGAATGAAATCAGAAAATATTGAACGAAAGAAGGATATTAACTAAATGAAGAGAGCAGGATTTAAAGTCCTGCTCTTTCATATATTTAGTAACAGAATATATCAATATCTTATAGAAATAGGATGAGCGGGTTTTGGTGTAGGGGTGTTCGGTTTACTTACAAAAGAGACCCGCTCATAATTATATCATGGTAATCTAATACAAATGTATTTTGCTCTACATTCCTCCAATAAAGGCAATGAAGCCTTCTGTAAAAGAGAATTTTTATTTTTGAGCATAATTGACTTTAATTCCTTTTTTATAACTTTAAGTCAATTTTATAGCCCCATACAGAAGAAAAATGATCCTGATACAAACAAAAACTGCTAAATTTATTTTTTAAAAGCTCCAACTAACAAAAGAGATATATATAACTAGTGACATTTTGGGTTTTGCATTTGAGGCAATTTCAAATGTAAGCAATGGGCTCGTGGTCTAGTCGGTCATGACATCGCCTTTACACGGCGGGGATCCTGAGTTCGAATCTCAGCGGGCCCACTCCTTTTTCATCTTTTCCGATTTAGAGGCTTTAAAGACCTTTTTTTTAATGCTTCAACTCTTACTTCAAGGTCAGATTTTAGTTCTGGTTGTACAACTTTAAGTTCGCCACTAAATTCTTCATCAAGGGAAATTACATATACAGGTTTACAGTTGTATTCAGTTTTGAAAGCATATGCTGTTTCTCCAGTGACATTAACTTCCGATTGAGGCAACCTCACTAAAGGATATGTAATCTCTGGTTTAGCTTTATTTTTTATGACCATAGATTTTCCTAACAGCTTCATTTTCGACCTGTACGTCAAAAAACGGTTATCAAACAGTTATATAGTTTTCTATTTTCTGTCTTACGAGAAATGAGTACGGAAATAAGCCAATTTCACCCCGACATCAAAATCTTACAAAATTATTTTTAAAGTGCCATGCAACTGGCGATTTCAGAGAGTAGCAAGTAAACAGTATTAAAAAGAACGGCATTCAGTAAATGCCCTTAAAGAATTCATTTTTATCGGTTAACAATTTTATGCACGACTCCGAATATCATTTATGGCAATTTTCCAACATAATTCGTATATAACACAAAAATAATATTTTATGACGTTTTGTACCTTAATCGAATCCAAATGACAAAAACTTTCACTATATTCTTTTCCTCATTCTCAAAAGCATTGAATACTCGCAGAGGATTATACTAAATACACGAAGCAAATATTTAGGGCACTATAAAGAAAAAAGATATTGAAAACAACAGAGAGATGTGAAAATGTTATCCCAAACTTATGCAGCAAATGTTGAAAATATAAGACAATTATACCCAAATGCGGAGTTCGTTGCTGTTATGCGTGACAAACCATTATGTAAATACAGTTACCGCGAGTATACTTTAGTCCCAAGCAAGAAACTAATTGCCAGCTATAACAATAGTCAACGGACAAAAGATGACTGGGAGCAATTCACACTTCGATTCTTGGAGGAAATGAAACCACATGTTCCCAGCGTGGCAATCCTTCGAACAGCCAAAAGAGCACAATCAAATGACATTTTTCTTGTGAGTCACGAAGGTCCTGAATGTGGAGAACGTTGTCATCGCTTTTTATTATTGGATTTGATGATCAATGTTGCAAAAGAGAACGGTTTTGAAATCACGATCAGACGGTAAAAGATGAATTTGAAAAATGAATATATGTATTGTGGGATGTCCCCATTGTAATAAAACAGTTTAAAAATATAAAAGCTTCCAAGTGATTTGGGTAATTCATTGAATCTGCTTGAACCTATCAGATCAAAATATTTGCTGATGGGAATTTATTATTTTAACTTTTTTGAACCTAGTACCATGAAAACCCAAATATAGAACATATTATTCTGGTGACTTCCATCAGCTGATATTGTTTTGATCAAATTGATGATCCACAATTAAGTTTTCATGGTACTATGTCTCAACAATTTAATTATTTTTCATCTTAATAAGCTCTGAATCTCGTTATACTGATGAAAGGCTATCAAACCTATATTCTACAGGTAAACGTAATATTATTTTATATTTTCTCATCGATGAAATTAAGTAGGCCCAAAAACGGCAGTAGAAACATCGATGCAACTGTGAGACGTACAAGCTTTTTAGGTCACCTTGGTCTCATAGCTGGAGTTTTCCAGGAACTCAAAATTGACAAACTGATCGATGAGAAACTTCCGACGGAAAAGAATCACAATGTACCTCACTCAGTCTGCATCCTTGCCATGGTACTGAATGGTCTTGGCTTTATAGGACAGTGTTTGTACCTGTTTCCGAATTTTTCAAAAATTTTTCATGAATACACATTCAGGAAATGCTTCCTACAAAAACACAATTCTTGAAACAATCACGTCTCTCAAATCAGCTTTAAGACCTGAAAGCAAAGTGTACTATATCTCTGATAGTTCCTTTTATACGGACAATAATATCAAGAAAACAGGAAAGTCATTCTGGATAAGTCGTGTTCCTGCAACAATTAGTGAAGCAAAGGAACTGCTAACTGTAAATCTGAACCTTAAAACGCTAAAAAGCGACGAGATACCCATTTTATCAAACCTTTGTGGAATATGGCGGAGTCAAACAAAAGTGGGTTTTGTTGCTTTCTCATAAGATGTAAGAGAAGAAAGAGGAAACTCTCAGAAAGAAGCTTGAAAAAAGGCTGAAAAAGCAAGGAAGTCTTTGAAAAAACTGAAGGGACAGGATTTCTTTTGCGAGGAAGATGCTTTAAAGGCTGCTGAGACCTGGATTCAAGATTTCCCTTCTGTTGTATTATGATAAAATAGAATTGAAGTCTATTAAAAAACGTGAATCTGGAAAGAGAGGTAGAATTTCAAAAGATGAGATTTTGAAGACTTATTATAAAATTGAAGCTGAAATAAAGACTAATGATGCTTTTGTTTTGAAAGAAATGGATAAAATGGGTCTTTTCATTCTTGCAAGCAATGACATTAGCCTTTCTCCTGAAGATATGCTGGCGTACTATAAAGGACAGGATAAGGTTGAAAAAGGGTTCAGATTCTTGAAAGGTAACACCTTCAGCATATCGCAAGTTTACCTAAAAAAGAAAACAAGGATAGAAGCACTTGTAATGATAATGGTTCTCTGCCTTATGATTTATTCCATTGCAGAATGGAAGTTAAGAACAAGATTGGAAGAAGAGAATGAAACGGTTCCAGATCAGAAGAGAAAGCCTACAAAAACTCCCACGATGAGATGGATATTTTTCTTGTTTCAGGGAGTTACAGAGCTTAATACTCAGAATGAAGGGGAGATAGTGTCGGAAATAGTGAATATGGAGGACGTTCATTGGAAGATTTTAAGTCTCATGGGGGAAAAATGTAAAAATATATATCTCTAATTACGTTAACCTGCCGAATCTAGGCTTATCTATTGACCGTGATCTTAATGCTTCTATTAACATTCTCAGATTGGGATTACAATCTGTTCGTAAAATCGATAGATGCCCCTCATTTCAATGAGGGGAGTAGTCACTTTAATAGAATAAATTACGATTTTTTAGAGCACTGAAATAGCTCTATGCTTTGAACCCAAAGTACAGAATAAATAACTGATCATTAGAACAGGTTCCATGCATACCGATTTGGCTTCAGCCTATTTGAGTCACAAAAATTAAAAGTTTCAGTAGCCCCAAAAAGTGAATATCCTTAAAAATAGCTTAGAAGTAGATGGTAGGTTTTGAGTCCCTATTCTCAAGTCCCTACCGGTGATCCAACCCAAAGATTAAGAGGAAACCCTATTACTCTTAATCTGTAACTTTATAATGACACAATTATATATATCATATTCTACTTGAAAGATTAGTTATGATCTATATTTTAATAATATTGAATTGTTTTATTGAATAATATTATTTTAATGCCAATATAATTTTTGATTAATAGTTATTTTTTGTATAAAAGATTTAAAATAAAATATAAACTTAGTAGATTCCGGAGTGGTGGAGTAAGGGATAAAGTGGGGATATCATCTATCCAAAAGGACCTCTGGAGGCGGCTGATTCTTCTTCGAACAAATTCTTGGGGGAGCGTAATAGTTTCGAAGAACTGTATTGGGGGATACAGTGAAAGAATCAAGTGCCTCTGGGCCTTTTCTTGTATTGCTTTTTTACATGATTTTATTGCCTGAAAAAAGGCTAAGCTTCAGAATAAATTCAAACATTCCAGCTTCTCTTTTTATTCCTTCCATCAGATAATATTCTATCAAATGTATGGCAAAAGACAAAAGATATATTAAACAAAACAATTGAACAAGATAAAATATAATATCTTCTATTCACTCGATAAGAATAAATTAATCTCTAGTTACTCCCTTATAATTCTGCCTCTCTCATGTCTGCTTTTCTGAGCTCGGTTATCTCATCGTGTCGGAATACAGAGTATATCCCGATTACCGTCCATGAAAAGCAAAAAAAGTAAATCACTCATTACATATAGAGCTGAAAGTTGCTTTCGAAGAATACGGAAAATAAAAAATCATGTGGAAGTTCTGGTACTATTCATTCATCTTAATTAGGTACTTCAAAAAGAGCAGGGTACTTCTCTTTTAATAGTACAAGGAGTTCATTGTCTATTTTTGCATTATAAAGTGTTTTTACCCTAGAAAGCTGGTCAATTAATAAATCGTGAGCTCCCGTAAGGTTAGCTTCTTGAAGGTTAACATTTTCAAGATCCGTCCTCTTAAGATGAGCCCTTTCAATGTTAGCTCCTTGAAGGTTAGCCTTTTCAAGATTTGCCTTTATAAGGTCAGTATCTTCAAGTTTAGCTTCTTGAAGGTTAGCCTCCTTAAGGTTAGCCTCCTCAAGTTTAGCTTCTTGAAGGTTAGCCTCCTTAAGGTTAGCCCTTTGAATGTGAATCCCTATAAGGTAAGCTCCTTGAAGTTTAGATCCTTGAAGTTTAGCTTCCTGAAGGTTAGCCTTTTCAAGGTTAGCCTCCTGAAGGTTTGCCTCCTGGAGGTCAGCTCCTTTAAGGTTAGCTCCTTTAAGGTTAGCTCCAAAAAGGTCAACTCCTTTAAGGTTAGCTTCTTGTAAGTTAGCCAAATGAAGGTTAGCTAAATGAAGTTTAGCTAATTGAAGGTTAGCCTTTTCAAGTTTAGCTCCTCGAAGGTTAGCTTCTATAAGATTAGCCCCTCGAAGTTTGGTCCTTTGAAGGTTAGCTCCTCGAAGATTAGCTCCTCGAAGATCAGCCTCCAAAAGATTAGCCAAATAAAGGTTAGCCCCCTGGAGGTTAACTTTTTGAAGGTTAGCCTCTTGGAGGTCAGCTTTCTCAAGATAAGCCCCTTCAAGGTTTGCACCTTCAAGGTTAGCTTCCTGAAGGTTAGTTTCTATGAGGTTAGCTTTTTCAAGTTTAGCTTCTTGAAGTTTAGCTTCCTCGAAGGTCAGCTCCTCGAAGGTCAGCTCCTCGAAGGTCAGCCTCTTGTAGATTAGCTCCTCGAAGGTCTTTTCTCTGTGGAATATCCATTAAATTAATTGGTTTTGAATTAAAATAAACATTACTATGCAACGAAGATCACAAGATTTGAAGTTGTGTCTTGAGTATTTGGATCATTCTAGGCATGAGTTTTTAGTAATTTATATCTAGCACTAACATTTTTGTCATTAAGCTTAACTGATCTTTGCAATACAGACTATTCTTGTAGGGTTCCTGCAACAATGGTTGCAACAAAGGCTGCAAAAAATAAAGCTCAATCCCTACTTCTGTAAATATTCTGGCAGCTGCCATGCCTAAACAGATCAAAACAGTCAAAGCAAATAAACAATAACAAGTGATGCTATACAATTAAGAAATTTAACCGGAGAAGCTAATATGGTTTTTTAAAGGCTTTATTTTTTTTAAAGCCTTTATTTTTTTAAAATAGATTGTTTTATATAACTTTATAGAAATTATAATAATTTAATGAATCTAAATAAAGATTGTATTCATCTTAAATATCGCTATTTGAAGGTACTTAATTTTTTTAGTCTGGAAATTGAGCAACGGCCTGTATACGATAAATGCGATATAAACCAGATTATTCCTTTTTGGGGCTGTAGTCCTAATTGTGCATCTTATAAATCGTAGAAGAAATCAAAAGTTAGTCCTAATAGCAAGACTTCAATTACCAGAACTTGTACCACAGTTTTTAACTCCCGGTGCTTCAATCGTTTTCTAATTAATCAAGCTCTGGACCTGCAGCATATATTATTATGTATTGCTTTAAGATCCTCAAGTTCCTGCTTAAGCACGGAATTGTTCCTTTCTAACTCTCAGGACCTGCAGATTTTTCACGATAGTCCTATTTTTGGGCTCAAAATGTAACTTTCTATTCAAAAAGTATAGGACATAGAACAAAACGCAGGTTTTTTCAAGCTCTCTATTAGACTTTTGGGACAGGGTAAGGCTAAATACATCAGACATATCCTGAAATCGCCTTAAAACATCTCAGAATTGGGTGGCTTACTGATACTGTTTGCTATTTAATCAATAAAGTTATTAAAAAGTGTTTCCTTGCAGACGTAGGACTGGAAACGCGGGTAAATACTGCACAATCATAATAGGACACAAGGAAAATAGAAGAGATTTGGAAGGTTGAAGAGTTCCGGGGCCTGAAATAGTGCAAGGGACTCTTTCATACCAAATGAAGAAAAAAAATAACAGCGATATCTTAACAAAAAGAGAAGTCGCTGTTATTTTGGTCGTCCACCAATACATGATTGATGTTTTGATGGTATAGTCTCAAGGATGGCTTTCACTTGCGTTTATATTCACACCGCAGGTTGGCTCCAACAGTGCCAAAATTATGGGAAAAAAAGAGCTGGAAACTGTATTTCGATTATTTTGGAACAATATCAATCAACAAATAGTGGACTACCAATCTGCTTTAAATTAAAATAAGCATTACTATGCTAGTGCCGCGTCAACTATTCTGAGTTCAAATGCTCTGAGTAGTGCAATCGATTTTATACGACACTTTGCTGTTGACGGGACAATAGGAATATATTCTGTTCTTCAGGATTTAGTTTTTGAAAATCGTATCGATTCCAACCTTTTTTGAAAACTGAAATTATATATCCACTGAATATATCCTCCAATGAAAAAGTGGGTATAAACAAAAAAAGTAAAAGCCTCTAACGGGATTTCAGATGCTGTATACGTCCTAATTTCTGTTTAGAAACTTTTAAGATATTGTTATGCCATTAAAAATTAACTAATAAGTCCTTCTAAAATCAAAGTTTAAACTAAGTATTCATCATACTTGATTCCACATCCAGATTATGAATTTTAGTTATCCCAAATATATGTCACTCTTCTATGTTTATTTATTAACCACAACAGTCTTTATGTTGACAAATTGCTTGAGACCATAATGGGAAAGTTCTCGCCCTATTCCTGATTTCTTGGCTCCACCAAAAGGTAGCCTTGGATCGGACCTGACCATTCCGTTAATTGCTACAAATCCTGACCTGATCCTTTTTGCAAGTCTTTCTGCTCTTTCCAAATTTCCAGACCATACTTCGGCTCCAAGCCCAAACTCAGTGGAGTTTGCGATTTTTACTGCTTCATCTTCATCCTTTACGGTGATTACCGGCGCAATAGGTCCGAAGACTTCAACACTGCAGACTTCCATATCCATACGAGCTGACGGGACAAGAGTTGGTCTGAAGAAAAAGCCTTTTTCTTGCTCCATTCCATAAACACGCGGCTCAGCTCCTTTCATTTTTTGATTCCGTCAGGATTTTCTCGAGATTATCGACAAATTCTTTCTTTGCAACAGGTCCGATATCCGTTGCTTCATCCATGGGATCCCCAATTTTCAGCTTTTGTATTTCGAGTTCAAATGCCTTCATAAAATCCGCAATAATTTTTTCCATGACAATAAATCTCTTAGCAGCAATACAGCCCTGTCCGGTGTTGAGGAAGCGGGACTTCACTGCAGCCTGAGCAGCCTTTTCAATATCGGCGTCTTCAAGTACTATAAAAGGGTCAGAGCCTCCAAGTTCCAGTACAAATGGCTTGATAGATCCTCCAGCAAGCTCTCCGATTTCAGAGCCTGCATGTATGCTGCCAGTAAGTGAAACCCCATCAACCATCTCCTTTTTAATAATTTCCATAGTAATTTTTGGGTCAATTAGCAATGTCTTAAAAACATTATCTGGAAGGCCAGCCTCTCGAAAAACTTTCTCAACCTCCAGTGCAGACTTCGGAACATTAGAGGCGTGTTTGACCACACAAACATTTCCTGCGCAAAGTGTAGGTACTGCAAACTTGAATACCTGCCAGAAAGGAAAATTCCACGGCATTATCCCGAGAATTACTCCCAGAGGCTCAAAAGTAACATAACTTTTAACAGCGTCTGTTTCGACAAGTTCATCTTTCAGAAATTCAGCCGCATTTTTAACATAATAATCACAGATCAAGGCGCATTTCTGAATCTCGGCTCTCGACTGTTTTATAGGTTTTCCCATTTCCTTGGTAATAATCTCGGCATAAATATCGATATTCTGCCGAAGTACTTCGCCAACTTTTATAAGATATTTAGTCCTTTCTTCAACAGACAATGAACTCCAGCCAGAAAAAGCAATCCTGGAATTTGCAATATAGGTTTCACATTCCTCGATAGTAAACGAATCATATGTCCAGTTTACTTCTTCTGTATAAGGATTTACAGATTTCAATATCATTATTTCATCTCTAAAATATCTGTTTTATCATGCAAGTAGGAGGTTTGTAGATTCGCTTTTCATGATCTTACCTCCAAGAGCATTCACAGAATAATATTAGACTTCTTTATATTAAAGTTTAAGGAGTTGAACTAAAAGAAGGAGTTTTGAACCTTTGATTTCTAAGTTATACAAAACTGCAAATTGCAGGGTTATGTAAAGGATGCACGTTCAAATTATCTTTGGCTTTGGTATATACACCTTTAAAAAATAATATCAAATGCCTTAATCTCAATTACTGAAGGCGTAGGGACTGGAAATGCGGGGAAATACTGTACGGTAATAATAGGACACAAGGAAAATAGAATTAATTAAGAGCGGTTGAAGTAAAAATCTAAAACTCCTCATTTAGATTGAATTACAAATCTTTTACTTCATGCAACTCATGAGCGGATATTCCTTCAATTTTTCAGAAAAGAAGGCCAGAAAGTTGCCTAAATATATCTATGTTCCAGACATATTTTCGACTACTTACATTATCCTCAATAACGGTGTAGGTTATGTATAAGATGTCAGCTCCCGACCAGCCTCAAAAATATCAAAAACCCTCCTTGGTTAAGATTTTCTTCTCATTTCTTCGTCTAGGTCTCACCGCTTTTGGCGGTCCGGCTATGGTCGCATATATAAAACGAATGACCGTTGATCGGGAACACTGGATTGACGAGAAATCATTTCAGTGAGGGAGTCTCATTCTGCCAGATGATACCGGGTGCGACCGCAATGCAGACCTCTGCTTACGTAGGACTGAGAATTCGGGGTTGGGCTGGTGCTCTGGCATCTTTCATCGGATTTGGGATACCTGCGTTCGTCATTATGGTCCTTTTATCAGCATTTTATGTTCAGACCGCAACGCTCCCTGCGAGCCTCGCTATTTTTCAGGGGTTAAAGGTGATTACAGTGGCTATTGTCGCAAACGCAGCAATTTCATTTGGTCGGGCATCACTGAAGACATGGATCCATTGTATGATTGCAATGATGGCTGCGGGGTTGTTCTTCTTCGGTTTACCCCCTGTTCTTGTCATTTTGCTCGCAGGGCTGCTTGGCTTTGTATTTATTCGTGGAGAAGCACCCGTCCCTCGTTCCACAGAAATCGTAACTTCCCACAAGATTTCATATTCATTCATTAGGCTCATTGCCTTTGCAGGAGGGATATTTCTCCTATTATATCTCTTTCATCGTGATTTTTTTGATCTTGCCTTAACGATGACAAAAATTGACATTTTTGCATTCGGAGGCGGATTCGCTTCTCTTCCCCTTATGTTCCATGAAGTTGTTGATGTGCATGGTTGGCTCAATTCCTCTACATTCCTTAACGGTATTGCACTCGGTCAGGTAACCCCAGGACCAATCGTGATTACTGCAACCTTCGTTGGGTATCTTGTGTATGGGCTCACTGGAGCGGTCGTAGCAACATTCGGGATATTTGTTCCGTCATTCCTTATCGTAGTGGGATTGGCTCCATATTTTGATGAGATACGTAATTCTCCCCATTTTCATCGGATTATTAGTGGAATCCTTTTCTCATTTGTAGGTCTCCTCGTCAGTGTAACAATCAGGTTCGCTATGGGCATTTCATGGGATATTCCCTCCATAATTCTCTTGACAGGCACATATACTGCATTGATGCTTGGTGCTGAGATCTTATGGGTTGTCCTCACAGGCATAGTAATTTCGTATTTCCTGTTTTGAATTTATGGCTCTGTGTAGTTTCAGGGAGATGGACAATTTTATAGTTTTACGTTAGCTGTAAAATATTCTAGGCTCTTGAAGATTACTCAGAACCCAACATAGTAATATTTATCTAAGTTCAAATCCGATTGATTGCAAATGGACATTTCAGATAAAAAGAACCTTCGAGAAGCTAATCTTATAGGGGCTAACCTTCAAGGAGCTGACCTTATAGGGGCTAACCTTCAAGGAGCTAACCTTATAGGGGCTAACCTTCAAGGAGCTAACCTTCAAGGAGCTGACCTTGAAAAGGCTAACCTTCACGGGGCTAACCTTGAAAAGACTAACCTTCAAGGAGCTAACCTTGAAAAGGCTAACTTCCAAGGAGCCGACCTTCAAGAAGCTAACCTTGAAAAGGCTAACCTTACAGGCACTGTCCTTCAAATGGCTAACCTTTATGGAGCTGCCCTTCAAGAAACTAACCTTATAGGGGCTAATCTCTATGGGGCTGACCTTCAAGAGGCTAACCTTCAAGAGGCTAACCTTCAAGGAGCTGACCTTATAGGAGCTAATCTTATGGGGGCCAACCTTATGGGAGCTAATCTTAAAGAGGCTAACTTCCAAGGAGCCGACCTTCAAGAGGCTAACCTTCAGGGAGCCGACCTTCAGGAAGCTAACCTTCAGGGAGCCGACCTTGAAAAGGCTAATCTTAAAGTGGCTAACCTTCAAGGAGCTGACCTTCAAGATGCTAATCTCCAGGGAGCTGACCTCCATGAAGCTAACCTTAAAGGGGCTAACGTTATAAAAGCCAACCTTAGAGAGGCTAACCTTGAAGGGGCTAATTTGGAAGGGGCTAAACTTGAAGGGGCAAAGCTTAAGGAGGCTAACCTTAAAGAGGCTAATCTTAAAGAAGCTAACCTTGAAGAGGCCAAACTTAAAAAAGCTAATCTTGAAGGAGCTAATCTTGAAAAAGCTATACTTATAAGTACTAACCTTAAAGGGGCTAACCTTCAAGGAGCTAACCTTACAAAGGTTAATCTTATAAAGGCTAACCTTATAAAGGCTAATCTTAAAGGAGCTAATCTTAAAGGAGCTAATCTTAAAGGGGCTAACCTTAAAGAGACTAAACTTGAAGCAACTAAACTTAAAGAGGCCCAGCATTTATCAATTGACCAACTTTCTAGAGTTAAAACACTTCTTAATGCAAAATTAGACAACGAGCTCCTCATACCCCTAAAAAAGAAATACCCTGTTCTCTTTGAAAACTCTGATTGAGATGAGTAACCAGTATTATCAAAAAATTTATAAAATGATACATATCTAATATGAATGACAGATCTAATATGAATGATATCAGATCTAATACGAATGATACAGATCTAATACGAATGATATAGATCTCAAACCTTTCTTTGTTAATCTTTTCCAAACTCTGCATTTCTTTCTTCTTGAAGACAATCTAAGAGCCTATCCGAAAATGTTATGACTCACTGTAACTTTTATAATTGGCAATATGCACAATCAGTACGGATACTCAGAATATTTTATTTGTAACGTTAATAACATGCATTATTGACCTTTCAGATAGACTCCGAATTGATAACTTTATAAGTCTCTATCGTCTCTATAGATGACAATAAATTAATAGGATATCCTTAGGGATTATTTTTACTCAGGATTAACGAATAGTTCAGATTACCGGAAATTCTACGTTTATTTAGCATCTCCTCAAAAATAAGTCAAATAGGTCAGTAAGTTTGGGTGATTGAAAATGTCTCGAGAACGATATCTAAAACAACTGGATCTGCTAAGGGAGTCCGTAGTCTCTTTTGGAAAAATGGTGGAAATGATATTTAGAGATTCGATGGTTGCAGTTATAGATCTCGATGTCAAACTTGCTGAAAGAACGCTTGCATCTGAGGCAGAGGTTAATAAACTTGAGGAAGGAATCGAGATTTCCATTTTTGATCTGCTAGCGCTTCAGCAACCTATGGCTAGCGATCTTCGTCTTGTCGTATCAGCTCTAAAGATCTCAGCAGATCTCAAAAGGATTGTGGGATTATCAGTCAATATTGCCAAAATTCCCGGGAGAATCGAAGGCGGACATCTAAAACCACTTGTTGATACGAAAAAAATGGCTGAGATTGCAGCAAACATGCTTGAGAATTCCCTTAAAGCTTTTGAGACCCAGGACGTCGAGCTCGCAAGAGTGACAGCAATCCGAGACGATGAGGTCGACAAGCTCTTTTACTCAATCTGGGTTGAGCTGATAGAAATGATGGCAAAAGATGCGAGCATCATTTCCAAAGCCACGTATTTACTTTTCCTGATTCGTTATATTGAAAGGATTGCTGATCATTGCTGTAATATCTGTGAGAGTGTAATCTATCTTAAAACAGCTGAACGTGTCAAAATTAACTGAAAATTTGTAACGTTTTCAACATGTAACTATCGACTCTTCGTGTAGTCTCTAAGTGTATATGCTTCAGTACCTGAATCTTTGTTTACACTCACCTATTAGGAACTGTATTTAAACAAAGTTTATCACTTGAAGAAAATAGGTCTCTCTCAGTGCTTACTAATATGAAACATATTCACATTTTAAAATCTGCACATTATTATGTGCTTTAAACCATATACTATTTTTGTTCAAAAGGGGGAAATTTGTGAGTATTGGTTTCAAAAGAGAGATGGCTACTGTAAGCTTTTTTTCTCATCAATAACGGCATAATTTGAAATCTAAAAACAAAAGTCAAATTGTATCAAATTGGAAAAAAATTGGGGATAGGATAAGTGAAAACTAACAAAATACCACGTTCTGTGACGTTAGCATCCGGAGCTCTGATTTTATTTTTAATTCTCGTTTCATTTACTGCATCGGCATCTACTGTAGCATCTACTGTAAAATCTACCCCTCTAGTTCTTAATGAAACTCGAATCACTACCAGTGGATCAGCGTGGGTTCCTGTGATCTACGAGGATAGGATAGTGTGGGAGGATAGTCGCAACAACTCAGCCATCTACATGTACAATATATCTACTAACAAGGAAACCAGAATAACCAACAGCACAATTGGAGTCCATTCCGACCTATTCATCAAGCCTGCCATCTACGGGGACAGGATAGTCTGGCATGATTCTCGCAATAACAATTACGATATCTACATGTATAATCTCTCTACTGCCAACGAAACTCAGATTAGTAGGAATGAATCATTGGACGTGTTTCCTGCTATCTATGGGGACAGGATAGTATGGATGGATTATCAAGGAGGTATCTACATGTATAATCTCTCCACTTCTAAGGAAACTCGGATTACCACCAGTAAATCGCTAGTAGCATACAATCCTGATATTTACGGTGATAGGATAGTGTGGGTGGATTTGCGAAATGAATCCGATATAAAAGCCGATGTCTACATGTACAATATCTCCACTCAGAGAGAGACTCCGATTACCGCAAGTGGATCAGTATTTTACACTTCTGCTGCTATCTATGGGGACAGGATAGTATGGACGGATTTGCGCAATAGTGTCGTAGACTGGAGGATACCTGGAAACGAGAGCGATATAAAATCCGATATCTACATGTACGATCTCTCCACTAAAAAGGAGACTCGGATCACCACAAGTGGAACAGCGACGGACCCTGCTATTTACGGAGATAGGATAGTGTGGATGGATAGTCGCAATAAGAACGACGATATCTACATGTATGATATCTCCACTAAAAAGGAAACTCGGATCTCTTACAGCGGATCAGCGTCATTTCCTGCTATATATGGGAATAATGTAGTATGGTTGGATTTGCGCAATAGAAGCATGGATATCTATATGTACAGTGTTTCAGGAGATGATATCGGACCAAAAGTCGAACAGCAGTCCGAAGAGGAAAAAAGCAGAAGCATGCCTGGATTTGAAATTATCTATGGCATCATTTGTCTGCTTAGTATGTTTCTATATAGGAAAATATAGACAGAGTATATATAATCAGGCAATCAGGCAGTAGAGTTTTTGTCAAATACTAATTTGATAACAATCAAAGTTACACTGGCAAACCTCGTTGAAAGCAAAGGGGTATTTTCGCGCCACTGCAACTTTGATTTTTTTCAAATCTTATCGGAGAATTATGAATTGATTTATTTACCCACTTTTCCCCATCCCATCTTTTCCAATAAATAAGCGTCATGTGTACTTCAACATCAATTCTTCACAAGAATTTATTTCTTCATCGCCATTCTTACCAATGTTGCGCCCATTATCGTATATTTCTTTTAGGCGATTTGTATACCACCCTAAAAAGTGAAAAAACGCTTCATGTCTCGATATCCGAAGATTCTGTATATAGAAGTTTATGCATATAGAAGTTTATGCATATATCCTGAGTTGGTCTTGTTAAGGGAGCCAAATAATCTCACTGTATTCTTTTTTGGAATATCCAATAAATTAAATAATTTAAACAAAAATAAAAATTGATTAAAAAAATTAGTGAGAGAGGTACGATTCGAACGCATGAACTCCTACGAGACCAGGCTCTGAACCTACCACCTTTGACCTGGTTGGGCAATCCTCGCACATTGGGGCACTTCCTAATAAAATATAGTCCTCTATACCTTCTCATTCCTTGTCTACTTTCGGACCTTGTGCGGAACTACCCCAATTCTAAAACCTCATAATGGTCTGAAAGGGTTGTATTAAATTTTTTATTTTTATTTGTTAAGATCATTTGAAATTCTCAAAATCTTTTTAAATTTTTTGTCAAGTTCCCCGTTTTTTGCAGATTCTCTTCAACATACTTTTTTCCTAGTTAATACTCCTCGAATTTGAAGAGGTTACGAATTGTAAAGTTCAGATTTCCTGTTAAATAACTTGCGGAAACAACCGAGTTTCAATAAACTTGTTATCTTTTTTTCCTAATTAAAATCATCCGTTAAAAAATAATAATGCAGCAAATAAGTTTATATTATTTGCAGTCAATCCCTAATAAAATTGAGAAAGTATCAGTTCAATTTTTTATATTTATATGGAGGGATTAGATATAAAAAGAATACATCTTTTGTTATTAACATTTCTGATATTATCACTAAGTTCCTGTGTAGGGGCAGCAACTGAATTTCGCGTTAATTCAAGTGAGTTAATACAGGACGCGGTGAACAAGGCACAGTCAGGCGACACAATTATTGTAGCAACCGGAACCTATGATGGGAATATTGACATAAGCAGATCAAATCTCAATAGCCTGGTACTAATGTCAGAATCTGGTAACCCTGCTGACACCAAAATTGTTGGCATAAGGACAGACAAAGAAGTGATTTCTATTAATAATAAAAATAGTGTCACAGTCAATGGGTTTACTATTAGTGGAGCCGGAACTGGCAAGGCAGGAGTTTCCCTGAATGGAGGCAAAAACTGCATAATTGAAAATAATATCTTTTCAGACGATGATATTGGAGTGAATATAGTTAATTCTCCTAATAATGTAGTCCGTAAGAACGTAGTCACTAGAACCAGTGCAGTTAATACTAGCCAGGGGATCATTATATCGGGATCTAACGATTACAATATATCTGATAATTCGATTTCAAACCAGTATCTTGGGATTTATATTGGATTTTCTGATGGAGGCAACATTGCAAGAAACAGTATAACTCAGAGTGGCAACCATGGCATAAAACTGGAAGGATCAGAAAGCGCTACCCTCGAAAGTAACATTGTAGATACAGTCACTATGTTTGGGATCTATCTGGATGAATCACATAAAAATGTCGTGAGAAACAATAAGGTGTTAAATGGAAACTATGACGGAAATGGAATTAACCTTTTATTTTCCGATTGGAATAAAATAGTGGGTAACACTGTAACTATTTCTAACCATGCTCTTTTCATGAATAATTCCAAGTACAACACCATGCAAGACAATACAGTTCCAGATAGTGCCTACGGAATAGCGATGAGATATAGTGAGAATAATATCATAGTCAATAATAGTGCATATAACGACACTGCAGGCATTTATTTAACACGTAATTCGAGCAATAACACGATTTCACGTAATAAGGCAAAATCAAATACCCAAAATGGTATTGAGTTGCATCTTGGTGCCCATGATAATACTCTTGATAATAATGAAGTGAACCAGAATATGAATTACGGTATACTGTTAGAGAATACAACTAATAACATGGTATCTAACAATAAAGTCTCCGAAAATAAAGTAGGTGGCATTTATCTGTGTCCTATAAGCTATCCCAATATCATTTATAATAATTACTTCAATAACACAGTAAACACAAACGTCAATAATGCTAGATGCAATTGGAACAAAGATCGACCAGAAAAAGGCAAAAACATTGTTAATGGACCATATATTGGCGGTAACTTCTGGGCAAAACCTGATGGCACTGGTTTTTCCCAAACAGCAACTGATGCGAATTCTTATGGATTTGTTGATAGCCGATATGATAAAGAAGCAAACGTTATAGATTATTACCCGCTAGTAGAAGTGCTGCTTCCAAAGTCAATATTCAGCATAAGCCCCACGCAGGGTTCTGCCCCTCTCTCCGTCCAGTTTACAGATTATTCACTAAACGAAGAATCGAGAGTCTGGGATTTCGGAGATAGAACTAATTCAACCGATCCGAATCCAGCGCATATATATTCAACAATAGGAAACTATACTGCTAAACTGACAGTAAACAATAAATATGGCGCGGATTCAAATTCTACTATAATAACTGTATTAGTAAGTCCACCTGTATCTCCTGTGCCAAATTTTGACGCCAATCCAACCAGCGGTGCAGTCCCTCTTACTGTGCAGTTTACGGACTTTTCGACAAATGCAACTGGATGGAACTGGGACTTTGGAGACGGAGCTACTTCAACTGAGCAGAGTCCGACTCATACCTACTCTACAGAAGGAACCTATAACGTTAACCTTTTAGTTAGCAACGCTAATGGAACTTCCCCAACTCCAAAAACTGGTACAATAAGTGTAGAGAAAGAAAGCCACCACAGTAGCGGTGGAAGCGGTGGTGGCGGTGCCGGGGGCTCCCCTGAACCTCAAAGTAATGTTGAAATTAAGGAACTTTCACAGACATTTGTTAATAGTGGAAAATCTGTAAAGTTCGAGTTCCCGAGGAACGCTACTTCTCTCGTATCTCTGAGCTTTGACTCAAAGAAGACAGCAGGGAAGACAACAACCATTGTAGAGATGCTGAAAGGAAAGTCCACGCTGGTCACAGGGCTGCCTTCTGGCGAAGTCTACAAATACATAAATATCTGGGTTGGAAACAGTGGATTTGCAACTCCAAATAATATAGAAAACTCAGTCATATCTTTCAAGGTTGACAAATCCTGGATACAGGACAAAAAAATCGACAAGTCCTCTATCACTCTGAACAGGTACAGTGACAAGAAATGGAGCCAGCTCCCAGCAAGCCTATCAGGTGAAGATAATAAGTACCTGTATTTTACAGCCAAAACCCCTGGATTCTCCCCCTTTGCAATAACGGGTAAGAGTACAGCAACAGGGACTGCAATACAGCCTGCAACCGGGAATAAAACACAGCCAGTTGTGAATGATACGCAGAATAAACCTGATGGAAGTACAGTGGCAAACGCCGATCAGACAGCTGAGAAGAAAGATAATACCAGCACTCCTACAAAAGAAAGCAAGAGCACGCCTGGATTTGAAACGGTTTGCGGCATTACTGGCCTGCTTGCTGTATTTCTGCATAAAAGAAAGTAAGAAAGGTAATATAACGATAAATAAAGGATGAGGATTCAATATCTTCATCTCATTTTTTCCATTTTTTCAAATTTAAGTAATACTCATGAACATGACCCAAAATACTTATTCTTAAGCCGATGCCTTGGTCTTGCTCTTGTCGCAGCTTAGAATAAATGTAAATAAAATCAGATAATTTAGGCAAAAATAAGAGTTAATAATATAGTGCAAGAGGTGCGATTCGAACGCACGAACTCCTATGGGACTGGACTCTGAAAATTGATTTAGATAAACAGGAAGCATTAAAGATTAAATATCAACCACGTAGGAAGCCTAACTTCTAAATAGAAAATATATTTAATTTACAAATAACTAATTTTTTCCTGCATATATAGACTAAATCGAATAAACATATATAGAGTCCTGTAATTCTAATTCTGAAAAAGGTCAGAAACACGAATAATAAGACAGAGGAATTAGATATCATAAAAATCGCACATCTTTCAGACATTCATTTCTCAGAAGCATACTATATGCCTGAGATCGCAGATTCGATGCTTGAGAAAATAAATCTGAGTTCTCCTAATATTGTAATAATCACAGGCGACCTGACAGAAAACGGGCTTGCAACTGAGTATGACGGGGCAAAAAAGTTCATTGATAGGATCGAATGCAAAAATAAGATGATTGTTCCAGGAAACCATGACTCTAGAAACGCCGGTTATCTTTTCTTCGAAGATATCTTTAAGGCCAGATCTTCCTCTGGGCACTTTGGCGAGGTTACTGTAGTAGGGCTTGATTCTTCCCAACCTGAACTTGAAGAAGGGCATATAGGAAGGGAAAATTACGGCTGGATAGAAAATACTTTTTCCGGAAGCAGTTTTAAAGTTTTTGCCCTGCATCATCACCTTATTCCAATTCCCAGGACTGGAAGGGGAAATAATGTACTTGTAGATGCAGGAGACGTTCTTGAACTTCTTGACCGTTCAGGTGTGAATCTTGTGCTCTGCGGACACTGGCATATTCCCTGGATCTGGAGATTAAACAATATGCTTGTAGTTAGTGCGGGAACCGTTTCCTCTTCCAAAATCCGTGGGAAAGCCTCTCAGTGTTATAATTTGATAGAACTTGACGCGCCTGAACCCGAATGTAAACGCTGGCATGTGCGGATTTATAGAGTATTCTCTGCGGGAGAAAAAGAGCGTGTTGTTGATAGTATAATCTAGATTGTTGACAGCATAAACAAATTGCTGGTATAATAATGTGTACTTAAGGACAAATAAGGTTCCGAAGAACGGAGAATCTGCTTAAGTAAGTTGCATTAAAAATATGCAATTAAGGAGGATGAGTAAATGTATACTTCCTTAATAGTCTTGCAATATAATGAACTTAATACAATCCTTCCTCAAATCGATAAACTTGCAAAAATACATAATTTGAGTAGAGCAGATATAATAAGGAATGTACTTTATCAGTATTTTGGATATCAAATACCAGAAAGGCCATCAAAGCAGGAAGAGCAAGAGCATAATATAGAAATAAGTTTGCAATTGACTTTACATAACAAATACATCCCGGTTTTTCTCGATATAGATTTCCAGAGTAAATATTTAGGTACTAATTCTTTCAGGCGCATGACAACTGCTGTTAATATACTTAACAAGTTTTTTAACTATGGTGTTCCGTTGAAATACTTTAGCCGGAAAGCAATTAGAATATACACTCAATCCGCAAATTGTTGCGAATTTTGAAGAAGCCTTTAATGAAACATTCCATCAGCTACAGTATCCAATTTATAAGCAGGACATAAAGCTTTTCAGTAATTTCAATTTCTTTAAAACGATAACCAGAATAAATGGGACCATGGTCAGAAGAAATGGAATTACAAAGATAAATAAAGAGGCAATTATAAGAACTCGATAAAGAAACATAATTGATGGATGAAAAGACATAAAGACTTGGTAAAAATTAACAATTATTCGATGGAAGCAGGAAGTAAGAACTGGCTATAAGATTGAAGCTTTTCACTATATTCAGGGATCACGAAAAATTGGAATTAGATTGTAAATATTGGCTGCTTCCAAATGACGACAAATATCTAGACCAAAAAAGAAAAGGGAAATAATCCCTTTCACTTAACTAATGTTTATCAGGTAGTTTATGCAACTCTTTTATTTCCATCAACTTTTATCCCATTTATGAGTGAGAGCGCTTCAGAGGGATATAGACCTTACCAGTTTGGAGTGTAGAAACCAACTTTTCCGTTTCTTAGAATTCGTTAAAGAGGCAATCAAGCGCCTGCAGGCTATACAAGGCAGGTAGTACTCCTCAACTTTGCCAGTTAGTCTCAATTAAACTTCAGGGTAGAGTTCTTGAGACAGGGTAGAAATTCATCTAAAATCGCAAATGGAACTCAATGAAACTTAGATGCATGTCGTTTAATTGGACTTGATCCTACAACTACACATATGATTCACGCTTTGAATTCCTCCACGAAAGTCCAATAAACTCTAACGTTAAATTGGTAAACTGATAGCAGTAAAAATTGTGAAGATCTTGAAATTTTACTGCTGGAAAGTGCGAGTCATAGCGCCTGCAGGCTACTCATCCAAGAGGTCAATACGTCCTCAACTTCTGTCAGTTAGTCTCGAATTTGAAACTTCAGGGTAGAGCTTCTTGTCCAGGTGTAGAAATTCATCTTAAACCGCAGATGCAGAAACTCTTAGATTTGATTTGCTAGTTATATTCGTTCGATCTGCTTTTGTAGTCGATGAATATGTCCAAATTAATAATAAGGCAATTTGCAAAGAAAATAAGTTACTTCGGGCCTGTTACGAAAGAATCTGGTACTACGGTTTCGAAGTATTTTTGTAAGATTTGTTTTCGAATGTGCGCATTGATTAATAAGTTAATCAGTTTATTTTGACTCTCTCAGCTGTAACAAGATAAACTACGCTCTCACATATATTACAGCAGTGGTCAGCAATCCTTTCAATATAGCGAATCAGGAAAAGTAGATATGTAGCTTTAGAGATAATGCCTGTATCTTTTGCCATCATTTCTATTAATTCAACCCAGATTGTGTAAAATAGCTTGTCGACCTCATCGTCCCGGGCTGCTGTCGCTCTTGCAAGTTCTACGTCCTGGGTCTCAAAAGCTTTGGTTGAATTCTCAAGCATATATGCTGCAATATCTGCCATTTTTTTAATATCTGAGAGGGGTTTCACGTGTCCGCCTTCGATTCTTCCGGGAATTTTGGCAATATTGATTGACAGTCCCACAATCCTTTTGAGATCTGCTGAGATCTTTAGAGCTGATACGACAAGACGTAGGTCGCTAGCCATGGGCTGCTGAAGCGCAAGCAGATCAAAAATAGAAACCTCAATCCCTTCCTCAAATTCATCTACTTTTGTCTCAAGGGAAAGCGTTTTTTCAGCAAGCTCGCTATCGAGGTCTATAATTGCAACCATTGAATTTTTAAATACCAGTTCAGTCATTTTTCCAAAAGAAACTACAGACTCCTTTAGCAGATCCAGCTGTCTTAGATAGCGTTCTCGAGCCATTTTCAATCACCCAAACCTGCCGGTAATGTAATCCTCAGTACGTCGTTCTTGAGGGTTATGAAAAATTTGTCTGGTTTGGCCAAATTCAATCATTTCCCCCTCAAGGAAAAATCCTGCATAATCTGATATCCTGGCTGCTTGTTGCATATTATGAGTTACAATTACTATAGTATAGTCCTTTTTAAGGTTCGTAATCAGATCTTCAATTTTTGAGGTTGAAATAGGATCAAGAGCGCTACAGGGCTCATCTAAAAGAATAATTTTGGGCTTTACTGCAAGGGTCCTGGCAATACAGAGTCTCTGCTGCTGCCCACCGCTCAGGGAGAGAGCAGGAGACTTGAGTCTGTCTGAGACTTCATTCCAGAGAGCAGCCGAACGAAGAGCATACTCAATAACCCCGTCTAGGTCAATCTTATTTACACCATGAAGGCGTGGCCCATATGCGATATTGTCATAAATGGACATCGGGAAAGGGTTGGGTTTCTGAAAAACCATGCCTACCTGTTTCCGGAGTTCAACAACATCCACATCTGCTTCGTAAATATTCTTGTCTTCAATTAAAACCCTACCTTCGATCCTGCAGTTTTTGATAAGATCGTTCATCCTGTTTAAGCAACGGATAAAAGTGGACTTACCACAGCCGGAAGGGCCTATAAGAGCAGTTACGCTGTTTTTTGGGATATTCATAGATATATTCTTCAGGGCTTGCTTTTCCCCGTACCATAGATTAACATTTTCTACTTTTATATGGAGCTGAGCCATATATTGGAGTTGAGCTACATTTAGGACATTTTTAGCCATCTATTGACCTCAATTTCATCTGTGTAAAGGGCTGCGCAAAAATATAATAAATTAGTTTTTATAAAAATCAATTACATATATTAAATTTTTAGTTTTTGCCTGTAGTGCCTGCGGATTAAGACCGCTAAAATATTTATGCCCAGGACAATCATCAACAGAACTAGAGCCGTTCCATATTGAATAGGACGGGTTTCTTCAATATTAGTCCCGGCAGTTGCAAGCACGAAGAGGTGATATGGAAGAGCCATAAACTGGGAATATACCGATTCCGGCAGTCTTGGCAAGAAATAAGCAGCTCCTGTGAGAAGGATTGGAGCTGTCTCCCCTGCAACCCTTCCTATGCTCAGGATAGAGCCGGTAACAATTCCTGGGATAGCTGCTGGCAGTACTGCATGCCTGATGGTCTGCCATTTACTGACACCAAGTGCCAGAGAGGATTCCCTATACTCATTCGGAACTGCAAGCAGGGCTTCCTCGCTGGAACGTATAATCACAGGGATAATGAGAAGAGAAAGAGTAAGGGATGCCGAAAGTACAGAAGGGCCAAAATTAAAGTACTTAACAAATAATGCCAGCCCGAAAAGTCCGAATACTACAGATGGTGTTCCTGCCAGATTATTGATTGCCATTTCAATGAGCCAGGTGGTTCGGCTTTCTCCTGCATATTCGTTGAGGTAGATAGCAGCCATAACTCCCAGGGGAAGGGCTACAGCCATCGACCCTATGATAAGGAGCAAAGTACCCACAATTGCCGGATAGATTCCCCCTTGAGTCATCATCATTCTAGGCATTTCGGTAAGAAACTCAATACTAATTGCACTATATCCATTGTAAATAATATAGCTGAGAATAATTAAAACAAACCCAGCGACTATTAATGCTGCAAAACGGAGCAATGAAAAGGCTATTTTTTCACTCATTCTTGCATTCAATCCGATGCTCAATCTATTCTGAATCTGAAAGGAGTTATATTCGTTTTCGTTTATCTCTGAGCCGAATCCCATGCTTAGTCCACCTTAAAACTGTATCGTTTTTTGATCCAATCTGCAATCAGGTTAATTAATAGAGTTATAATGAAAAGTACAGATCCAACCGCAAAGAGAGCATGGAAATGGGTACTTCCCTGAGGAACTTCCCCCATTTCAAGTGCGATTGTGGCAGTCATTGTTCTCACAGGATCAAAAAAGCCACCTGGAAAAGAAGGAATTATTGCAGAATTTCCGGTTACCATCATAAGGGTCATTGTCTCCCCTATAGCCCGACCTATGCCAAGCATTACACCAGCTGAAATTCCGGAAAGGGCTGCAGGAACTATGACCTTATATATAGTCTGCCATTGTGTGGCTCCAAGCGCAAGAGAACCCTGCTTGATAGTGCTTGGAACCGAGCTAATTGCATCTTCTGAAATAGTGATAATCGTGGGAAGTGCCATAATTCCGAGCATAATAGATCCTGCAAGGGCAGTTTGTCCAGTAGGCAGATTGAAAGTCTCCTGTACAAGAGGAACTAAAACAATAAGTCCAAAGAACCCAAACACAACAGAAGGAATGCCTGCAAGAATCTCAATAAAGGGCTTCATTAAATCGGCAACCTTTGGATTTGCAATCTCAGAGATATATATTGCACAAGCAATTCCCAGAGGCACTGAAAAAACAATTGCGCCAATAGTAACAATAAGTGAGCCAAAAAAAAGAGGTAACAATCCAAACTGTCTGTTCACTGATGTTGGGTACCAGAACTTCCCTGTAAGAAAGTCAAGAAGAGACGTGTCTTTAAAGAGAAGTAAACTGTCCCTGAATAAAAAAAGGCAGATAAGGAAAAGAATTACGACCGTAAGGACGCTGACTGAGAAGAGCATCGATTCGATCGCTTTTTCCTTATACTTTCTATTAAACATATTTTTTCCTTTCAATATCCTTTTGAATCTTACTTCTTTAGCGGGATGTACCCGACTTCACTCACAATGCTCTGCCCTTTCTCGCTTAATACAAAGTCGATAAATTCCTTTGTGAGGCCTGAGGTTTCTCCATTGGTATAGAAGTAGAGAGATCTTGAAAGCGGATATGCACCACTAAGAATGTTTTCAGTAGTTGGAGAAACAGAGCCGTTTCCTTTGTCCAGGCTTAAGGCTTTTGTTCTGCTATCGAGGTATGCAAAGCCAATATATCCGATTGCGTTTTGGTTCTGAGAAACCTCCGAGACTATTCCGCCTGTAGCAGGCTGGGTAATTGCATCAGTCCTGTATTCATCCCCAAGCAAAACATCTTTCTGGAAGTCTTTATAAGTTCCTGAACTGCTATCCCTGGTAATTGCTACAATTGGCTTGTCCTCACCGCCAACATCCTTCCAGTTGCTGATGCTTCCGTTATAGATGCCGCGAAGCTGGTCAAAGGTAAGTTTAGAAACAGGATTTGCAGGATTTACAATCACTGTAATGCCGTCATAGGCAACGAGATGCTCCACAGGATTGATTCCATTCTTTTTAGCAGCTTCAGTTTCGTCAGAAGTTATTTCTCTGGATGCGGTAGCAATGTCTACCTGCCCGTCAATGAGAGCTGCAATCCCAACACCGGATCCACCTCCGGTGACTGTTACACTTTTTTCAGAATTTATGGTCATAAACTCTTCAGCTTCAACCTGTGCGATAGGCAGCATCGTGTCAGAACCTTTCACAGAGATGCTCTGTGCTCCTGCATTAGCTCCCTGTACTGGCGTTCCGCCTGAAGAGGTATTTTGAGCTGAAGGACTCTCATTATTTTTCCCAGCACATCCTATTCCTAGAAACACAAGTCCAATTACAACTAAAATAAGGACTGTGTAGGTTTTTAATTTATTTGTCATGCAAAGACACTCCTTTAAATAAATACAACTAAATCACAATCTATATCCATTCAACTTGTAATCCGTACAGTGCATAATAAAAAGAGATGATATATAAAGATTCTCGACATGTACTATTGAGAAGTAAATAGAACATAGATACATGTACTAAAAGAATTAAATATATAGTTACTATACATAATATAGATAAAAAGGGGAATACATCAATAATAAATTAATTAAGACCTTTTAAACTTGTTATGCGATTAAGAATATTTAGTACCCTTTTTTGAGATCAAGGTACTTAATTAATGCTTTTTTTGCAAAAAAACACTTTGAAACCGACTATTTAGAAATGCAATTTCTATTCCCGCCAAAGGAGGTAAAAAAGTAACATACTTTATCCTTAATTATACCTGTTACATAGAAATGATAAACTATATAGTGATATTAGTATCAAATATGGGGATTGAGATAAGATCTATATAACAGGAGGAAAATCTCGTTATTAATAGATGAATGTTATAGACAAATCAAAAAATCCATAAAAAATCCAAAGAAATTAAAAAGGAGAATCCCTATGCTCCAAAACGGAAAAATTAAAGGCTTAATCTTCGATTGCTATAAAACCCTTATTGATATAAAGACTGATGAGGGAAGCTGGGAAACAAACGAAAGAGTCAGCAAATGGTTACTCTATCAGGGAGTGAAGATCGAACCTGACAAGCTCAGAAAAGAATACAAGTGGAAAGTAATAGGCAGGTTGGGTAATACAGGCCAGAAATACCCTGATATCCGCATAGAAGAGATTTTTGCCGAAATCTGTGCAGAAAACGCTTTCAGGAAAATCGATCCTTACTGGCTTGGAATTGAGACTGCCAAAGTATTCAGAACTGCGTCTTTAAGAAAACTTGAAGCCTACCCTAAAAGTCTGCGGCTGCTTGAAAAATACAGAAATGTTCCTAAATGCATTGTCTCCAATGCACAAAGAGTTTTTACGGAAGAGGAACTTCGCTTCCTGGGCTTATACGATCGCTTTAATTTCGTAATCATGTCTTCTGACCACTGTATCAAAAAACCTGACACGCGGCTATTCAAGATGGCTCTCGACCGTCTGGGATTTGAGCCCTGGGAAGTTCTCTCCATTGGGGACACACCGGAAAACGATATCTACCCTCCTCAAAGCCTTGGAATGAATGCAATGCATATCCGGGATGCCTGGAGACATGGATAATCTTACTGCATGACTGATGTTTTAAAGATCTCACTATCATAGGACTTACACGGTTGAATTGAAAAATCAATAGCTTTAAACCTCAAACTTTCTAGAAGACACTTCAACCTCAAAGTGTATTGTACTTAATGTTATAATTAAAATGTGTGATCCTAATATAGTTTGAAACAAAATTTGAATCCAGTATTCTGAATAATCAATCAAGTTTCTAATTATAGAAAGTTCTGAAATTTACTGATTAGAATTAAAATTTTTTGGGGTGAGCTCTTTAATTAAAGAGAGGCGAATATTTAAATTATGGTCCCAAAGGTAAACAAAAAAAGCAAAAAATGGAAACAGATTATGAAATAGATGTCCTTTTATCTCCTATTTTACATTCTACTTCTAAGATATGTTTATATATTTTCGTTGTCTATATAGATCCTACTAGATTAATTAGGATACCCTCAGGGGGATTATTTATTACCAAGGATAAACGAAAAGTTCAGTTTACCGGAAATTCTACCTATATTGTGTCCCTCCCCATAAAATGGGTACGGGATATAGAGCTTAAAGCAGGGGACACGCTTACTCTTACACCCATGCCTAATAAAACCCTGCTTATCTCTTCCAGTACACTCTCAAGGGAACACGCCGCTCCCAAGGCTACGATCGACTATATTCACTCAGATAGTGCGGAGAACAACTTCAGAATACTTATTTCTCATTATCTTGTGGGCTATGATTCTATCCGGTTGACTACCGCAAAGGGCTTTAGTGCTTATGACCGCAAGTTTATCAAGGATTCCGTGCGTCAAAAATTAATAGGACTTGAGCTTGTGGAAGAATCCAGGAATGAGCTGGTCTTTCAGAGCCTGCTTAATTACAATGATCTTCCCCTTGGCCGGGTAATCAAAAACATGTATGGTCTTGTACTTTCCATGCTTGAAGACTCAATGGTTGCTCTTCGGGACCATAATGTGGAGATTGCTGAAGACGTCATCCAGAGAGATGATGATGTGGACCGTTTCTATTTTCTTTCTGTCCGCCAACTCAACGACGCAATTGAGGATCTCGAACTCTCTCAAGTGATAGGAATCAGGCATCTACAAGAAAGTCTGGGGTACAGGCTAATTACTAAAATCATCGAGCGTGTAGGAGACCATGCGGTCAGGATAGCCACAAATGTCCTGAAAATGAACTCCGGAGTTAACCCTACTGACCCTATTTTCAAGATGGCTGAACTCTCCCGTAAAGTTTTCGAAAGCTCGATAGACTCAATGGGAGAAAAAGATCTTCAGACTATCAACAAAATCGTTATGGAAGCCAAAAAAGTTTCTCATTTCGGAGTTTCTTTGGAGTCACGGGAAAGTGGAGACCAAGATGATGTTGAACTTAGCATGGTTCTAGAGAGTCTCCGGAGGGTAGCTGAATATAGCGGCGATATTGCAGAAGTTGCAATCAATATGAATGTAAAGATGATTTGAACCTGAGATATCAAAAAGTACAAAAAGGTTCTGTAAAGTCTGCGGGTGCTAAAAGAATAGTATTTTTTTAACGAAGGCAAATGCTAGCGATCTGATGATTATATAGTAAATTCCTGCAGACTTCCAGAGTCCTCTCTTTAACAATAGTATCTCAAAAACTGAGATTTAAGCGGGAAATCTTTAAGTTTTAAAAAGTTGCTCCTCTGGCAGATATAAATAACATTTGTCTTTTTATACTGTACCATTAGTACTGTTAATCTGGCATTTTGTCGCTACTCATTAGAAAGTAAACAAAATTAGATAATTTAAGCAAAAATAATAATTAACTAAAAATTAGTGCGAGAGGTGTGATTCGAACGCACGAACTCCTACGAGACTGATGTCTGAACTATAGTTCTTTCTTTTCGATTGTTTCTTGATTCATTGGTCATTTCGCATCTCGTAAGTTTCGATCTTTATTTTTAGTTGCTCGCCAATAAGAAAAGTTAAACCCCAGAAGACATACCTTCTGAGAGTTATCCCATTTATGAGATTTGCAACAGGTTATTTTGAAGTCGTTACCTCTATGTAATTGTTTTTTGTCATTTTTCCAGTTCCAGCTGCATTGCTTACTGTAAGAGTTACTGCATAAATTCCTGCTTTCGTGTACTTGTGTGTTGGATTCCTGGTTGTTGAAGTAGTTCCGTCTCCAAAGTCCCATTTCCATGCAGTCGGTGATCCTGTACTTATGTCATTAAATGTGACAATCAAAGGTGCTTTTTCTAATTTTGGAGATCCCCAGAAATTTGCAACTGGTTTTGGAGTAGTTGATGACGATGTCACTTTTATATAAGCAGATTTTGTTACAGTGTTACTTCCAGCCGCATTTTTAACTGTTATGCTGACAGCATATTTTCCTGCTTTACTGTATGTGTGTGTAGGGTTCTTTTGAGTTGAATATGTCCCGTCTCCAAAACTCCATTCCCATGAAGTTTGCGATCCGGTACTCTTGTCTGCAAACTTTACTTTTAGAGGCGAATCTCCTGAAGTTGGGGATGCCGAAAAAACAGCAACAGGAACTTTAGATGCCTCGGTTTTTAATATCTGGTTTCCGCTAATCGCGGCGTTTTGAACTTTTTTGATTGTAATTCCGGAAGAGGAATTTGATGTACTCACATTTACTAAAGTATTATTTTGTATTTTCACAGCTCCACTTGTGAAAGAATTTCCGTCTATATATACTCCATCTCTTTTTATGTTTTTAAAAGTGTTTTTAGAGATATCTAAGTTTATCCCGTTTATTAGAAACTTCTGATAAACTCCTTGACGCGATAGATTGCTAAAAGTGTTCTCACTTATTATTATATTCCTGCAACTTCCATGAAATGGGAAAATAATTCCATACGTCCCGCTGTTTTGAATATTATTTCTAATTATAAGCGTGTTATCGGTCCCATTTCCTCCCTCATACATATTACCCAATATACCATTAAACGTGTTATTTTCGTAAATATGTACCCCGTCAGTTACGGCTCCGCGTTTAAATATCCCTCCATATCCGCCAAAAACTTCATTGTTAGAAAAAATGGACTGCTGTGTACCATCTGAAAATGCAAAGTAGTATGGGAGCTCTTGTATGTACCGATAATCAAAAAATGCGTAATAGTATAGGGTATCAGGTGATATTTGCGGGTATATCTTATTTCTGGTTACGACAAAATTAATAGTATCAGCGTGAGCATCAACAACATTAGAGCCGACAATTTTTGCCCCTATCAAAGTGTTATCAGCGATAAAAACGTCTCTATTTAAAGATTTGAGTTCAGCTGAATTGCTTGTTATAGCATGCCTGCAATTCTCTATGTGATTATGTTCTATATTGACAAAAGCCGAACCACTACTTACGTCTACACCGTATCCACAATTGGGACGAAGTGAATTGTAAATCTCATTATTATTAACACTCACATTAAAACAGGAATACAGACAAATAGCACCAAATCCACTATTATTGAACCAGGAATCAGTGACTGAACTATCCTTGCAATATTGCATGACCAGTCCATGATGAAGCATTGTCTCACCTGTATCCTGTATCCTTATGTTCTTTATATGCATTTGAATAGGTCTATATACTTCTACCTGTACAGTCTCGGACAAGCTGTAATCTCTAAGAAGTGGTTGATTTAAAGTGACGACATTTCCTTTTACACTTTTAACAGCATACACTTCCCCTGTCATTTGATCAGGATAATTATCAGGATAATCAAGAGGACACCACTGAGCATTTTTCCAAATCTTAATCAAGTCGTTCTGGCGAACCTGGGAAGCGTCAGTTAAAACCACTTGAGATGACCCCTTATTAGCGTTAGTAGATAGGGTTTTGCTTGCGATCAGAGATCCACCGAAGTAAACCTCATTATATTCTTTTTCAGGAGTTTTAATGTGAAGAGTTACTTTTCCTTCGCCTGTTATGTTCAGACTTTTATTTTTTTGATATATCCCTTTCGTGACATAATAGTCCCCTCCGCGGATAGTTATTGTATCCCCACTTTTTGAGTTATCCAGTGCCGCCTGAATGCAAGCTGCATCGTTTGCATAATTAGGTGTATGAAAAAGACCTGGTCCAGCTGGTCCAGCTTGTTTGTCAATTACAATATTTGCCGCCAAAGCTGCAGGGCTACTTAACGCAATATAAAAAAGAGTAAGGATGAATATTATAATAAGAGTTCTTAAATTTTTCATTAGAGACCCCCAAAACCTGTTTAACTTAGAGCCTATCCGAAAAGGTTGTGATCACTAACTTTTACAATTGGCATATTCGAAACTGGAATGGACACTCAATATTAGAGGTCTATTGTAACTTTACAATATGCCATTGTTGACTCTTCGGAAGGCTCTATAGGATTTCAATAAGTTAATTTAAGGAAGTTCATATTTCTACCTTAATATACTTTATTAACTATTTTATTAAAAATTAACCTTTCTATATTATATAATAAATCCGAATATTTAGGCGCTCTAATGTGACTGGTATAATAAGTTTTGGGGGAAATAACAAATCCAATACGATACATGTCGGAATGGGTAGGAGACAACCCAAAAGGGTAGCCAGGAAGCAGATAGAAAAAGACATTGTGAGTGTTCGGATTTGTTGTTAGCTGTGGAAATCTAAAATCTAAGCCCCAAACCCTAAATGGGCCTTATTACAGCTTGTTGAGAGACACTTTCTGCTTGGAGATGCGGAAGGTGCTTTAAGCCTGCACCTGATCTACTCGCGGGTACCTATATTAACAAAAAATACTCTCACGTAAGGGCTTAAATTATTTAAAAACGAGAAGACTTCCTGAGGAAAGAGAAAGACTAGAATAGCATTTGAAATCAAAGAATAGTAGCTTCAAAGATAGTAGTGCGAGATGTTCGATTCTAACGCATGAACTCCTATAAGAAAAAGCTCAACTTGCTACCATTAATCTAATTTCTTGCACAACTCCAAACACAAATAGAGTTAGATAATTTAAGCAAAAATGAGAATTAATAAAAAATATAGTTCGAGAGGTGCGA
>CAVRNH010000038.1:0-64694 GCA_963722085.1 uncultured Methanosarcinaceae archaeon | reverse complement strand
AGTATACTTAATACTATTAGACAGATAAGGTCTATGATTCTGTCCATTATCACTGTTGGTATACTTCTTGATCTTTCAGAGTTTAAATAAAAAGCTCTTGAGATTTCTCCGGCTCTGCCAGGAGTAAGCACCCCATAGAAAGTACCGATCAGAATTATCTCCAGAGACTTGCGTATCGGAATTTTGATATCAATACAGTTAAGTAAAGCCTGCCACTTTCTCGCCTTTATTAAATACATGAGAAAAATAAAAGGTAGAGAGAAAGAAAGTAGAACTATATCCATTTGAGCAAAAGCTTCATAGATAGCTTTTATATCGAGTTTACTTATAAGATAAAATATCAGTCCTAGACTAACAGCGATCTTACCTACCGTTTTCCAGTTCATGACTATCAAACTTTATAATATAATCATCATTGTTTCTGGAGTTTGTGATCAGTTCTCCTATCAATCCCATCGAGACAAATTGCGCTCCTATAACTGTAAGTAATATTCCTAACATGAGAAGAGGCCTATCCCCTATCCTCGAGCCTGTGATCCATAACGAGAGTAGATATCCGGATATCAGTATTCCTGAAAATCCCAGTACGAGCCCTATACCTCCAAACATATGCAGAGGTCTCTTTTTGTACAGCATTAAGAATGTGACTGTTATCAGGTCCAGAAATCCTTTAAAAATTCTTTCAATTCCATATTTCGACTTCCCGTGAATTCTCGGATGATGCTCAACTTTTATTTCCCCAACAGTGTAACCTTTCCATTGAGCTAAAGCCGGAATGTAGCGGTGGAACTCTCCATATAAGCTTATATTCTTTACAACATCACTTCTGTATCCCTTGTATCCACAGTTGAAGTCATTAATTTTGACTCCTGTAACGCATCTGGTTAATCTGTTGAAGAATCTTGAAGGAAGAGTCTTTGAGACAGGATCATGTCTTTTGCTTTTCCAGCCCGAAACCATATCGAATTCTTCTAATTTTTCAAGAAATCTTGGGATTTCTTTTGGATCATCCTGCAGGTCTCCATCCATAGTAATAACAACTTCACCCCTTGATTTATTGAACCCGCAGGAGAGAGCTGCAGCTTTTCCATAATTACGCTGGAACCTTAAAATTCTTATTCTGTTATCATTGATTGTTTTTATTTCTTTGAAAGTATCGTCTGTAGACCCATCGTCAACGAAAATTATCTCATATGTGATTTCCAGTATTGAAAGAGTGCTGTACAATTTCTCGTACAGTTCAACTATATTTTCTGCTTCGTTATGTACTGGAATTATAATTGAGAGATCAGGCTACATCAGCTACATCATACGTGTGATTATTCTCTGGAATGAGAATACACTAGATGGAAAGATAGGGGGAATTTCTATCGTAGAGATCTCTCGATTCTTTAGTTGGCCTTTTGAACTGTACATAATATTGCACGTCTCCCAAAAAAATTGAATGGTTACATTTTTAATATGTTCATGGACTTAATTAATCGAAAAGTCAGATAACTGTTTACCTACAACCTCTTTTTGTTGATCAGAAACTATGTTATCTTTCTACGATAAATGAGCTTAACATGTTAAAATATTTCTATATTCTCGACATTATCTAAATCCGCCAGAGTGTTAAAATGGGATGATATGGGCCAGAGAAGAAAAATAAATAAAGAAAAATATTGTTACACTCTCGTCTTTGTCAGGAATTAAAAAAACGAGCTCTTAAAAATTGCCAATTAATATTACAAAGAGGGTTAATGAAGTTACTTTTCCCAAGCTAGGGCTGCTTGATAGGTTTGTCCTAACGTCTGTCCTTACATGACGTACACATTTAAGAATCAAAGTTGCGGAGGCGCACCCCGCTGAAGCACTGGGGTATTCGAATGAAAAATATGATTGATTTAATTGATACAGACCATCCCAAAACCAATTTTGAGACTTTTTATTATTTTCTGGTCTTCAATTTTTTTCTCTAATAATGCAAAACAATAAAATTTTAATTTCATTGAAATAAATTCTTTTTTATGGGAAAAGGAAATAAAATAATCTATAAGTCAATGGTAAAAACGATATTTGAAGGCAATATCTTAATTCCTTTGCCGAAATTATTGGTTGGAAATCGCTTTCATTCGCTGTTCTCTATAATATCTCCTACTCACTGCGATTATTGTGGCACAAAATTAAATGTGAATTCTCACTATACCCGTTTTATTCTTACGAGTTATGGCACCATAACTCGCAATACTACATACTGGATTTGTCCTAATTGTAAAAAGAATTTTCATGATCAGATAGTTGGCGTATCTGGATCCGCAAATTACAGCGATGAGTTCTATGACAAACAAAAGTTTGTCAGATACGATGGCCGATGCAGCCTTAACAATTCCTGTGGAATCGGTGAAAGATACACAGAAGGCTTGACTGATATATGTGGGAGAGCTCCTTGTGCCTCTTCATTATGGTTGCATGAGCAAAAACAAGCAACAATATCAAAGCAAGAACTATTAGATCAAAATCCTGATTTCGACGGAACATTGTATGTTGATGGGGATTGGATCAAGAAAGGATGGAAAAAGAAGTTTGAAACTCTGATCGGAAGAGAGATTACATTAAAAGAATGGAAAAAGATGCGATATCAATCCGTTTACGTTATCGCCACAAAAGAAAAAGTAATTTTGGATTTTGAGATAACTGACAGGTTACCAAAAGTTGAGGCTCTGATTCCTCTTTTCCTACGAATAAAAAACCGATTTCCAGAAGGCAAAATACAAAAGATTGTTTCTGATGAGGATAAAGCAATTATTGGAGCTGTAAAAAGTGTCTTTCCTGAAGTTGTTCATTCTTTTTGTGTGTTTCATCAATTGAAAAACGTTAGCAAGAAATATAGTGATGAATTCGGATCAGTAAAAGATATTCCAGATAATGATAAACTTGTGTACAATGAGATCTGTCAGTTAATACAATCTGACACGGTCATCAATTCCGTTGTGTGTTTTCAAAATATCCTAACATTGGACTCTAATCTTAAACTTTCAAAAGCGTCTCATAAAGCGATTTCTTATGCAAAAGAGATTTTCGAAAAGAACATAAGCTTTTTGAAAAAAGGATTTACACCTGAGACGGATAATACGATGGAACAGATATTTTCATTGATAGGAGATGTTGTTGACAAAGCAAGATCATTCAAAACTGATAATGGTCTAACTAACTTTTGTTACAATTTGTTTGCCTATTTTAATAAACGGTGCTTTCGCACTGGAAAATGGGCAGGATTCTCACCGTTGATGAGGGCGAGATTTCAGTATGGATAAATAAAGTGTGAATGGAAAATTCGATCTAAATCTGAACTTTATAGTGATAGCTATCGAATAATTCTGACAGAAATCGGAAATTTGTGTAAAAAATTTAGATGTAAGTGGATCAACTGTTCTGAAATGAGGAAAGCATCTAATTAATTTTGATAAAATCTCATTATTCTTTTAAAATTGGAGATGAACCAGAAAAAATTAAAAAGACTCAAAAATTTAGCCATTTTTCGGCTTTTTGGGCATACTCTGGCCCACTTCTAAACCAACTTCTATATTGAAAAAATTAGATGTTTAAGGCATTCAATTTCCATTTCTTATGAGTTCAGAGCTTCAAACTTCGCAGGGTTAAAAATTGTTCTGGATGCATGAAAAGGAAAGTATAATTCTGAAAAAGTCTTTTTAAGTATCTAGTTCCTCAATAAAAAAATGAAAGTAGAAAGGATATAGTCCCTTTCTTAGCTTATTCGTATCTCAATGCATCTACTGGTTTCAGTTTTGAAGCCCTGTAAGCAGGGACGACTCCTGAGACTATCCCTATGATAACTGCCAGGGTAAGTCCTAGAATCATCAGGTGAGGAGATAGCGATATTGAGCTTGTCCCGCCCCCTCTCATCATGGTTACGCCAATCATTGGGAAGACTGCAGAAAGAAGCGATCCCAAAATGACTCCAAGGATACCTCCAACAAGACCCACCATTGCCGAGTTGAAGAGGAAAATCATAAGGATATCCCTATTTTTTGCCCCAATTGCTTTCATAGTTCCTATCTCCTTTGTCTTTTCAAGAACCGAGGTAAACATAGTGTTTGCAATACCTACGGCTCCTACAAGGAGGGATACGGCTGCAATGGCTCCAAGGAAAAGGGTCATCGAACTCGTCATCTCGGTAACAGATTCAGCCATAGACTTTGATGCTGTCACGGAAAAGTCCCTGTCATCTTCTCGAACGATGTGCCTTGAGATCATTAGCTTATCCACAATATCTTCCATCAGTCCATCGACCAGATCTTCACTCTTGGCTTTCACAAATATAGTATCGTAAACGCCTTCTTGCGCATCATCAATTACGGTTACTGCCGCATTTATTGGCATGTATATGTTTCTGTCACCACGCCCGCCTTCTTCAGAGAGGATTCCAACAATGCGAACTGCTTTACCATTAATTGTTATTATCTGGTTAACCCCTATGTCCTGGTCATAAATCCCACTTGCAATGCCGCTTCCAATTACTGCGACATAAGTATCAGATGGTTCGAGCAATCTTCCGGACTCTGTCTCCAGGGTAGTCATGTACTTCCAGACCTGAGGGTCTACACCTGTAATTGAAAGGGTCGCATTTTGCGCTGCGTAAATCACTGGTTCCTGGCCTGAAATTTCGCCCTCTATGTATTGTATACTGTCCAATCCTCGGAGTGAAGTGATGTCCTTTTTTGTTAATTCGACATCCGTTGTTGTACCACCACCTCCCCCACCCGGTGGCCCAGGCATGTTGGATGACGCTTTAGTATACCCAGGACTTATAGTTATTTTTGTCAGATCCATCTCGGCGAGCCGGGATTGAACCTGCTCCTGCATGGCATCCCCAAGGGAGAGGATGCCGACCACAGATCCAATACCTATTACAATCCCGATAATGGTCAGCCAGCTTCGCAGCTTACTGTGCACAAGCATGTTCAGACCCATTTTCAGGTAGGTTGAGTTTCTCATCTCGCATCCTTCCGTTTCTATTGATGCTGTTTTATTCCTTCTTGTCCTCAGGCATTCTGTTACCGGATTTTTTCTCTTTTCTTGACTGTACCTGTTCCTGTATCTTATTGCGATACATGAATACCCCGCCTGCAAGCAGTATTATTACAATATAGAGCAAGTATGAGCCAATTCCACTACTGCTTCTTTGTCCTCCTGCTCCTTGTGCAGTCATATTTCCGGAGGTCATCCCGAGCTTTACTTCTTTATCGACTGTTATTCTTTCTCCTTTAGCATCCGTATATTCGATCTGGACTTTTAGTAGATTTGAACTCATTGAAGCTGAAGTTGAATTGTTTCCCCTGGCACTGGCTTTTGAGATCTCCGACGGTTCTCCTGAAGTTTCTCCTGAGGGTTCTCCTGCACTTCCTCCTGCAGCCTGTGCACTTGCAACATTGAATGAAGCTATTGTGTAATCTCCTTTCTCAAGATTCCCCACAATAGTTGAAGAGCTTCCTGAGACTCTATAACCATCCTGCTCCGGAATCGCCACTTTAACCGCGTATGCTATGTTGTTGCCTACATTTGCAACTGAAAGGGAAACCTCTCCTTGACTGCTTTCCGAAAAGGAAACATCAAAGTCTGTTGCTCCACCTACGAAAAGCCCTGCCGTAGTTTGGATGCTTTTTGAGTTGGATTCATAGTCTTCAAAGCTCAGGTTTACGTCCAGAGTATATAGGCCTGGATTGGCATTTACATCTGCCATAACAGAGTAGTCAACTTTTACGGATTGATTCGCCTCCAGATACTTGATGTACTTAGTATTGTCCGAGTATACAGGAAGAATTACACCTTTTGCATCTCTCCAGGAGACTACCATATTTTTTAGAGGGGAATTTCCGGTATTCGTTATGATAAACTCGAGAGGCTCTTCTTTTCCTACATCAATATTCGCCTTATTTATGGTTACAATCTGAGCGTACTCCTTACCCCTGACCTCGAGCTGGATAGTTTTTGTAGTGGCAATTGTACTTGATGATGACCCGCTTTCTTTGGCAGTGGTAGTAATATCAATATCATATGTGCCCTCTGAAGCGTTGGAATCTGTCATGAGTTTGAATTTAAGGACAGATGCATCATTGTCTTCCTGTCGCGCATTCAGGTAGGAAACACTCTTTTGAAGAGCCTCTCCGGAAACCTGGCTGAAAGGATATTTGGGTGCGACTGCAACAGTAATGTCCTTCAGGTCCTTATTTCCTACATTCTGCACGCTGAGAGTGAGTTCAACAGGTTCGCCCGGTCGGGCAGCATCAGGGTTCTGATTAGTCAGCTTTACCTGCACGGATGAGGAATCAATCATTCCATTTGAGGTTGCACCAAGGGCTGTTCCGACCCCTAAACATATAAATGCTGTAGATAGCAGTAAAAGTGCTAGAAAAGAGAATTTTTTCATTTTTATTTCTCCTGCTCGTTTTTCTTGCGTTTTTCTATTTTTTCTATCTCCCCATCCCGAATGTACACGACCCTTGTAGCGTATTTTACAATATCCAGATCGTGGGTAACAATGATAATCGTCTTCCCTTCTCTTTTGTTTAAATTATCCAGAAAATCCAGAATATAATCTCCGGTTTTAGTGTCCAGATTTCCTGTAGGCTCATCTGCCAGGATTATGGGTGGGTTTACTGCCAGGGAGCGGGCAATTGCAACTCTCTGCCTTTGTCCACCTGAGAGCTGAGAAGGCAAGTTTTTTTTCTTATCTGAAAGTCCGACTATCTCAAGCAGATACATTGCTTTTTTTCTGGCCATTTCTGCATCCTCTTCCTGGAATTCTAGAGGAAGAAGCACATTTTCCTGTGTGCTCAGAGTGGGAATTAGATTGAAGCTCTGGAAAATGAATCCTATCATCTGCCCCCGAATCCGGGCAAGTTCGGACTCATCAAGTTCCGATATATCTTTTGAGTCAAGGAAGACCATGCCTTTCGAGGGCAAGTCCAGACAACCAAGAAGGTTCATAAGTGTACTTTTCCCACTTCCGCTAGGGCCTAAGACTACCAGAAACTCCCCCTCGTAAATCTCCAGGTCTATTCCTTTGAGGGCTGCAAATTCAACCTCTCCCATCTGGTAGATTTTCCATACATCGGTCAGTTTGATAAGAGGTTCGTCTCTATTTTGAGAGACCCCCACTGCATTAGAACTTTTAACAGAGCCACTGACTGAATTACTGTATGGGTTGTATTTTAGATCCTTACCCGAGATATTTTCCTCTAAATCATTATCCGAATCATCGTAAAAACTCGCTTTTTTTTCGAGCGAGTTCATAATTTTTGAGGGATCCAGCTTAGTTTTAAATGTTTTTATAGCTTCAGTAAGTGTCATACATAACCTCTAAAGATAAATTTAAAAGCGAGTTATATCTGAAAAGTGAATATACTAAGCTAAACCGTCAAGGTAGCTAGCTTAAGTTTGATCTTCCGTTTGTTCATAGTATCTACCATTCCGATAAGCAATTTTGTAACATAGTCTGAGTTTCTTAACTGGATCACAACTTGATAGCAAAATATAACTTGTTTAATTTATAACTTATTTAATTTATAATTTCTGTTATGGTTTAACTAGACCCTATTCTGGTCCAATTAGACCCGATGTGATTTTGATTAGTTTGTGAGGGGGAGGCACATGCAATATGCATAGTGCCTCCTTTTTCTGGAGTGTAGACTTTTTTATGACTGCTTCTCTCTTCTTCCTTCAATGGAAAACACCTGATTATTGAGGTGAAGGATTCCTGTTTTTGATGGCGAGGTTCCTATACCAGGTGTTCCTTTCCCATTGCAACTATCTGACTCAGACATCTATCAGATGATGTCTATGTGGGGACATCCCATCTGCCAATTGCACAAGAAGCATTGAAACAGTCAACCTCTTAATTGGCATTTAATAATAAAAGAATACTTAGCTAAAACCAGGATATCTAAGGAATTAATTTAGTAATGAAGCTTTAATAGGCAATATATATTTATTTTATTCTTTATTTAGCCTCTAAAGTAGAATTAATCTCTCGGTAAAGTATTATTTTTCTCTGACTTTTGTTATAAGAAGACGAAGACCTTTCAAGAGAGCAATATATTCTGACAAAATTGGATTTGAGGTATTGTTTTCTGGTGTTTATTCCCTTTTCAACCTGGGTTCCCATATTTTAAGCGCATATGCCAAGCTCCACCTAATTATAATGTCAGCTGGCCGTGGTTTAGAAATTAGAGCCTTAATTTCATGTGCTCAAAATTAAGCACATAATTCGACATCAATAGAAGTTTATGTGCCTAAAAAAGCGGAATTCAGGTTTCAACAATCTCACCTGACATAGAGAAGCTAAATTTTCCTGGATGCTAGAATTTTCCTGGATGCTAGAATTTTCCTGGATACTAGAGTTTTCCTAATCGCAAAGTTGAAACAAGGTATCTAAAAGATAGAACAACTTATCATGGTTTTTTGACCCTAAGAGAATCCAGAAAAGAAATGAAGCGATATAAGTGACAATTAGTATCAGCTATGATTCCATGGAGAGGGTAAATTTGAAATTTATAAGGAATTTGTTTTTTCCCGGAAGAGGGGAAATCCATCTGAGTGAAAGCGAAGGGTGCATTTTCACTATTATAAGATTGGAAATTGCAAAAGAAAATAAGTTATATCTTCAAACCCTCCAGTAAGTTCCTTCCTCGCATCTTTCGGATAATAACACTTCCACAATTCATTTAAACTTCTCTATTAGCTCTTTCTTCTCGCAAGGCTGGCAAGTATTGAGCTTCTTTTCCTTCGGAATACTCCAGCCTGCTGCCAACCTTTTTAAATGTCCGTCTACATCGCTCAAATCTTGAAATAATTAGTAGCAGGAAATTCGAAAATTAGCAGATTAAAGCTTAAATCGAATCCTTAAGCTTTATTTTAAGATAAATAGATCAATTGAGCTTTAAATTTAAAATAAGCCGTTTATATTATCCATATTCTGTAAGTATCTTTATCTCTTTGTCAGGCAATTTAGAAGATATGTGGCAGTAAGCTGGAAAACAGTGTAATTGTGACTGTAAATACTTGAAGCAAAAGTCAATCAACTTAACTGAAACAACAGATTGACAATTTAAAAAATATTTAGATATAAATTACATGGGATGAATAAATGAAAAGAGTAAAGCTCATTTATATAGTGGATTTGGCACTTTTCGTCCAATTTTTATTAGTTGGGGGTACAGGTCTTATTATGTACTTTAACCACCATGCTGCAGGTCACCTATTGAGATTTATCCATGATCAGATTGGAGTACTAATGTTAGTCTTCTTTGTTGCTCACATAATCCTTAATTGGAAATGGGTGGTAGGTACTACAAAGAAATTCTGTAAAAAAGGACCGGAAATAAAAGAGAAAAAGATTGTCGATACGGATTATACTCCTATAGATTGAGATCAGGAACAAGAAAAAATCAGATTTATGGGGTATCATATTTATGCAGTTGCCTTTTTAATGGGCAACTTTTTATTTTTATTTTTATTTTTTTTTTCTAATAAGAGGCATATTTTCATTTTTTCAAAATGGATTTACATAATTTCCTGCAATATACCCTTCTTTACACCTCATAACTCCAATTCTTATCTTCACATCTAAAATTTTGCCAGCTCTTCATACCACATCATAGTTTACACTCCCATAATCAAATGTATTGATAAGTTTATAAAGTTGTAGGTGTAAATTTACACTGAAGTGAATAAATGAACAGAGTAAAACTGAACAATTTAGTAGATTTGGCACTCTTCATTCAATTTGTCTTAGTCGGGGGTTCTGGTCTTATTATGTATTTCAACCATCATGCTGCGGTCTCTCTCTTGAGGTTAATCCATGACAAAGTTGGAATCCTTATGTTAGTCTTTTTTGTTGTTCACATTATACTTCATTGGAGATGGATAGTATTTACTACAAAAAAATATTGTCAAAGAAATCGAGAAATAAAAGAAGGCGAGGTTATTGAGGCAAATTATATTCCCATAGATTAAGGCCACAGAGGGAAAGTAAAATTAAACTATAAGGTTACGTAAATCTAGCGTTCTTCATCTTTCAGAATCACTATATTTCCGCGTCCTCTCTTGAATTTCTCAATGAGTTCTCTTCTTTCAAGGTCAGCAAGCATGAGGCTGACTTTTCCTTCGGAATATTTAAGCTTGCTGCGGAGGTCTTTCTGGGTAATTCGGCCCCCTTGACCTCGAATTATGTCCATGACTTGCTGGAGGTCAGCCGGAAGCGGGAACTTCTTTATAGGAGCAATAATTTCAATTTCGGAGTCATCTGCAGGCTCTTCAGGAGAAATATTCTGATTCTCTTCCTCTTGCCTCGATTCTTTAAGTTCTGCTTCCTGTGCTGAATATTCCTCTTGATTTTCTGCCAGCACTTTCTTATCAGATTCTCTGGATTCTAATTTTATCGCTTGGTCTGTTGCGGATATTTTCGATTCTGATTCTACAACTGGCTTTGTCAGAGGGATCTTGGGTTCTGATTCTGTTTCTGACTCTATTACAGGAGTTCCGGATCCTGATTCAGATTCTGACCTGGGATCCAATAATGTTACTGATTTTGTTATGGACGCAGTTTCTTCAGTATTTATCTGGAAATCTTGCCTCACTTCGGGATCTATGCTTTTATCCTGGGGCTTTAACGAAAACTCGGGCACATTCGCAGCTCTGGAGAAATCTCCGGTCATATGTCCGTCTTTTTCTTTTCGGGGCCCATTTTTCTCTATTTTTTGATACTTTTTGGAAAGGCTATAGCCGACGGCTAACAGGAGAAAAAGCGTAATGGCTACTAGAAAATAACTTACGGTTGAAGAATAAATCACACTTTGTTCGAGGGTATTCAAGTTATTAGATGAGTTTGTTTTATCTATGACTTCTTTTGCTACCGGATTTCCTGAACTGGAAGTTGAGTTATTCAAAGATAAGTTTACTTTGGAGCCTACCATGAGTTCTTCGGAATAAACTGGGAGAAGTAGGAGATCACGCCTATAACTTCCTCCCCCTTTAATTGTGATAGCTTCTGTTGCTGAATTAATAAGAGTGTTATTTTCGTAATACTTGGCTGTAATGGTATAGTTTCCAGGCTCCAGATCAAAAAAGTACATTCCAGATTTTACGACCATGGATTGTGAGGGAGTGGTATTTACAACTACAACAGCGTTATCTAGAGGTTCGAAGGTGTCCGAACTGTATACTCCTCCATAGACTTTGGCTGTGCTATTATTGTCTGCTACGGCAGGTACAACTAAAGTGAGTATAGCAGCAATGCAAATAATATAAAACCTCAGATTCATTCTTATCAGTAATTCAGAGTTGCAGTTGGACTTTATTGTCTTTCCAGGTAATTATTTTTAGATTTTTTTTTGGTGAGAAACTTAATGGTTTTCTTTCATAAAGCTCCTCTTGTCCCAGCGAGATTTACTCGGTTTCTTCAGGCATATCGCTCCTTATTCTGTGCCCAGTTGCCTTATCATTATTATCTTTTTCATCATGACCGTGTTTATGATGATTTGTTCCTTCTTTCGGAAATGGTGGGTTTGCCCATTTTTGTTCCTTAATTATCCCTGCATTTTCAATTCTATATGTGCCATTTCCCAGGAAAACTGCGGATCCCTCACCATTTGAAACATTCAGGGTAATATTTACACCTCTGAGCTGCACTGTCTTACGAGAACCGGAAATCTTCACATCAGCAGAATTTATATGGTACAGGAGCAAACCATCCTGCATTTCATTATCCTCTTCAAAAACGTAATCGCCAGTTACGTTAATTTCGGAATCTGGAGAAAGATATGGTATTACGAGATCTCCTTCTTCGAGGTGCAGCATGAGAGTAAAATTGCCAAAGAGAGAAACCATTCCTTCTCCTGACGCATTGAGTTTGGATGTACTGTTTACCTCTGCGCTTCCAGGCATCTGGCGCTGGAATTCATTGAAAATATCTCTCAGGACATTGTTAGCTTCCATCATACTTTTCTGAGACATGATCAAATATTCTACTCTTGTATTTTCGGAGGTATTATTTTCTAAACCTGAATTCTTAATTGAACTACTGTTTTCTTCATCGACAGCTGCATCTGCGAGATTTCTGTATTTTTTTGCTTCTTCAATAAGGAAGTTATATTTTTCGAGCAAGGCTTCAAGCTCGCTAACATCCTTTCCTTCTGCTTTATAATGCTGGACCCCTTCCTCAAGCCGCAAGGAAAGTTTCTCTGCCTTCTCGATATTCCTGTCGAGAAGGGATGTTGCGTCCCTTAGATTGTGGGAGGGTTCATAGCCTGGCCTTTCAGAAGGATCATTAGAATGCACGTATGGCATCTCAGGACCTGCATCATCCGGGAACCCGGTATAAGGATAAAAAATACTCCTGTACAGGTTTTCTGGAGCTTTAGAAGTAAGGGGCTGGGTTTCCTTATCAACACAGCCAGAGATTACGATAATCCCTGCAATTACAAGGAGCAAGCACAGAAATCTGATTTTCATACTGAGGCACGTCCTTTGGCGAGAACCTAATTCTGGACTATACTTTTTATTGAAATTCATATATATTAAATTTGGTTAAACTTTGAAAGTTAATCCTGTAAAAATGATTTACCGCAAATAATCCTGAGGTTTATAAGATTCTAAGCCCATTCAGGGACTTCCTGCTCCCTCTGCATTTTCTGGAATACTTTGCCACAACTTTGGAAAAATTGAAGACGTATCCAAGTTCCTTTTTCCAGGCAGCAGGATGATTACCTTTTCCACTGCCTCGTAAATTTTTATTTCCCTGCCTTTCCGACTCCATTTTACCTGCCTTACTCTGATCAATCCGACCTCAAGAAGCGAGTCCAGGTTATATTTTAGAGTGTTCAGGCGAACCTGAAGCTCATTAGAAAGGTCGCCTGCTGACATTGATCTCTTCCCAAGCAGTTTGAGGATTCTAATTGAGGTTTCATTCGAAAGGAGCCGGGCAATTTTCCTGCAATCTTCTGAAAGTTGCAGAATCAGCATTTTTTCTTCCGGGTTATCAGGCATTTTTTATCCCAGCATTTTCTTGAATGTTTGTATGAATTTTTTTTAAACAATATTTAAATGAATATATAGTCAGGAACACACCGAAATGATCTTGCAGGCCTGTGTATATATGGTTTCCTCGATACTTTGATTGTTTTTACTTTTATGGTTTGAAATCATACATTACCATAGTATTTCGGTCTGAGTTGGATTGCACATTGACTAAATCAATACTCTACAAAATCGTATGGTATCACAGTATTTTGAGCTCTTGGGTGGATGTTACTATTCGATATGTTCCTGACATAAGATGCTGTATTTGGATTTAAAGATAAAAGCATACTTACTTCTTCAGTTAGATTAGAGGATTAAATTTCTTATTTACGCTTTAAGAGATTTTATTTTTGGAATTAATCCTTTATAGCTCTTAAATTTTCACTTTTAAGAGTTCATTATCCTTTAAACGCACTTTTTATATAATTACCCTATTTGAGCTATCTCCTAAACTCAGGATTCTTTTCTTGTTTGCTTGTATATAAGTGGCAAATTAAGGCAAGTGACAAATTAAGGGACAAATGGACTTTAAATGAAAAAGGATTTTCAAAAATAAAGGTATTGGAAAGAAACTTTGCCCAGAAACTCGTGATCCTATGTGATAAACATGTAGCCACATTTCTTCAGTTCAAGGATACAACGTTTAAATAGCTCAAATAGGATTTCCTATCTATTTTAAGCTTCTTTTTTTAATTAAGGGGTCAAAAAAGCTTATTTTTTAAATTCAATCTTGTTAATCTCTTTATTCCTGAAAGTAATCTTATATCTAAGCCAGCTAATTTCAGGAAGTCTACAAGCAGCTAGCTGACAGGACAAGCAAAAAAGAGAAGTGAAAAAAGTCATTAACGGAGATAAATCATGAAAATAAAACCATTAAACTCAATTTCGCGCATTGCAGTGGTGCTTATGGCATTGAGTCTCATTCCTTCATTCGCTTTTGCCTCAGGAGTAAATACTCCAAATAAGATGAGTGACATGAGATTTGGGGGGAATATAACCGAAGAGAATTTCACTGATGTTCAGACATCCATACTCGATTCCATTAGTAATCAAATTATTGAGCTTCAAAGCTTTTATACAAATGTAAGTGAAGCATCTAATGCAACCGATCTTCAGGAAGTTTTGTTTAATCAAAGACCGGCAAATGAATGCATGGGATCTGGCGGAATGAACAGGGGACATGGTCAAATGAACAGGGGACCCTGTAGGATGGATGGATTTAATCTCGATCAGGTTGCAAAAGTAACTGATGATAATTTCACTGATGTTCAGACTGAAATAGTTGATTCCCTTGGAAATATGACTGACATGCTCAATGATCAGCTGAATAGTACAAACGTCAGCCAGGACAGCAACAGGACTGAGAAAATCAATGAAAGGATCACCGAGCTTCAAAACTTATCCACTGAAGTAAGTGAGGCTTCGAGTGCAGCCGAGTTGAAGGAAGTTGTATTCACGTATATGCAGACTCAGGCTGTTGAATCAATCGAAAAGGAAATCGAACATATTCAGACAAGGGTAAGTGAAAGCGATAACAATGGCGGAAACACGACTGAGCTCAGTAGCAGGATTACGGAACTTACCACTATGAAAGAAAAAATTAATGCAGCTGAATCCCTTGATGATCTCAAGTCAATTATGTCTTCTTACCATGGGATTCCCGGTATGGGAGACAATCCAATGCGGCATGGAGGGCGTGCAGGACATGGCTTTCCAATGGATCATCCTCAGAAAATGAAGAATAACTGCACCTGTACTGCTAACAGCACTGATTAATAGCCCTGAGATAGATTTGACAAGTATTAATGCTGATGTAAATGAAGTGGGAAGTCGTAAAAATACGAGATTAAAATGCTTCTTCCCATCTATCTTTTCAGAAATCATAGAAAATTTCATTAAACCTCTGATTTCAACAGATTATTTAGTATTACAAATAAGCAACCAGTGAAAAATTGGGTTTTTGAAACCCCTCTTACAAAAGCCGGATCAGATCAAACTCTGTATCTGAATCTTTTATTTCAAGGTGAAATGTATGAAAGTATTCACTAAAAAAATTGTTCCAATTTTTCTTACATTATTAACGTTATTAAGTATAATTCCCTTTTGCGCATTTGCTGCAAGCGAGAGTGCTCCTCTGTCACCTGGTTCGGGAGAATCGTTTGATCAAATGAAAACTCGAATGACTGAATCGGTCAATAATACAATTGCCACTCTGGGGAATTCAAAGGCAAATCTTACTAATGAATCATCCATTGAAGCAGCTGAAAAACTCATCACTGATCTTAAATCAATTCAGGAAGAAATCTCTAATGCTGAGACTGAAGACGAACTTATTAAGATAAAACAAGAACTTGATACTCTGTTTGCTACAGCTCCCGGAGAGATAAAAAGCATACCTGGACTTATTCATCAGAATATGGGCCCAAGGCAGGATATGCAAAATACAAGTGAAAACTTCTCCCAGGGTTTTAAGAATGGATCCGAAATGCGTCCTGAAATGATGAATAACAGGAGTCAACCTCCTGGGATGATGAATAATAGGAGCCAACCAGGAGATGCAAATGCAACAATGAATGGAAGCATAATGCCAGGACATGGACCTGCAGGTATGGAAGGAAAGGGTAATATGACGGTAGAAAACGCTAACGGAATAAAAGACGAAATCAGTTTCTTTGACAAGCTTATAAGTGCTCTTAAATCACTATTCAGCTGATCTGGGAAGATATAAATCTTTTAAAATGATAAAAGTCAGTCTAAAGAGGAAGGAGTAAGAACTTCCTCTTTAAATTGCTTTTTCTTGAGTTTTATTTCCCGTTATAAAACAATATAAGATTCTTTTTCTTTTTACTTATTTTCTCCGCACATCAAAGAAAATGTATATGTTTTTAGTGAACAGTCAACAGTTAGTTAAACATTCAGATACTTTACACAAAAATCCAGAAGGAACAAGGACTTGAATAAAAGAGAAAAACTTGAATAAAAGAGAAAAACTTGAATAAAAGAGAAAAACTTGAATAAAAGAGAAAAACTTGAATAATAGAGAAAAACTTGAAAAATAGAGGGGGAAAAGACTTGAATAAAAACATCTAGCTCAAGTAATAATCCTACAGCAATCTTTTCATTCCTCTATTCTTAAAGAATAAATAATATTCAGATAGACAATATCCGTCTAGATATCTACTTTTTCCCTGTGCCCGAATTCGATATTATAATCCAGATAATAGATGACTTTAGGCTCGATTTTAATCATGACGGTATCTGGATCTGGCGGCATGTCTGCAACAACAGGAAATTTAGCCACCATTATTTCCCCAAATTCACGCAGTTCTTTCTCATCGATAATTATCGATGCTTTACCTTCCACCTGAAGTGCCTGCATATTAAACCAATCAGGATCATCCTCATCGACAGTATAGGCCACATTCGCATTCTGCATTATATTCTGGACTTTTCGGGTATTTTTATTGGTTGCCAGATATACGACTGAGTCTTTGGAAACATATGCCAGTGTATGGGCCATCGGACTTCCCTGAGGGCTCACGGTTGCAAGGTTCAGATAGTAATGATTCGCAAGGTATTGGTTGATTTTATCTTTAAGTTCTTCTGCCATAACTCCCACCAGAATTTGAATTTTTTAGCTAAAACCCCGACTGATAGATTTTACGTAAAATCGGTCAGAATACCGGAGATATTACCAATTGTTTTTCAGCTACGTTTTATGGAAAGGAGAAAGTTCCTTCATCTTTAATACTTTTCCCCATACATTTTATAGAGACAAAATTTATAAATTTTACTTTAATTTGATGGCCTGAAAGCCAGTATTTTCCACGCTGTAGAAAGAAAATTAATAGTTTTGATCAAAAATATAATTATATAAAAAGCTTTCAATATAAAACATTCCCAGCCCATGGAATATTAATACTGCAGTCGAATGATTTATCTCTAAATAAATTAGAAATATCGGATCTTAATTAAGATGGAAAGCCCATAATAACCGATTATTGTCCAGGAAAAGACTTTCTTATCTACATAAGGAAAAGAATAAAAAATAGAGAAAATGGCAACATTAAAAGCAAGGAAAGCACTCTGATGTCAAAAATGTTATAATGGGGCAGATTTACACCTTGCACTTTTTTCAGAATTAGGCATACAGATATTTACAACTCTTTTAATTGGCTCATCAAAAATTCTTTCGTCAACCCAGTAGCAAACTTCTCATGATCTATAATTATGCGATATTCTTGAGGAAAATCAACACTATACTCCTCCAACTTTTCTTAAAAATGTCTATTCCAACTTCCTCTAAACTATCAGGAGTACAATATTTCCATATAGAAGTTTCCAGATAATAATTCTCTACCTCAGGTCTAAAATTCTTTAAATCTTATATACTAAACCTGCCAAATAATTTCTTTGGATCTGAACTAAACTCTCAAGATCAGTTACAGCAAGATCAGTTTACAGCAAGATCAGTCTACAGCAAGATCAGTTTACAGCAAGATCAGTTTTATATATTACTGGTGATATATTTTTTTGATATAACTTTACGAAATTTATCAAAGACAACTTTATATAAAATAAATAAAAGGGGATTTGTTAATATGGATGATCTTCAGGGTGTATTAAAAGGACAAAAGATTGCTTATTTTTCTATGGAAATAGGACTTCGAAGTGAGATTCCCACCTATGCGGGAGGATTGGGGGTGCTTGCGGGAGATACTATCCGTTCAGCTGCGGACCTTAATGTTCCGCTTGTGGCTGTAACACTTGTGAGTAATAAAGGGTATTTCAGGCAGATTCTTGACCCTTCAGGAAGTCAGATAGAGCACACTGATGAGTGGAACCCTGCGCGTTTAATGACTCTTCTCGCAGAACAGGTAATTGTAAAAATTCAGAATAGAGATGTTAAAATCAGGGCCTGGCTTTATACATGTAAAAGCCTTACAGGAGGCAGCGTACCCATAGTTTTTCTCGATACTGATGTTGAGGGGAACGAATGGGAAGACCGCAGGATTACGGATTTTCTCTACGGAGGCGATCAACGTTATAGGCTCAAGCAGGAAATAGTACTTGGGATAGGGGGAGTAAGAATGCTTGATGCACTTGGATTCAAGGTCAGGAAGTACCATATGAATGAAGGACATTCAAGCTTGCTTGCTCTGGAACTTCTGACGCGCAACGGGATAGACTCAACAAAGGTAAAGGACCTTTGCATTTTCACTACTCATACCCCTGTAGATGCAGGGCATGACAAGTTCGATTACGGGCTTGTGGAAGATCTGATCCAGGACAAAAATGATATTGATACCCTCAGAAAATTCGGAGGAGTAGATCGCTTTGATACAAGCCTTTTTGCCCTGAACCTGTCTAACTATGTAAACGGAGTTACAAAAAGACACAGCATGATCTCAAGCGCACTTTATCCTGGTTACAAAATCCAGGCCATTACAAACGGTGTTCATTCCTACACATGGACTTCTCCTTATTTCAGGACACTCTATGATCGCTACCTTCCTGGCTGGGCAAATGAGCCTGAACTTCTGGTGCGTATAGGAGGAATTCCGGACACCGAGATACTGGACGCGCACTGGAGTGCAAAAGTAGCCCTGATCGATGAAGTAAACGGAAGGACAGGCGTGGGTATGGACTATGAGACCTTTACGATAGGCTTTGCACGCCGCATGACAGCATATAAGCGCGCAACATTAATCCTTTCCGACCTGGAAATGTTAAAGAAAATAAATAAGAGAGGTAAAATTCAACTTATTTTTGCAGGCAAGGCCCATCCCCGCGATGAAGCTGGAAAACAAATTATCAGGGAGATTTTTAAAAGCATAGAAACGCTTCGCGAGGAAATAAAAATTGTATTTCTTGATAACTATGATATGGATCTTGCAGCAAAAATGGTTGCCGGAGTTGATGTCTGGCTTAACACTCCCACTCGTCCCTATGAGGCATCTGGTACAAGCGGAATGAAGGCTGCACATAATGGAGTTGTAAATTTCAGTGTACTTGACGGCTGGTGGATTGAAGGGTGGATTGAAGGCGTGACCGGCTGGGCTATTGGACCTCAGCCCGAAGAGAACCTTTCTGAAGAAGAGGCAAGACTCGCTGAATTAAATGATCTTTACAACAAGCTCTACTATATCATCGTCCCCATGTACTACGAACGAAGAGATGAGTGGTTCAAGCTAATGAACCATTCCATAGGTATGGTAGCCTATTATTTCAACAGCCACAGGATGATGCGGCGTTATGTCACACATGCTTATCTATAATTAAACAGGTAAGGTAAAAAGAATTGTTAACAGGTGAAAAAAGAATTTAAATCCTCAAGTCGTTATGCAGACGGATCTTAAGTCTGTCCGTTTGACCTATTTTTCCCGCAACTCTGATAAAGTGCGAATAAGTTAGAGAAAAATAAGCAAAAATAGAAGTAAAAGAGAATAACCCAATTTAAAAAATTAGTGCGGGAGAAGGGATTCGAACCCTTGAACGCCTGCGCGAAACGATCTTGAGTCGTTCACCGTTGACCGCTTGGTTACTCCCGCATCTATGTTTCTTTCTATTCAAAGTATCCTTAATTTTCCGAATTGTTTTGAGATTACCTCAATTGGTCTTCCATAACTGCAGCGTTTTTTGGAATCCAATAAGGTAACGATAAAACTAACATATAAAGCTAATCCTGTAGATACAATAATTCACTAATTCTGCAATAATTCACTAACTCTACAATAATTCACTAATTCTGCAAAATATTTAATTATGTGTTTTCCGTTTCGTCTCTTTTCTACGCTATTTCCAGCTTCAAGTTTTAAGAGATCTTCATGCATCTTCTCCTGAGCTGTTTACATGAATCCAGTCAAGATACCCCTGTTCTCCTTCAATTCCCCAGAATTCTATTGCAGGCATTTCGTAGGTATGCAGCGATTTTACTAACTTTATGATCTCTTCCAAACGTGAAGAATCGGTTTTTACAAACATGGCAATTTCATTATCTTCTTCTATCTCCCCTTTCCACCTGTAAATTGAAGATACTGGAAACATATTCACACAGGCTGCAAGCCTCTTTGAAACCAGTTCTCGTGCAATCTCGGATGCATTTTCCATATTCCCGGCAGTAATGTATACAATTCCAAGCATAGGCATCAACAGATGTATCATTACATGTAGAACTTTTTAACATACTTTTTCTAATCAATTGCCGTTATTATGTATTTTGAGGATATATGGGTTTTACTGTTATCCCAACCGCCTCGATATAGGCGTTAAATTTAGTAAAATTTTGAGTATATGTGGTTTTTATCCTCATACGAGATAAGAGATAAGAAATTTACCGATATGATCGGAAATGTCATAGATTATACAGGGCTCAGCAGTTTACATGGCTCTGCAGTTACTTCCAGGAACTTAATTCAGATCGAATTTCAATCTTCACAACGACACTTCACATTACTCCGAATTCGAAAATTGAACAAATATTATTGTTCGAAAATTAAATAAAAACATACTGTTCAATAATTGAATGAGAGCATAATTTTACTAATTTATTATTCCAACTACGTAAGTTACGTAATAAAATTAGCAAGTCTTTTATACTGTAAAACAAATTTAGATTTTAATTAATTACTCGAAATTAATATTGCAGTTTTCTTCTGTGCACAATCTCCTGAGAAATGATAGTAGAGTTTACAGGACTTCCGATGAGTATCAAAATCTCTTCATAATCTTATTTAATGTGCTCTTTTGTGCAAGATATCTACATTACTCACTAACGAAGGCTCTTTTTAGTCTGCGAAATGGGGGGCTACAGAGACTCGATATTAGCTACAAAAGATTATTATTCCTAGAAAACGGCTTAGGACTCTAGTAAAATATTTATTAGATTAAAATTTAGTTGCTGTCCGAAAATAGAAAGGAGGATAGTTTGAACGCTTTATTTCTTATGCTTGTTGCATTGAGCATATTTGCACTTGCCTACAGGTACTATGGCCTGTTCATAGCAAGGAAAGTTTTGGATATTGATCCTGGCAGGCCGACACCAGCAAAGACTATGGCTGATGGACATGACTATTATGAAACCAACCGATACGTTCTATTTGGCCATCATTTTGCAGCGATTGCTGCTGCCGGGCCACTTATCGGGCCGATTCTTGCTGCCCAATTTGGTTACCTCCCAGGAGCCCTCTGGATAATAATCGGAGCAGTGGTCGCAGGAGCAGTTCATGACATGGTATCACTCTTTGCCTCGGTTAGAAACCAGGGTCGAAGTCTTCCACTTATTACCGAGATAATGATAGGAAATGTAGCTGGCATAGTGGCCTCCTTCGCGGTATTATTTATCCTTATACTGACGCTTGCCGGATTATCCATATCCGTTGTCAATGCCTTATTCGACAGTCCCTGGGGTGTATTCACTGTCATTTGCACTATACCTATTGCTCTGCTCATGGGGTTTTACGTTCATGTTCTGAGGCCGGGAGATGTGAAAGGGGGAAGCCTTTTAGGGGTAACTTTGCTGGCCCTGGTTATATATCTGGGTCCTTATGTGGCTTCCAGCGCTTTACTGGCGCCAATGCTTACCTTTTCCAAGAATGTTCTGGCAGTATCAATTCCAGTATACGGTTTCGCGGCCTCGGTACTGCCAGTATGGCTCTTGCTCTGCCCAAGAGACTACCTGTCCACATATCTTAAGCTGGGAACTATCGCCGCCCTGGCACTGGGCATATTTCTGGTTCACCCTGAGATGAACATGCCAGCAGTCACAAACTACGTTCACGGAGGAGGTCCCATAGTACCGGGAGCAGTCTTCCCATTCCTGTTCATTACTATAGCATGTGGGGCAATATCTGGCTTTCATTCTTTCATTGCCAGCGGTACGACTCCAAAAATGATCTCCAGCGAAAGGGATATCCCTTTCATTGGATACGGCGCCATGATGGTCGAAGGCTTTGTAGCCATAATGGCCCTGATAGCAGCCTGCGTTCTTTTGCCGCAAGACTACTTCGCCATAAACTCTTCAGTTCAAGCCTATGCCACACTGGGCATGACACCGGTCCACCTTCCAGAGCTGGCTACTGCAGTGGGAGAAAACCTCCAGGGAAGGACTGGAGGTGGAGTCTCTCTGGCCGTCGGCATGGCTTATATCTTCTCCTCCCTTCCCCATATGAATGAGCTGATGGCTTACTGGTATCACTTTGTCATAATGTTTGAGGCACTGTTCATCCTTACAGCTGTGGATACTGGAACCAGAGCAGGCAGGTATCTACTTCAGGAGATGGTTGGGAGAGTAATTCCCAGGTTCAACGAGAAGAGATGGATGCCAGGCATTGCCATAACCAGTTTGGCTTTCACTGCATCGTGGGGCTACCTGCTTTATACTGGAGATATAACAACCATCTGGCCTATATTTGGAATGTCTAATCAATTGCTGGCATCAACTGCACTAATAATAGGCACTACCATGATACTGGCTATGGGTAAGGGTAAATACGCTCTGATTACAGCCATACCAGCATTATTCTTGATACCTGTCACTTTTAGTGCAGGATATCTGAATATTGTTACCAATTATCTGCCTAAAGGACTGTATCTACTAGTCTTCTTGACGGTCATACTGATGTTCCTTACAGCCATAATATTCATTGAGGCCTTTAAGAAATGGTACGAACTCATGCAGGGCCATGGCAAACCACATAATGGGTCCGGCCGCATGCCAATTAAAGCTGACCTGGGAGGAGCTTGTGAACAGCCGAAGTTATAAATAGAGCAAATAGGTTAGGCTTCTAATTAAGATTTAAACGGGTTAACTTTAGGAGATCTCAAGCAAACTAATCTTGTAATCTGAGTGGAAAAGGTCGTTCTTTCACTCCTGCAAAGTCAGCAAAACAACATAATGCTCAAGAGGTATTGAATTTACAGTTCCATATATATTTTTATATAATTATCATGTAGTAATATATGACCCATTTCATACGTCGGCTCTTGAAAAAGGAACCGACAAAATTTATCTAAATAAACATTAACGAAAACCTGCTGGTACTAATTTATTTACCAAAGCAACATTTTATAAGCAGTTACAATAGGTATAGACAGCTGCAATATGTATATACATTTACGATAGATATATACAATTATAAAGATCAACAGATATAATTCGAAGCTTATAATGGTTCAGCTTAAGAATTTTGGAGAATTTCCTTGAATGGCACAAGCATTGCACTGGGTATTTTTTTACTGTACTGGCTCCTCATCTCCGTTCTCGATAAAAAAGGTATTCTGGGAAAATATAATATAAGCACATTTGGGCCGCTTCCAATACTCATGATCAGAACAACAAAAGGTCTCAAACTGCTGGATTTCTTAGCTCGTCCGAAATTTTACTGGAGAAACTTTGCAAACCTTGGAATCTTGCTAATGTTTGCAGGTATGATTGCTATGTTCCTGGTCATTGCACTATCGGACATTGCACTATACACTTCTTTTCTGGATGGAAATGTTCCAGAGCCTGGAAAGTATAATGCTGCAAGAAATATTTTCCTCATTCCAGGGATTAATGAATTTATCCCCTTCACCTGGGGAGTTATTGCCCTCATAGTTACTCTTGTTGTGCATGAATTCTCTCATGCGATTCTCTGCAGGGTTGAAAATATCAGGGTCAAATCAATGGGAATTCTGTTTGCTCTGCTTCCTATTGGAGGTTTTGCAGAACCTGATGATGAACAGCTTTTCGGAAAAAAGGAAGATCTAAAAAGAGAACCACCTCTTACAGCCAAAATCGATGAAATCAGAGAATGGGAGGGAGAGAAAAACAATGGAAAAGCTGGGATATTAAAACCTGGTGAATCCGAAACAAGACCTGCAACAATTGCCACAAGAACCCAGAGAGCCAGGATTCTTGCAGCTGGAGTGATGGCTAATTTCTGCGTGGCTTTTATTGCTTTCCTGCTCTTTTTCGGGCCTGTTTTGGGGGCAATTGCTCCTTCGAGTGATGCCATGATCTTAAGCGTTAATCAAAGTTCTCCGGCTGACCTTGCAGGGCTCCAGAAAGGCATGATAATTACGCAGATTAATGAAAAGAATGTCACTACAGCAATAGATCTTTTAAAATATCTTGAAGAAACCAGACCTGGGGATCCTGTAAGTATTCATGCCACCAAAAATGGTACTCCCTCAGTATATGATTTAAAAACAGTATCAGCTCCGGAGGGCTCTGTTAGTGGAGTGTTAGTAGGAAGAGTCGTTGAAGGAAGTCCAGCAGCAGCTGCAGGAATTCAAACCGGAATGACAATGATCCGGATTAATAATACTGAAATGAAAAGTATTGCGACTTTCATAAACTTCATGGAGAAAACTAAAGCAAACCAGACAGTAGAGATAGAGCTGCTGCCTCCTGCAAATTATACAGGCAAACTTACCGAAAACGGCACTGTTATTTCTAATGTTCAACTATCGTCCCATCCCTCAGAAAGTAAATACGGCTTTCTTGGAGTTACATATGGGGAGAGCGGAATTGTAGAGTCTTCTATGCTCGGGATCTCTATCTGGATGCCACAGGCAAAGTTATACCTTGAAGCCCTCAAACAAATACCATCTTTGCTTACAACCCCTACAGGTTGGATTATTCTCTTTGGCCTTCCGATCTACGGCTTTGCAGGTGAAGGATTTCGCGGCTTCTCAGGCACAATTATGCAGTTTTATCATCCTGTAGGCTGGGCAGAGCCTTTAGGGATTGGGATTTTCTGGATTGCAAATACTTTGCTCTGGATTGGCTGGCTGAATTTCTATGTAGGGCTATTCAACTGTCTGCCTGCAGTACCTCTGGATGGGGGGCATGTATTTAAGGACTATACCTATTCCTTTGCGTACAGGTTTACTAAGAATGAGAAAACATCGGAAAAAATCTCAAATTCTATCACAGCAAGCTTTTCGTTGTTGATTTTCTTCTCGTTTATGTTTATGATATTCGGACCTTTTATTGGACAATGGATAGGCACCTAACGATCATTAATCCGGACCTCTGGGAAAATAGAAGAAAAACTAGAAAAAAACTAGACGGTTTCGGATTAACCTACCTATCATTTATTCAATAGCTGGTTACTTTTTCAACAACGTAATAAGACTTTTGTATCTTGCCTACAAGATTATATATTTTGTCTACAAGATTATATATTATATATTTTGTCTACAAGATTATATATTTTGTTTACAAGATTATATGTTTTGTTTACAAGATTATATGTTTTGTTTACAAGATTCCTACTTTTTACAATTTTATCTTGATAACTTGATTGGGTTAAACTGCAGTATCTATTGTAAAATATTGTAAAAATCAATTAGTAATAGCTATAAGATATTTAAGCTAATCTTTAGCAGGGAAGTTAAGGCAGGCCATCTACAATGTTCATCTCAAGAAGAACCAGAACCAATATCAAGGCCAGGCTTCGGAAAATATTCCATAAGAAGTCAAATATTGCGTCCAGAACTGCAGTTGTACTTCTGTTCGTATTATATGTTCTTATTTTCAAATATCTTATGATTCTCGATAATCAGCCCCAGAATGCAAACATTATAACTGCTATTTATTTTGCGTCGAGTACTATTTATACTGTAGGCTATGGCGATGTTGTCTTCAGGTCTCTGGCAGGAAGAATTTTTTCCGTATTTGTGCAGGTCATAGGTGTCATCCTGATTTCGGGTTTTCTTATAAATTATATTATTACTCCCTGGATGGACAAAGTTGTCAAGTTAAGGCTGCCTAGAAAAGTCTCTTCCGGCATGAAAGATCACATTATTATCTGCGGATATAATCAGCTTGTTGAAACTCTGATAGATGAACTGGCTGAGCAGGAACTAAAGTTTGTAATAGTAGAAGATGACGAAGAGTTGATCAGGGAACTCTCTTACAAGGATATTCCCTGCATTTTCGGAGTCCCGAGTGATAAGCAGACACTTATAAATGCTGGTATCGAAAAGGCAAGACTCCTTATTGCAAACAAATCCGACGAAAAAAATGCAGACATCATCCTGACCGCCCGAGAATTTGATCATATTACCATTATTGGTATTGTTGAGGACAGATCAAACTCAAAATACCTCAAGTATGCAGGGGCAGATACCGTTGTCTCCCCCAAATCGATGTTCGGGCAGTTTATCGGAAAAAAAGCAATGGACAGGCTCGTAAGCCGAGTTACGGGGGCAACTGAAATTTTTGAGGGAGTTCATATAGTTGAATTTCCTATTTACCTGAAAAGTCCTCTTATAGGCAAGACAGTAAAAGAAGTCTCCAACCAGCAGCATTTGGCAAATTCAAAAATAGTGGGAATCTGGAAAAGTGGCACTCTCTCCTTTGATCCTAAGGAAGAAGATATAATTCGTGAAAACTCAGTCCTGCTAGCTATAGGAACTCCTGAGGGACTTGCAAAACTGAAAAAATTGACACACTAATCCGATAGCTTGATATACATTATAAATTTTATCATTATAAATAAAAAAATGTAAATTTGCTAAAGTGTGTTTATAATTAAATTTAGCAGCTTAAACTCTGAAAATTTTGGGGTTAATAATGGAATTAAAAGGGCACCTGGTTGTACTCGGATATGGAGATGTTGGAAAAAGCATAGTAAACACACTGTCCGGGGGACCATTTCGTTTCGTAGTCGTAGATTCTAATGAAAGGGTTTTTGAAAACGTTGACTTTGAATATTTAATTGGCAACGGATCGGATGAAGAAATACTTATTGCAGCTGGAGTAAAAACTGCTTCTTTTATTTTTGTAGCCCTCAATGACGATACCAGTGTTATTTTTGCAACCCTTATCTCAAGAAGTTTGAACCCTGAGACTACCATTGTAGCAAGAGCAAATTCCGTAAAATCTATAGACAAAATCTACAAGGCAGGAGCTGACTATGTAGGTTCGCTTTCCATAGTAGCTGGCCAGATGCTTGCCAAAATGACTGCAAATTGTGTAGGAAAAAGCTGTAAAATTGATGAGGATATAATGCTTTATGAGGGCATAGAAATCGAAAAGCATCGAGTTGAAAAGGGCTCTTTTCTTGAGAATAAGCTGATAGAAGATCTCGATCTTGAAAATAAGATAGGATGCACCATAATAGGCATTGAAAGAGGTAATCTTGTCATAACCACGATTACCAGGCGTACAGCCATAAAGGCAGGAGATACGATCGCAGTTGTGGGAAGTAATAAGCAGATCTCCGAATTTAAGGAAAGATACCTTGAATAGTGAATGACTGTCAGCCTCAATGGATTGAATAAGTTTTTAATAAGATTTCATTACTGAAAACAAATCATAAGGCAAGGAATTTTCAAGATTAAGGTGTGATAATATGGAAAGTTTGTCTACAGGCATTGAAGGGTTGGACATGTTGATGGATGGAGGGTATCCTAAAGGAAAAGGTATTCTGGTCACGGGCTCTCCAGGATCTGGGAAAACAATTATGGGGCTCCATTTCCTGCACAAAAGCTGTCTTGAAGGCAGGAAATGTATAATGATTCTGACGAGGGAACTTACTGAAGATATCCTCAGCCAGTCCCGAGGCCTCAATCTTGACCTCGAACCTTTTTTGCAGAGTGGACAGCTGAGTATCAGAAATATCTTCGAAGACAAGATAAATAAAATCAAATTTGTTTCCAAATTTGGGAAAGGGCTCTGCTCTGTAGATACAGATATAATTGAGTATCTCAGCGCAATGTCTTCTGAAGTTGATGTTGTGGTCATTGACAATATTGGGGTAATGGCTATAAACTACGACATAAAGGAGTTTGCCGATGAGTTTAGCTCGATAAGCATAATTCTTCTAAAAAATGGATGCACGAGTCTTTTCATTATGGATGAGGACTCCTATAACCTGACCCACCGACTTGCCGGCTATATGGCCTTCGGGCTGATACGGCTTATGTCTCAGGAGGACTTCAGCTCAGGAAAGCCGAAACAGTATATTTACATTGAAAAAATGAGAGAGAAGGCTGTCCCGGTTAAGTACTCTCTATTTGATATTACACTAGAAGGGATGAAAATTATTAAAGGCCTGAAATGACACCCAAATCTGGCTTTTTAGGATCTATTTCCTAAACTTGACTTCTCAACCCAAATCAACCCTTTTTCTTCGGATCCCTTAATTTGGAAATTTACTTCGCAATTTCTCTTATGCTCTGCTTTGCTTTAACTTAATTTCTTTCCTTTAACTTAATTTGAGAGAAAACTTAAATATGGATAACTCCTATCACTACTTCTGCACCGCGGGCTCGTAGGGTAGCCAGGATATCCTAATGGGCTTCGAAGTAAGATTCTTGCGAAGATACCCATTGACTCGTGTTCGAATCGCGACGGGCCCGCTGATATTTTTACTCATCCTTGATTTTAGTTAATTCTTGATTAATAACTACATTATAATTTTTAAGTGTTAATTGACTTTTAAGTGTTAATTAATATAGTTTTTCTTCAGTTGAAATCGATTTTATTTACGAGTCCAAAGCTCCAATTTGATTTACTTCACATTTCTGAATATTACTTTTCAAGCATACCGTTGAGGAAAATTTCTGTTTAAATACATAAATTTTCTAACAAATATAATGAATGAAAAGGATGGAAAAAGAAAATAAGTAAAACGAAGAGAAGTTAGAAATTGAAAAATTAACATTTTCATTAGAATAATCAAAAATAGTTATTAATGAAGATTCCCATCTTCATTAAGTACTTTTAAGAGCTCGATGATGGAATATGAAGCTCGCGTAATTCCCATACTCCGCCTGTCAGTATCTGTGCCTGCTACGTATAGATTTTGAATGGGGGTCCGGATATCTGCAAACTTTCCATCAATTGTGACCGCAGCTTTTTCGGGAATGATAATCTGCTCGTGTTGCATCTCAATATGCTTTTCAATTTTCGGATGAGCGCGGGAAATTATTTCGTAGGCTCTTTTGACTTCCTGCTCTTCACTTTTACTTTCGTCGATCACAAAGGAAAAACCTACAAGCTGTTTATCTTTGGGGGCAAGAGAATGGTCATAATTACTGATGGGCATTGCCCAGTAGGCAAAATCCTTAAACCATATCTCCGAACCTGTATAATTGAAATCAGGGAGTTCCTTTTCCAGGCCAAGCCATATAGTCAGGCTTTTGCTATGCACAATACCATTGAGGTCCCCTACGTAATCATGGGGTAGATCTTTTATAAGTGTGGGAAGTTCAGTTGCAAAGCCCGTGTAAATAACGAGATCAGAAGTATAAATTTCGTCAGCTTCCACGCCTGAAACCTTTCCATCCTGCACCAGAAGGGATGTGACCTCACACTCTTTTTTGATCTCAACAGTTTCTGGAAGGGAAAAGAGGACAGCGTTGAGAAGAGCTTTTAATCCTTTTCTAGGGTAGCCCTGGGAGTAATTTACATCATTTGTTGCAAGTCTTTCCAGAGATGTAAAGGGATGGGCGACTTTTGTCATCCTGGACTGAAGGGAAGCGTGGAGATGAGTAGGGAGAATTGAAGCAAGAATGGACTCAGTAGCTTGGAGCTTTTTCGGATCAGGTCTTGCTATCATTGCATCAAACTGCTCCTGAGTAATGCCGTCCCTAAGAAAACTACTTCCCCATAGGACACGCTGGGCTGAGGTTTCTTTCATGGATCTGCCCGAAAGGAAAAAGCAAATTGTGTCCACGAAATCATAAGTATCCTTTGAGAGATATTTTGGCAGGAAATCGCATACTGATTGATTCGAGAGGTCTATTCCGAATGAGGAAAGGGTAAAGGCTTTAGTGAGAGTCTGGGATAGCAGAACCCTGTCTTTTCTCGGAAGCACATCAAAGGTAACGAAATCTTTTAAGTTGGAAGGAACCTTAACAAATGCATTTTCAGTCCTAACGTAGTAATACCCATAGTCCTCAAATACAGGCTGAAAATCAAAGTAATTATCCATAAGCCTCTTCAAAGGTCCTTCAATCAGGTGAGTTATCGCATGCGCTCCTGTATCCACCTGGTAGCCGTCTACCATATAACTGGTACAGTTTCCTCCCAGATATCGCCTTTTCTCAAGAACAAGAACCTTTTTTCCGTGCTTTGATAGCGTTAACGCTGCTAGAAGCCCACTTATGCCAGCCCCGACAACAATTACATCGTATTTTTTCATTCCCTAAACTACCTCTATTTATTCAAGTGAATCAAGTTTTCAGTCAATTAAACCATTACTTATTTTTCTCACTCACAATAAAATTCCATAATAATGGTAGACATCTCAAATAATACTTTCTTCTGAAGATGTACTCAAGTGATTCAAGTATGGATATGTTTGAAATGCTTTATATATAATTTATGATTTTCAAGAATTTATCGTCAAAGTTTCTTTTTAATGGCAGGTGTTATATAAGAAAATAATATATTTGGACCATCTTTTAATTGGTGAAGATCATCAAATCTATATTTCTGTCTTGCAGTACTCTTATCTAAACTATATGTAGCTGAGCATAAGAACTTTTAATAACAATTAACATGACTGAATTTATTTAATTTTACCTGTCACTGTTATCGAGAATAACAGCACTCCTCTATTAATTATCTAAGATTTTTCTAATTTCGAAGTGTCAGTAAAGCAACTGTCAAAATCAAGACTGATACTTTAAAGCTTTTTCTGGTAGATGTGAAATAGAATTTAATAAGCTAGAGAAGATGAAAACTTGAGTTTTCTATGCACTTAATGCGCATGTATATGATAGTAACAAAGCCTTGTAGAGTTACCAAATAAAATATAAGATCGAATAAAGCGATTTTTTCGAATACCTTATCGTATCCTTGCTTACTGTGAATTAATCCCTATTTATCTCTTCATTTGGATTATTGAGTGAAATTAAAGAATCCAATGTAAAAAGTGTCTAAATACTACACAAAAAACTCAATTAAAATTCTTATTTCAAATGAATATTTTTAAAGACAAGTACTCACTAGAAATCATAAATCTTTAGTCTAAATCAAGTCAGAACAACGCAATATTTTTAATTATGATGAGAAAAGGCTATCTTTAAAAATGATTATAACTCTATAATAATTCATAATTATAATCCTCCCTAACTTGTCAAGAGATTTCTGACAAGTTCTCGGAAAATTTGCTGTAAAAAAATCTGCTGAAACCCCTTAAAAGGTTGAATTAGGCAGATGTCGAAATATAAGGAATGGGGAGAAAAGAACCAGACACACTACAGGCAATGAATTTTTTATCTTAATAGCCAAAATCGGAGGAGATGGGATGGGAGGTAAATTAAGAAAATCTGGTATTGATGTCATTGGAGATGTGCCATGGGGGACACACTTCTGCCAGTTCTACCAGACAAAGAAAGATTTGATAGATATACTGGTCCCCTACTTCAAAGCAGGACTGGAAAATAACGAACTTTGCATATGGATTACATCACAAGCCCTTGATGTACAGGAGGCAAAAGAGGCCCTTAAAGGGGCTATTCCTGATATTGATGTTTACTTAGAGAAAGGGCAAATCAAAATTATACCTTATATTTATTGGTATGTAAAAGCAGGTGTTTTCGACCCGCAGAGAGTCTTAAGCAGCTGGATCAAGAAAATCAACCAGGCCCTAGCTAATGGATACGATGGACTGAGGTTGAGCTGGAACACTTTTTGGCTGAAAAAAAGGGATTGGAACAATTTTGTAGAATATGAGGAAGAGATAGACAGGACAATCAACAATTACCAGATGATCGCTCTGTGCACCCATTCCCTCGACAAATGCAATGCAGCAGAGATTATTGATATGGCCATCAACCATCAATTCGCTCTGGTTAAAAAAGGAGGTAAATGGGAGCAAATAGAAAGTTCCAGGCGCAAGAAAGCAGAAGAAGTAGCTATTCAAGCCGCAAAAAATTGGGAATATACCTTTGATTCTATTCCAGACCTCATAGCTATACTTGATACGGAATATCGAATTGTACGGGCAAACAGGGCTATGGCGGCAAGATTGGGGATGGAACCTGAAAATTGTGTAGGATTAACCTGTTATCGTATTGTCCATGGAACGGATGAGCCTCCTTTTTTTTGTCCGTATCGGCAGCTGCTTAAAAATGGAGTCGAGAAAACTACAGAGGTTTACGAGGACTACATGGGTGGCCATTTCTTAGTAAGCATCTCACCACTGTATGATTCGGAAGGAAAAATCATCGGGGGCATTCATGTTGCTCGTGATATTAATGAACGCAAGCAAGCTGAAGAGAGGCTAAAAGAGAGTGAAGAAAAATATCGTAACATCGTAGAAACAGCCAATGAAGGAATATGGATAATTGACTCTGAAGCCAGAACTACTTATGTTAATAAAAAAATGGCAGAGATGCTAGGATGCAGTCAGGAAGGAATGTTTGACAGATCGGTAGGAGACTTCACCGATGAAGAAAGTAAAGCTACTTTCGAACTTAATACAGAAAAAAGAAGGCATGGCATCAATGAGAGTCACGAGTTTAAATTAATGCGCAGCAATGGCTTACCTTTATGGACTCTAGTAAACTCTAAATCACTTTTCGATAATAGTGGTGCATTTATAGGTTCCATGAACATGCTCACTGATATCACTGATCGGAAAGAGTCCGAAGCTAAACTACAAGAAACACTCAACAATTTAGAGAATTTGGTTAAAGAACGTACAGCAGAGCTTGAAAAAGCTTATAACTCGTTGAAAGAAAACGAAAAAAGTCTTGCTGAAGCTCAAAGCATGGCTAGTATTGGAAATTGGGACTGGAATATTAGAACTAATGAATTGTACTGGTCAAATGAGATGTTTCATATTTTTGGACTTAATCCTCAAGAATTAACTCCAACTTACAGTTATTTTTTAGATTGCGTACACCCAGACGATCGAGACTACGTGGTTAATTCGATTAAGGCAGGTTCAAATGAGAAGCCCTTTGGTCTTGATTTTCGAATTGTCTTGACTAATGGGGATGAACGCATAGTTCACGCTCAGAAAGAAGTTATTTTTGATGAAAAAAATGTCCCAATTCGAACGAAGGGGATAATTCAGGATATTACTGAGCGTAAAAAAGCTGAAGAAGCTCTGGCAAATCTTGAAACTGCCCGCAAAAAGGAGATTCATCATAGAATCAAGAATAACTTGCAGGTTATCTCTTCTCTTCTGGATCTCCAGGCTGAGAAGTTCAAAGGCAGAGAGTCTATTAAAGACTCAGAAATAATGGAATCCTTCAGGGAAAGCCAGGAAAGAGTAGCATCCATTGCCCTCATACATGAGGAACTGCATGAAGGCAGAGGGACCGATACACTGAATTTCTCACCATACCTGGAAAGACTTGTTAAGAACCTTTTTCGAACATACAGGGTTGGAAATACTGATATAAGCTTAAATATGAATCTGGAAGAGAATATATTTCTTGACATGGATACAGCAGTACCGTTAGGAATAATTATTAATGAACTTGTTTCAAACTCCCTCAAGTACGCATTTCCAGACAAAAATAAAGGGGAAATTCAAATCGAACTTTACAGGGAAAAACCTATAGAATGTACAAGCAGCATATTGAAAAGTAAAAAAGAAGGTTGTAATAGTACAAATTTTATTCTAACAGTTTCGGATAATGGGATAGGTATACCTGCAGATTTTGATCTGGAAAAATCCAAGAGCCTTGGCATACAGCTTGTAACCACCCTTGTAGACCAGTTAGAAGGCGAACTTGAATTGAAAAGGGACAATGGGACAGAGTTTATTATAAAGTTTGCTGAAGTCGAAACCAGTGATAAGCTTCATCAAAAGACTTTTGCATCGCAAACGGTGCTGACGTGAACTACCCGAATTCCGCTTCGGGAGCACGGTGTCCTTTTCGCTGCGCTCAAGAGGACTAATTTATGGACAAAGTTTATTCAGTATTTTCAAATTTTATGTATTAACGCTAAAAAGGTGGAATAGTACGCTTTAAAAGAGAAAGGTGGTCTTAGAAAAGACCGACTGGTAATAGAATTAAATACATGCACCATAATTAAGGCTGTCGGGGTCGATATCCTTCTGAGCTTGAACAGCACATTCAATACAGAGTTTTTGCCCTTTGAAAGTGACAAAGCTCTCAACTTCTTTTTCGCATTTTTCGCATTTTCCCATGTTCTTTCACCTTCAAAGTAGGGATTGAAATATCTTGTAAATTCATAGATATTTCCTTGGTATAATTAATTTCTGAAAAGAAATAATTTTGCTACAAAATAGTAAAAGCAAGGTCTAATAAAAACATCTTTACAAAATGGATATTTATACTCAGTGAACCTTAATTAGCCGCAGGATGGCTATAAAAAAGCATTTAGAAGGCAGTACTTTTCTTATTTAATTCCAAAAATTCTCATACAGCTCCTTTAGGCACGCATTTTCCTTACCTTTCCTATCTCCTGATAGGTTTTCCTAAGTTCCTCATTCTACGTAAAAAAAGAATAAGATTGCTCAGACAATCTCAATAAAGGACAATTCAAAGTAAATTGAATGTCCAGATACACTCGCTCAAATTTGAAGAGTTTTATAAAAACTATTTAAAAAGAAAAGATTTAAGACTTAAATACATGCCTTATTTATTAAAACCAAAGTTTATAAATGCGCATATAGAAGGGGACATAAGTGAGAAACAGGGAAGAGATCTATTCATTAGCCTTAGTATTGGGCTCTATAATCTTATTCTTAATTTCTATTTCATCTACAGCATCAGCCGCTACTGCGGCGCCTGAAAACCTCACTGTTCACTTTATCGATGTAGAACAGGCAGATTCTATTTTGTTAGAATGCGGCGACAATAGTATGTTGATCGATGCTGGAGAAAGAGATAAGGGTGACGATGTAGCTAAATATGTTAAGAGTGAGGGGGTAACATCATTTGATTATGTGGTTGCTACGCATCCACATTCAGATCATATAGGTGGTATGTCAGTAATCCTTAATAGTTTCCCAATCAGCCATTTCATCGATTCCGGATATCCTTACTCCTCAAAAACCTACGAAAACATGTTGAGTACAATCGACAGTAAGAATATTCCTTTCACAGTGGTAAAGAAAGGCGACAAGATCGACTTTGCCCCAGGTATCGACGTACAAGTCTTAAATCCCGAGAGCTCGTATTTTAGTGATGACCCAAACGAGAATTCTGTTGTGTTAAAGGTGACTGATGGAAGTGTATCCTTTTTATTGATGGGTGACGCTGGAATCGAAGCCGAGAAAGCCATAATGCAGGATGGTTATGATGTCAATGCTGATATCCTGAAAGTAGGACACCATGGGAGCAGGACTGCCAGCGATGCTTCTTTTATCAGTGCAGTAAGTCCGGCTATAAGTGTCATCGAAGTTGGTGAAGGAAATGAATATGGGCACCCTCATTCAGAAAGGCTCCAAGCGCTTCAAAAAGTTTCAACAGTATACAGGACAGATCTCGATGGCACAGTGACCGTGACAACTGATGGTGTTTCTTATTCAGTACTCACGGAAGATACCGCATCTAATTCTAAAGGAACAGTGCTTCCGATAGCAGACTTCAGCAGCAGTCCTATAACCGGTTATGCTCCCCTCTCTGTACAATTTACAGACCTTTCGCAAAATGCAGTTTCAAGGAGCTGGGACCTCGATAATGACGGAGTCGCTGATTCAAGCAACGCGAACCCGGTTTATACTTATGCCGCTCCAGGAACCTATACTGCTAGTCTGACAGTCAGCAACGCAAAAGGAACCGACTCAAAAGCGGCTATGATAACTGTACTGGAAGAAAGCAACTCTAGTGGTATCAGAAAAGAAGATGTAACTGGATCGCCATCTAAACCTGACATTCGCAGTGAACAAAGAAAGGGAAGTACAGCAGCAAATGACGAACAGACGACCGAACAGGAAGAAAACACGCCTGGATTCGAAATAATTTACGCGATAATCGGGCTGCTTGCAGTATTCCTCTATAGAGAGAGATAAGGATGGAAAGCTTCAAAGTCACTCTTGACAGAATTGAAGAAAATATTGCAGTTCTGCTTGTAAGGGATGAAGAGACAGTAAAAATCAACATCCCTCTTTTTTTGCTACCTGCAGGAAGCAGGGAGGGTGATATCCTGGATGTTACCATTGTCAGAGATATTCAGGAGGCCGAAGATGCAAAAGAAAGGGTTTCGGCATTGCTCGATAAACTCAGGAATAAAAAAGAGACTAAATAAAAGGTAAGAACTGGGAAATTTCCTCGCTGTTAGTGGATGTGGGGAGTTAACCTTTCCTTTAGTGGACGGGTGAAATTAACCTACCTTTTAGTGGACGGGAGAAACTAACCTACCTTTGGTGGACGAGATAAGTTAACCTACCTTTGGTGGACGAGATAAGTTAACCTACCTTTTAGAGGCGTCGAAGGATAATCCCCGTCATTTCAATGGCGGGATGCAGCCGTCACCCCTCCCCTTTTTCGAGATCAGTAAACGTTAATATACTGCTCTCCCTATATTATATTGTCTAGTTTTTGCTACCAGAAGTTGAAAAGACTCAAGTAGGTCGGCTAGACTTTGCTCTGAACTCTAAGTATGAGGTTATGCAGGGGAGTCCTGCATGTAAAACTTTGAACGGTGTTGGCGAGACAAGAATAATAATTGCTCTAGGACGGTATAGCATCGGTTGCAATACCGTAGATGCCTGCGAATTTATTCGTGGGAGCCGTCACTGATGGGATAAATTAAGTCTCCTTTTAGTGGACGAGATAGTTAACCCGCCCTTTAATTAAGAGTAGACAGAGGGAAGCAAGAGAACCTGTCCAAAGCGTTATATCTGTCTAACTTTATATTAGAGTTACAACTTTTCCAATATAATAAATCAGTTAAGAGGAGTTGTACCTTTCTATGGAGACAGATTTCGAGAATTAAGCAGAGACAGTGAGCAAATGAATAGATATTTTAGGCAGTAAACTCAAAAAAAATAGGCATTTTAAGCCTTTAACCGATTTTTTAAAATTTGTGTTTTACTAACCTTGTAGTTGTGTTTTACTAACCTTATATATCTCAATCGGAATATATTATATAAACTGACGATAATACTTTCTTAAAAAGGAACCTGGGTGGGAATTTATGGCAAGAAGGTTAAAGGTTGCAAATCCAGCTCGCTGTATAGGCTGCTATTCCTGCATGATGGCCTGTGCAAGGACCTGGTACAATACCATATCTCTGAAAAATAGCAGAATTGATATCCAGACTAAAGGAGGAATCGAAACTCCTTATGCTCAAATTGTCTGCCATGCTTGCATTGACCCTCCGTGTATGAGGGCCTGCCCGATTGGCGCGCTGAGCAAAAGGAAAGGGGGAGGAGTCATTCTCAACGAAGATATCTGCGATGGTTGCGGAAACTGTATAGAAGCCTGCTTAATGGGGGCTATCCATCTGGATGCGCAAAAAAAAGCAGTAATTTGCAAGCATTGTGGAGTCTGCCCGAAGTTCTGTCCTCACGATGTAATTGTAATGATTGAGGTCGAAGACAGCGGGGATGTAATAATCACTGATACAGGCCCGGCTGAGGAAACAAGCCCGATCAGCTCTACTGCATCCCATAAAGAACTATATGGGGGAAAAGAACCTGGGGAGGAAAAATGACAACAGAGCAGTACGCTATTTCAGGACTTAAAAATATACTCTATATTGACCTGACTAGCCAGAGCTATCACATTGAAGAGAGGAAAGATCTTTATGAAAAGTATCTGGGAGGCATAGGGGTTGCTGCGAACCTCATGCTTGAGGAGTATATAGAGGGTACAGAGCCTCTTGATCCGGAAATGCCTCTTATAATCAGCACAGGGCCTCTCACAGGAGTATATCCTACATGTACCAAAACCGTTGCATTGTTCCGTTCTCCCCTTAACGGAGAATTGGGGGAATCCTACGCAGGTGGCCACCTTGGAATGTCAATGCGTTATGCAGGATTTGAGACGATTGTTATCAAAGGCGCTTCCCAGTACCCTGTGTATGTGGCTGTTCATGGCGATAAGGTTAGTTTCAGGGATGCATCTTCCATATGGCGTCTTTCGTCAGCAATTAATGTGGGAAAAATCCTCAGGGAAATAGAACCTGGGGCAGGCAGGCGCAGTATTATCCGGATAGGACCTGCAGGGGAAAATGGGGTTACGTATGCTGATGTTAATGTGGATACATACCGCCACTTCGGACGCCTTGGTATGGGGACTGTTTTTGGGGCAAAGAAGCTTAAGGCTCTTCTGATTTCCGGAGATAATGAGATACTAAGCCCTGAGCATAATGCCTACAGAAAAACTGTTAGCATGCTTTACGACACAATTGTGAAAACAGGGATAACTGAAAAGTACCATAATCTGGGCACAAGTGAAAATATCCTGGTCTTAAACGAACTCAAAGGCCTTCCTACCAGGAACTTGCAGGCAGCTTCTTTCGAAGGGGCTGAAGCAATATCAGGAGAAGTATTTGCGGATAATTATCTTATAAGGCGGGTTTCCTGCGCAGGCTGCCCTATAGGATGTGTCCATGTGGCCATGTTAAGACGTCCTTTCTCAAAAGCCCATGAGTATGAAACCTTTGATACTTCCTATGATTATGAATTGATTTATGCTCTTGGTTCAAACCTTGGAGTAGCTGATCCCAAAGCCGTACTCGAATTGATCGATGCATGTGAAAAAGCCGGCGTTGATATAATCAGCATGGGAGGTGTACTCGCCTGGGCTACTGAAATGCAGCAGCGGGAACTGATTTCCACCGACGAGACTATGGGACTAAAACTCTCCTGGGGAGATAAAGCTGCATACATGCGGGCAATAGACCTTGTAGTCAAAGCACCAAATGACTTCTACGCAGCCCTCGGAAAGGGAGTGAGTTATGCCTCTAAAAAGTACGGAGGAGAAGAATTCGCAATTCAGCTGGGAGGCCTGGAAATTCCAGGTTATCACACAGGACTTGGAAATGTGCTTGGGCTCACTGTAGGCTTCAGGCATTCCCATCTTGACAATGCAGGCTATGCAGCCGATCAGGCTGCTTTTAACTATCCGCTTTCGGATGAAAAAATTGTTGACTACATAATAGAAGAAGAAGATCGGCGCAATGTCCTCAACTGCATGGTTGCCTGCCTCTTTGCAAGAAATGTCTACACATTCGAAAAAATAATTTTAGCCCTTAACGCTCTGGGAATTAAGAAAACCGAAGAGGAATTGAAAGAACTTGGTAAGGACATCTCCAAGAAAAAATATGAACTGAAAAAGAAATTCGGCTTCAAGTTTGAAGATCTCACTCTTCCAAAAAGATTATTTGAAACTGTCTCAACTACAGGAAAACTTGATGAAGACAGAGTTAGAAGGGCAATCGAAATGTATAGACAAAAAAGAGGAGTGTGAATTTAAAAAAGAGAATTATCTAGTACATCGATTCCAAAGTATATCAAGATCAAATTTTGAATTTAAATTAAGGAAGGACTAATATAGGTCACTTCCTATAAACCTCGGAAAGCGCGTAAAACGCGAAATAAAGAGAACATGGGCACAGTTCTTCCGCGCTTTCAGCGTTTTCCGCGGTTATAAAGTGTAGAACAAAGTTTTTCCTTGCCTTCCTGCGTTTCAAACACTTATAAGCCGAATAACTCTAACTTAAGTATTTGCGCTTGTAACTGTAATCAATTCCTGAATCATGTATCTAATTTGGAATCGATGCACTAGTTTAAAAGAGAGGAGTGTGAGGTTTAATAAAGAGGAGTAAGAGGTTTTAAAAATTTATTGCTCTTTGGTGTTCTCACTTTCCTTTTTTTCGGCTCTATGTTTGTGAAGAGCCATTTCTATATTACTGTGCAGGTCTTCTTCCTTGAAAGGTTTTGAGATATATCCTGCAGGTTCTGTAGTTTTTGCCCTATTAAGGGTTTCATCATCAGTATACGCAGTCAGGTAAAGTACTGGAATTCCGAGCCGGTTTTTGATTTCGCGTGCCGCTTCGATTCCATCCATTTCTCCTTTCAGCATAATATCCATTAAAACGAGGTCTGCATTAGTCAGCTCTGCCTTTCTAATGGCTTCTTCTCCGGTAGATGCAGTACCCGGCACAGTATAACCCAGATTTTTTAACTTATTTCGTATGTTAAGAGCCACGATGTTCTGGTCTTCAACAACCAGGATTTTTGCTTTTTTCATTTAATCTCCCCTCTAGTAGTGATAAATATCAGATAATTAGTCGTTTTCCTTAAAAAATATTTTGAAAACGGTTCCTGTACCTTTTTCAAGTTCGATTGTACCCTCCAGCTGTTCAACAAGAGCATTTACAAGTTGCAGGCCCAGAGAGCGTGTATTCCTGAAATCAACATTTTCTGGAAAACCCAACCCATTGTCCGAAACTATCAGTTTATAATGGTTACTTTTGTCAACTGAACTCTTAGAATCAATGATATTGGTCCTATTATTTATATCTTTATTTTCTTGGTTCTCTTCAGTCCTGCGAAGTTTTATACTTATTTCCCCTTCTGTATCTGGAGAAAATGCATGTTTTAAAGAATTGGTTACAAGCTCGTTTATTATTATCCCAAGGGGTACAGCCGTATCCATTCCCAGATAAGTCTCTTCAATATCTAGCTGAATCTTAATATTATCTTTTCTCAAAGTATATGAACGAAGCAGTGATGTCAGTTTTTGAAGATATGCCGAGAAATCGAGTGTTTCGTTGTTTTTTGACTGATATAGCTCTTCATGGATTATTGACATTGCAATAACTCGATTTTGGCTCTCGCGGAAAGCTTCAAGAACCTCCTTTTCACTGAACCTTTCTGCCTGAAGCTCTAGAAGGCTAGAGATGACCTGCAAGTTATTTTTAATTCTGTGATGGATCTCTTTTTTACGGATTTCTTCTATTTGTCTCAAAGACTCTTCGGCTTCTTTCTGCTTTGTAATATCATAGATCGAGCCCTGAAGGATTCTTTTCTTGCCTGAGGCATCAAGAGCATTCTGAATAGTTTCCCTAACCCACTTTATTCTTCCATTCCTGTGCCTTATGCGGTATTCGTGCTCTATAAGAAGTAATGGGTCACTTAACAGCTTCTCTCTATTTTCCAGGAATTTTTTTTGTTCCTCTAAGAGAACAAGCTTATTCCAGTCTATTTTTCCGGAAATAAAGTCCTCTGTTTGATATCCTGTAACTTCTTCTACACTTCCGTCAACAAGAATAAGAATTGAATCCAACCCTTCCTGAAAAGCAACTCCTCTGAAATTTTTCATAAAAGACCTGTATCGCTCTTCGCTTTCCTTGAGTTTTTTAGAAGCCATTTTTATTGCCGTGATATCTTTCATTACTCCTATGGCCCTGCAAGAACAAAGATCCTGCTCATCTTTTAGAAAAATTCCCCTGTCTTCTACATAAAAAAAGCTTCCATCTTTTCTTCTGAACCTGTATTCAACAGTAAATCTTTCTCCTTTCTCTTTGTACGTTTCAAGTCCTTCAATTACTCTTCTGAGATCTTCATAATGGATACGTAGTTCCCAATCTCTTCTATTGAATCTCTGGAATTCTTCCAGGTTATAACCTGTCAGTTCTTTAATGGCTCCCGCCCAATCAATTTTCCCCGATTCTACATCATAATCATATACAAGCTGCCCGGTCTGTTCTGCTGCAATCCTGTACCTCTCTTCACTTTTTTTGAAGATCTTTTCAGCTTTTTTGCGCGGGGTAATATCCAGAATGACACCAACAACGCCAGCCACTTCTCCTGAACTGTCTTCATAAGTAGCTTTATGGAAAAGGAAATCCCTTTGCACTCCATCGGCGCAGATTACTTTGGTTTCGTAATATTGGCTTCCTCCGTTTTCAATCAGCTTCTTATCGTCCCTCTCATATATTTCTGCAAGCTCTTTTGGGACTCTCTTCTGGAATTCCAGGAAAGAACCCCCGATAACCTCCTCTTTAGGGAGTCCCATGATCTGCCTGGCAAAACTCTCATTACAGTTTATATATGTTTCATTTAAATCTCTTTGAAACACAGGACTTGGAACACTATTAAGAAGAGTCTCAAGAAAACTAACTGTATTCATAAGAGTCTTTTCGATTTTTCTTCTCTCCAGAACTTCCTGTGCAAGTTTCGCATTCGCTTCCGCATATTCCAGAGTTCTTTTTTCGATTAGTCTCTCAAGTTCATGCTGATGAACCCGAAGTTGTTCCTCTGCCTGGAAGCGTTCGATAATCTCAGAAAGCAAAAAAGCAGCAGAATCCAGGAAATATATGTCATCTGCAGTAAAATCTCTCTTTGCTGTGCTGTAAACTCCCAGTATCCCAAAAGGCTTATTTATCTTTCCAATCAGGACCGTTATTCCACTAACCACCCCATGACCTCTGAGAAATTCAGAACACCTGAAACGGGTTTCAGTTTCAGTTTCTTTCAAGAAAATAGGTTTTCCCTCAAAGAGAGTATATCCTGAATGAGACTCTTCTTTTCCTCTTACAATGATATTGCCTGCTATCCCCTCTTCCCAGCCAAACCCCGCTCTCATGATGAAATTCCCATCAGGCAAGAGTTCAAAAATAGTAGAAAACTCTGTACCCAGACCCTCAGCGATAAGCCTGGCACATTCCCCCAGAATTTCTTGAAAGTCTTTGCATGCAATAGATATTCTGCCAAGGTTGCTCAGGGAAATGTATTGTTTTTCCCTTCTATGGAGCTTTTCCTCGGCCAGGATTCTGGAACTTATATCAAACCCTTGAATGTTTACATAATCTTCTTCCGGAAATGGGTGGAGTTGTACAGCGTATATGTTATCTCCGGCTTGAATTTCTACATTTTTCGGATTTTCCTGTGAGAGAGCCCCATTTAGACTAAAATTTAGGTATTGGGGGACTTTTTCTCCTTCCTTTATACCCCAGTGATCGAGAAGCACATAGGCTGCCTTGTTAGCATAGAGGACTGTTCCATCTGCTCCCACTCTCAGAATGGGATTCGGATTCATTGACAAGAACTGCTCTGCTATTTTTTCTTCGCCTGCTTCTTCGTTCTCATCTCCTCTCTCTGGTAAATTATTAATTTTAATAACCCAGTCCTCCATCCGTCTTAATTTTCATCTCAATTTTTATCTTCCTGTTTTAAAGAGTTGACATCAGTATCTTGCCTGATACACAGGTTAAAACAGCCTTTGAGAACTTTCCTGTTTTCTGCTATTCATTCCTTAGCCGATGCTACCTCGGATTATTGCTCAAAATGTATACAAACTCGTAATGCATCTAATGCTTAAAAAGTAAATGATGTGTTTCAAGAATTTGCACACTTACGCTCTTTTTTATTCCAAATAGACAGTTTGAAGATGTGTATCAGAGCTAAACTTTTTGCATAAACATTGGAATATTTGTCAATTTTACTCCATTCTTTTAAAGGAAGCTGCGGAAGTAATAATGAAGAAATAGGTTACTTGGTATAATGTGATATGGTAAAGAAAAGTTAGAAGTAATATTGAATAACGATAAAATGATTTGTTTACGAGGAGAATGAAAAATAGGGGCTATTAGCCGGAAAGATTGATAGATTATGGCCAGAGGTTCTTTTTTCTTCCCCTGGCCATTTGAGGGGTTATTCTAGCATGGGACGAACCACACTAATTTCTAAAAAGAGTTGATTCTATAAAATTCTTTGCAATTTTTACACAGTTATGGCATATGTTTGAAGTCTGGAGACAGACTATGAGAACTAAACTCTTAATAAAAAATTTAAAAGTTCTTATTTCTCTTCAAATAAAAACATAGGTATAAATAGAACTTTTTAAAAATGCGAAAAATAAAACTTTTTAAAAATGTGGATTTTTAGAGTTAGTGGGCTAGGGGAGGGATTAGTGACCTCTCTTACAGAACAAACGGAAACAACGGAAACAATTTTGACTATCTTCCACTTGTCAGGAATTCTTCAGAGCTTCGAGGTGGATCTTGTAGTATAGCTGCAAAAATGAAAACTTACTCTTGAGTTTTGAAGCCACTAGAAAGCGTGAACCAACTTCCACGACTTTGGAAACCAATCTACCAACTCGTAGACGGCGGCGCTCTATTTTGCCTGTTACATCCATTCTTAATGCACGAGTTTTTAAGCAGCACCAAGATCTACGCAGGCAGTGATCTGGGTTTCAACTTTTGAAACAACGACTAGTGGTAAAGTATAAGGTGAAGTGACTTTTGCTTAACTAATATTCCCCAGTAATCTTAGTCAAGGAATTGTCCTTCAGTTTTTGACAATAGAGCGCTTCTTTGATTTTTACATTCAGCATACTTGAGCTAGGCCGCACCCTCATGACTTTAAGTTAATTCATTTTTACGCTGGATTTCCAAAGCGATAACGCTGAAGTCCTTCTGCCCTTCGCCATTTTTTACTGCCTCGGAGTATTCCTCTATGGCCACCTTTGTCATCGGTAATATAGCCCCGGTTTTAATTATTTGTTCGTTTATAAGCCTCAAATCTTTGAGTAAGTTATTGAGCGAGAAAGCTGGTTCGAAATTGCCTTCTACAATCCTTGGGCCCTTGCCTTCAGAAATATAGTTCTTGATCGGAGTTTTGTTAATTGTCTCAACGAAAGTTTTAGTGTCGAACCCGAGCTTTTGCGAGAAAGCCAGAGCTTCAGAAAACGATTCAGTAAGAAGCCCTAGATGCAGATTTATTGCCAGCTTCATTTTGTGACCGTTACTGTCTGCTCCTAAGTAAATTGTAGTTTTGCCAAGCTCGTTAAGAAAATTTCCATATTTTTGAAATACTTCATGGTTTCCTCCAACCAGAATGATAAGCTCTCCTTTTGAAGCCAGGTCCTTACTTCCCACCACAGGTGTGTCTAGTCTCTCTATGCATGTCTCTTTTGCTGCTTCAGAGTGTCTGATCGAGGCTGAAGGGCTTATTGTACTCAAATCAATCCATAAAGAACCCTTCTTCGCTCCATTTAGAAATCCATCTTCGCCAAAGGCTACACTGTCAATGGCGTCTTGATCAGTCAGTGATGTCATAATAATGTCTGCTACCGAAGCCAATTCTCTTGGTGTGGAATGGAAAGTAGCACCTCTTTCGACGAGTGGTTTAGCTTTTTCTTTGGTCCTGTTATATACGTGAACATTGTAGCCTCGTGAAAGAAGATTAGAAGCAAAGGAACTTCCCATGATCCCTAAGCCAATAACTCCAACAGCCGCTTCTTTATTAAAACCGGAAATTGTCAATTGATCACCCCACGATCTTAAGAAAAATTAAAGAGTGAGTTCTCTCTTTTTTCTCGTCCTTTGTGTATCTTTTACACCAAAGCAGTAAAACGCAAAGACAGCAAGGTAAAGACAGATCCGGATACTCCCGCCACAGTCTCTTTTACTTCGCCGCCTTACTTACTGTATTGAGCTTCTCTACTGCTTTTTTGAACCAGCCTCATTAGGGTTTAATGCCGCATATTCTTCTTTATTGTTATGTATGTCCTCGGTTTCTGGCAGCAAAACAGTTTGTAACCTTACCGATTCTCGCCAGCGCACCCAGAGCACAAACAATCCAATAGTACCAATCACACCCCAGATGGTGATCACACCTAACCCCAGGCCAATGTCGGGAGTAAGGACCAGGGACAACCCGTTCCACATTCCATGCAGAATGGAAACAAGCAGGTAAGCGCCAATCACCTGCAGGTTAATGCGGAAGTGACCATTCCTGCTTTCACGAAACAGCACGCTGGCTAAAATCGCCGTCCAGGTCCCGTGCCCCAGTGGGGCCAGCAGACCGCGGAGCAAGGTCACTTCCACTGTTGTCGAAAGGCTCCCAGAGCTCCTCAGGAAGGCAGTAAAGGCATAACCGGTACTTTCCAGGGCCGCAAACCCCATCCCCACAGCCGCTCCCAGAATCAACCCATCCATCTCAGAGTCATGCCGTCTGTGGCGTGCAATCACCAGTACACCCAGGATTTTAGCAAATTCTTCGATGAGCCCTATTCTTAGAATCGCGCCAAGATTCAACTGGCTGGTAAATAATGGTGATAGAAAAGCAGCGCCGATGATACCCACCAGCCCTCCGTACAGGAAAGCCTTGGAGACAGTTGGCATTGTCAGGCTGCTGAGATGCCTGCGATCGTATATGAACGCCACATAGGCGACGGGGACCATAAAGTTGCCGACCATCACCAGGGTAGGGAACAGGTTGGGATTGCCCGTCAGCAACACTGCCACAAGCAAAAGAACATAGAAAACTGCTGCAGTGGATAAAACTTTTATCCAGGAATTCCGCCGGACCACCGGCTTCTGCGGCTGTATTTTCATCTCGTTGTCCATAATTTCCTCCGTATCCCTTCATATACCCCGGCCTTGATCCAGCACATCACTCGGTTGTTGAGAATGTTGCTGAACAGCAAGTGTTTCAGATAGGCGAACCAGAATGGACCTTCCAACCAAGAGAAACCTTCCGCCAGCTTCTCGAGCAGAGAGGTAAACAGCATAATTATAGAATCGAATGTCGATAATTTCGAATGCCTGCATTGATCCCCCTTATTTGAGCTCGCAGGGCTTGTTGTTGAACGAATTCTGGTCTACTTGCACCAGCATCAGCACCGAAGGTTGGTCGCCCACTGTCCCTGAGCGGTGGCCACTGCGCCCCTCAGCATCAGGCTTTGTGTTCTGGTCGTTGCCAAACGACAGTTCACCCGGTCCCATCTCTACTCGCTTGCCATCCATGGTCTCCACGAACCAGCAGCCTGAGAGTGGCACGATCCATTGTGGCTTTGGGTTCTCGTGCCATTCCCCCACCCAGCCCACAGGCAGGACCATGATGATCATGTGGGTGCCCGGGCTGCTCAGCCGGTCGACCCATGATGGTGCTGCACCGCTCGATATACTTTCAAGCTTGAAGTCTGTCAGCTCGCATCTGTCCTGATGGCTTACCCCTTTCTCGTCAGTCCAAACGTGCCAATATGGTACGCTGGGCTTACTAGAGTCAATACTGTGCAGCCTATGAGTAATTTCCATGCAATATCTCCAAATTAATTCCCAAATTGTTTTTCCTAACGTAAACAGCTTATAGCTCGAGCTCAAGCATTAGTTCGGGAATATACCGATCGAGCTATAAGCCGAACATGAGGAGATTCAAGTCCTCCTAATGCAGTCCGAAAAGGATTATGATGTTCTGATATAGAGTCCAAAATCAAATCCAAACAAGGAAATAAGGCCATGGAATTGACTCCTCTGTTGATTGGAGTTCTCTCCAACGCTTGATAAAACTATACCTGTATTTAGTTGCAGAGGTCCTTTTCCGACTCACCTTCAATCTGTTATATCCTTTCTTTCCCTGATCCATAATAAAATTACCTCCCTTCCGATTTGTGTAAAGACTAGCTCCTGTGTAAAAATTCAAAATTTTGTGTAAGAAATTAGGAAAAAGAGTAAAATGATTTTAAATGAATATAAAATTTGAAAGCTAATTTCGATTAGATTATTTATTAATTTGTAATATGTTCAAAATCTTAAGATTAAAACCTTAAAGAGTATTCTATAAACGCTTTTGATAAATTATCTTTAAAAATAGCTTTTTTTCTTGATTTTGCAGCAGAATAACTTTTTCGTTTAATTTCCATTTTTAAACTTATAAAAACGGGAAACCCTTTTTAATTTTTCAACCTTTTCTTACTCATGTTTAAACTCACATTCCGATTTCTGATACTTTTGTACAAATTCAAATCACAAAAGTATAATTCAAATGAATTTTCATTAATGAAATGGCTAAAATCAACAATTATTATCCTGTATTGGCAGGGGGTCGGAATGTGAGTTTAAACGATATTATTCAATTAATTGCTGTGGGGCTGGCGCTGATACCTGATTATTTTTTTCTGCTACTGAAAACTTCATAACGAATTCCGTCCCATTATTTCTTTTAAGCTCAAATTTACCATCTAACTGGTCTACTAGGGAAGCTACCAGCTGAAATCCTAGACTATCAAGCTCTTCAATATCAAGATTCTCAGGAATACCTATACCGTCATCTGAAATCTTTAGAATGAAATTGGTGCTCTTACAGTCTTCGGTTATGCTTTTTATGCATTCTTTGTTTTCTTCTCGACTGAGTTTGATTCGGATTTCTCCTTTCTTTCTGCCGGGAAATGCATGTTTTATGGAATTGGAAACTAGTTCATTGACAATCATTCCTAACGGGATTGCAGTATCCATATTAAACAAAAGGTTCTCTTCCAGATCCATGTTTAAGCTGATATCGGTATTTCCAAGCCTGTATGTCTGGAAAAGATTATCCGCAAGTTCCTCAATATACGGAGAAAAGTTTAGAGTTTCGAACCCTCCACCTTTGTACAATTCTTCGTGAATAAGGGCCATTGATATCACTCTGTCCTGGCTCTCTCTGAAGGCTTCCAGAACTTCTGTATCCTTAATATCCTCTCGATTTCTGAACTTTTCAGCCTGAAGATCCAGCAGGGAGGAGATTACCTGAAGGTTGTTTTTTATCCGGTGGTGAATTTCTTGCTTGCGGGCAATTTCAATTTTTGCCAGAGTTTCTTCAGCTTCTTTTCTTTTGGTTATATCTCTGACAATGAACGAGATAGCAGTCAGCTTTCCATAAATATCAATGACCGGAGAAAGAACTATTGAAACAAATATAATCTTACCATCCTTTCTTAACCGTAAAGTTTCATATTGGTGGACTTTTTTTCCCCTTATAACCATTTCAGTTAATTTTTTTGTTTCGTCATGTAAAAGGGGTGGAGCCAGGATGGATACACTCTTTCCAAGAACTTCTTCCACTGGATAACCATAAATCTGCTCTGCCCCTCTATTCCAGCTTGTAATAATGCCGTCAAGAGATAGAGTTCCAATAGCATCGCTTGATGATTCCACAATATTCGCTAAGCTATGAATTTTCTCTTCTGCTTTTTTATGTTCAGTAATATCCTGAACCGTTCCTTTAATTCGAACAGGATTATTTCTCTCATCAAAAATAACTTCTCTTTCTGAATGGACTATCCGCTCTTCTCCGTCAGGTCGAACTATTCTATAATTAGTCGCATAGATCTTTCCGTCAAAAGCTTCCTTAGTGGAGTTATACACATAATCTCTGTCGTCTGGATGTACGTAACTTAAAAATTTATCGTAACTTATGCCTTCTTGAGAGCTCCGCCCAAAAATACGATACATTTCCTCAGACCAGTGTAATTCACCAATTACAAGATCATTATCCCAGTTTCCAATATGAGCCATTTTTTGAGCGTCAGCAAGACCTTTTTCGCTTTCTTTCAACGAGTTGTAAGCCTGCTCAAGCTCTGCTGTACGCTCTTTGACTTTTTCTTCTAAATTGTCATATGCTTTTTTAAGGGCTTCTTCTGCCTGCTTTTTCTCAGTGATATCGATTTGCACGCCGTTCCAGATAGTTCGGCCATCGGGTAGCCTGCGCGGACGGGAGTGCAATCTCATCCAGCGCATCTGGCCGTTGGGCAGCCGCATAGGTAATTCCATATCAAAATCCGACAACTCTCTGGCACTATGTGTCTCGGCTTCGACGACCCGTTCTAAATAGTCCGGCGGAACTTGCCTGTACAACGTGTTGGGATCACGCAGCACGTCCTGGACTTTGACGCCGTTGAGCCGCTCGATGCCTGTGCTGAAGTACAGAAACCGGACACTGCCGTCGAGCTCATGGACATACTGATAAACTGCGCTGTCAGGTAGGTTATCCCCCAAAAGGCGCAGCCGTTCCTCACTCTCACGCAACGCCTCCTCGACCTGTTTGTATTTTGTCGTCTCACGTAGTGAGAAGACTAGACCCTTAACGTCTCCACAGGAATCCTTGACTGGTGCCAAGCTCCAGTCCCAATAGGTCACTCCGCGTTCTGGCTGATCTGGGAAGACAAACGGCTTGTCTTTGTAGAAAACTCCTTTGCCGGTGTCTCGAACTTTCCTAAAGATCGCCTCGTTTTCTGCATCAGGATACAAGGCAAAATGATTCTTGCCAATCATCTCCTCCGGCTTCATCTGACACGTTTCGGCATAGGCAGGGTTGACCCACACGAAATTGAATTGTGGATCGAGAAAGACCAGCATAAAGTCAGTGGTCTGCATAACGGTCTCTAGCAAGCTTCGCTCTCGCTGCAGTGCCTCATCGGCCATCTTGCGCTCGGTGATGTCCATAGTAACACCAAAGAGCTTAGCCATGCCGATCTCATCCTTCCAAACCTCAGCACGCTCCTCCCGCCAGGTTATAGCTCCTGTATCAGGGCGTATGACCCTAAACTCCGAAATGTACGTTCCTCCCTCCTGAAGGGCCTTCTCAACAATAGACTTATGGCGGTCGAGATCCTCAGGGTGGATGAGTGCAAAGCCATCACGTTCCTGGTTGATATCAGTGCAACCGTAGATCTCAGGATAGTTATCAGATATGTTAAGTTGATCCTTCTTAGGGACCCAATTCCAGGCGACCGCCCTAGCAGCCTTTAAGGCCATCTTAAGCATTTTTTCGCTTTCTCGCAGCGCCTCCTCTGCCCGCTTGCGCTCTGTGATATCTCTGATGATCATACTCGTACTTGTACTGCCATCGGCATCTACAAAGAGTTGAGAGGTGGTATCGCAGACAAAAGTTGACCCATCTTTTCGTCTGTGTGTCAGTTCAGCCCTCAACCAGCCAGTCCGCTCTCTTTCCTCAAGTGCAGCCGCAAGCTTCTCGTCGTTGACTACTACACCTTCTCTTCCCAACCGTATAACTTCATCTTCAGTCATGCCAAACATGATACACGCTTGAGGGTTTGCAGAAAGAATAGTGCCGTCAGGCTTTGTCAGCAAAATTCCATCGAGGCTGTTTTCATACAGAGACCGGTAGCGTGCTTCACTCACCTGCAGCGCCTTCTCAGATCGTTCCCGCTCCTGTTCTGTCTTTTTTCTCTGCAGAACCTGCACCACAGCAGGCGCGATAGCTTCAAGATCCTCCTGCTGCTCGCAGGTATAGCCACCTTCACGGTTTGCGACTGCAATCAAGCCTACAGTTTTTCCATCCAAAATAAGCGGCACACCGAGAAATGACGTGAGTGGAGGATGACCAGGCGGCACGCCGATACTATCTGGGTGTGACTGTGGATTGTTGGTAAAGAAGCTTTTCTCGTTGATAATGACACTGCCATACAAACCATGGATAACAAAAAAGCTCGGGGGACGACGATGCCCTGTCTTGTCATCCATAAGGCACATTTCCCATCCCAGCTCGCTTTTTGCAACATCATGCAGTAGCCCGTCGGCGCCCATTTCATTAATGAAACCAAACTGGCTGCCGGTCACTTCCAGGGCTACAGACAAACACGCACTTCCCAGTTCTTCTTCTGTTTTTGCCTGTACTACATTGCTGAAGATCCGGTTAATTCCTTCTAGAATTCGGTTATATCTGAGAGTCTTGTGCTCTTCTTGCTTGCACTCAGTGATATCATCAAACAGTGTGTATACCTGGAAGGGCTTATCTTCTCCAGTCCGGAAAATGGGCACAGCATTGATATTGATCCAGCGGTAGCAATTCTCCCTAGGATTGTAAACTCCCATTACCACATTTTGCACTTTTCTCCCTGTCCGAAGGGATACCATAGCTGGATGCTCGAGTCCCGGGAATGGGGAACCGTTCTCTCGGATAGTAAGGTACTCCTCGCCCACAGAAGAGCTGCCCAGGAACTCAGCTGGAGTCTTACCAAGGATCTTCTCAGCCGCGGGATTCATGGAGATTATTTCACCGCTGGCATCCTGGTAGACCACACCTTGAAGCATGGTCTCATATAAGAGTCGATAATGCTGCTCAGACTCGAGAAGAGCTTCTTCTGCTCTCTTACGCTCGGTGATGTCGCGGACGATACCTCCGCTGAAGAGAGGTTTACCATTTTGATCCTTGATAATTTTGAAATGATCTGAGAACCAACGATATTTGCCGTCCTTATGTTTGAATCGGTATTCTAGAACTCCAAAGCCGATATCGAATGCTTTGGCCAGTCCTGCGATAACGAGGGGTCGATCGTCGGGATAAATGCGATCAAGAGTCTCACTGCTGCTCCTCGCACTCATATCCTGGGAAGAGAAGCCAGTAATCTTCTCTACCAACGGGCTCATGTAATCGTAGCTGTCGGTCTGAAGGTTTCGCCGGTAAGCCACGTCAAGTGAGTTTTCAAGAACCGACCGGAACCTCTCCTCGCTCTCCCGCAGTGCGTCAATCAAGACCTCGCGTTCTGCCAGCGACTTGGTCAGCTTGATATTGTTGTAGCTTATTTGTGAGATAATATTAGCAAGCTTCATGAGGAAGGCCATGCCTGTGTCCACCGCCTCCATGCTCAACCGGGGAACTCTTTCAAGAGCCTTTATATATTCATCCTCATTGAAGCCATATTGTCTAGCCTGTGATCGGAAAAACTCATAGTCCAGAGGTTCGTCTTCAAAAAAGAACTGACCTGAGAAGACATAGCCGACAGGCTGGCCTTCCACCATAATTGGAGTCACTACGTCCCACATATTGTTCTTGCACTTGTACAGCTTATATCCTCCTGGAGCAACGCCCGTAGATAAATTTATGTCGCTTTCTAAGCAGTGCTTGCAGGCTTCAGGATTAACCCTGTGGAATTTGGTACAAATTTCCTGCCATCCGACACCTACAAGAACATTGCCTTTGAGATCGTTTAGGCCGATGGGGATGTGAGCAAGTTTATAAAAATCATTCATTAGAGATTGAATCACCTGAGTATCAATGATATCGGCAAGTTCCAGCTTACCTATCTCCCGAGCTCCATTTTCTAAAAATTTTTCTTCAAACTCTTTCGGGCCACTTATATCGAATCCATAAATATTCACGCATTCCTCTTTGGATGAGGGATGAATATCGACCAAGTATACTCTTTTTCCCGCTTTAACTTCCGTTTTCTCAGGGCTATTCTGGGAAATTACCCCTTGCACAAGATCTACGATACTCGAAGGTAGTTTTTCTCCGACTTTTACACCCCATTCATGCAATAAGGGCTCACCCGCTTCATTTGATTGAAGAACAGTCCCATCCTTATACACAATAAGCATAGGATTAGGGTTCGTTGCCAGAAATTGCTCTATTTTTGTTTTCATTTTCCCCCACCGGCTCATTTTCTTTGACGGCAACATGCCTAATGTCGATGACTAATTAACGTTAAAGTGTCTATCACAACTACTTCTATAAATATAATGGTCTTAATATATAACAAGTTCAATTGAATCTTCCATTAAAGTATTCTTTATTTGTAATATCCAAAAATTTGACCGTAAATAGCCATAAAAGTTTTTTCTAATTTATTGCGAGACTAAAAATATAAAGTCAATATAAAATTTGATCATATTATCAAAAAGAAATAATTACATAACTATCTATAAGCAACATTATAAAATTAAGTATGATATGTTCCAGAGAAGCTTTGTGAATTACCCGCCATTAAAATGGCAGGCTTCCTGCTTCGTTCCCCTCTCTTTTGAGAGCGAGTCCACAGGCTCTACCCGCCATTCCAGCGGTGATTAAAGCAAAATTTTTAATGTTAATTGCAGCGTTAATATCTCGATCATGCAAAGTTTGACAATCAGGACATAACCAATCTCTGTCAACTAATGTTAATTCGGAGTTATGATAACCACAAACATTACAGTTCTTGGAAGACGGTTCAAACATGCCAATTTTCAATAACGTTTTACCGAATTGTTCAGCTTTATATGACAGTTTGAGTACAAAAGAATACCATGCGGAATCTCCAATAGCTTGTGCAAGCTTATGGTTACGCATCATTCCCTTTACATTTAGAGTTTCAACAGCTATTGCTTGGTTTTCGCTGATTAGCTTCTTTGAAACTTTATGCTGGAAATCATGTCTCTGGTTAGAAATTAATTCATGAATAATAGCTAATTTCCTTACTGCTTTTCTCCGGTTATTTGATCCAATTACTTTTCTTGAAACTCTCTTTTGTAGACATTTTAATCTCTGCAAAGAGGATTTCAAGAACTTTGGATGTTCAATTTTTTCACCATTAGAACAAGCGGCAAATGTTTTGATTCCTACATCAATTCCAACCATAGTAGCATGAGAAAATTCTTGAACCGGAGGAAAATTAGTTTGATCTTCAGTCAGAATACTGACATAATATTTACCAGTCGGAGTTTTTGAAACGGTTAATGTCCTGAGAATTTCAGGCATTGAATCCTTTTCAAACGTTCCGGTACAATAGTATGTATCTAAGAATTGACGATGAAATTTAACTTTAATCCAACCGATTTTAGGGAGGAATAATTTAGATTCGGAGATATTTATTTTGTAATGTTGAGGAACTTGAAACGAATAATTGTGATTTTTCTTAGATTTTTTATTTGGATATTTACCTAATCCTTTGAAAAATCTCTGAAAAGCATTATCTAAATCCTTGTTAACTTGTTGCAGGGATTGAGAATTAACTTCTTTTAACCAAGGATAAAGTTCTTTAAACAGTGCGAGATGGTTATCAAGGTCAATTTTTGAAATTGACGCTTTAAATTTATCATGAAGTGTCTGTCTAATATTTAAAAATTTGTTAAAGATAAAACGAGAGCTACCGAAGTGTTTTTCCATTAAGACCTTTTGATCCTTCTTTGGATAAATTCTAAATCGGTTGCCCCGAAGCATTATATGTCTATACGAGGGGAAACTATAAGAATACATTCGGAATCAATAACGGAAGAACGTTATAAAGTTGACGGCATTCATCCCGCAGCTAAAACAACGGGCATTCTGCCTTCGTTATCGTAAATTCAGTTCCATTATCCTTTTTCAGTTCAAGTTCTCCATCCAACTGATCTACGAGGGAAGTTACCAGCTGAAATTCAAGTTTGCTCTCTTCTATGCTGTTATAATTTACCCACTTCATATTGGGAAAATTATCACATATAAATATAACAAATAGTATAATAATTGTCATTATGGAAGTGGTTACAATGGTCGGTTTTGGTATGATGGGAAACAATGGTTATGGCATGATGGGATATAGTGGTATGTTTTTCGGGCTCTTGTTCTGGATATTAATAATTGTGTTAGCTTATTGCTTAATAAAATCTCTCATTGAGCAGAATAAAACTTGCAGTGTTGAAGGGAAATCTGCGTTGGATATCGCAAAAGAAAGATTGCCAAAGGTGAAATCACAAAAGAAGAACTTGAAGAAATAAAAAAGAACCTAATTTATGTTAAGAGTGGGTCATTTAGACTTCGCAGGCTTGAAGGCTAAGCAGGCTCAACCTGCCAGTGAGATTCTTCTATCGTCTGAACTATTCGATTATTGTTGAAGAACTGGTGCAAATGCCTGATTATTCTTTTCTGTTACTGTAAACCGCATAGTGAATTCCGTCCCATTGTTCCTTATCAGTTCAAATTCCCCATCTAACTGGTCGACAAGGAAGTAACAGTTTATCTTTTAATTAAAGTTTTATCCCAATAATCTAGAAATCGCTGGTCGATAATGAATATAACAGTAAACAGATTTAAAACAGAATTGAAAGATATTAAGAAAAGTAAAGTAAGGGAAAAATAGTAATTTAAGAAAGACCCCCAGAGGCACTGAATTCATGTTACTGTATCCCCCAATACAGTCCTTCGAAATATTCTGCTCCCCAAGCATGTAATTCGAAGAAGGATCAGCAACCTCCAGGAGATTCTTTTATGGATAGATAATACCCCAGCTTAGTCCCCAACTCCATAATATAATAAATATTATAAATTATATTAAATAGATTATACAAAAAATTGTTTTCAAGCAAAAACCAGTTTAGCGTAATGAATTTTAATCTTGTTGAAATTTGAATTCAGAACAAATCTTTCAAGTCGAATATGATATATAATTATATCATTATACAATTTCAGATAAAGGGTAATAGGGTTTCCTCTTAATCTTTGGGTTGGATCCTCGGTAGGGACTTGAGAATAGGGACTTAAAAACCTACCACTACTTCTAAGTTGTTTTTGAGGAATAATCACTTTTTGATGTTACTGTAACTTTAAACTTATGTGACTTATTTAGCCTTGAAGCCCGCCGGTCGCATAGAACGCTCTTCTAATGATCATTGACGGGATTTCAGCAAATTGTGATTCGATATTTGATTATATGGGACTCTTGCTCCGACAGCTACACTCTATACTGGAAGAAATGGAATAGGGAGGAATGGGTTAAGTAATTACACATCAATAAATTCTTGTAGGATGGCTCTAATACTTGTTCATTTTTTCTGTTACTGTGAACCTCATAGTGAACTTTGTCCCGTTGTTCCGTTTCAGTTCAAGCTCTCCATCTAACTGATCGACAAGGGAAGTTACCAGTTGCACAAGATCTCCGATACTCGACGGCTGTTTTTCTCCGGCTCTCACACCCCACTCATCAATAATGGCTTACCCGCTTCATTTGAGTAAAGAACAGTACCATCCTTTTCAACACTGAGCACAGGATTAGGGTTTATTTCTGGAATTTGCTCCATTTTCGCTTTCATTTTCCTCTTCAGGCTCCCTCTTTTTGGCGACAAATGACTACCTTCAATGATCATTGGACAAGTTAATATTTTAATTTTCATAATATCTTAGGACTTACGCACTTTAGGCATCAAATCAAGTACATTGGCACTGTGATTTAAATCACATATTAGATAGTTAAAGGTTTAATGCTATTGGTTTTTCAGTTCAACTGCGTAAGTCCTATATCTTTTATTTTATCTTTTATGTAATGAAACATATTCGCATTTAGTTGTATTTGTTAACTTTAAGATGTCTACTATAATGCCGGTTCGCATCGATTCGATTACTATATTTGACCTTCTTTCTTTCATATTGCAACAATAAATTATGACCTATATATAATACTTTTAAATTTATAAAATATCCTATTGGCATTATCACTAACGAGCTTATTACTAATGAAATTATAGTTAAGTTTGAGAGTTAAAGGCAGGATATATTTTTCAAATAAATAAAAGCCTTTAATAAAGAATATTTGACCAAAATTGGATATTCCTGATAATATATTTAAAAATCTATTACTTCGGGTTGTGTAGTCTTTGGGAGCTTGGATTATTTTTTTAGCTTCGAACTCCTATAACTGTTCAACCCCTAAAGACTACATAGAACCTAAAATACAAATTTATTTTAATTCCTTTTTTCTACTTAAGATATGAAAAAAAAAGAGGACTATAAAGAGAAAGTCCGGAATCGAAAATTAACATATTTGCTCCTATTAATTTTTGCAATTTGCTCAACAGGAATTTCTACTGCTGAATCGGTATCTGCTGGTTATGAGTGTGTAACCGCAGAGATCAAAGAAATAAGTCCCAGTTCAATAGGCATCGATGAAGAATTCACCCTGGGAATTAATCTTGAGAGCTGCGGTACTAAAGTCCCTGAACAGATTACCTTTGAAATAACCAGCGTCCCTCCAGATATTATAGTTACAGAAAATTTAGTTGCCAACATTCCTAAATTATATTATAGTACAAGTGAGAGGTACCTGGTCTATCATATGAGAACAACTCCTGATGCTAAACCTGGTCCTCATATCATAAAAATGAAATTAACATATGGAAACGAGGACGTTAAAAGAACAACGTATTATCAAGTTGAAGTAAGAGTGATAGGTGAAGATGCAGAACCAAGAATATCTTCTGTCAAAACCAATCCTGACTATATCTATGAAGGAGATACAGTTGACTTAAAGCTAGATATTGAAAACTTTGGTGAAGCAATAGCAAAATCTGTAGTAGTTAGTTTAGATCATGAGTTTAAAGGAATTAAAAATACTACAGTTGGAACTCTTGGCTTAAACGAAAGTCAAACTACATTATTCAAGTTTAAGGCAAACAAGTCAGGAGAGTTTAAAATCCCTGTTATTATTGAGTATGAAGATGATTTTGGCAAGCAACGGGATGAATATGAGATAAAAATAACTGTGCTTGATAAAAAAGGAAGGTTGAATATTGCATCTTTCAAGGTTGATCCTGTTCTTCCTTACAAGGGTGATACTGTAGAATTGACTATGAGAATCGAAAACTCAGGTAACAGAACAATAAATTCAATAAGAGTCTATGTTGATCATCCATTCAAAGGATTAAAAGAATCCTTTATAGGAACTCTTGACCCAAATGAAGATGGACCTGCAGTAATTACTTTTATATCTGATAAAGCAGGAGAATACGAGCTCCCTGTAACAATAACGTATAGTGATGACTTTGGAGAAGAGCAAATTAAAACGAAAATCAATCTTATTGTTCTGGAAAGTAATAGCGGAGTAGGAAACGCTGTAATTGGATTGCTTATCTTAGCAGTTATTGGAGGACTAATTTATTATAATTATAAAACAAAAAAGTCAAAGGATAAGGTAATTAAGCAGTTAATGGAAGGCAGCGGTAACTCTGATAACAATAAAAAGCAATGAGAGGTTTCCAATATGTATAATGATATCCGGGTGGGAGGCCTCATTGCATACAGCAGTATAAAAAGAGGAAACAAGAAAACACTAATGTTTATAGTTTTTGTCCTCTCGCTTATTTTTATGAACTTAGTGTTTCTTCCATCAATGATAGGTGGAGTTTCCAAACTAATGACTGGATTCATGCAAGACTATCCTTACGGTGATATTGTCATTGAGCCAACAGGCGACAATGCCTACATTAACGATGCTGATAGTGTATTGCAAACAGTTAGGGAAGTCAATGGTGTGAGAGCTGCAACAAAACGACTGGACGTGGGAGCATCTGTTGAACATAAGAATAAAGTCGTAGGAGTAACTATAACCGGACTGCTTCCCACGGAAGAGTATCAAATTTCACGATATCCATACATTATCAGTGAAGGAGAATTCTTAGGAGAGCTAGCTCAGGACGAGATTATCATTGGGGCTATGATCGCAGGTACAGGTTTTGGATCAGAAATATATGATAATCTGGGGGAAGTAAGAGCAGGGTCGCTTGTTGATGTAACGTACAGCAATGGTGTAAAGAAGACCTATAAAGTCAAAGGCATTATGACAGGCACATTTGAGGTCGTTGATCTTAATGCTTTAGTTAACTATAAAGAAATTGCAGAAGTATACGGTTTAGAAGGAAGTAAAGCTACCAGTGTAGTTGTAAGGGTTGACAATCAAGGAACTGAAGAACAACTAAAGGATAAGATCAGAGAAGCAGGAGTGAATGAGCAAATCTTTACATGGGCTGATAAGTCGGAATCTCTCATAAAGCAAGCAATGCAAAGCATAGGCGCTATAGATATCATGTCAAAGTTTGTGAGTTTGATTGTAGGTGCAGCACTAATCTTTATCATTATCTATATTAACGTACTTAATAAGAAAAAAGAGATTGGAATTTTAAAAGCAATAGGCATTACTCCAATGATCTATAGTAATGTCCTATGCATTACTAAGCATGTTCTATGTCTCCTTAGGAATATTCGCAGGCCTGATATTATATTTTACACTTATGTTCTACTTCCAGGTGCATCCAGTAACGTTTTATGAAACCATGCAAATAACGCCCGCTATCAATCCTATGCTTCTCATTCAAAGCATCTTTACCATGCTTACCATGTCAGTGATAGCCGGGATACTCCCTGCCTGGAGTGTGTCAAGAGAGAGCATACTCAAAGCCATATGGGGACGATAAAAATGATAATTGTAAAAAACTTAAAAAGATATTATGGGAAAGGGGAAACCGCTGTCAAGGCTCTTAAGGGGGTTTCGTTTGAAATAAAGAAAGGGGAATTTGTAGCAATAATGGGTGCATCCGGAAGCGGAAAAACGACTCTGTTAAGGATACTGGCATTATTGGACGATGCAACAGATGGGGAATATACCATTCGGGGATTAGAGGTTTCCAGTTTGCCTGAAGCAGAAAGAAGTTATTACAGGCTAACGCAGGTCGGTTATGTGTTTCAGGATTATGCACTCATCAATGAAATGAGTGCTGCAGAAAATGTTTATGTGCTTTCCATGATGGAAGGAAAATCAAAAAAAGAATCTTATGAAACTGCTCTCGAAGCGTTAGAGAAGGTTGGTCTAAAAGGAAAACATAACAGGGTTCCTGATGAATTGTCCGGTGGAGAAAAGCAAAGAGTGGCTATCGCAAGAGCCATAGCAAAAAAGCCTGACATATTGTTTGCCGATGAGCCGTGTGCAAACCTGGACACTAATAATTCAAAACAAATACTGGATGTATTCAAAGAACTGAATGAAAAATATAATCAAACAATTGTGATGGTAACACATGAATTGTGGCATACTGAGTATGTTGACAGAGTAATTACATTAGAAGATGGTAGTTTAGTTAGCGATGAGAATAAACCAAAAGAGTGAGGACAACACAAAATAAAATTTGGCTTACTTTGATCAATGCAATGATAAATCTAGACAGTTTTATCGCCTTGTTAGGCAAACAGCTATCTTAAAAGCATTCTTTTGATTAGCTAAAACTTGAATAAGTCTAACTGCGCATAAAAAGTAATATTAAATACGACTATTAAACTTTTTAAATGGACTCGGCGGGATTTGAACCCGCGGCCTTTACGTTGCGAACGTAACGATCTACCCCTGATCTACAAGCCCTTTTAAAAAAGGAGATTATAAAAATGGTTTTCCGGACATAATTGTCCGATCCTTTTTCTCCTTTAAGTGAAGTCGAATTCCAGAACCTGCATGCTTATAAATGCTAGTTCCAGAATTGAATATCTTTAAATGCGGTAGGCTTCCATAACCTTGACATTTTCAGCGCCAGGGATCTTTGCAAAAGCTTCTTCTACGGCTTCGGTTCCGCCTTCCTGGTCATTGACAATTAAAGTAACAATCAGGGCCTTTAATCCGAAAGCGATAGGCTCTTCGACAATGTCCCCATGAAGTTCGGCTCCTGCCGGAATTGCGCTTTTGAGCTTTTCTTTCAATTCCGCAAGGTCGGTGTCAACACTTTCCGGCATAACTTTTATTTTTGCTGCTACGTCGCCCATTATGACTCCTCTTATCCTTTTATCCGATCCTGTTGATCAATTTTGGTTTTGGTTCCTATAATATATTCCATATTATGCAAGACTTTTCCTGGAATCAAGGAGCCTTGTATCCGCACTTGGGGCAGGCATATACATTACTCTGCTGTCTGCAGCTTCCGCACCTTCCGATTTCTACTCCACACTGTGGGCAGGGAAACTTTACATAGCCCTTTTCCACAAGACGAATTCCGCATGAAGTACAGTACTCAACTTTCTGTGATGACATTTTTATCTCCTTTAAAGTTAATTCATATAGTAAATTTGTATTGGGTTACCAGCAAATCAGGCACCTTCGCTTTAATTTTTTGCTCTCAGGGTGCCTTTATTAACATTAGCAGATTTAATAAGCTGAATTTAGATAATGCTTTTTGATACGCTTTGCTTTTCCCCTACATATACGATATACAATTTAAATATTCCCCTTTACCGTCGTACCAGATACAGGCTTCCCATACACTGCCTGAACTACCCTTTCCGGATATCTGCCGTTTACAATCAAACACTCCATTTTGTTTCTCAGGAGAAACGGCGGTAAGGCAGGGTCAATGCAGCCCGGGCAACTCCCCTTAAAACTACTGGCAGAAATCTCCCTGACCAGTTTCCCTTCCATAAATATTCCATCTACATCGGTAGCCTTAATAAATAATGCTTCTGTCTGTTTTGCAACCCAGCCAGCAATAGTGTCTGAGGTCACATCCCAGGTATGAGGCAGAGGATCTTCAGTTTTCATGAGCCTGTAAGGAAAGAGGATGGAGACTCCCGGGAGCATGTCTGTTATTAAATCCGTAGCTGCCGCGCTGCTTTTATCCTTTAAATAAAAAGCATATTGCTCCATGCCGAGTATAGCCATCCAGTGGGCCGCATCGGCACTGAGAGAAAACCTTCCGTCAGCAACCCTTATTGTATCAGCAAACATTCCTCCTCCGGGTACAATGAGAATGGAAATTGGTAAGCTTTTGTGTGCCTGTACTTCCTCAGTTGTCCCTTCAGCTGTCCCTTCAGCTATCTTTGAGTTTCCTGAGCCAAATTCTTTTACCAGGCTGTTTACAAGCGTGGGGGCTTCTTCTATGAGGCTGCCCCCAATTTTGACCACGACTCTCATAAATTTCCTTTCAGACCTTTTTGTTAAAGTTATATTAAATATCTGTTTCACCTGTCCGTATCTGTCCGAAATTGGAATTTCAGGCATCCAGCATTCGAGCAGCAGCATATGCCGGGAAAACCTTTGAGATTTCCTCTCCCCAGCGGTCGGAAACCGAAATGCATTCAAAACCAAGTCTTTCTGCAGCCTCTTTTATTAGAAACTCTCCAAGGCCTGCTGCTGCTATTTTCTTAAGCCCGTTTCTTTCCGAAACTTCAGTAATCGCTTCAGCCAGGGTAGTGACCTGTTTTTCCTTTACCTGACGTGCTATTCCATATATCTCTTCTTCCCGGATTTCTGAAACATCTGCACAAACCAGCCTTGCAATCCTTCTCATAGCATCGGTTTTGCTCCTGCCTGCTCCATCTGCAGTCTCACAGGTGTACATGCTTTCATCTATTTCCCCGAGCAAGAGATAAGCGTCTGCGGTCGTTGCAAAGAGTTCCGAAGCTGTCCTGCACCAGCCCTGTTTGACTTTTACTTTCTCAAGAAGAGCAGCAAGATTTGTCCTGAGTATACCTGAATATACAAGTTCACTTCGCTTCAGGCGTTCAAAGTCATTGAGTCCGGCTTTGTGCTCCCCGGAGATGATAGGGATGATATCGCTTGTAGTACTGCCCACGTCCACGAATATGCAATCTCCTATTTCTGCCCCTATCAGCCTGGCTGAAGCCGCCCAGTTAGCAGCAGCAAGGTCCTTTAACTCATCAGTTCCATTCTGGAACCTGCCCAGTTATTTACATACGAAACTTTTGAATACCCAAACGCGGAATCAACAGCCTCCTTTATAAAATGGATCCCCTGCTCCTTATTTTCAAAACAGTCTGCAAGTTCCCCCGTCATAACAACAGCAACTTTTTCGGGCTGCAGCCTCTGTGCGATTTCCTTTAAAACTTCAGGAAGCCGGCTGTTTTTCCAGAGAGGAAGGTAGTGCAGTTCTACAAGCGTCCCGTCCGAGGAGGCGAGTTTAGTATTTGCTCCTCCAATATCAAGTCCGATAACCTTTGAATTCATTTTTGATTCCTATTTTGGTTTTTTCCGGCTTTTCTTATTATTCATCGTTTTTCTAGCTTTTCAGTTTTTCCTAAAGCTCTTTTGTCATAAAAGCTCTTTTGTGCATCTCTTAAAAAAGAATAGCCGAAAGACGAAATTTTAAGCCATGTTGTATCATTAATATAAGCGGATAATGAGAAAATTCGGTTGTCCTCTTTTGTTTAATGGACGTTTATGTTAACATACATGTCATTTATTATGTCGGGAGCGTGAAGGGTTAGGAATACTTCGCCCTTTCAGGTTGTCGACGATTTTCACCATGGATAGGAAAAAAATGCGAATGGCAATTCAGTCAACTTCTCACGCTAAAGCGATGAGCTTTTAATAGGGCTCTGGTTGACCAGTCTAAGTATTAATTTACTACGTTGGATTTGTCATAACACCTACGAATACTTCTTCAGTTTGTAGCTCTGTTGTCCCGACTAAATGAACTATTGAGATGTGTTCTGGGAGAGGACATTAACAAGCATTTCCAACATTGACGAGAAGAGATACGAAAGTACGTTACCGAATACTTGTATTCGAGATAGGAGAAATTCTATGATATTTGTATTAAACTTGACTTTCAAAGATGTGCGAATAATTAATCGATCGATAACGAAAATATATAGTCCCCTACGAGAATAAATACGAAAATGGTCTTATTGATGGCGAAAATTAATAGCTATGATACTGATATGTAAATATAACTCCAAAATATTATAGAGTTGACAAGTCTAAGCATATCGATTTTAGAAATCGAACAATTTAGAAAGTAGAATAAAATAGATATCAGATGGACCATTTTATGGTTATAATGTTAACTATACAGTCAATTGTTATCGTTTTTTCGCGATCTTTGAAAGATGAGTTAAATAAGGATAAGAAACCACTAAGTCCTTGTCATGAATCAGTAGCAAGAAAATTACTAAAAGATGGAAAAGCAGTTATCCACAAAAAATATCCATTCACAATTAGATTGAAAGACCTAAAAAAACTGAAAATCAATCTGGATTTCGGTTGAAAATAGATTACGGAAGTAGACATACTGGTTTAGCTATTCTCAACGGATCGAATGTTCTTTGGACTTCTCAGATACATCATAAAACGAATATTGTTGATAATCTAAAATCCAGAAGAGAACTAAGAAGAAACCGAAGGAGTAGAAAAACCAGGTATAGACAGAAAAGATTCAATAACCGAAACCGAAAAGAAGGTTGGATACCTCCATCTTTGCAAAGTAGAGTAGATAATATTGACAATTTAGTTTCTAAATTAAGAAAACTTTGTCCAATAACTCATGTTTCCTATGAAAATATCAAATTTGATACTCAATTAATGCAGAATCCTGAAATTTCAGGAATCGAATATCTACAGGGAACTTTACAAGGATATGAAGTTAGACAATATCTTCTTGAAAAATGGAATAGAAAATGTGCTTATTGTGGTGCTGAAAATATTCCATTGCAGATAGAACA
>CAVRNH010000037.1:0-42059 GCA_963722085.1 uncultured Methanosarcinaceae archaeon | reverse complement strand
GCCTAAGCTAAACAAATGCTAATATTCAATTCCCACTCACGGAATACTCGTGTCCTCTTTAAATTCGAGGGAGAATTCTCCAACCAGAAAACTATGTAAAATTATATTATTTAGAAAGTTATGTGCTTCTCTTTAGTTTTTTCATAATTAGCTGATTAGTATCCTCTTCAAATTCAAGGGAAAAATTTTCTAACTGAAAAAATTTACAATAATTATATTGCACATTTCTTAAGTTTAATGGGTCCTCTGATCATGTTTTTCAAACTTGTTTATATTTTTAATGTTCATCATATATGAGAAATTTACTTTTTACCATACAATTTGAAGAGGATACGCTGATTATTGAATTTTCAGCAAACATGGAAAATTTATTTTTTGCCACGAAATTTGAGGACGAAACAAGTGATTTAACCGCTAAACTGTTAATATTTGGTGGGAAATAACTTTGTTAATATTCGTAATATGAGACAATACAATATAAATTTTTTTAATAAAAATATTTACAATGTCAATGCTTTTATTTATTTCTTCCCATTTTTTTCTTTACTATTTTTTCCATTTTTTTACCATTTCAACCTTTATTTAATTTAATTTTTTTCTGTAAATTTAATTTTAAGCTCACATACTATACAAGAAAATTGAGTTCTCAACCGCGAACTATAGAATAATTATCTAATAGTTAAGTTGGGTATTAATTTTTTTTACAGCTCAGTATATCTATTATTAGTGAAATTGTGCGCAAAAAGGATGAAAACATAAATTATGATTATACATTCTAAAACTCGAAACATTAATAGGCAAATATTGAATAATCTTCATTGTATAATTTTTTCAGGGATTTTGTTTATTATTTTATTATATAGTTTAATTCTCCAAGGATTTATCACGAAATAACTTAAGTAACACATTTTTATTTTTGAACAAAATCTGTTTAGATGTTTACAGAAATTTTCAAGTACATTGCAAAAATATCATCAAGTTATTTTGTTACAATACTAAGTAAAAGATTGAGGCTTCATAATAATCTCTATAAACCGAGGGAAATAAATTACATTTATTTAAACACTGAAATCCAATCTTTATCTTCGGTCATAAAATTTGAAATTCTGTAAATTACAGGATCTCTACAAACCATAATTAACACTTATAAAATAAATAAAATTTGTTTATGACCAGAAAGAATATTCACACTCAATGAATCAGGTTCTATTCTTTGAATGAATTCAAAACTGCACTTTATTTTTACTCTTCAACTGCAGTTTAATTGAAAATATTAATCGCTAAAGGCACGTAAACTCCCTTTCTCTTAAGTTCTTACCTGCTGCTTTCAAAAATCCTGTTCCAGGGCAAACTATATTAGCTGCGGTGAAAAATCTGTTCCATTAATATTTTTATTCATGAGCTCATCCCAAAACCAATCTTTATTCCACATCAATAAAAGTTTTACAACAAATTTCATTATTGGAAACTTGAGTTTTCATTCATAATTTGAGAACTCAGAGACGCTATTTTGAGTTTTGGGATCAGCTCCATAATAAAAATTAGGGGAGATTGAAGTAAATCATCAAGGGAGTGAAAAGCATGATATATACATATCTTAACCCAAAAGTAGCTCTTATGGGGGCTGGTTGTGTAAAAGAAATCGGCAGGCACGCAAAAGATCTTGGGGCTACAAAAGCTCTGATAGTTTCCGGTAGAAGCAGGCATGGGGAAAAGCTTGCACTAGATATCTACAAAATTCTTGAAGATGCAGGCCTGCAAGCAACAATCTTTGCAGGAGCAGACCCAAACCCGACTGATACTTCAGCTATGGAAGGAGCAGATATTTACAGAAAAGAAAACTGTAATATCATAGTTGCCGTCGGAGGGGGAAGTCCGATGGACTGCGCAAAGGCAGTTGGCATTGTGGTATATAATGGTGGGATGATCAATGATTATGAAGGTGTCGGGAAAGTCACGAAAGGAATTCCTCCACTCGTTACTGTAAATACAACTGCAGGTACTGCAAGCGAAATGACCAGTTTTACAATTATCACGGATACGGAAAGGCACATCAAAATGGCAATCGTTGACCCACGCATCACACCTGACGTAGCGGTCAACGACCCTGAACTTATGGTAAGTATGCCGCCAGCACTAACAGCTGCAACTGGAATGGATGCATTAACCCATGCAGTTGAAGCGTATGTCTCCACTATGGCTACTCCAACTACTGATGCGGCTGCTATCAAGGCAATTGAGCTGATCTCAAAATACCTGCGTGACGCTGTTGCTCATGGGGAGGATGTTAGGACAAGAGATATGATGGCACATGCTGAATATCTTGCAGGAATTGCTTTCAATAATGCAAGCCTGGGTTACGTACACTCTATGGCACACCAGCTAGGAGGCTTTTACAACCTGCCGCATGGTGTTTGCAATGCGATTCTTCTCCCCTACGTAGAGACATACAATAAACAGGTGGTTCCGGAACGTTTTGCAGACATTGCACGGGTAATGGGGGAAAGAGTTGAGGGATTGAGCGCGGAAGAAGCTGCAGACAAAGCCATAGATGCCATCAAAAAGCTTGCATCGGATATTGGGATTCCCTCGGGTTTAAAAGAACTTGGGGCAAGGGAAGAAGATCTCGAACTTCTGGCTGAGAATGCCATGCAGGATGTTTGCAGGCTCACAAATCCCAGGGACCTCTCAAAGGAAGACATTATTGAGATTTACAGGAAAGCTATGTGATTGGAAAGAGCCTCCTGATAAAATTCAGAAATTTGCAAACAAAAGCCGATATATTAAAGCAATAATTAAATGAGTTGGTCCATAATCACTTCCTTGAAGTTCATATAGATATGAGGCAGAATAATAAACTCAGGTCTTCTATTGTACCATTGAATGAATTCCTCAAGGGTTTCAAACTCGCCTCTGAACCTTTTATATGTATGGAACCATTTTTCGACTTTCCCATTTGTCTGAGGATGCCTTACTGCTGCAAGTATTAGCCTAATCTCTAGTGCTTCGACGTGTCTCTTGAACTCGCTATCCCATGAGCCATCCTTATTAATTCGATGTGCACCGAATTCGCTTCCATGATCCAATATGAGTTCCCTTAGTGGACATATATCCCAGTACTCCCTAACGAGCTCATCCATTACTTCAATAGTGTTTTCCGTGTTGCAATAAATATATTCTCTTGCGACAAGAATCATCCTTGATGAGTCATCAAGAATGGCACAGACTTGTAGCCCTAATAAAGGGTTTTCATGCCAATCGATGTGCGCTGCAGACATGCTATGTTTACGTTCATATCTGCACCATTTTCTTCTGCGTTTTTTCTTACTTTCTTGACGGGCAAGGTTCATACTGAGCAAATAATTATGGATTAGGTTATGAGATATCTTGCGCTTGTATTTACTTTCGATGAGAATCTCAAGGTAACAGGCTCCAAACTTATAATCGGAATAAGCTTGATCAATAATCTTCTTGTCGTCAGTTGATAGCGGTTTCTTTGGTCTTCCAAAACTATTGCCAACTTGAGGAAACTGACCAGTTTTAACATATTCTTTATAGATCTGCTGAACTCGACGAGCTGAGATTCCCTGGATCTCAGCTATCGTCGAGCTAGATTCACCTTTGAGTTTTTGAGAGATTATCCAACGGATCTTTTTCCTATTAAGTTTCATGTTGGATAAAGGATTACATCCAACATAGTTAACGCGAAATATTTTAATATATACTATATGCATTTATTCATGTGGGGAACAGCTAGGGATCAACTCAAAGGGTCAGCAGTCTAGACTATGATGGAGAGCAGTTTGAACGCTATTACGTTTTTTTCTGGAAAGCCGGATAAGCACTATGCTCTCGTATTCCATGATATGATTAATAAGCGGCTTTTATAAATGAAGGCATGGGACTTTAAGAGTGCAAAAGGAGTAATTTTAGATGAGACCATTTGGCGGCCGTGAAGGCCATGAAGAAGGGAAAAGACACATCTATAGGATGCATGAAAAGCTCGTTTCCATCGGGGATGACTACTGGATCGAGAATGAAGAAGGAAAGCGAGAATTTTATGTGGACGGCAAGGCACTTCGCTTGCGCGATACCCTTATTTTCAAGGATTCAAAGGGGAATGATCTTTATAAAATTCAGGAAAGGTTACTCAAGATCAGGGACACAATGGATATTAAGCGAGCGGATGACGGCATGGCTGCAACAATTAAAAAAGCCTTCATCAATATTTTGCGGGATACATGGAAAGTTGAGATTCCAGACGGGCCTGATATGGAAATCCGTGGCAATATTCTGGATTACGAGTATCAGATAGAGGCGGAAGGAGAGAGAATTGCTGAAATATCAAAAAGATGGTTCAGCATCCGGGATATCTATGGAGTTGAGATTGAGCCCGGACAGGACAATGCGCTGATTCTGGCGATTGTAGCTGCGCTCGATCAGATGGCACACGATTGATATTATATTGGGGAGAAGTGTGGTTGGGAATATTCCTTTCTAAACCTCCTTCAATTATTGGCATTCTTGCAACACTAATCTTTGTGCCCATAAGCTTGCTTGATATTTTTTACTCTTACACTCCTGCAGTATTCACCTCACGCACAATATAAGTCTGATACTTCTTTTGATAGTAGCAAATCTGTTTTTTCTTTGCTTGTACTCGGAATAATAATTGTCTTCTCACTTCCAAAAAGGCATCCAATGAAGCTTTTTCTGGTAATGCTTTAGAGAAACTTTTTTTGCCATAGCCTCAAAAGCAAAGGAAACGAATTTGTGTATTTAGAAGGCTTAAGTTATTCCTGATGGTGTAACAGTCCTTTACTTACTTAATTTATAAAGTGCATTCCCCATTTTGTCGGAAATCGCAGGAATCCAGATATCTGAGCATTTGATTCCCAAAAACTATATAAAGTTTATAGACATAATTTATATATCCAACAGCGAACTAAACATGACCTTGTTGGGGGGATCATAAGCTGACAACTTTTAATTTCTAGCTTTGTTTTTTTGAGATCCAGAGGACTGACTTTACTAAAAATAGTAAAATGACTCAAAATATATTTATAATCAAAAATACAAATGAAAAACTTGGTGGTAATCATGGGAGACGTAAAACATAGAAGAGTCCCCATAAAAATCTTTGAACCTAAAAGCAACATAGTTAAAACAGGCCTGTATAAAGATGAGCAGGAAGTCTTACAATGTCTTTTGCGTAACCAGGCTGAACAAAAAATAAATTATTACAGTAAAAAGATAGCCGAAATGAAACAGAAGTATAATATGGATTTTTCTGCTTTTGAGAACAGAGTCTGTTTGGGAGCTGGGGACGAAGATTTTGAAGAATGGGGTGATTTCACACTTTGGGAAGGTTATGTTAAAGCGCACCGATACTGGGAACAGTATTTATAATTATACTAATTCTTTTTTACATTTTCTTAACCTGGGGGAATTTTGATAGCTGCTATTCTCCTGGGCATGAATGGCCTCAAATCTCTTAACTTTATTTTTCACTTGTAAAAATTCTTACTTATTTTGCCCTTGAAGAATACAAACAATTTGATTCTTTTTGAAATAAGCTTGTTGAGATTGATTACTTAATTGACTGTAAATCTTTTCTGTTATTCTTGAATTAATGTAATTAAACGAAAAATAACTGAAAAAGCCAATTTTTCCGAACCTCATTCAATTCATGAGATAAATCTCAATAAGATGTGCAAACAGTATAAATTAGCATATTTTTTATATATGCTATTGCCATATGATAGAAAAAGTGAAAGCATATATAAGCATAAAAATCTGAGAATAGAAATTGTATGGTCATAAATTCCTTAAACAATTCTAAAACACTTTAAGTCACCTTGAAAATGATTAATATTACCACTTTATATTACCACTTATTACCTTACAGACTCTGTTCCACATCCCATCAAACCCAGTTGTGCACTATTGAAATGCACCTGATATAAATATATGGAGGGGAAAGAATTTGAAAAAAAATATTGATATAAGCCCCGAACTTTTTTCAAGTGTTCCGCAGAGCCCCCAGATCTCTGCCGTATATAATGATACTGAAGAATTAACAGAACTACTTGCTATCTATTTTAAGCAAGGAATTGAAAAGGGAGAATACTGCTTATGGTTTTCCACTGATGAAATGGCTGCTGAGAGGGCAAAGGACAAACTTAAAAAGTCAGGAATAGATATCGATCATTGTATTGCCTCTTCTCAATTGGAGCTTCAGCCAGCTGAACAGCTCCCTAAAAATGTTACTCTCCTTGCATCGACAATAAAAGAACTTACACAAAAAGGATATCAAAAAGTTCTTTCGGGAGGGTTTGCAGGCTTCAGAACGAATATTGATTTCAAAAACTCTGAAAGTTCTCTAAAGTCCTATCTTGATACCTGCAAAGAAACCGCTGAAACTGTTAATTTCGAGAATAGCAGCAATTTCACCCTTCTTTGTACCCTTCCTCTTGACGAACTTTCAGGCAGCAAATTGCTTGAGCTAATGGAGGAAAATAGCGTTTTAATTAAAAGAGATAGAAAATGGAAATATCTAAGACAGCTGGAAGGACAATCGGAATTGGAAAGTGTCCTCCTCAAAGCGAAAAAAGATGCTGAAACCGCAAACCGGGCCAAGAATGCCTTTATTATGAATATTAGCCATGAACTTAGAACGCCTCTTAACTCTGTGATAGGGTTCTCAGATCTACTGCTGGAGGGAGCTTTTGGCCCCCTTAATCTAAGACAATCAAAATATGTAACTAATATTCTTATAAGCGGCAAAAACCTTCTGGAAATTATTGATAATTTGCTTGATATCTCAAGGCTTGAAGCCGGCGAAATAACTCTCACATATGAAGAGATAGATATTGCTGGTCTCATTGGAGAGGTAAGGGTGAACCTCCTCTCACTTGCTTCAAATAAGAAAGTTGTCGTAGAGATTAAAGTTGATTCTTCCATTGGGAACATCCGAGCTGACAAGCTAAAAATGAGGCAAATCCTGTATAACCTGATAAGCAACGCTATAAAATTCACTCCTGAAAAGGGAAGGGTCACTGTGAATGCCTCCAAAAAGGAAGGAATGCTCGAGATTAAGGTTTCGGATACTGGAGCAGGATTCTTAAAAGAATATTATGAAAAAATGTTTATGCCTTCTACCCACGCAGAGCCATCTGAAGAAGTCCTGAGATCTGGAGAAGCTGAACTTGGACTGTACATTGTCAAGAGTTTCATAGACCTTCATGGAGGAAATATCTACGTGGATTCGGAGGTTGGAAAAGGCAGTACTTTTACCTTTACTCTTCCTCTAGATTAGACAGCAGATTCATCCCTTCCTGAGTGAAAGTGAAAAAGAAATATTTGCTTTCTTAAAGTGCTAGTACATCGATTCCAGAATAACGTATAATTAGGGATGAATTACAGTTACGAACGCAAATACTTTAGATAAAGTCACTCGAGATATATAAGCAAGGAATGCATAGGTCGACGGCCATGAAAGATCAATCAAGAAACCATAACCTCGGAAAACACGGAGAGCACGGAAATTTGTGCCTGTGCTCCCTTAATCCTCTATTCCCCTTACTTTTAGTGGCTTTTCCGTGCTTTTAGTGGCTTTTCCATGCTTTTAGTGGCTTTTCCGTGCTTTTAGTAGCTTTTCCGTGCTTTTAGTAGTTTTTCCATTTTTTTAGTGGTTTTTACATGCTTTTAGTGGTTTGTAAATTCATTTGAGACTGCTAAGGAATGGTGTATATTAATCTTATATACTAATCCCTACTTGATCTAACTTAAAATTCGTTTTGATATATTTGGAATCCAAAAACTGGATTTCTATACCCTAGAAGAAAGCTTTCACTGAAATAACTATTGAAATTAAGGTTTAATAATGATAGCTAATTCAATTCCTGCAGGATGGGAAGTAGTAACAGGGTAAGATCTGAGGTTATCTGCGATGTTCTTACAAACTACTGAAATTGCACTAAAATTGCATTAAATTGCATTAAATTGCATTAAATTGCACTAAAATTGCACTAAACTTCCTCATCCTCTGACATCTCTACAGATTTATTTTTTCACAAATATTGTAGAAAAGTTGTTATTTCTTTTCTTGCTTTTTCTTTCTGTAAATCATTATACCTCCAGCAGCAATGACTGTGAGCAATAAACCTGTAATGATCATACTCGAATTGCTCCCATTATTCTTCTGTTCAGACTGGATACTCAAGTTGCTCACTATGTTTTCATGTTTGTTGATTCCATTGCTGTAACTTGCTGAAAGTGTCAGGTTTACAGGCTCTAAAGTTTTCTTCCTGGCATTCGAGGAGTTGTCTGCAATTGCATTAAATTCAATGGTAAAAAGCTCATCTGAATTCATTGGCCCTATGAAATATTCCGCAGGGTAAAATCTGATTCCTTTTGCTTCAGGTTTTATGCTTACCGAGCTAAACTCGTTAGGATGTGTGTTTGCTACATCAAATTCGAGCGTGGCCCCACCATTTACCAGTTTAAGCTCTTTTGAGGGAATTACCCTGACATTAGAAGAATCGACTTCAAGCGGAATATTCTTTTTGCTGTTGTAATCGAAGGAATTGCCTTCTATTGCAAGTTCAAGGTTGTGAGTTCCTTCTGGTGCATTCTCTGCAACCTTTACATTAAAGGTTAGCTTGATACTATCTCCGGGGCCTAATATGCCCATTTCTTGATAAGGTGAATCAAGAACAGTTATTCCATCAGATAGAGACTTTAAAGCCGCAGCCTGGATTCTGGCGTTGGTATCGTAGGTACTTCCATCAATAGTGATTGTAGGAGTAGTTGCAGTATTCGTAAGAATTACAGTGATAATGCCCCTATCGCCAGGCATGAAAGCCTTTGGGTCCGAGGCTACTTCTTTAAGCTCCACTGTACCTTTACTGTTAAAGGTTTGAGTACCGATTCTTATGTCAAATTTTCTCTCGCTCCATGGGCTGTCTTTACTTGGCCTTGTTCGAATCGTAAGGGTGCGGGTCCCTTTCTGGGCATTTTTGTCCACGAAAAGGTAGAATTCCTTTGTAGCAGTGCTGCCAGGATTAAGAACTCCAATGTTTTTTAAGGCGTTTGCCTCGGAATCAAGAGAGAATGGATATTCGGGTACGATTACAATGTCAACATCCGAAGCTTTGTCTCCTCCGATATTTTCAACCTGCAAGGTAAGGTTCATAGATTCTCCTATTTTTGCAGGATAAGGGTTTGTTTCGATTATGGTAACTTTAAGGTTGGCACTTCCGACAGCTGCAGTAGCAGGAAATGCAAAAATAGAGAAAATCAAAAGTAAAGACAACACGATAGGGATAACCTGGTTTTTCATTTTTGTCATTCTACCATCATCCTGATTAGATTAAAATTATGGAACTTAGTTATTAGGTATTTTGGATAATTCCGTCTTTTACGAACACCACTCTGTCCGCATACCTTGCGATTTCAGGATCGTGAGTAATCATTATAATGGTTCTGCCTTCTTTATTGAGTCTTGTAAACATATCCAGGATTTCACACCCTGTTTTCGAGTCCAGGTTTCCTGTGGGTTCGTCTGCAAGGAGAATGGCAGGATCATTGATTAGAGCTCTGGCAATAGCAACTCTCTGGGATTGTCCACCTGAGAGTTCACTGGGCTTATGGTGCATACGGTCTTCCAGCCCTACAAGTTTGAGAAGATCTTTTGCCCTTTTGTGAGCATTAACTCCGCTTCTTGCGTTAGCGTATGTGGGGAGTTCTACATTTTCAAGAGCAGTGAGTCGTGGAATCAGGTTGAACACTTGGAAGATAAAACCAATTTCTAACCCTCTAAGCTTGGCAACTTCCTTGTCAGATAGTGTATTGATATCAAGACCCTTTATCATGATTCTCCCTTCTGTAGGTCTGTCAAGAAAACCTATAAGATTCATAAGTGTGCTTTTCCCTGAGCCAGAAGGACCCATGATGGCAATAAATTCCCCTTCGTGCACTTCCAGGTTAATATCATGAAGAATCGGGACCTCCATCTCTCCAAGGATGTAACTCTTTTTGACATCAATAACCTCAATAACGGGAGCTCCGATTTTATGATTTTTCCTCTCATCACTCTGCATACTTGAGGCACCGCAAAGCTCAAATTTAAAGGACTCTTCATTTACAGTTTCATTTAAAACGAAGTTGCTTCCTTCAGGAGCTGGTTTCCTCTCAATTATCGAGTTTTGGTTTTGTGCCTCACAAATCGAGCCTTTAGGAACAGGATCTTCGTTAATTGGAATTTTTGCTTCCATATCTACTCCTCTGTTTTTCAAACGGCATAATTAATCTATTTGAATCCGGGTTAATTACATACCATAGTGTATCCTGATTTCTATGCTTTAAGTATGGTCCAGATGATTCTTTTAGTCTTCAAAAGCTAAAAAAGATTGGTTTTCTTCTTTTTCATTTAATTTTCCAACACTCTAACAATAGTTGATGTATCTCTGTCAACCTATGTATAAGCATTTATATTTCCACTAATTTTAATAAGGTTAATTCATAAGAAAATACTTATAAGTTATTGTTAGGTAGTGACAGTTAACAAGGTTGACTTTATAAGGAAAGAATCAAAACAGAAAGAACAGAGAAATGGAATGTTGTATCCTAATGATTTCGCATATTCAAGAATTTCTAACACTGTTTTATCCCAAAAATATTTTGCTTTTTAAAGTTCCTGCTTTTTAAAGTTCCTGTGTCATAGCTATTATAAGCTACAGAAGGCTCACCATCATACTGAAATTCCAAACTTGTTTCATTATTTAGTGTATTCTCTAGAACCATATTGTAACTGAAATTACCTCTACTTTTATCCTTTGAGCCGTCGGCTATCGTATATGAGATTGAAATGTTAAAAATTCTTGAATATGTGAAATCATTTTAGGATACGATACTATGGAGCTCGACTAATAACCTTGGTTTTTAGTAATGTTAGTTTCTTATTTATTTTTCTCTAAATATTATATATTCTGGATAATATTTCATTGTAGTATAATGTGGATTGTGTACGTTAGTTCTATAACTACCTCTAAAAAGCGGGCATAGTCACCTCTTTGTTATGATTTGAGAGCCACTTTTCTGTTTGCGGTTTTCAGTAACTGATAGATCAAACTCAAGCTACCCAAAAAAGTTCAGCTTGGATAATATTCACTTTTTAGAGGCAATGTATGACACTTTCTGAAATTCTACAAGCATTCAAAACGAGGTTTAATCCATCGAAAGTTATGAATTCGCTTGAAAGAGAGGTGGATTTCCACAATGAATCATATAGTAATTCCGAGGGAATTAATTCAGGGGAGGATCTAAAAAAAGGTCCACAAAATTATCCAATCAGTGAACCTTTCAAAGGTTCTAATGCAGTGAGGCTCTCTCAAAATAGAGATGAACCCCTTATCAAGCTGAATAATGTTTGGAAAATTTATCGGATGGGAGATGTTGATTTTGCAGCTCTCAAGGCAATAACCATGGATATTTACGAGGGGGAATTTTTGGTAGTGCTTGGTCCCAGCGGGAGTGGGAAAAGCACACTCATGAACCTTATAGGTTGTCTTGATTTGCCTTCAAAAGGTGAAGTCTTTCTAGATTCAAAGGATATCTCAAGACTTGGCGAGTCCGAGCTTGCCCGGATCCGGGGGCAAATGATAGGATTCATTTTCCAGAGTTTCAACCTTATTCCCACTTTAAACACCCAGGAAAATGTGCTGCTACCTATGGAATTTCAGGAAGAAGATGTGCAAATAGCCCGAAAAAGATCTGCATATCTGCTTGAAATAGTTGGACTATCGGACAAAATACAAAACTTGCCTTCTCAGCTCTCAGGGGGACAGAGACAGAGAGTTGCAATTGCCCGTTCTCTTGCAGTTAATCCACCTATAATTCTTGCAGATGAACCTACAGGAAACCTGGACAGTAAGACTGGAGGTTATATCCTGGAATTTTTGTCTAAATTACATGAAAATGAAGGCAAGACAATTATCGTCGTGACCCATGACCTGGAAATTATAAAACATGCGACAAGAGTCGTGTACCTCAAGGATGGGGAGATCGAAAGAGTCGAGGAACGCAAGAAAACAGAATTGGAGGAGCTAGAATGAAAACGTTCTCTTTTCTAATACTTCTACTGCTATCTACAGTATTCATATGTTTGGGGACCGGAACAGCACTTGGTTCAAACGGAATGATAGATTCCTCATCCGTACAGGTAAACCTAAGTAATCAAAATCCTAATACTGCCCGTCCTGGAGAACCTGTCGAACTCACTCTCAGCGTGCAGAATGTAGGAAACAATGATCTGAAAGATATTACTGTCAAAATCGCACCAGGGATATCCTTTCAGTCAGCTTTCCGGAGAAAGTCTTCAAAAGAGTGTCTCTTACCTGAATGCGAGGCAGGACAATAGCGATGCGGCTGTCCTTAAGTTCAAACTAATGATAGATGCCAACGCTTCAGAGGGTACTTATGATATTGATGTCACGACTACCTCTAAAGAAAGTGAGTCATCATCAAACCGATTACTACTGTAAAAACTATTCAGGTCGAGGTCAGAGGCAAGGAATATGCTCAGATTGTGACCATAAACAAGGCGAATATTGATGTAGGAAAAGAAGAGCCTCTTGAATTTATCATAACGAATACCGGAAACTCCCCTCTAAAAAATATGGTCGTCTCCTGGTCAGATCCCAAAGGAACGATTCTTCCGGTATACTCGGACAATACTAAATATATCAAGTACCTTGAGCCCAATAAATCCGTAAAAGTTGATTACTCTGTTATGGCAGACATAAATGGCAACCCAGGACTTTCTACTCTGGATGTAAACCTTACTTTTGAAGACTATCAATCCAATACAAAAAGCATTCAAACTACAGCAGGACTTTTTGTAGGGGGGTCAACTGACTTTGATGTTTCCTTTTCGGAAAGCAGTCAGGGACAGACTTCCCTTTCAGTTGCAAACGTAGGCAACAACATGGCATACGCTGTAAAAGTATCGATTCCGGAACAGGAAAATTACGCGGTAATAGGAAGTCCGTCAACTATTGTGGGGAATCTTCAGAAAGGAGATTATACAATTGCTTCTTTTAATGTCACGAGCGTAGAGACTTCAGGAGAGAGTGCAGGAACATTACCCGATACTGCAAAAGCCAGTGATATAGCCGAAGGTAACTCGACTTCTCTTTCGGGGGATAACAACTCATTAAGGGATAACAGCCTATTAAAAGTCCGCATTGAATATACTGATGCTAAGGGCGAGCGGATAGCAGTTAATAAAGATGTAGCAGTCCAGACGTCTGAATTTACAGGAGCAAACAGTGAAGGCAGGTCAGAAGTAGGTGGCAACAGTAGCGTAATACCGTATCTGCTTGTCCTTGTGATAGCAGGAGCAGCAGTTTTCATGTATCGCAGGCGAAAGCAGGCCGCAAAAAAAGCCGAATCGAAAGCATCTGAAAGTCAAGTCAGCTCAGGAATGCAGAAGAATTGAGAATATAAGCAGCCGGGGGGATGCTCAATTAGAAACACAACTTGCATGAAATTGGCCCTGAATATGCTGTTGCACAGCAAATTAAGGAGCTGGCTTACTATTATCGGAATCGTTATAGGGGTAGGGGCTGTAGTCGGGATTATCTCTCTTGGAGATGCCATGCAAAAGGAAGTACAGAGCAGTCTTGCCACCATGGACTTGACAAGTATCACGATTATACCCGGATATTCGAGAACTTCTTTCGGTAGTGAAGGCACTGATACTCAATTGACAAAACACGATGTCGATGCTCTCCGAGGTATAGAAGGCATAATGTACGCTTCCGGCGAGATTTCCGGTAGTGAGGGCATTAACTACAGCAGAGAAAATGCAACCCTTTCTATCAGCGGAGTGGATCCTCAGGTCTGGAAGTATATGAACACTCTTGAAGTGAAATCAGGAAGGCTGCTCGAGCCGGCAGATAAGTATGTTGCGGTTATCGGGAGCGATGTTGCAACTGAAATTTATGATAAAGATATTGGAGTTAACCAGGTTGTAACCATCAACGGTAAATCTGTTAGAGTTATTGGGATTCTAAAAGAAGAAGGTGGGAGGGAAGACAGCCAGATATACATGCCTATAGATGCAGCAGTGAATGTGATTAAAGATGCGAAAAAAGGAGTTTTTAACTCTATCGAAGTAAAAGCTAAGAGTGTAGATATAGTAGACGCAATGACCAAAAAGATTGAAAAAAAGCTGCTGATCTCCAGACACATCAATAAAGAAGAAGATAGGGACTTCTCAGTAATTGCTTTAAAATCTATGGCTGAGTCCTTTACCAGTATGACTTCCTCCGTAACTCTCTTCCTTGGCGCCATTGCTGCAGTGTCACTGATTGTAGGGGCTGTGGGAATTGCAAATACTATGTTTACCTCTGTCCTTGAAAAAACAAAGGAAATTGGCACTATGAAAGCAATAGGTGCAAAAAATCGAGATATCCTTCTGATCTTCGTTTTTAATTCTGCAATGGTAGGTTTTGTTGGTGGTGTCTTCGGAGTTATCCTCGGAGCGCTTGTTTCAGCTCTCTTTCCGATGATTGGAATATCCATGACGAGTGCAGAGGGCGAGACTGGCATATCGCTTTCTTTTAATCTGATGGTTTCCGGACTAGGTCTTGCCGTTATTATAGGGGTAATCTCAGGAGTAGTGCCCGCATACAGGGCTTCAAAATTGAAGCCTGTGGATGCTTTGAGGTACGAATAACCAAAAAGGAAAAGCAGCTATTAAAATAGCTCAATATTTGACGATCAAATATCCCTATTGGGTGTCAGGTCACAGCCAGTACAAAATAGACACATTGTTCTCGATTTATTTGTGCAGAGGAATTGTTTATCAAGCATATCCCTCAGCATAGTCCCCAGTTTTAAAAGCCTTTCAGTGTCTGGTCTATTAATATTTGGTCCATTAATGTTTGGTCCATTAATGTTTGGTCTATTGATGTTTGGTCTATTGATGTTTGGTCTATTGATGTTTGGTCTATTGATGTTTGGTCTATTGATGTTTGGTCCATTGATGTTTGGTCTATTGATATTCCTCATATTACTATTTCTTATATTGTCTTCAAGAGAATGAAGGGATATAGGTCTGAGGATTGGAATTATACATCTTCCTGTAAGATGCATAATCCCCTTCCGGACTGTCTCATCACTTTCTCCAAGGCCGATTATAAAGTTTGAAGAAACTCTGTTTCTACCGAAAATATTTACTGCGTTTTCGAGCGCTTCAAGAATTGCTGGGAGCGAGAGATCCGGACAGAAGCGGCGAAAAAGTTCCGGATCCATAGTTTCAACATCATATTTTACTTCGCATGCACCTGCAGAGTAAAGCTCTTCTGATGAATCTTTTGTAGGGTGTACAGATACACCTATTGGAAGGTCATACTCGCGTGCAAGCTGCTTTACAATATTTGCCATCCTCTTAACTTCTTTCCCCGGGGAAACAGCTACACCGCTGGTCAGAGAAATTGCCTTCAGTTCACCTGTAGCATAAGCTTCCGCAACCATCTGGTGAACCTTTGAGCTGGTTTTTTCCTCACCTTGCAGTTTCGGTATAGAGCAGAACTGGCAATCGTATATACACTTTTCAGATAAGATTATGTATGCCTGTTCAGGGCAGTGGCATAGTGGACGCTCAAGCACACCCCTGGCAAGCACATCGTCGCCTTTGGTAACGATCACATGTTCGTCTTCTGACATTACACGCAAAGGGGATAAATCATTAATTCTGAGCCTCACACGTCTGTTTCCAGACCTGAAAAAAATCGAGGGGCTGCCTGTTCCAGATTCGGCTGTAGCAGTACTCTTAAGCGGATCAGGAAGAAGAGATTTGTCTACCTGGGCGCTACCTATACTTATCAGGTCTGCTTTAATACTAGTATTCAGTTCTGTTTCCATAGTAATACGCTTCATGGAAGTCAAATACACATTGTATTTAATCTAGTACAGTAGCACTGTACCGTAAGTATAGTACAACTGTGAATTGTACAACTGTGAATTAAAAATATTAACAGTAGTAAACTTAATGGTAGTGAACTAAGTAATATTAACATTGTAAATTTAAATAAATTGTGGCCAGATTTGATCAATTTGTGGCCGAATTTGATCAATCGCGATCAGATTTAATCAAATAGAAGAACAATCTAATTTAGAATTATAAGTAGAATGGTTTTTAGGATTATAAGTAGATGATTTTTAGGACTGTAAATAGAATGATTTCTTCTCAAGAAAAATCGCATGAAAACCGATTAGATACTATTTTACTACATAGAGTACCTTTAACAACTTGTGGTAAGAGTATCAAGGGGCGCTTTAAGGATATTTATCTATCATGATTATATAATTAGGTAACAAACTGATATATAAGGAATATCAATAAGTTTCTATTTTTTTCTGATATCTTCATTCCATATCCGGTATTTTTAAATTTTTTCCATTGGGATGGTTGTTAATTTGGAGTGTTCAACTCCCTTTAAACTCAGGATTTTCTCAGCCAAATCTACTATTTTTTCCCCTTCTCCTTTAAGAATTATTACTTCAAAACAGGAATCTGCCTTTATATGGAAACGTACTGAGGAACTTATAAGATCGATATTTTCATGCTGAATTTTTGCAAGGGTATTCGATATTCCTGTTTTGGAACAATCATATACAACAGAGATTGTTGCGGCCCTTAACCCCCTTAGAGCCTATCCGAAAAGTCCCGCTGCCCTGAATGTAATCCATGCAGCTGCTAAATGAAGTATAGCATAGTAATTCTCAATTTTCTTTTCCCATCTTATAATGAGTCTCTGTATCAATTTAGCCAATAAGTGTCCGGCTCTTTGCTGTTTCGAGTGGGTAACTTACATTTAGCTCCTAAATGTTGGAGTAATATATAAAATGCAGGAACAGTCGTTGTTTAAAATCAAATTCAAGCTTGATGTTTCTCTATTTGATCTGAATAATTTCGAACTAAGCAATTATTTTCGATCCACACAAAACAGTGAAGAGCCCTGTGGCTTTCTACAACCCATTTTCTTGCCCTAAAACCTGGTATCTCTATTCTTATGTTTTCCTCTCCACGACTCTTGATATGGGAAGTATAACCATATTCTTTAACTAATTTTCTGGTATCAGGAGAACCATATCCCTTGGTCGTCCTGTATTATTTGGTTTATGTTTTTCCAAAAGGCGCTAAGTCCCTTTTTCCGGTCTTTTTATTCCTTGATTTAGTGAGGTTGGATGAGCAGGTTTGCTTCAGTGTATGAAAAATAAATGGGATTACATTGGAAACTAATTAATAAAATATCACCCACTTACTTTTGGACGACCAAAATTTCCAAAAATGCTTTTTTCTCTGAGGCTTCATATTTTTGTTTTAATGGAATGTTTATATAGAAATGTTCGGGGAGTCAAAGTATTTTCAGTAAACCTTGAACCTATATATTGTCCATTCACTGAAACTGCACTGAACTCTAATTATCAGTTTTGGCATAAAATGCTGTGAAGACATACACTGAAAACATAAAGACGATATTGAAGCTCTAGTTTGGTCAATAAAACATTGTATATTGCTTCAAATCCAGACTAAATCTTTCAGTTAATAAATATATTTAGTTGGTCGTGTGCAATTATTACTACAGTATAAGTATTTATAGAAACGTGTTATAATAAATATTATCTTAATATTAATTGCTTATACAAAATTCATACTATTAGGAAGGGGTCACTTCTAGTATTTGTATAAGTGAGGTAAAATTTCAATGTGAAGAAAGTCGATTTTGGATAAACTCGTTTATAAGATGAAATTCCAACTATTAGTTTTAAAATTTATTCACTTTAATTAAAATATAAGGGAGAATAGAGTGGGGTACTATGAAAACGAACAAAAAACAGAGTATTATAGCCCTAGCATCAGTAGCTATCGCTATATTTTTGATTCTAATTCCGTATACGGCTTTAGCAGCGGAAGATACTTACAGTAGCCAATTTCAGTACCAAAATGTCACTGAGGGTTCTGTTCCACTTACTGTCAATTTTACGGATCAGTCGACTGGTAATGTAACCGCGATGGAAGTGGGAATTTGGAGATGGAACTATCTCATACGTAAAGTCACCAGCACCGCATACTTACTATAAACCAAAAACATATACCGTTAAGCTGACAGTTAACGATGCATACGGTAGTTCAAATTCAAAGTACCTCTACAATTACAGTAAAGCCACAGATTCTTGGAGCTAACTTCAGTACCAATGTCAGTCAGGGTTCTGTTCCACTTACTGTCAATTTTACGGATCAGTCGACTGGTAATGTAACCGGATGGAAGTGGGAATTTGGAGATGGAACTATCTCATACGCGAAGTCACCAGCACCGCATACTTACTATAAACCAAAAACATATACCGTTAAGCTGACAGTTTACGATGCATATGGTAGTTCAAATTCAAAGACCTCTACAATTACAGTAAAACCCCAGATTCTTGGAGCTAACTTCAGTACCAATGTCAGTCAGGGTCCTGTTCCACTTACTGTCAATTTTACAGATCAGTCGACTGGTAATGTAACCGGATGGAAGTGGGACTTTGGAGATGGAACTACCTCATACGCGAAGTCACCAGCACCGCATACTTACTATAAACGAAAAACATACACTGTTAAGCTAACAGTTAACGATGCATATGGTAGTTCAAATTCAAAGACCTCTACAATTACAGTAGTTTGAATTTAAAGGTTACTCAAATCACTTTGCAACAATTTACTGCTACAGCTTCAATGGCTTAAACGGAAGCAAAATCGTGAACATCGGAGAAGTTTGGATTTCCAACATGGAGATAAATATGTATGGCTATGATACAGTCAAAGATCGCTGATCAGCACAGCAACGAAAATTAATTCACAGGATACTTTGAACTCAAAGGCGTTAATCCCGGTGTTAATGTGGTTTCAAAGAGTTTTGCCAATGGCTGGCTGCCCACAGGAACATCGGGCACACGTTGTGGAGCACATACTGTGACAGTTATTGCGAATTTTACTAGCTACGGAAATAACTTTGGCAATGAAATGTCACATTAACAAAAAAAGTCGAGATATCTTAGTTAAAAGCTGTCGACATCTTAAATTGAAAAAATGGTAAAAAAGATCAAGACAAAAGGGTAGTAAGGAACATTATTGATTAAATTTAACAAATCAAACTCTTTGATCTCTTTTTATTTTTATAATAGGACTTACGCGGTTGATATATATAATCAAGTACAAGCATCCTCATCGGAATTGTTAAAATTTAAACAGCTCGGGTGTTTAATGTTGCTGCTTTTCAGTTCAACCGCGTAAGTCCTATATAAGTTAAACAGCAGGTCGTCCATCATTATACGGTTGATGTTTTCATGATTAATTTTCCAGTGCTGGAAATGCTTACTTTTTCGTGCATCGAAGCATGTCTAATATAACCTCGCCGAAGTGCAAAAAAGGCATGGTAAGGCATTATGAGTGTTTTGGGAATAACATCAACCAATTAACATAGGACGACCAAATTTTGCAGGAGCTTTCCAAAACTAAAACTGAATCTAACTTCTGAGTTTAGAAAAATTTCCGATATAATCTTCTAATTCCCAATATAATAGCAAGAATTATATTCAATAATTATTGCAATTCATAATCATAAATAGTAATCGAGAGACATATGAAATATAAGAAAGTGAATAATTTAACAATATTTCATACTTAATCCTAAGCTTGATAAATCCAATAAACTTTTAGGTCACTGCATCATGAGCTGGATAGCAACGTGAATGTGCATGAAACAAAAATAAGTAAGATATTTACAATTTCAAACTCTTCTGCAATTTTAATGAAGGCTTCTTTTTCATTCGATATTTGTTACAAAATCATTGATTTCTTTCTCTGCCGGAACCTTTAAGCAAACCTTTAATCTTCTATAAGCAATTTGAAAGAGAAGGATATTCTGGAGGGGACAGGAGCCTCCTTATATAGAATAGACAAATATTTTATACGCCTGCTTTTAAGCCTACAATCCTCTAAAAATGAATCTGTTGCCAAGAGGGTGCTGATTCAGGGAATAATCTCTTAAACTTAAGTTTTTTGTGATGATCTGTAATTCTGGAGTAACCTTGCTGATCCCAAAAAGCTTATTAAAGGCAGAGTTCTATAGCGTGAAACACATTTGCTCTAAAAGTTCCGAAATTCTTTGGAAAAAATTTCTTGCTTATCAATTAGCTGATTTAATAAAAGAGTTGAGAATTATGGTAATTCAGAAAGGCGATTTCATAAAGTTAAATTACACAGGTAGATTCGAAGATGGCAGGGTTTTCGACACAACCGATGAAGAGCTTGCAAAAAAAGAAGATATCTTTAACCCTCGCGGCCTTTATGGCGGAGACGTTGTTATTGTCGGGGCAGGGCACACTATTGAGGGTCTTGACGAAGACCTCGAAGGAAAGGAAGCCGGTTACACCGGAACAGTTGTAATCTCTCCTGATAAAGCCTTTGGCCCAAGCGACTCCAAGCTTGTAGAAACTGTTTCCATTACAAAGCTTAAGGACAGAAACGTTCACCCAGGTATGCCTGTTGACCTAGACGACAGGAAGGGAGTTGTCAGCAGAGTTATAGGCCGCAGAGTTACTGTAGACTTTAACAGCCCTCTAGCAGGCAAGACAGTTAACTATGAATACACCATTGAAAAACTCCTTGAGACTGATACTGAAAAAATCCAGGGCCTGCTAGCCCTCTACACCGGAATGAGGGATTTGGAAATCGAAATCGCTGATGGGATTGCAAAGATCTATACACCCACAGGCCTGACCTTCAACCAGCGCTGGCTCATGGCAAAGAACAGGGTCGCATCCGAACTCTTCAAGTACGTTGGCTTCAAGGAAATCCAGTTCATTGAAAAACTCACAGCCGAACCAGAACTCCAGCCACCCGCCGAACCTGTCGAGACAGAAGCTGAAGCTGAAACTGAATCGAATCTGAAACTGAATCTGAATCTGAATCTGAATCTGAATCCGAATCTGAATCTGAATCCGGATCTAAAGCTGAACCCGAAGAATCCTCAGAACCGAAAGTCTGATTTCATTCTGAGACTTAATTGAAAAAGCGAAGAGACCATCTCTTCGCAAATTTTATATATAATAATCTGGTTTTCTGTATACGCTTCCTATTGTAAGATTAAAATTATCTGCATTATTCTATTTTCGGAAGCTCCAGAACATCCTTCCAACTTGCTGAGGTAGCCCAGTGGTCTACGGCGCCGGTCTTGAAAACCGGTAGTGCTCACGCGCTGCGGGAGTTCGAATCTCCCCCTCAGCGTAACTTCAATACGGTCTTTTCTAAAAAATATTTGGCTCTTCGCTGTTTCGAGTGGGTAATTCAGATCTACTTCCTGAATGTAAGAGTGACAGATCTAATATTTAGAAACTTTTATTGTGAAATACCACATACAAGATCGATGTTTATTTATTTTGTGTAGTTACATTTCAACTGAGAAATTATTTCAACCCACACAAAACAGCGAAGAGCCAAATGTTTTTTGTTCATTTTATATTGGGGCGTGTACGCGAGTTACTGATCAATTACAGAAAAGCGAGTACATCCGCCGTATTTGATGAAGATATTGAGAGATTCCTGTGCTTTCGGTTTTCAATGACTCACACCCATTACCCTATATTTATTATTTCAAAAATAACTGCCAAGTTAAAACTTTATTTTTACCGATCTTCAAGATCCACACCAATCTGCAGTTGTATATGGATATAAAAACAAGAAAAAGATCTCTTCTCAAAAAAGTGAACAAATGCTAGAATATGATAAATTTCCATCTAATGTCGGTACGAAAGCTTAAAAGCCATATTTCTAGACTATGCTCAAAATATAATGGTTTGATTTTTACATTGATCAATGAATTTTGTAACTGACTCATGTATACTGAGGTGGAAGTTATTCTCAATAATCACTAAAACGGACTAAATATGAAATAATCAGTTGGATAAATAGAAACAATCATTTATTTCTTAAGACAGAATCTCCTAAATATGGTCACAGTCCGTCATCAATTTTTTAACTCCTTTACATATATTAATTATGAAAGATTTATATTCTAACCCGTGATATTATATTCGTTAATATAATAATGACGTTGTCAAAAAAGGGTCTTATTTGGGGGTTATTGAGCATTTCTGAAAAAATGGGTACAATTCCCGTTTTTGAGGGAAAATGTATAGTAATTCATGTACTTACAGTTTTCAATAACTCACAATTGCGACTAAAAAAAGGGTGATTTAGAGTGGGGAGTAAATTTCTAAATAATGAAAAAGGGTTTACTGGGCTTGAGGCGGCAATTGTCCTGATAGCCTTTGTTGTCGTAGCTGCTGTATTCAGCTACGTCATGCTCAGTGCGGGGTTCTTTACAACCCAGAAAAGCCAGGAGGTCGTACACACTGGTGTAACACAGGCAAGCAGCAGTATTGCACCTTCTGGTGACATGATTGTTGGAGCAACAGCTGACCAATGCAGTAGATACTGTTACATTTTATATAACGAACACTGCCGGTGGAACACCTGTAGACTTAGATAAGACAGTAATTACCTATACTGATAGCAATGATTTTGTAACTAAGGCATATGGTGCTACGAACCCGACTCCAGGAACGAACGGATGGGTTTATACAGGTGTTATTAATAACGATGGTGTTGGTGGCGTTGCTGCTGCCCCTAATGCTGCTGATAATCTGCTTGAGTCAGGTGAAAAGTATAGGATAGATATCATTTAGCAACTTTTGGTGCACTACAGCACCTGGAGTAAACGAAAAAATCAAGATTGAAGTAAAGCCACCAGAAGGTGCAGTCCTTGTTCTTCAAAAGACAATGCCTCCTGCACTTGCCGCTGAATAATTATTATCCTGTTTACTGAGGTGATCTGTAATGTGGAATAAATTTGTAAAAAATGAAAAAGGATTTACTGGGCTTGAAGCAGCAATTGTCCTGATAGCCTTTGTTGTAGTGGCTGCAGTCTTTCAGCTATGTCATGCTCAGTGCAGGTTTCTTTACAACCCAGAAGAGTCAGCAAGTTGTGCATACAGGTGTGACACAGGCAAGCAGCAGTGTTGAACTGAGTGGAGATGTAATTGCCAGAGGTGATGTTGCCACTCCTACCTAGCAGTAATTAACTGTCACCTTGTTCTTACAACTGACTTCAGGTGGTTCACCAATTGATATGGATAAAACTCTTATAATGTTTACAGCTCCAACTTGTCAACCAACTGATTTAACACTCAAGGCAGCTGGGGCTACGCGAGCTTACCTATTGCTCCTGCTGACGCTACATTTGCTATAACAGCAGGTATATAATGACAATCCAATAAAATCTTCCTTATAGAGAGGGGTGAGAAATTCGAAGTAAATATTGATCTTAGCTGCTAGATTAGCTGCAACTGCTGGTACAGCAATAGGGCCTAACAGTGAGTTCCAGCTTGAAATCAAACCTCCTCAGGGAGCGACTTATACAATTTACAGGACGGCACCACCAGCAATTACTCCAATAATGACACTATACTGAGTGTCATTATTTTTTAATTTTTTAAAGCTGGATTTTCTTCTTCTTTATTGTATGAATATGCGCAGGACTTTTGACTGTTGAAGACACTCCGTCTCCACAGTTCCATTTTCCATTAAATGAGCGTTCCTGTACTTTTGTCAGTAAATTGTCTTTTAATGGTACATCTTTCTGATGTTACGTTTGGAAAAAAGTAGTAGCAGGAGCTTCAAAGCTGTGACTGCGGCAAATCAGCAATAACTTTTTAGCAAATTTACCAGGAAAGTCCAGGTTCTTTCAATCGAGGGGATAAAAACTCGTTCTGCCGGACAATGGGGATATTTTATTGTCGGCCCTAAAGAAACCATCTCCATATCCATGCATTTTGAGCCTATTATTCCACATTCGAGTCCTGCATGCACAACCTGGACTTTCGGTTCCTCTTCAAAAGTTTCTGTGTAGATTTTCCTGCATTTAGAAAGCAGCCCTGATTCAAGATTAGGTTCCCAGGCAGGATACCCTGTCTCATGCTCAACCTGTGCCCCTGCCAGTTTTGCCACAACTTCCACTTTCCTGGTAATTTCAGCCAATCTAGAGGTAATTGAGCTGCGCTGGCTTGATAAAATATTTATTTCGTTTTCTGCTGTTCTCACAGTCGCCAGATTATTTGAGGTTTCTACAAGCCCTGAGATATTATCCGACATCCTGTAAACTCCATGCGGCAACCCCAGAAGCAGTCCTATTAGCCTATTCTCTGTCGCTGCAGAAAAGATCCTGTCACATGGAATTTTCTTTTGGGGGATTTTATCATCCGCAGTTTCAAAAACTGTTTTTTTGTCGATTTTTGTGAAATTCAGAATAAGATCAGGATCTGTTTTTGCGTATTCTGTCTGGAATGTCTCCCAGAGTCCAGACACGATTTCTTCAGCCTCTGAATTTTTTCCTCTCTCAAGCACAAAAATTGCTTCTGCAGAAGTAGGAATTGAATTATGTACACTTCCCCCGCTTAATAGAGCAAGCCTGATACTTTCTGTCCCAACGTTCTCCCTTAGCACAGCCAGCGCCCGAGCAAGCAACTGAATTCCATTAGCTCTCTGCCTGTGAATCTCGACTCCTGAATGTCCGCCTTCCAATCCCTCAACGGAAAGCCTGAAAAATCCGAATGAGCCTTCTTTTTCGCAGTTAAGCAACTCCCATTCAACAGGAAGTGTGATCAGTGAGTTTTGCCCTCCAGCACATCCTGCTATGAAAATTCCCTCATCTTCGGAGTCCAGGTTCAAGAGTAACTTCCCTTCTAAAAAATCAGCCTCCAGTCCTTTTGCCCCTGTCAGACCAGTCTCCTCATCTACAGTAAATAGAAGTTCGAGCTGCGGATGCTCGATCTCTCCTTTTTTTCCGGCTTCGGCAAGTACTAACCCGATTGCAAGCGCGATCCCATTATCTGCTCCGATAGAAGTCCCATCTCCTCTTAACCAATCTCCATCACAGACACACTTTACCGAGTCCGTGGAAAAGTCATGCTTACAATCCTTAAATTTCTCACAGACCATGTCCATGTGCCCCTGTATAATAAGAGTGGGGGAATTTTCATAACCCTGCGTTGCAGGGACCTTGATAAGGACATTGTTTAAGGCATCAGCTTTCACCTCAAAGCCTCTGGACCTGCCCCATTCCTGCAGCCATATGGAAAGTTTTTCTTCATTTTTAGAACGCCTGGGAATTTTATTAATTTCTTCAAATATTTTGAGGATTTGTTGAGTTTTGGGGTGCATAGGAGATCAGCTCATTTTTTCCTAGCTTCTATTTGACTTAATTAGAAGCTCCTTGCAATTTTGGCTTTTTAGTGATACAAGTAGACTCAATGAAAAGATATTCATAAAAGACCTACTCGCAACAATACCGTAACAATACCATAACAATACTGTAACAATACTGTATCAATACTGTAACAATATCGTAACAATACCGTAACAATACAGATAGCTCAGGAGAGCTATAACTCAAACAGAGTTGAGTTAAATTCCAATTCAGATGAAGTCATTTAAGATAAGGTTGATTGGGGAGCAAAGAAAGATTATTACTCCCAGATTCCGGATAAAACCCGAATATTATTAACAATTTATTTTCAGCTAATTTTATTTATTTATATTCATCTAATTATTTAATTTGCTTCCTTTTCCTTTAGCTGATAATACGTTTCTAATATTTTAAGCGTATTATGAGAAACCTTCACTTTCATTTCCTTTCGAGCTCAAAAAAAGCAAAGTAGTGAATCTCACTGCCAGGCATTTGTTTTCCATTTGTCCGAATCTTAAAAACTTTTGATCCATGAAACTTAAACATATATTTAACGTCATAACCTGAAGTTAGGTCTCTTCTTTCAGTTCTCTAATTACCGCCTGAATACTTGCTTCTTCTTTCTTGTTTTTCCTCCGGGAAGCCTGAAGTAACCTTCAGAACTGCTCACTTAAAGGCCCCCCTCTTGGTTGTTTCAGATCTTATGTGGAAGTTTGGATGAGACAAAAAGGTATTTAGATACGCATTGAAACAAATAGACATTTAAACAGGTCATCTTATTTGAATGGTGTATAAGTTTCTCTCGAAAATGATATAAGTTAAAATATAGTATCAATATTATGTTAGGGAGTATGTATCTTATTTTTCCTATTTTTTATGCTGTCATTAATGCATCCTCTTTTGCTTTATATGGGCTGGATAAATTCAAGGCAAAAAAGGAAATGTCGAGAATCTCAGAGCAGAGCTTGCTGACTGCTTCTTTCTTCGGACCAATAGGTGCATGGTTTGGTATGCAGTATTTTAGGCATAAGACTCAAAAACCTGTATTCAAGTTTCTTGTACCTTTATTTATTGGGTTCACATTTTTTTAGTACTCTGGATCAATTTTTAAACTGAAAATGTAACTGTTGAGCCTGGTAAAACACACATCAATTGCCATCTTTATGAAAGATTCAATAAGCAAATTTTCAGTCTTAAGATGGACATGTAGAAGAAAAAATTGTTAAAAAAGTATCAATATAAAAAAGGTAAATATCGATTTTCTCCGGAACTACCCGGAAAAACTCGACATACACTAAGCTTAGGGAGTTATTTGGATAATTCATTTTCTAAATCTTGAGCTCCTGCTTCTAGCTCCTTCTGTTGTTGAGTGTCAAATCTAAGTAAGAGTGTTTGAAACTCGCCTATATGCGTTTTTTCTTCCTTTGCAACATCCATAAGGACTACTTTTATATTGTTATTTTTAGTTAGGTTTGCCATCTGTTCATAAAAGTTTATGGCATCGAGTTCTGCAATAATTGCTGCTCTTAGGATTTCCTTATCGATGTCTGCATCGGATACGCTCTGAAGGTCTATAGGTATCCTGGATAACAAGTAATTCACCCCCGCTTATTTTGGATATAAGGCTGTAATAATAAATACTCTTACTACTCAGTAATCTTTAATACCCAAACATTATCCTGTAAATTCCTCGCGTTTGAACTTTTACTCCCTTACTTTCTTCTCTCACTCTTCTCTTTCTTTATTACCCTTTACTTTCTTTTCCTATTATTTTGCTTTCTTTATTTACCCCTTTACTCTTCCTTTTCTTTTCCTCTTCTCTCCACCATCTGAATTTCAGTTTAATTCTACTTCTAAGGCTATTATCAATCAATAATTTAGCAAATTTGCAATAAAAAACAGATCAGCTGTGGCTGATTCTGTAAATTGCATTATTTTTATCATCCGAAACAAGCAGGGAGCCGTCAGGCATCACAAGAACGTCAACAGGTCTTCCCCATGACGAAAGTCCCTGAAGCCAGCCTTCTGCAAAGGGCTCATAGCTCACAGCCTTTCCATTGACCAGCCTTACAAGGCTGATTCTGTATCCGATAGGAATTTTCCGATTCCACGAACCATGTTCTGCAATAAAGATCTGGTTTTTATATTCTGCAGGAAACATTGCTCCCGTGTAAAAAGTCATTCCAAGAGCAGCTACATGAGGCCCCAGTTTAATTTCCGGAGGTGTAAATTCCGAGCATTTCCTGAGTTTTCCGAATTCTGGGTCAGAGATACTGCCTCCATGACAGAAGGGAAAACCAAAATGCATTCCTTTTCGAGGTGCCCGGTTAAGTTCATCCGGAGGTATATTATCTCCGAGCCAGTCCCGTCCATTGTCAGTAAACCATAACTCCCCGGTTTCGGGATGCCAGGCAAAACCAACTGTGTTTCGGACTCCCTTTGCAAAAATCTCAAGCTGTCTTCCGTTTGGCTCCATTCTCATTATTGTTCCATAACGCTCGTCTTCCCCTTCTTTGTTGCAGACATTACACGGCATTCCTACAGGGACATACAATTTTCCGTCAGGACCGAATTTGATGTATTTCCAGCCGTGTGTACTGTCCGAAGGGAAGTTATTATTGACTACAACAGGTTTGGGTGGATTTTCAAGCATCGCCTCTATATTATCATAGCGGATAACCCTGGAAATCTCAGCAACATACAGAGAACCATTCCTGAATGCCACTCCATTTGGCGAATTAAGACCCTCTGCAATCACAATCACGTCGTCAGCTTTATTGTCATTGTTTCGATCAAGGATGGCATAAACCTTCCCTGCATCCCGGCTTCCAACAAAAAGAGTACCTTTCGGGCTAAGAGCCATAGATCTTGCACCCTCAACATTCTCGGCATAGTAATTAATAGAAAAACCGGGGGGAAGCTTAATGCAGGCAAGTCCTGTCCCGTTTTCGCCACAGCTACTGAGTGGCACCGTTCTCAGAACGGCATAAGTTCCAAAAACAAGGGCAATTACGACAAGAAGTCCAAGTATTAACTTTGTTCCCTTCATTTTCCCCTCTCTTTACTTTAAATCAATTGTCATGTGACAATAAATTGTCATATGAGAGTCTTTGCAGTTTCAATGAGTTCTTTTACGTTCTCAGAACTGGCATACCCCTTCCCTTTCAAGCGGATAATTCCGTTTGGGTCTAGCAAAAAAACATAGGTAAAGTTCGTATCTTCCATTCCGAGGATTTCCCGATAGCCTGAGTAGTCCCCATAAAAGGTGACCACATTATCGTGTTTTTCTACGGGAATGCCCCCTCTCATTCCTGAATCTATCATCCAGGAGACAATTTTCCATGCCTCACTTATCATCGGGACTTCATAAACAGTAAACCTGCTGTCTTTCCCAAACTCTATCTCAAAAGGCTGAGCCCAGGAATCAATCATGCTCTGGGCTCTGCGCACAAAAGCAATGCAGATGAGTGTCACCTTTCCTTCCGCAGTCTCAGGAAGAGTTACAGCCGTGCTTGCAAGAGATTTAGATGTTATTTTCGGAAAAGGTTGCCCGATAATATTATTTTGCACTACTTCAGGCCCTTCACCATATTTTGAGCTATTCTGCTCTGCTTTAATCAAACTCCCCCCGACTAAGAACTAAGGATAAAAGGCTGAGGCCATTGTCCATATTATAATATTACCTGTTTTATAGAAATGCTTTTGTGAGATCTACTTGCTTTTGTGAAATCAACTTAATACTTTCACCCAACTTCCTCAAACCTTTTTTACATGTCTTATTCTATCTTACGGTAATGCCTGCCCTCAATCCTAAAAAAAGCAATCCTGAACGACGGACTATCCTCCATGTAGATATGGATAGCTTTTTTGCTTCAGTTGAGGTAAGAGAAAGGCCAGAATTGAGGGGGTTGCCTGTTATTGTAGGTTCTGACCCCAAAAAAGGATCAGGCAGGGGAGTTGTAAGTACCTGTTCGTACGAGGCAAGAAAATATGGGGTCCATTCTGCAATGCCAATTTCACAGGCTTACAGGCTCTGTCCGAAGGCTGTATTTTTGCCTGTGAACATGAAGCTGTATGCTGGGGTATCGGCAAGGGTGATGAAACTCTTGAGAGGGTTTGCTGAAAAATTCCAGCAAATTAGTGTGGATGAAGCCTATCTTGTGCCAGGGCCAGAGGTCCGGAATTTTGAAGAAGCTGCCCTTTACGCCCTTCAAATCAAGGACGAAGTCCAAAGACAGGAAGGGATCACCTGCTCGGTAGGAATCGGGCCTAATAAGCTCATTGCAAAAATTGCCTCTGGCTTTCAGAAGCCTGATGGGCTTACAGTTGTCAGGCCCGGAGATGTCAGAGAATTTCTGTTCCCGCTGCAGGTCTCTAAAATCCCGGGAATTGGGGAAAAAACAACCGAAACCCTCAAAGAAATTGGAATAACCAGGGTAGAAGAGCTAGCAAACTATGACGTCCAGCTGCTTTCTGAAAGGTTCGGGAAAATGGGACTGAGGATGAAGCAGATGGCAAATGGGCTCGATTTTGAAGAGGTTCGGGAGAGGGAAGGCTTAAAATCCATAAGCAGGCATGGAACATTTGATGAAGACACAAATGATCCTGTAAAGATTACCGGATCTCTGGAAATGCTTGCTGAGAGTGTGCACAGTTCTCTCACGAAACACAGTTTTCTTTATAAAACAATAACTCTTACAGTGCGCTTTGAGGACTTTTCCACATATACACGCTCAAAGACTGTCCCTATCTGGACTTCGGATATCTTCGTTATTAAAAGGATATCTATACAGCTTCTCTCAGAATTTATTGGGAAACAAAAATTAAGGCTTGTAGGCGTAGGAGTTACAAAACTAAGGGGGAGAGATGAGAGGCAGACACTTATTACGGATTTTCCATAACATTTTTAATTTCCTATAATACGTTTAATCTTCTGTAACTATTTTTATCCGCCCATGGCCATTTTTAATCTTCCCTAACGGTTTTTAATCTTCTATAACAAGCTTTAATTTTCTATAACTTGCTTTAAATTTGTATCCCATTTTCTAATCGCAGGCTTACAGTAAGGAGGATGAAATCCATATTTTAGCTTCAACCCGGGCAAAAGAGAACTGTTAAGCTTATAGAATTTTATAATAGAAGAGCCAATTAAGATTTAATGGAAAGAATTGTCAAAATGGCTCTAGCTCTTCTAATCATCATCGTCCTGACTGCGGTTATTGTTTATGCCACACTGCCGTATCTAAATTACTTTTTTGGGGCTTTCATCCTTTACGTCATATTCAGGTCTCTTTATCATTTTTTCGTAAAGAAAACCCGGCTTAATAAGCGATTTTCAGCAGTTTTCGTAATAATTATTTCACTATTTGTTGTGCTAATTCCATTATATTTCCTTCTCAATGTAATTATTGGTGAAGTCCAGCAGCTTATACTTGAACAGGCGTCTATTATTGCATCTATTCAAGCTAGTGGGCAATTCCTCGATCATTATCTTTCAAGACTGGATATTCCTACAGGTGTCATCCAAACAAGGATACAGGACAAGCTTATGGATATTGGTTCTCAAGCCTTTAATTTCACAAGCATATTCATCCTGGGTTCTATCCAGAGTCTGAGCCAGCAGTCCATAGGTCTCTTGATTATGTATTTTTTGCTATATTATCTTTTAACAGAAGAGGATTCGGCTTTTACACACAAAATTTATGCGGCAATCCCCTTTAATGCAGAAAATACATCCACTCTCGTTGAGGAGTTTAGAAGAATTGTCAGGACAACTCTTATCTCCAGTGGAGCTTTAGCCCTTTTTCAAGGTATACTTTTGACCGCTGTCTTTCTTATCTTTGACATCCGTGGAGCTTTTCTCTGGGGTGCCCTTGCAGCAATATTTTCTTTTTTGCCTGTTCTCGGAGCGCCTATAATTTGGGTTCCTGCAACCATTATCCAGTTCCTCCTGAAGGACTATACTGCAGGAATAGCTATCCTTGGGGTAGGGTTATTTTTAAGTGTGATCGACTATTTCCTCAGGCCAATTATCCAGCAAAGGGTTGGGGAAATTCATCCATTTCTATCTCTGGTCGGGATTGTCATAGGGGTATCTCTTTTCGGATTAATAGGAATTGTTATAGGCCCCCTTCTCCTCTCCTATTTCGTTCTGACAGTAGAAATGTTTTCAAGAGAATACCTTTCTTAAAGGGAGGGAAATGTGCAGATTGAAATACTCGGATGTGAGTCTTTCGGGGCAAGATCTTTTGCCTGTGTTGTAAACACGGATGAGAGAAAGATTGTAATTGATCCGGGAGTTGCCCTTGCACGTTTACGTTCCGGTTTATTCCCTCACCCGGTGGAAGTTGCTGCTGCTGTGAGGATAAGGGAAAAGGTTCTTTTTGCACTTGAAGGAGCAACAGACATTGTAATAAGCCACTATCACGGAGATCATATGCCAATGAAGGCAGAAGATCCCTACCAATTGCCAATGGAAGCTCTTCCTTCTCTCGAAGGAATAAGTTTCTGGTGCAAAGGCCCGGAAAAAATCTCCAGCTTGTCTGCAAGACGGAGAAAGGAACTGTCTGATTTTTTGGGTTTTCCTCTTCCGGCCTCCGAAGGCAAGAGCTCTGGCAGTATGGACTTTTCTCCCCCTGTACCTCATGGAGTAAGAGAGAAAGGGTTTGGAACGGTAATGATGACACGCATTTCGGGTGAAGATGAGGTTTTTGTGCACAGTTCAGATATTCAGCTTCTGGACAGGGAAACAGTCCTTAAGGTTCTTGCCTGGAAGCCCACAATTGTATTTGCCTCAGGCCCGCCTCTTTATCTTGCACATCGCATTCCTGAAATAGGAAAAGAAGCTTTTGAAAATGCTCTTCTTCTGGCCAGAAGCGTGGATACACTGATTCTTGATCATCACCTTCTCAGGTCTTTTGAAGGTTACGAATGGCTAAAAGAGCTTGCCGGGAAGGTGGAAACCAGAGTGCTTAGTGCTGCAGAATTTATGGGAAAAGAACCTGAGCTTCTTGAGGCGCAGAGAAAAATCCTTTACGAAAAATTGCCCGTGCCTTCCGGCTGGCATGAAGCCTATGCAAGGGACAAAACTTGGCTTGAGAACAGATCTAATAGATAATAGGGTGTACTTTTTAACCTTCGCGCTTTTAGGTCTTAGTAGCTATCAATATCGAGAATTCTTTCGGAGCGCTGTTCATAATAATCATAGAGTTCTTTTCCCCAGGCGAGAGCTCCAGGCTCAAAGCAAATTACATATTTCCGATCAAAGACAGCATTTTTCGGGAAAAGAGATATTGCCATAAAGTTATCTGCAGCCGTGATAGCGGGAATCTTCTCACAATCTTTGCAGACAAAAAGTTTAGTATTTTCTATTTTTAGAATTTTCTCGGTCTGTTCTCTATAATCCTCAACCCATCTTTTAAGGATTAACTCTGGAAGAATAAGCGATACGGATGCTCCGTTTTCGGCAATTTTGAGATAAAAGGAAGGAAAAAGAGGATGAAAGTAAGGAATTGCAGCCTCCAGTCTTTTTGCCTTGTTAGAGTTTTCTATATATTGCGGGATCATCTCAAACATATGGTCTATATGAGGTTCGATTATAGTACAATGTCCAAGCTCATTGATTCGCCGCAGGAGAAAATGTGGAATCTCACTCATATCCCTGTCAGCCCAATAGTCTGCGTGTTCCTCCAGAACAGAAATTGTATCCAAGAGAGGCTTCATTTTATCAGCTATAATTTTCCCTATTTCGCTAAGCTTGTAGAGGTTTTTTTCCTGAACTATAAGGTGCTCTTCTTTGAGTTTTTTTACCTGCGGCTGGATAGATGTTGCACTGGCATTAAGGGTTTTTTTTATGGTTTCTATATCCTTTGGCCCTTCAAGCAGAAGGAGAAGCACATTCTTCCTTTTATCAGAGAGAAGGATAAGGTCCAGTAGAGAATTTTCCATATTATGCACCTGGTCAAATGTCCAAAGCCTTAATTAGAAGCTTGGAAAATATGAGACGCCCCACGAAAATAAAATATAACCATTTGTTTATAAAAGATTGAAGGTTAGTTGTTAATATATTTTTCTCTTCTCTATATAAACAGCAGGAGTTTTCGTCAATTACCTTTCTATATAAGTGATTCTTTTCCTTATGAAATCTCTATTCAGAAACTTAATTCCAAAATGTATATTTTCTATAATCACCTATATACTGACCATTTTATATAAATATATTAATTAAGTGTATATTAACTTCAACCGGTTATCTTTTTTATCTATTTATTGGGAAATTTACGTATTTTCAGGTGCACAAAAGAGGAGTAAGCAAATTGAATCTTAAGCCGGAGTCTTACATTTCGAATTTTGTGGCTTGAATCATACATCCTGAGTATTAACTTTACATCTTATAACTTGAACTTTATAGCTTGGACTTTATAGCTTGACTCCTAATTCAAGTCGCAATTTGCAGATGCTTCCTAAAATCCCTGGCTTTATAAACATTGCCATTAGGCAAAATCTGTATTAAAACCTCTATTAAAAAAAGAAGATTGAAATATTGAATTAAATAAAAATCTTGACTTCTTTTATATTATTCTTGATGTTGTTATTATACATATGACAGATATGCATCAGGTTTTAAGTGGTTAACATATGCTCGACTCCCGAGACATATGAAGTAATGAGAAGCTTTTGCAGTGAAGTTTAGTATAGGAGACTAATAATCAACGATATTAATCCTATAATTACCTGCAAATCAGTTATGCTCCTAACTATCTTGTTTGTTTTGTGAGTTATATAAGAGTAAGAGGATCATCGTATATAAGCATTTTAGAATGACGACGTCTCTCGATACAGAAAAAAATATATAACTATCTATACTAAAGATCTGTAGAAATAAAATTGCAAGTTAATATAACTTCAACCCGACCAATATGGCAATTGCAATAATATTCAACGCAACGAATATAATAACTGGCATTGCCATTTCTGCCGCCATGCGCATCGCCGTATTTTCGATCTTTTTATCCCAAGCGGCGAAATATTCTTGATTATTTCGTTTTGTAGCCTCTAATTGCATTTGCTTTCCTCTTTTTCAAGTATGTTTTTTGATAGTTTTGTAGCTGCGTAGTTTTCTTTCCTTTTATATTTTTATAAAAAGCAATGCTGCGTAGCCAAAGTATATCAGTAGCCAGAGGGCGTCAAAAGCCTCATTATTTGGCTCTTCGCTCTTTCGAGTGGGTAATTCAGATCTACTTCCTGAATGTAAGAGTGACAGATCTAATATTTAGAAACTTTTGTTGTAAAATATCACATGCAAGATCGATGTTTTCTATTTTGCGTAGTTACTTTTCAACTGAGAAATTGTTTTCAACCCACACAAAATAGCGAAGAGCCCATTATTTTAAATATTGCTCGCGGTATTATATTGGTATTATATTAATAGTATTCTTTGCAACACAGTATACCAAGTCTCAAATAGTATCACAACCGCTTCCATAACATAGGCGGAGTTATGTCTATTTTGCCTAGAAAAGTGGACTAATGATAGCTAAACTACCAACAAATGATGCTCTCTATCGAGCCTTGCGAGAGCATAACGCCTTCCATATTATATAAATATGGTATATTCTAGTACGAGCCAAGATATCCAATGTTCAGTATCACGTGTTTACGCTCCAAATACTAATTTTAAAATATGCCTCTGAGGTCTCTTTTGCGGCCTCAAAATCAATTTGAAGAGATTGCCCAATATGTTCTAGTGTTGTAATGTGCTTGAGAATCCTATGTTCTCCCAAGCCTTCAGAAAAGCAGTAATCGATAAAGTCCACGATTAGCTCTTTGTTCCTTCAACAAATAGCATTTCGGCTCTTCGCTGTTTCGAGTGGGTAACTTACATTTAGCTCCTAAATGTTGGAGTGGCATATACAAAATGTAGGAACAGTTGTTATTGAATATCACATTCAAGCTTGATGTTTCTCTATTTGATCTGAATGCCTTCGAACTAAGCAATTATTTTCAACCCACACAAAACAGCGAAGAGCCAAAATTTCCTACAGATTCCAAATGTGCAGAGATGTTTAGTTTTATATGCACTCTCACCCAGCTAATTTCCAGTGAAAGTAAGCTTTGAAACTGGTATGAAAAAGAAATAAAAAATAGAAAAAGTCTCTGGCGGGATTTGAACCCGCAACCTCGTCCTTACCAAGGATGCGTACTACATCTAAGCCATAAAGATACTTACTTTAGCAGCATTTGAGTAAAAACTTAGGTTCATAGCCTAATTTCGTTTATCGATTATAATTATGTAAGATTTAATGGCTCTTTGCTATTTTGAGTGGGTAAAAGCTGAAAAGATCTATCCTTGAAGAATCAAACGAATTAATTGAAAAAAAATAGTTAAAAGGTCATGGCAGTGAAGCTAATATTGCTAGAATCGCCCGATTTTAGAGCAACTTTTTCAGAAAATTCAACCAATTTCGAATAGAACTCATGCGCTCTATTCTCACTTTCAGAATATTTTACCAAAATATCGTCTTTAGAAAGCCCTGATTTTTCTTCATTTGCTGTATCGATCATAAGAATAGAAAGCTTAAAAAGTTCAGATCCAAACGCTACAGGCAGTATCTCAGATACCTCTACAGAAATGTCAATAAACAAATCTGCAAACTTTCTAAACAACTCATCCACAATCTCAGAATCAAAATTATAATGATTTTTATAAATATCACATTTCATATTAAACTTAAGAAGAGCACGTCTAATCAGCCCAACAGAAAATTCAGCCTGATCGGCATCGCTTTTCCAAGAACCAGATAGCTTATAAAATTCAGAGTATAAAACATCTGTCATAAAATATTAATGTAACCCCAACATATTAACCTTTTCATGCTGTCGCAATCTCGCAAATGTCCTGATTAAAATTGTCTTTTTAAGAAAAAGCTAGATAATAAAGCTTATTAGTTGAATAAACAAATTTATACCTTGATTTTGAACATATGTGCCCAGTGTCATCTGGCTGCCCTCCTGCAAAAATAGGCTTTAAACTGAGTATGAAATGAGAAATAAAAATAGTAAAAACCTCAGGAAGGATTTTCAGGCGAAATAACGTATTTTTGCCTAAAAGTCTCACAACTTAGCCCTAGCTCTAGCCCTAACTGAAAATGAATTGAAAGTAAACAGTACTAAAAAAGCACAGTGTTCAGTAAATATACCCAATTAAAAAGTACATGGAGCTTTGATAAGCCTTTGATTTCAATGGATTATTTGTATTCCCCTTATAAACAACCAGCTAAAAATCGGGGTTTATCGAAATACTCTTCAATCCCAACAGTTATATCAATTAATGGTTACAAATAATTGCAGGGTTTACGCAGTTGAGCTAGAAACTAAAAGCTAAAAACATTCTACTTTTTAATCTCGCCAGTTTTGGCAAGGCTGTATATATTTGATTTCGTTTCTTAAATGCGTGACCTTATGGAGAAATATACGGAGGAGTGAGGGAATGGATCATTACGAAGAAGTTGCAGAAACAATAATACATAAAAAATATATAAAAACCACTTGTGATATTTGCGGGAGAGATATTCAAGAAGAAAACGCAGAATCATTTTTTAATGAAGTTACGATATGTCATGAATATGGGCAAAGATGGCAAGGATGTCAGATGGCAAGTAAATTTAAACCTGATGTATGCAGTAAATGTTTTACAGAAAAGGTACTTCCTTTTCTTAAAAGTTTAGGTATGAATGTTGAATACTTGGATAGCAGTTATTGAAAAGTTGAAGAATTACAGGACTTACCATACTTGATGAGATATCGATATCATTAAACCTTTAATATAAAAACCAACTTTAAACCATACTATCTATTGTGCTGGTTTTGGGTTTCAAGTGCGTAAGTCCTATTATAGATAAAAAGTTGCTCTTTATCAGCTTTTTAGGCTTATTCTTGCATTTTTCATACCTGCAAAATTGCATATAGAAGTCCTTTAGTATTTGTTGTTATGTTAAAATTTATTACATGGGAGCGCGGAGGGTCACGAATACCCTAACTTTCAAGTTGGGGATGAAGTGAACCCTCGCCTCTTTTTAATTTCGTTTAGACTCTCTGTCATTACTTCTTTTGTAGAATGATTTTTCTTGATACCAATAAACAGGAGTGGAGATTCAACTCTCTATTACGGAAACCTTGTCAAAGAATCGTCAATTCTTCCCGATAAACCGAGCGGGCGGCCCGAAGCATACCCTACCTTTTACAGGCTGTCCGATAATTACTGTAGATAATTTGACTATATGCAGTATAATAATAATAATAATAATAATAATATTTTTATAATTATATTGATATATTTTATTTTATGGTTTTCATTAAATCTTTAAGAAATCAAGTGTGGACTTTACCTCCAGATATTCGAGATCTTATTCCTTCAGATCACATTTGCTATTTGGTCAAATCTTTTGTTGATGAGATGGATTTTAGTGAATTCGAAATCAGATATGATGGCTCTGGACACCCTGCCTATCATCCGCGCATAATATTTAAGATTCTGATTCAATCGATGCTTGATAGAGTTCGACCATCGCGATCGATAGCTCGCAATGTTCGAGAAAATATAGTTTACATGTATTTGGCTGAAAAACTACAACCTGATTTTCGAACGATCAGTGATTTCAGAAAAGAAAATGAAGATTTGATCGCAGAAGTATTTAAAAATACAGTTAAGGCGGCTAAAGATCTTGGAGTAATAGGTCTTGAGCAATTAAGCATTGATGGATCCAAAGTAAAAGCCTCTGCGTCAAAAAACAGTGTAGTTGTGAAAGATGTTTTGGAAGTTATTGGGGAATATGTTAAGAATGAATTAAAAAAAGGCATTGAAATAGACAAAGTTGAGGATGAGCACTTTGGAAACTGCCGCGGCTACGATCAGTTGAATGAAAGTGAAAAACATAAAGTAAAAGCTGTAGTTGCGAAGTACATAAAGCAAGTAAACAAAGATAAATCTGATACTAGAAAAAAAGAGATCGAAGACACAGTTAAGGAAGCACTTGACGAATTTGAAAAAGACAGCATTGAGAAAGTGAGCTTGACTGATCAGGAATCTCGGTTTATGAAAAACAAAAAGGGAACGTTTGATCTGGCATATAATACTCAAATAACAGTGGATCATAAACTGGGAATTATTATTGCAAACGATGTATGTCAAGACAGAATTGATATGTTTCAATTGAAGCCACAGATTGAACTGGTGGAAGAAAATTGTGGTTTTTTAAAAGAAGGCACTAAAATATGTGCAGATAATGGGTATTATTGTGGAAACAACATCCATTATTTAAATCAAAAGAAATTGGATCCGTACATACCAAAGCAAGAAGAAGTAACCAAAACAGCAACAAAAAACGTTGAAGATATTAGATTCTATATTAGTAATTTTGAGTATAATGAAGAAAATGATGAATTCATTTGCCCTGAAAATCAAAAATTGAAGTTTTTATATGAGGGCTATGAGAAAGAAAGGAAAAGAAAGTACAGAATTTACAAGGGAACTGAATGTCAAAACTGTGAATTTAGCAAAAATTGTACAGAAAGAAAGGATGGAATTAGACATTTAAAAATAGCTGAATTTTCAAAAGAAAGAAAGCAATTAGCAGATAAAATGAAAACAGAAGAAGCAAAAAAAATATTCGGGCAACGGAAGCAGGTAGTGGAGCCTGTAATTGGAAACTATAAAGAGAATCTTGGGTTTAGAGAATTTCTTACAAGAGGATTAAAATCAGTCAGAAATGAATTTAATTTAGTATGTACAGCAATAAACTTAAGGAAGATATGGATTTACTCGAATAAAAAAGAGATAACGAGAAGGGAAAGCAGGATTAAATGTAAATTTTCACTTTAAGAAGAAAGGAATAGGAATAATAATTAATTTCATAAAATTAAAAATTCAGTAACAGATGGCTAATATTCCATTACTAATAGTAATTGTCGGACAGCCTGTTTAAGGTAGGGTGGCCGCCCGCAATTTGATTTTACAGGCTATGTAAAATCCTTAATTTAATCCAAATTATCTCTATAGCCTTTTGTTATTTTTATACACCATGACTTACTCACTTGAATAAACAAGAAAATATAATTTGAGAATTATATCCTATTATTTCAATTCGAGAAATATGAATTAGGAAGTGATTCGGGGAGGAACCACATACGAATTCAGGGGATGGGGTGTAATCAAGCCTTTAGGATTATGCAATTAATTCGGAAGATGCCGATTCCCATAAATTAAAATGAGTTGTAATTATATAAACTAATTTAACATGATCGAGTGACATAAAAAATTAAAGAACAAGAGAAATTCACGACTATTTGTTATTACGACTATTTTTAATTATATCTTCTACAGCATTATTTATAGCAGAAAGGCCAAACTCTCTTCCATAATCTTGAAACTTTAAACAAAAAGCCTGGGCAATTAGTAATGAATTCGGTAAACCATTATGGTAAGTTCCAGAGATGAATCTAATTATGTCAGCAAAAACATATTCTGGTACTATTAATCGTGGCATAGTAGATGATACCTACAGTTAATCATTAAAGTGCATTAATCTTATAAATTGTACAAATTCGAAGTTTCATAAATGAATATATCAGGTCAACAGAACATATTCTGGTATTATTTATTGTGGCATGATAAATAATACTTAAGCCTAATTGTTAAGATTCAATTAAGCTTATAAATTTTATGCTTTTGAAATAAGAACAAAAAATATGTACTAAATATTTAAACATAAATAAATTGAGTTAATTATATTTAATAAATCAATATTTTCAATATTATCTAGACTGAAAGTACATTATATGTACAAAATGCAACATATCTTTCTTGTAAATTGATTGTAGTAAAAGTGGATTACCCATTTTTCAAAATAGAATATGCATAATTAGCAATAGAGTTTAGTTTATTAGTAAAAATTATAAAAAGCAATTTAATAACTCTATTTTCCAAATATAATGATATTATGCGTTTTATTTGGCCTTAACTTCCAATTTTTTGAAAATTTCGAAGATTACAGTGAGAGTGTCGTAAAAGTAAAGAACTGTCAAATTTATAACAACATGTGCAATTTCGTTCCTTTTTAGTAACAAACCAAATTATTTATATACAAGCTTGTTAATAATTTCATCACATATAATACATACTTTATGAGTGATAATATGTTTTCTCCCAGAAAAGGAAAGCAGACTACATTCGTTTATGGGCCTGAGATTTACGATAACCTCGTATCTACAGATCATCGTCTATACAAGATCAATGAGTTAATAGATTTCACTTTCATCAATGAGAAATGTCGTAATCTTTACTCAGAAAATATGGGGAGACCTGTAACGAACACTCCTGAAATCATGTTTAGATCAGCTATTATTCAATCTCTCTATGACTACTCAGATCGAGAAATGGAGTACGAAGCACGCTATAATATAATGGTAAAATGGTTCATTGGTTTGAACCTTGACGATTCTTCCTATGATCATAGTGCACTTGGACGTTTCAGGGATCTTCTGGGGGAAGAAAGATGGAAAGAAATATTCTTCAGCCTATTAAAGCAAATAGAAAATGCTGGATTCGTTAAAGGTAAAGATTACGTGGATGCTACTCATGTAATAGCAAACATTGCAATTCCAGGTACAATAGACCTGTTAAGGCAGGGAATTAAGGATGTAATGAAGGCTATTCAGGATGTGGATCCAGACCTATATGAGGAACTTGGTGGAGAAAAAACTGCCAACGATGACAAAAAGGTATACAAGTTAAGCCCTGAAGAAAGAGAAAGCAAACTGGTTGAACTTGTTAAAAAAGCCAGAGAGATAAACCAGAAATCTGAAATTATTGGAGGAAAAGTCGGTGAAAAAAGGAGGCAATTGAAGCGGATTCTCAATGAAAATATAGAAGAAAAGGATGATAATATTGTAAAAAAAGAGGACAAGACTAAAGACAGACTCGTGAGCATTGTTGACAAAGATGCAAGACACGGTGCTAAATCAGATGACAAGAAGTTTACGGGATACAAAGTAAACTCAATTATGTCGGAAGATGGATTCATAAAAAACATCAATGCAACTCCAGGTAATTCCTATGATGGGGATATTCTTATTCCTCTAATTGATGAAATGATTGAACAGGGATTTACTGCAAGTGAAGTGGTTGGAGATACTGCTTATGGAGAAGTTGACAACAGGAATAAACTGACGTTGAAAGAGATAACTGTAATAGCCCCCTTTAAAAAGGAAACTAACAAAAATGGGCTTTTTCCACAAAGTAAATTCAGCATCGAGAAACATGCAATAGTATGTCCTGCAGGATGCAGGACGATGGTATGGAATCACAATAAGAAGACTGAAAAAATCACGTTCTTTTTTAATAAAAAGGATTGTGGAAACTGTAAATTGAAACAAAGGTGTACTGTTCAGAAAAGAAGGACATTCGCCATCAGTGAACATCATGAGCTACTAAAAAAAGCAAAAGAATATAATAAAACTGACGCTTTCAAGGAAGATATGAAACAAAGATCTCATATCGAACCAAAGCAAGGAGAAATGAAAAGACATCATGGATTGCAGAGAGCAAAATATTGGGGACTTCCGAAAATGAATATACAGGCAACAATAAGTGCAATTGTGGTCAATGTAAAAAGACTTGTTACATTGAATAGCTGTGGCTAT
>CAVRNH010000036.1:0-16927 GCA_963722085.1 uncultured Methanosarcinaceae archaeon | reverse complement strand
AGAGTTTATAAGCGTGGTAGGCTATGGTCAATCCGCCGAAGTCTGCTATGTTTTCCTGCAGGGTCAGGTTGCCGTTGATATGCAGGCCGGGCAGGACCTCGAACCTATTGTACTCGTCCACCAGAACGGCAGTGCTTTTGTTGAAGTTATCGGCGTCTTTTGGTGTCCACCAGTCAGTCAAATTTCCACTGGCATCGAACTTCCTGCCCTGGCTATCGAAGTGGTGAGTCATCTCGTGCCCTATAGTGGCGCCTATGTCACCGTAGTTGACTGCATCATCGGCGTCCTTGTTGAAGAAAGGAGGCTGAAGAATGCCAGCAGGGAAGACAATGACGATTTTATTAGGGTCAGCATATGCATTAACCTCATGTGGGTTCATCGCCCAGAGCTTGCGATTTACGGGCTTTCCTATCCTGTCCAGGCCGGAAGGACCATGGTGGAACTGAAAATTAGAGGCCCTAAGGACATTCGTGACATATGAATCGTTCTTCACTTCAAGCTCTGAATAGTTCAGCCATTCGTCGGGGTAGCCTACCTGGACATCCAGGGCCTCAAGCTTCATGAGAGCTTTCTTTTTGGTTTCAGGCTCCATCCATACAAGGTTTTGAATTCTTTCCCTGAAGGCCTTCTTCAGGTTGGATACGATCTCCTGCATCTTGGCCTTGGAGGTTGGGTCGAAATACTTGTCCACATAGACATGGCCTATAGCTTCACCCATGACCTTGTTTTCTATATTGATGACTCTCCTCCAGCGGGGCTCCATCTTTTGCTGGCCATTGAGTGTTCTCCCATAGAAATCAAAGTGTTCCTCCTCCAGGTCGGAGCTGAGGTAGGGGGACGTGGTTAAGATCAACTTCCAGCGCAGGAAGGTCTTCCAGTCATCTACGCTCTCGTCCTGAAGGGCGGTGCTCAGTTCTTTGAAGAAGGATGGGTTTCTGACGTTGACCTCGGCTACGTCTGGACGACCCAGGGTGCTGAAGAGACAGGACCAGTTCATGCCTGGAGCAAAGGCCCCAAGCTCCTCAAGGCTCATCTTGTTATATGTTTTGATCTCATCGGTGTTGTCTACGTTGGTGAAGGATGCATTGGCCAGCCTGGTCTCTATCTTCATCACGGTCCTGGCATTATTCTCAGCGATCTCCGGGTTATCGCCGAGGAAGACAAACATCCTGGCAACGTGAGTCAGGTACTGCTCTCTGGTCTTGATAGATTCGTTATCCTGCCTGAGATAGAAATCTCTATCTGGAAGGCCCAGACCTCCCTGAGTGAGGATAGCGATCATGACCTTGCTGTTCTTATTGTCAGGTGCCGCGTACATGGAGAAGAAGGGACCCATGCCATAATCCATCATTTGCGTCGATACGGTCTGGATATCAGAGATGTTGGAGATATTGTCTATCATTTTCAGCTCGTCTTTGATGGGATCCAGACGCTGGTTTTCCAGGGTGGCATTATCCATTCCCATGCGGTAGAACTCCCCGATCATCTGCTCGTGACTTCCCTCAGGCGCGGTGGTATTATTGGCTGCGCTCTCCACTATTCCTTTGACACGGTCGTAGGTTCTGTCCTCTACTATCTCGGACTCTCCGTATCGGTATTTATTCGCTGGCACTGGGTGGTTTTTTATCCAGGTTCCCTCAGCATACTCATAGAAGTCGTCTCCAGGTTTTACTGAGAGATTCATGCTTCCGGAGTCGAATGCCTTCTCATGTCCTGAGGTGCTCGTGTTGCCCATCGAGGTTTCAGAAGAACCAAAAGCTACAAGGGTTAAAGCGTTAATTAGTGCGATGCCAAAGGCGAATAGACATATCACTCCCTTCCTCTTCATACTTTTCACTCCTACCACTTTTTATATCTTAGTTGCATGCATTCACCTGATTCGCGATAACATCCATTAATAGGGGAAGATTGATGCGATGAATGACCTCTTCAAGAAAAGGCCCACTATTCGATATGGGCGCAAATATCCAACCAATAATATAAAACATCAAATATAGTATAAGAAATGGCAAGAATTTTAGGAAACATATCAAGACCTTAAGGTCATATCACTTTTTCAATGGACGACGACACACTCTTATATCTTAACCGAAAAGTGTTGTGACCTACTTACTTTGTGACCTACGTTACTTTTACAACAGGCAATATGAACAATCGGAAAGGATACTCGGATATTATACCTGTTGTAATTTTTACAGTATGCAGTTATTGACTTTTCAGATAGGTTCTTAGTCCATTATATGGAGAGGGAACTAAAGGATAATGGGGCTGAAAAGGGTTTGGTGGCAACCTTGAGGTCAGGAGGACGTTAAGAGATGCAAACGGGATTTCTTACTATATACTGGCGAGATATGATGAAGTTTTTCCGTTCCCGATCTCTTCTATTCGTATCACTTCTCCAGCCAGTTCTATGGCTAGCCTTTTTTGGAATTGCCATGTCGAGTAACTTTAATAGACTGACAGCAACCCTGCCAGTAGCTCCAGGTATCAGGGTTGTTGACTACCTGACTTTTCTAGGTGCAGGGGTCATTGCCATGACCACGCTTTTTACGAGCATTTTTGGGGGAACAGTGATTCTTTTTGACAAAAATTGGGGGCTTCTGCGAGAAACTCTTTCAAGCCCTCTGCCAAGAGTCCACATCATTATAGGACTGGGACTCTCAAACATGACTAAGGCTTTAATCCAGGCAGCTGTTATCGTGGTTTTCGGGCTTCTATTGGGAGTACAGTTTTTTAAAGGCTTTACTCTAACGCAGACTCTTGTCTCATTACTCGGAGTTATGCTTTTTATAGGGGCATTTTCTCTCGGATTTATCTTCCTCTCAGCTGCAATTGCAATAAACATGGAAATCCCGGAAGGAATGCATGCAGTAATAACCCTGCTTTCAATGCCTTTCTTTTTCGTGAGCAACGCACTTTACCCTGCAACATCTTTTCCTCCTGTACTCAGAGCTATGTCTACACTTAATCCACTCACACATTTGATCAATGGAATCAGGTATTTTGCAATAGGGAGTGATTTTTCGTCAATAGGTATCCATTACATTTACACTCAAGGAGAAGTTCTTGTTTCTTTTCTGTCCCTTCTAGCTTTTGCGGGAATAATGTTTCTTATCGCAAGGTGGAGGTTTAGCAAAGTTACAGTCACATGATTCGCGGATTCAAAAATAAAAGAGAATGCGGCTTTGTAGAAAATCTATCTAAATCAGTAGCAAGAGGCTGAGAATAAATAAGTAAAAATGTATCGTCCCATTCAGTTCAAATTAATGGAGATTTGTTATTTCTAAGAGCGTGTCTTAAAATTAAACTTTATCCCACAATTGGGGTCGGGCTCATGCACTTGAACAGAAAAACGGTAGCATTAAACCCTTAATGTCTAAAATGTTAATTTAAGCCCTAAAGTCTGCTGTACTTGATTTTATGTCTCAAGTGCGTATCGTCCTATGGGATAAAGTGATATCCTTAAGGTCAATATGTACCTGAATTTCTGAAAAATTTGACGTCTGAACTTAAAGTTATCATTGCCAATTATCCAATTGTAGAAATGATTTGAATTTTAAGACAGCCTCTAAGAGACTGCCGTAATAATTAATTAGAATATACAAAATCAGAGAGAATGTAAACTTACTAAAGAAAAAACTAAAAAAATAAAAATCGTTGGAGAACGATGTTTAAACCTGTCAAATTAAGTACCTATTCAGAATTGCTCACTCACGGTTTTTGTGTGGGTAATATAGAACCCCCAGATACGTATTCCATGATCCCATCAGCAGTATATGACACTGGTTTTCCTTTTATTTTCCCATCAACCTTATAAGTTCCGAGCATCTCCCAGATTAACCGATACTTTACTATTATTTGTCCATTTGAATCAAGCATAAGTACAGGTACTGGAATTGGAGCTGAATTTCCTGGTCCGGTCGTGAAATTTACATTTAGATGATCGCCGTTCCTGGATGAGGCAGATATATTGGTATTAAGAGGCAGAGGAAATGAACCAGCAGGCAGAACAGCTCCCGGGTAAAGTGGGACTTCTACGGGGAGAAAGTTAGAATGTTCAATTTGCATGTGCTTACCACTAAAACTAGCAACCATTTCCTGATTCCTCCAAAAGTTCAGGACCGGGTTTATTGACCGTGTGCGGTTAGCATCAGTGAAATTCGCGAAGGTAAGCGAATGTTTTCCAATATCATTCCCATTCGAACATTCTTTTGTTTCAATGACTTGACCCCAGTCCCATCCTATATCATCCCAATTCCAGTATCCCCAGTTATGGTCATGGTAACCTCTTACATTTTTCAGGATGTACTCTTTTCCATCAACAGTAAGCTTTCCGTTAACTTTCATTTTTGGTGAAGCCACTAGACAGTTAATATTTCCTCCATGGACAGGAGATAAACCACTAAATGTATCAACAGGAGACGGCTCTGCTTCAGGTATGAATAACGCATCAAGAACCTTAGACCCGTCATCTGATACAACATGCACGGAATATCCTTTTGGAGTTAATTTAACTGTACTATTGCCTATTTTGACATCTGGTGAACGAGAAGAGTATTTTGCATCACTTAATGAACTGGCTTTAGGAGAGGCGTTTGAAATTCCATCATTAGTATGATAACCAAAAAGAACTTGTGCGGTATTCAAGGCCCCATTTAGTTGAAATGAACATAAGATTGAAAGATTCTGTTTTTCGTCAATTATATTGAAGTACTGCCATTCATTGTACAGAGGCATCTGACTACTATCTGTCGGAGGATGAAAAACATCAATCTTTTTAAGTTCCCCAACAAAAATGTTACTCTGACCTGCAAGAGCAACCCCAGAAAGTACCATCAGTAAAAATAATACAACTAATTACTGGTTTCAATACTATCTTCTAGCTCTCATTTATTGCACACTCCCGATAAAAGAAAAAAACATTTTCTATTATTAAGAAAGATTCTGTAAGTTAAAAAGTCATTCTTTCTTATATTGATTAATAATGGCAATTATAAAAAGTTTTGGCAGTATTTTAAAGTCCAGCGCCGCAGTCCAGGAAAAAAGGATTCTTTTGCCTGAGCCAAATAATCGATTAGCAAAAACCAGATAAGAATGTATAGTGATTTATCTCAAGGAATTTCATCTTGTGCGGCAAAAAGTAAATTTTGATTATTCACCAAAATTAAATAGGAGGGAGTTTATATAAACTTTAGATTTGCGTGGCATAATAGAATCTCAGTAGCATGCATTATCTGACACGACTTGGGGGGTTTTTATGTCTGGAGAAATATCAATTAGTGGGAAGGTACAGGATTATGATCAGAAGCCAATTTATTTGATACAGGTGTCAGCATGGGTAGTAGATGACTACACCAATCTGCGTGAAGTGGACCGTGCATACACAAATGAGGGCGGTATGTACAAGCTCTCTGTGCTACCTGGTAAACCAATCTCTATACGTTTCGATACTCATTGGTCGCTTGTAAATGTAAATGAATGGCATCCGGCTGTAATTCCAAATATTGACACAGAGCAAGATACAGTACTCAACCGTTTTCTTATGCGCGTTGGTACGACAAGAGGTAGTATAGCTGAAATTGACGCGCTAACAGCGTACCAGTTCTGCGCCATGTGGACTGTCAGTCAAGCAGATCGGGAAGTTGCCCGTGAGTATGCTAAATCCGCCGTTTCTCGTCTGTCACAAATGAAAGTATCTCTGCCTGAATTTAATGAATTCCAGCAAAAGCTAATAGAATTTTTCTCAAAACTGGCTGAATCTTCTTGATGTTGCATTCACCCTGAATTTTAATAGTTCATGACTTACCCGGTTGAACTGGGAAATCAATATTATTGGCTCTTAGTTGCCTTTTTCTCTTCTTCCGCCAATAATTTCATGGTGGCTCATGACCAAATTTATGTTCAAACGAATATTTCAGAGTTAATTTTCAATTAATAAGCATGCTTTTTATGAAATCAAAGAAAAGTTTCCATACAACAAATTAGCCAAGAATCAAGTTTCGAGGATTGATTGGGTTTTTTGTCAGTTCAGGTTTAAAAGCGTTGATGGAAGAGGGTGGAGTAAGTGACTAAAATAATCTCAGTAGGGAACCCTAACAGACTGGTGAAAGTGGCAAGGGAGAAGTTCAAGTGTGATGATTTTATCAGTTATTTTTTTAATTCGGTTACAGGCGAAATAATAGAACGCGATTCTTTGTTGAATGCAAATGATTGCATATATATGCTAACCGATTATCAATACCCGGTTTATGAAGGCCAGAATTACATTGGGTATGTATCGGATGGAAAGTTCATTTCACCTGAAGGGGTGATGGTAGGGTATGTTAATGAGGCCCAGACACGGAAGGTCAAGAAAAACCGGGAAGAATTGAGGAATTTACTTTGTAGCAGGTTTAGGTAAGACAAATATTTAGGTTCAACGATTCAAAAAGATTGGAAGAAATGATCGTGTGTCCCTTGATCCTGACTGTGTATATATCTAATCTGTCAAAATTAAAATCTCGTTTTTTATTTTTCAACTTCTTCTTCTTCTTCTTCTTCTTCTTCTTCTTCTTCTTCTTCTTCTTCTTCTTCGCTGCTGTCCCCTTCACTAATGTACTCTTCAGTCAGTTCAGTGTACATCTCTTTTGACTTTGCGATGTAATCCTCTGCTTCCTCATTCCTGCCCAGTTTAGCGAGCAATTTTGAATACTTTTCAAATGCTTCTGCCTGGTCTTTTTTATAGATGGGATTATCCGGGGCTTCCTTACGGAGAGCTGCAATTATGGCAAGGGCTTTTTCAAAAATCTGGTTTGACTTTTCGTCCTCACCAATAAGAGAATACACTTCCCCGGCATCGGTATAAGTGACTCCTGCAGTCTCCCTGACATCTGGACTTTCGAGTTCTGAATCGAGAAGCTTTTCCATTATAGGGAGTAGAGAATCAAAGCTTTTAGATGCTTCATCGAAGTTCCCCATGGCTTTTTGTAGCATTCCTTTCTGGTAGAGAGCTTCACAAATGTAAGGATAGCTTTCCGGGTCTTCCGGGTTTTCTTCATACAGGTTTTTAAAAAATTCGAGGGCAAGATCCATGGCTTCTTCTGCAGCATCATATTTTCTGGATTTGAGCAAGTCTATTCCATGGGACTGAACTTCAACAGCCAGCGTTTTTCTTATGGGAAGATAGATATTTTCATCGTGCAATACTCTGGAGTAAAGTTCCGCAGCTTTTGAATATTGTTCCCTTTCAAGTTCCGTTTCTCCGATCTTCCCCATAAAAAGACCCCAGCTTATACATTAAATTAGCAAGGAATCCTCTATATCCATCCAGTTCAAGAGATTATTCCTGATGCCTGTTCTTCGATCTCAACAATGTGCCGGTAAATTGGAATGGCATCTTCGTACCTTTCCTGAGTTACAAATGAATCCCCAAGCTTGCCCAGTGTCCTGACAAGCTCCTCCCGGTATGTTACATCGTCAGGATATCGTCTAAATTCGCTTTCGTTTAGTTTGAGGACTTTTTCGTAGTATTCCCGCGCAGTTTCGAGTTCTGCATTTTCAGGTTTCGTATCTTCATGCCCCACTTTCGCATACATGTCTCCAAGAGCGGTGAGAACGTCCGAAATGTAAATTTCAATTTCAGTTTCCTCCGGATTTTCTGAAAGCATCGTTTCGTATCCCTGAATTGCCTTCTCATAGTATTCTTTTGCCGGCTCCGTATCTCCTGCTTCAGCATAGAGGTTCCCTATATGCATTAAGGTATCGATAATATCCATTTTGAGGTCTATATCCTCCGGATCTTCTTCGAAGAGTGACTCATAGATTTCAATTTTCTGTAAATAGCATTTTTTTGCGTTCTCGATACGGTTTATTGTTTCGAAAAGCTTCCCTAAATTGGTGAAAATTTCTGCAAGTTCGTTTTGATAATCCGGGTCATCTGGGAACTTTCCTTTCATATTCTCAAAGTTTGCGAGCGCTTTTTCATAATACAAATTTGCTTTTTCCGGATCCTCCGCTTCCGAGTAATTGACCCCCATATCCTCGTAAATTTTACCCATGTTCTCAAGAAACGCGGTGTTTTCAGGGTTTTTACGTAAGTTGTCTTCTACTATTGAAAGGGTCGGCTGGTAAGCCTCCTCAATTTTGTCAAGGTATCCCTGTCTCGAATAGAGGTTCCCTAAATACCCACAGGAGATAATAAGATAATGAAGTACAAGCTCGTTATCGGGATAGTTTTCAAGAAGGCTCCAGTAAATTCCCTGTAGTTGTTCATAGATCTTTTTCGCATCTTCAAAAAGTTCATTATCAAGAAACTCTTCTCCAAGCTCCTTCACAAATCTATCTAACTTTCTAAAAATCCCCGGATCTTCAGGCTGAATATTTAATATTTTTCCCAAAGTTTCCAGGGTACTGTTGATAAGCTGGATTTGCTTTTCAGATTTACCGACAATTAAAAAATACCTTCTTAAATGTTTCACTGTTGTCAAATAATTCGACAAGTAATCAGTTTCTTCAGGCTGCTCAACAATTAGCTTTACATATGTATCAACTACTTTCTCAAAATATTTGTTAGTGCGTTCATAAGACTTCTCTGCTACCGAAACATTATCCATTTTTTTAAGACTATTTCTCAATGAGACCTATGGACTTATAAAGGCATCTCTGAGAGGAAGAATCCTGAGGTTCATTCAAAAGAAAGCGTAAAGAAGTCTCCAGAGCTTTTTCATACAGCAACAGTGCTTCACATGGATTATTCATGGAATCAAAAACCTCTCCTTTATGACGCAGGACACGACACAAAAGGTCTGGATTCTTTGCCTTTTCCGCCAGCCCTTCAGCCTTATTAAGCTTCTCAAGGGCCTTTTCATATTTCCCCTTTTCAACAAGAGAGGAGGCATTCGTCAATTCCCTGGTTGTTAAATCCTCAAGCTGCCTGGACATAAAGGTAATTTGGAACTCAGGATATTAGAATTACGTGCCTATTCCAGAAGTTCCCGAGGAAAACAGTATAACTCAAATCGTTAATTATAGGATAAGAGAAAGCGGTTACCCTCTTTCTTGTATATGAGAGGTCCATCAAGAATAATAGCAGGTTCGGTGGAACTATCTGCTGAGCGACAGTTCCATAAAATGCTTTTGAGGCCAAGCGTTGTTGCTATGTTGTTTACTCTACCATTAATTTTACCATAGGGAGGACGAAAGTACACAGGGGGTTTTCTGATTAAATTGGTGACCATATTTTGGTTCTGGACAATTCATTATTAAGAATTTCTTCATCAGTAAGCCCAGGAAGAGCTAGATGATCATACGAATGAATTGCTATGAGGTGGCCTTCATCATTTGCACGTTTGACAATTTCGCTGCCCGTTATGCATTTGCCCGTATAATCTTGAGCAACAGTATCTTTGTCAATACAGTAACCAAGGCAAAAAAATGTAGCTTTAGCTCCATACTTTCGAAGCACATCAAGAATATATGGGGTTACTCTACCTGGACCATCATCAAACGTCAGAGCAATATTAGGGATATTTGGATTACCTTTTACAATTTTCTCGTTTGACATCAGAAACACCTATGTAAGTTTTTGCTTGACTTTTCCTTAAAATGCGTAAATCCTGATGCATTAAAAGCCTATCCGAAAAGTCAATAACAGGTGCCCAGTCAGCCTATCTCTTGCCAGCTCCTCCTCGGCTTATTGGCAGCCCCAAAGCAGAGTAGGACTGCCAGCGATATTATCCTTATAGGTTCATGACTTCTTCATAGGTACTGTAGTTGATGCCATATGAGCAAAAATGGCTTCCGATGATCCTTTACCAGATCACCGGTCTCTCACTCTCCGGCTTATAGAGTTCATCCCCTGGATTTACGTTCGGGAACGCCTTGTAAAACTCAGGCACGTTGTAGACCACACCGTTGACCCTGAACCTTGCGGGAGAGTGGGTATCGAGCAGTGTTTGCATCCTCAGAAATTCGTTTGTGTGAGATTCTCTCCATATCTGAGCCCAGCTTAAGAAGAATTTCTGATCTCCAGTGAACCCATCGATTGTCTCTGGCTCCTCTTTCAATGAGAGCTTATATGCGTGGTAGGCCGTGGTCACTCCGCCGAAGTCTGCTATGTTCTCTGCCAGGGTCAGGTTGTCGTTGACGTTCAGGCCGGGCAGGACTTCGTACCTGTTGTACTCGTCCACCAGAACGCTAGTGCTTTTGTTGAAGTTATCGGCATCTTCTGGTGTCCACCAGTCCGTCAAATTTCCACTGTAATTTCCTGAACATCAAAATTTGTAAGAGCTCTTTTAGTCCTGCATTTTTCCGACTTATAATGCAATAGAGGTAGATTTGCCAACGAAATACCATAAATATTTGGTAAAATGGCTAGTTTTCTCTATCTAAGAATTAGAAAGACTTAGTTAAGTTTTAAGCTGAAAAATAAGAGAGATCAAGTAATTAAGGGTCAGGATAATTAAAACAGTTTTTTGAAAAAATTATAATAGGAATAATAATAAGAATTGAATTGATGGTATAAAAGCAATTTGTAAAAAGGGATTTAATTCCATTTTTAGGCTTTTTCTGATCGATTAGGGAATTTAGCAGGAATGGGAAATTCTAAAGACTTTATGAAAAACCGTGATGCAGTTGAATAAATATTTATAGTACGTAATGAGAGTTTATAATGAGGTACAAGTAAAAAATTTAACGTGGGGTAATCATGAAAATTCGAGTAGTTAGTTCCAGAGAGGAAATTTTTACTCTCAATCCCAATGAGCGTATTGTTCACCTGGCTTTCAGGCCTTCAAACAAGGATATCTTTGGACTGGTTGAAACCTGCCCGAAGATTGAGGTAATCCAGTTACCACAGTCGTACAGGCGCACGGTATCCAAGTCTATAGAGATGTTCCTGCAGATGCAGAGAATTCAGCTTATCGAAGGAGATGTCTGGGGCCACAGGAAGGATTTAAACGAATATTACGATGTTCCATCCTCTGTGATTGAGAAGATAAAGGCAATGAAAATGGAAGGTAAATCCGCTGAGGATATTGAAGCCAAGATTTCAAGGGAAAGCAAGCTCAATCCTGAGATGGTCGCTTATATCCTGAATAAGGAAGTTCATGCCTGAATTCATGCAGGATAAGATGTTCCCTCAAAAGTCTTTACTGAAGATTCGAAGATTAGATCACGAAAGATATAGAATCTTTCCTGATCTGATCTCCAGTTTAAATCTTCATTTTGAGGGAATGAAATAACTTGAAAATACAATTGATTCCAATTTGCAGGAAGATCCTTTTCTTTTTCAGGATCAATATGTATTTGCTTTTTTAGCATTATATCTGAATATTATATTGAACTCTATATTCGAGTAATCGATTAAGTTCTTGATCATTAAAGGGTCGTGTCCCTAAATAATTGACTTAATTTTATATATTTAAATCTATTATTGTTTGGTCGTGTACGTTAGTTACTGAAAACCCTGAACATAAGAATATCTTTAGATTTTTTAAATCTGTAGATCGTGCTTGTTTCTCAGAAATGATCTATAACTCACGTACACAACCTATTTCTCTTTAAAGACGATATTCCCATGATTTTTAATTCCATAATCAGGACAATCTTTATTCCAGCAACAAAATTCTGAGAAATCGATTTCAGAAGTGATTCCAATACCCCAAATAAAAATAGATTCAAAAATATATAAAATTAAGTCAATCATTTGAGGACACGCCTCATTTTGTAGAGCATTACAAAGAAAGAGTATTTAATAAAGTAGATGAATGCTTTGGATTTGAAAGAACAAGGGAAGGGCGTTCTAAGATTGAAGCCGCTTTTGATAATGAAGCCAAATTTTCCCAAGCCTTAACCCTCTCCAAAACATGGCTCTTAGGTAAAAAGTGTATTGAATAGAGAGCTTTTTTTAAAAGATTTGAAATACTTTTTCTTATATAGTTACTATCAAAGGTTTTCATTTTATACTTTATTTCAATGTTTAAATCTAAGACTCTTCCTGAAGATTAAAAGAGATGGCTAGGGTGAATTTACTCACTCTCTAGAAAACCTCTTAGAAGAACTGAGAATGAGCCGAATAAAAACACGAATTTTAGTTTGTATTACCCTTTATATACTCAGTAATACAATTAATACATATCTACCCTTTTTCTAGTAACCCTTTATATTGTCTCAGAATCAAGTCTCGTAGGAATTTGTGGGTTCGAATCCTCCTCAGCACTAAGAAAATGAAAATAGAAGTAATGATATTGAAAGTTGTGATTTTATGGCTTGTAAACCCATGTTTCCAAAAGAGAAAAATGAAAATTGGAAAAAATCTAAAATGACAGATGAAGAATTTAAAACGTGGTTAAAGGAAAGTATTGAGGAAGATAAAGAGTTATTAATTTCACCTGGTAAAGAGTAATATTTACATTAATTTAGATCAAATTTTGAAAGTCCATAGAGATTTGTGAGCAATGATTAATTAGTGCCTCTTTTAGAGGATATTGATCAAAAGCTCAGAAATTTATTTTAAGCTAATGCCTCTCCGTAAGCAGGATTTGATTGTATAATTGATTTTTATAAATTTCCTGTAGGAACGACTCAGTACCAAAATCTAGTGATTCTTACATTTTTCGATTGAAACACGAAATTTGCAGGAAGATTCTTTTTCAGCAAACTCGCTATTCGACATCTAAAGAATTCAGCCAAGAAGTACAATCACAAGGATTGTAAACAATTACAAAATCTAGTGATTTTCAATTTTGCGTTCATCACTGAATTTTGGTACTGAGTCTAAAAACAGCCTATTTATATTTAATGTCCGGTACTTGCAAATCAGAACCAGAATTCCTCCACTGCCTAAGGGCTTCTCTATCTCTTAATATGGTTTGTGACAGGCTTACCAAAGAGTTACTAAGTTAGTGCTAGGGCAATTTGTAAATCACTCAATAAAAAACCTCTTAGAAGGGCTGATCGCACTAAACAACGCTTAAAATAGAGAATAACTACTTATATATCAAGTGATTAATATTAAATTGACCATATTAAATTAAATATATTAAAACGTGTTTCATGTATTTACTTTATATATGCAGTCGAATTGAATGGTCGAATTTTTCATACGGGGGTAAAGGATGAAAATGAAATTAATAGTTTCTCTGTTATTGCTATGCTTAGTTTTTGCTGTTGGATTAGCGCAAGCACAGATTGGAGGGAGAGGTTGTGAACCAATAACGTTTTCTAATGTTCCGCCTAGTACGTTTGAGTGCATGAAGACAAAGCTTCAGGACTACGGCATCTATGTCCCGCCGGGAGACAGTGGAGAACTTTCTGGCAAAGGGATTGTTGCGAATTTCGAATGGGATGGAAAGTCTGCTCTTACTATCCAAGTTACGAGAAAACCTTCTTTTGTCAGTTGTAGTACCGCAGACAATGAAATTGGAAAATTCGTTGACCAATGCCAGTTTTCGTGAGGGAAATCTAGGTTAAGAATATGGGAAAAAAGAACTGGATACTTGAACTTTTTATTATTTTCGGGGTATTTGATTGATTGCAGTCAAATGCTATGGAATTAATGATAAATTTTAGCGTTTCCAGAATCCCCACCAAGATTTTTTATTTATGTAGTCTCAGGAAGCAGCTTAGGAATGGTTGAAAAATAACTTCAAGTTTTCACTTTGGGAATGGCTTTATAATCCCATTTCCTAAATAGCCATCAAAGACAAGATCGGTACATAAATACTTGAAATAAAATTTTCTTCATTCCTTAATATTTAACCTGCTGTTCTTCTGGATCAGCTTAGTAATAATAAACAGATAAAAAATTATTTGGCATTTCACATTACTATTTGATATATGGAGTTAATTCGATTTCTGAAACCAGATTTAAAGAAATTAATATTTTTTCTGATAATATTAACTCCACTTATAATATATCATTTACCTCTTCCAACGCAATTTTATGTATGGAATACTTTTTTTATTCGCTGACCTTTATCGTGATGATTCCATTTATAATCGCTTCCATATTCCTCTTTGGGGACTTCGATACTGGTGGTGGTTTATTCCCATCTAGTGATATAGTTATATATTTAATTGGAAGTGTGTTTTGGTTTGTTATTTCATGCGAGATAGCTAATCAATGGGATCGTCTCTTTTTTGGTTAAAGCAGTAAGAGCTATAAGAAAGCCACAATAATTTCTCTTACACAATATTTACAGTTTTAGTAATAATAATGCCGACTATTGCAACATCTCATCTGGTTATGGAAAAAACTACGCGCCAGAATATAAGCACGGATGAGCTTGTATCAGGAGATACTAGATTACAAGAAATTAGGATTAGAAATAATTTCATTTTTCCTGCATCATATCAATTGCCAGATTTTACTGCTTGTTTGTATGATACTAAGGGAAAATTAAAATTGGAATATTCGTTATTGTACAATACTGAAAATGGTAGTTATATTGATGATATAACCCCTTCTCATCAAAATGTAATAATAATCCAGCCGAATTCTGAAACTAGAATTTATCTTTGTAGATTTTTAGGTATTACAGATGGGGCAAATTATGAAAATTGTGATGAGGTATTATTGCTTACAAGTGTAGGAATGAATAATTACAATTATTGTCATAATATTACTGAAGAGGATATCCTCCATTCCGAAAAAATAAAAATATCAAAATAGCTTTGGAATAAGCTATTAGAACTTACGCACTTGAAGTACAAAAACAAGCACATTCGGCTTTGTGACTGGTTCAGTGTTTTGACATTTGGAGGTTTAATGCTATTGATTTCTCAGTTCAACTGCGTGAGTCCTATCAGAAAAGGGAAGGAAAATAATGCCATAAAAGTAGAGATAATGCCATAGAGGGGCTGAGAATCAGTCACCTGTGGTCAAAAATCACCGTAATTTACGGGAAGTTTGAATTATATATCTCAGGTAATAGTAACATACCACCCCTAAAAATAATGGCTAAAAATCTTAAAAATGACGCGTTTTTTATCAAAATCGCCATCCGTCGTCTTATGAAAAATTAGATGAAAAGGGAAAAATAAACAAATAAATAACTTGAAAAATAGTATATAAATGGTCAGTGATTTTAAAGGGTTTTTCTATCAAGATATAAACCTTACCCTTAAAAACTATATAGATTTTTCCCCGACCAAAACGGCATATAATTTATGAATAAATCTTAAAATTGTTATCAGTCGGCACTAAAGCATGTTATTTAGAAATGATGTCTACTGCCATCGGAAATGAAATTTACAAAAATAGATCATCCCTACAAAAATAAGGAGATAAAATAAATGACATATTGGATAGTAGTACCGCCAGAAAATGACCGAAATACTAAAAAATCTCTGTTTATTGAACAGATGAGAAAGCCTGTTTTTGGTACAAAAAAAGTAAAAATGTATACTTCTGGTACAATTATGGGATTTGAATTCATTGAAAATGCTAAGGATATGTTAAATCGTTTTGGAGTACCGGAAGAAATGAAACCTGAGGAATTAAAATAACTTTTGAAATTATATTAATTATCTCTGGTGTAAATAAATTTCTAAAGCTTTCTAAGGGTCTTAATTTTTCAATAATGAAGCCCTTAATAAAATTATAATACTTACTGACAGGCCGGAAAAGTGTCTTAAAATGAGCATAACTGAGGTTTTGCCATTCCCCACTAAATTCATTATTTTCAAATAATATTCAATAATGAAGCTTATTTTGTAAAAAAATTTGCTTAAAATAATTAGAAATCAATTTAATTCAATAATGCATCAATGTTTCTAAATAAAGAGGTCTTAAAATCTGTATTTTAAAAAACGAAAAGTTAAACCACGGAAAGCACGGAAAACACGGAAATAAAGGAAACAAGGGCACAGTTCTTCCGTGCTTTCCGTGTTTTCTGTGGTTATTGGGTCTGATTGAGTATTTTTGTGCCCCTCAGTGTTTTCCAGGGTCATATAAAGGCATTAAATGTAAAATTTCGATAAAAAAAGCCTTTATAATAAATTTTTCAACTTTTAAAGCGCTTTTGTTAATTTTGGCAAAACCTCAACTGAATACTTTCATAGGGGGTGAAAGTAATGGAAATAGATTTAAAGCCTATCCAACAAACCTGAAATTTATAACCTTACTTGTATATTAGTGAAACAGGATATTAAATCTTATTAATGCTTAGGCAACCCTAACTATATTGACTTTTCTTTCTTTTTTACCCTCTTTTTTCCCGAGATTCTCGGTGATTTTTCACTCCATTTTCAACAAAAAAGGATTTCCAGATACAAACACCTTACTCTCCAAAATTAAGCTAAAAATCCCCAGTAAATGCAGGAGAAAATTGAGGGGATAACCAGATAGGTAGGGAAAATGCCATAGAGGGATGAAAATAGCTCTGAATTTATGGGAAAATTAGAAAAAAATAAAATTTTTTATCGACTTTTGTCTGCGATCGTTAGCATCCCAGTCTGTTTAAATCAAGTACCTCTTTGTGTGCACATACTTGGTTTGACCCTAGAATCAAATATTTGTTACTTTCAAACTGATAATTTACAGATATTAATTTTGTAGGACTTATGTGGTTGAACTTAAATCAATAGCATTAAATCGTTAACTGTCTAGAAAGTGAATTTGACCAAGACTTTTATTGCGCTTGATTTTGTACTTCAAGTGAGTAAGTCCTATGAATATTATATTTAACTCTATATTCGAGCAATCGATTAAGTTCTTAATCATGAAAGCAATCTTTAAGATTTTTGGTTATTAAGAACAAATGGGTCTTAGGACGTACGACTTTAGACCTTTTAGGAACCTTTTTTTCTAAACATTTATTCCTAAGAGTATATGCCCGTTTGGAGAGAAACGATACTTTAATTTGCTAAATATGTTTTTAATACGATTCATATTGGCCGAACAGAATTCGAATGCATTCTTAAGATGGGGTATCAGGAATATGCTACT
>CAVRNH010000035.1:0-20840 GCA_963722085.1 uncultured Methanosarcinaceae archaeon | reverse complement strand
GGAATAAAATCACTGGTTGGAATGCCGGTCAGGCTACTTTTGCGCCAATTAAAAAGGTACATTCGAGAAAGAGATAGAATACTACGCATCCAGTTAACTGAAGTGTAGTAACCAAACATTCACCTAAAATATAAAATGATTTGATAGCGGCAGCTAACGAGATTTTTTGGAACAGATGTTGTTTTTGAATTATTTTGTACGAGGAATCGTTCAAGAATCATGATTTTTGCCAGTAATTAGTAACATTTTATACATGGATGGAGATAAAAGACTAATTACCTATTTCAGCCATTCGTAACTTCTCACAATCGGAACTACTGTAGATTACTCCAAGCAAACCTTATTGAAAATCTGACGCATGAATATAAATACAAAAAATTAGGCAGTGAGAGTCCATCTTGTCAGATTGATCAAAAAAATCTCTCACTAACATTATAGCTTAATACTTTTATTATGTTTCAATTTAAGATATTTACTTACTTTTTCACTGCAATATAATTAGGTATAGTTTTAGTGTTGCTACCTTTAGCATTTTTAACTGTTAAGCTAACTATGTATTTTCCGACTTTACTGTATTTATGTACTGTATTCTTTTGGGTTGAATATGTTCCATCTCCAAAGCTCCATTTCCGTGAAGTTGGTGATCCTGTACTCTTATCAGTAAATGTGATTTCATGGTGCATTTCCGGAAGTTGGGAATGCATAGAAAACAGCAACTGGGAGGTTTTAACTGAGAGTAGCCATGTAGATATCGGAGTTTCTGGCACCCCAATTCATCCACACTATTTTATCACCGTACATATCATAACTGAGTGCTCAATCGCTCGTGTCATGACAAATTGAATTTGCAACACAAATTATATGCTGATTCTCTTTAGTTATCGTTTTTAATAAAGTGTCGCATAATTAAGTTCTCGACACTAGTTATCCGAGTTTCCTTATGGGTGGAGAGGTCGTACATATAAATATCCCAGTTTCCACTGCGGTTATCGGACCACACAATCTTGTCACCATAAATAGCTGGATGTTGTGCTTCTCCGCTGGTAGTTATCCGAGTCACAATGACTGTGGACGAAGCACTTTGCGAAGCGCTGCCGGTGCCGCAGATAATACAATATTTAAATATAAAATCAGATCTGCTGATGCTAAGACTAAGGAATGTAATTTTCTGTCAGTTTTAATTTATCCCACTCTTTATCTTTCGTTTATTTTCCATCTAGAAATGTTATTACTCTGACTTTATGCTAATTTTTAAACTTTCCATTTTGAATCTTACCTTTATAAAAATCCGCCTTTTCAATATTTTGAATGGGTAATCTATAGTTATTTTCTAAATATAGACAACTGGTCTTACATTGTGTTCTATTTTGTTCAAATTTGAGCTCTTTTAATATTTCTTTTATAACATCAATTAAAAATAACAGAAAGAGTAAATCCCTCGAAACGAGAAATGAGAGCTATTAAGGTAAGGAAAATGCTAATTCAGGCAAAAAATGTAAACCGGATAATTAAAATAAAAATTGAATGTAAAATTAGAATAGTGTGTGAAACATAAGTAAATATTTATATTATTTACCCTATAATCCTTCTTAGGATGATCAAATGGTAAATGAAAGTAGTTTAGCTGTAGAAATTGCTAATATGAAGGATGAGACTCCAATAATCATTGGGTCAAACGAATATGAAATGATAGAATTATTTAGAAAAATAAATGTCAGCAGGCCAAACGCTCTTACTCTTGCCTGTCTTGCAAAAGGGAGGGAAATCTCTTCTCAGCACATTGAAATGCTATCAGGCTTAAGACAACCGGAAGTTAGTATTGCAATGCGTTATCTTCTTAAAAATAACTGGATTGAAGTTCGGGAAGAAAAGAAATCAAAAGGTAAGGGCAGACCTATAAAGCTGTACAGGCTCACGGTCCCCATGAACCAAATTATTGGCAAGATAGAAGAAGAAATTATGGCCGAAAGTAATCTTGTTCTCAAAAACATTGAGCTCCTAAAAAAAATTCCAGAGATATAATGATAGGGACAATTTGTAATAATAAGGATAATTTTAACAATAAGGATAATTTTGGTGCTCGTTTTATATTTAGTTGATATTATATATTAAAATCAATATATAATATGTTAATGGGGAAACGAGGAGCTAAACCAAAGTTTACTGATGTTTCTTGTCCTAATAAAAGTTGCAAACTTTATGGTGTTTCTGGACAAGGAAACATTGTAGGCAACGGCACTTATCAAATTAGTAATAAAAGAAATCGAAAATATATCTGCCGCGAATGCGGCAGAGTGTTCAATGATCGAACAGATACTTTCTTTGAGAATCTTCGCAAAGATGAGTCTGTCATCGAATCAGCCTTAAAAATGTCCATAAAAGGAATGTCAATAGAAGCCATAGCTGAAATACTGGAAGTTAGACCAGCCACGATTAGTAACTGGTTGTTTCGCGCAGCGAAACAATGTGAGAAGGTAAATGAAGATTTCATGAAGGATCTCAATGTTTCCAGAGTTGAGATGGACGAATTGTGGGTAATAGTCGAAAAAAAGTTGCTCCAAGAACAGAAACTGAGGATGAAGGAACCTGGATGTGGGTAAGCTTTGCACCTGAGTTCAGGCTAATAATTGATTTCATCCTAGGATCAAGGAAACAATATGTAGCGGATGAAATGGTTGACGTTACAGATAAGCATCTTTCAGATTCAAAACCTCTTTTTGTTACAGATGGATTAAAGTTCTATGCTCAAGCTCTTTTGAAAAAGTATGGAGAATGGATTGAGTTTCCTAGAACAGGAAAGACAGGAAGACCAAAGAATCCAGCATTAGTACCTGATAAAGGCCTGAAATATGCCCAGGTTATTAAAAATAGGAAGGGTAAGAAACTCCTAAATGTTGAAAAAAGAGTTATTTTTGATCAAAATATAAACCAAAGAGAAATATCAACGAGTTTACTTGAAAGACAGAATCTAACTTTTAGGCAAGATAACAACAGAATCTCAAGGAAAACGATAGGGTTTTCAAAGAAAATTAGATTCCTCTACAATCAAATGAGGCTCTATTGCACTCATTTTAACTTTTGTAGAGATCATATGGGACTAACAAAAGAAAAAGAGGATGGAAGTACGGAAAAGAATACACCAGCAAAAGAATATGGAATAACTAAGGTTCATGTCCAGAGACCTTCCGCAGTAAATTTGATTTGAATCTTCTGACATAGTCCAGTGGAAATATGGAATTCCTTGGGAGTTTTATTGAGTGTTACTGCAGGAGGTCTGTGGACATGAACCTTAAGTATTTGTAAGCTAAACAATAGATCCTTGTAAATGTTAGATTGATTTTTCAGCCTGAGGTAAAATTTTATGGAAGTCTCCATTGCAGAAGAACTTGCAAAAAATCAAAAATCAATAAGTGTCGCAGAATTTTTTGAAAAAAATAGGCAGATCCTGGGTTTTGATTCTGCACCTCGAAGCCTTATTACAACAGTAAAAGAAGCTGTTGACAACTCTCTGGATGCCTGCGAAGATGCAGGAATTCTGCCTGACCTCCTTGTTCAGGTCGAAAGGACGGGACAGGACTACGTAACCGTCATTATAGAAGATAACGGGCCTGGAATTGTAAAAGAACAGATCCCCAAGGTCTTTGGAAAACTGCTTTATGGTTCAAGGTTCCATGCTCTCAAACAGAGCAGGGGACAGCAGGGGATAGGGATTTCCGCAGCCGTGCTTTATTCCCAGATGACCGCAGGCAGGCATACAAAAATTCTTTCGAAGACCGGTCCCAATACTCCAGCCCACTATTACGAGATCATGATCAATACCAGTACTAATGAGCCCGAGATCCTGATAGACGAGGTAAAGGACTGGTTCCGTCCACACGGGACTCAGGTAGAACTGGAGATGAAGGCTGCCTACGTAAAAGGAAGAAGGCAGTCCATCTATGAGTACCTTAAAGCTACAGCAATTGTAAACCCACATGCAAGGATTACCCTTATCGACCCTGAGGGTAACGAAGAAGTCTTTGAAAGAGCAACAGATAAAATGCCTGACCCTGCAACGGAAATCCTCCCCCATCCGGAAGGCATTGAGCTTGGCACTCTTATAAAAATGCTGCATTACACCGAGCGCCAGAAACTTTCCCCTTTTCTCCGTTACTCCTTTTGTAAAATAGGCCTGCTTACTGCAGAAGAGATTTGTAAGGCTGCAGGACTTGATCCCGAAATAGACCCACATTCCCTGGGCCGCCATGAGGCAAGAAAGCTAATTGAGGCCTTTGAAAAAGTAAAGATAATGTCCCCACCCACGGATTGTCTCTCTCCTATAGGAGAAGAGCTAATTTACAGCGGGCTTGAAAAAGAGACACATGTAGACTTTATAGCCACAAGCACCAGAAAACCGGCCGTATTTTCCGGAAATCCCTTTGTAGTAGAAGTGGGGCTTGCCTATGGGGGAAACCTGCCTAAAGAAGATAAAATCAGCATTATGCGTTTCGCTAACCGGGTACCTCTGCTTTACCAGCAGGGAGGCTGCGTTACCACTCATGCAGTAGAAGACATTAAGTGGAAGCAGTACGGCTTAAACCAGCCAGGAGGAGGAATTCCTATAGGCCCTATAATTCTCCTGATCCATGTTGCTTCCATTAACGTGCCCTTTACATCAGAATCAAAAGATGCGATTGCGGACATTCCTGTGATAAAAGAAGAGGTAGATCTTGCAATCAAAGAGGTTGCAAGAAAGCTTAAGCACTACCTGAGCAAGCAAGACAACCTCAAAAAACGCCGGGAAAAAGAAATAATTATCACAAAAATACTTCCGAAAATGGCTGTAAAGGTTGCAGGTATTCTGGAAAAAGATGTCCCTGATATCGGCCCTGTTGTTGCAAAGATTATGGGAAACCTGCTTGTGCACAGGAAAGTGAAAAGGAATGAGGATGGGACTGCCGATATTGTAATAAAGGTCAAGAACTTCGGAAGCTCTACACATTCATTCAGGGTCCATGAAATGCTTCCCTGGACAATAACAAAGGCGAAGCCCGAACCAAAGGTTGTAACCATGGGCAATGATTACGATTACATATGGGATATTTCGGCAGGAGTCGGATCTTCAAAAGTACTCAGCTACAGGCTAGAATCCGCGACAGATAGAGAACTCGGCAAACTTCCTGACCTTATCGTAGAAGGAATCGAAGAAGAACTCGTAACAGGGGCAAAGGCCTTTAAGGGTGTATGAAATGGCCAGAGAAATAAATAGCAAAACAATTCAGGGAGATGCCCTGGCAAGAGACAAGCTGCTTGAGATTGCAGAGAGGATCTACAAGCAGTTTGAAGACGAAATTGTGCCAAATGTCAGCCTCCCCAGCCGGACAAAGGCAAACCTGGAATATTCCGACGAGAGCGAGGTCTGGGTCTACGGAGATAGGGAAAGCGAAAGGAGTGCAAAAACCGTAAAAGGAGCTTCACAGCTCCTGAAAACTACTTACGCAACAGATTTTCTTATAAACGAGCATCTGGCCAATAACCGCGGCTCAACGCTTCGAGAACTTTATTACATATCCGAAGGTTGGGAAGCCGCCAAATTCAAGGAACAGGCTGAAAGCGACCGTCTGATCGAAGATCTTGAACTCCTTACCAATCTCCAGAGGGAGTATTTTCACATGCGCCCTGAGGAAGACGGAGCTACCATGTTTGGGCCTATTGAAATCTCAGAGCTGACAAAGAGAGGGGAGCGAAATATTCACTGCCAGAAGGACGTCGGTGAAGGAGGATACCAGATCCCGTTCAACGTGGAAAACATTGAGTTTAAGGCCCACGACGCCAGTATGATTATAGCCATAGAGACCGGTGGTATGTATGCAAGGTTGATGGAAAACGGCTTTGATGAGGCCTACAATGCAATCCTTGTCCACCTCAAAGGCCAGCCTGCACGGTCAACCCGAAGGATGATCAAGCGCATGAATGAAGAATTAGGTATACCTGTAACTGTCTTTACTGACGGCGACCCCTGGTCTTACAGAATCTATGCCTCTGTCGCCTACGGGGCTATAAAAAGTGCTCATCTCTCGGAATTTATGGCTACGCCTGCAGCCAAATTCCTGGGCCTCCAACCCTCTGATATAGTTGAATACGAACTCTCGACTGACAAGCTAACCGAACAGGACATACATGCACTGCGCAGCGAACTTTCAGATCCCCGTTTTGAGTCCGAATACTGGAAAGAGCAAATCCAGCTCCAGCTCGACATCGGGAAGAAGGCTGAACAGCAGGCCTTTGCCGGAAAAGGTCTTGACTTTGTAACCGAAGTGTACCTGCCTAACAGGCTCAAAGAGCTGGGCATGGTGTAAAACCCGAGTTGCGCTTCGGGAGCACGCGTGTCCTTTTCGCTGCCGCTCAAGAGGACTAATTTATGGGAGTAACTTACTTTTTGATTCGTTCAAGAGGGCTAATTTATTGTAAAATTAAAGTTTTTCCTCTTAAACCGCCATGGTACTAGAAAAACCAGGCATTTATTTTTAGCTTCACCCTAGGTAAAAAACGGAAAGCTATTTAATTCGCTTAGCTCAAGAGAATTAATTTACAGATTTACAGCCTTTAAGTGCTGTAGTGTCCATGCTGAGATGGTTAATATTAAAGTGAGCTATAACTACATATACGGAAAATAACAAAATGAAATGATACTGTTTTTCAGCGTCTTCTATGTTTTTCGAAACTATGTAACCCAGGGTTGATTAAATTTGCATTCGAGTGGGTTGAAGTACTGCAGGATAGTAGTCAGTACATTTTAGTAATTGAGCAGTGCATTCACATGACCTTTTTTGTTTGAGAGATGTCTGTTAGTTGACATATGTATATTGGAGTTAAGTATCGCAAGGCAGGTCAGAAGAGTTCAAAAAATGCCTTAAGTAGTGCCCTGACTTATAAGAGGAGGCAATTTTTGTTCATAGCGAAACAGGAAATATTTATTTATCTCGAAGACGTGCTAGAAAATTAGTATGAAATATGCATATTTGGATACAAGATTATGTCAAAATACCTTTTTTCAGGGGAATTTACACTAAAAAATCTGGTTGAATTTTCAGTGAATCTAAAGGCTTAAAATGTATGAGCGCATATTGAATTTGGTTCATGGCAGAAACATAAATATTAAATATAAAATATATTTAATAATAAATGAAGGGTCATAAAAACTAACATAACCTCTGAGACCTATTTTGATAAAAGTTTCCCCACGAATTTTTTAAAAAATTTAAGATGTTTTTAAATTAATCTAAATTACTAGATTTTTATGGAGAACAACCCAAGATGAGTGAGAAACAGGTTTACGATGCTTCGCGCATCCAGGTTTTGGAAGGCCTGGAAGCTGTCCGGAAACGTCCCAGCATGTACATAGGGAGCACTAATAGCCGCGGGCTCCACCACCTAGTCTATGAAGTAGTGGACAATAGTATTGATGAAGCCCTTGCAGGCTTCTGTACCAGGATAGAGGTCACAATTAACCCTGATGGGAGTGTGACGGTCCTGGACAATGGGAGAGGTATCCCCATCGACCCCCATCCGGTGCATAAGAAATCAGCCCTTGAAGTCGTTATGACTGTCCTGCATGCAGGAGGGAAGTTCGACAAGAATACCTACAAAGTCTCCGGGGGACTGCATGGGGTAGGAGTTTCTGTCGTAAATGCCCTCTCCGAATGGCTGGAAGTAGAAGTAAATAGAGATGGCAAGAAATATTTCCAGCGCTATATCCGTGGAAAACCTGAGGCTGGTGTTCAGGAAATCGGAACTTCTGATATAAGAGGCACAAAAACTACTTTTAAACCAGACGCAGAAATCCTTGAAACCTTAGATTTCGATTACGATATTATCTCAAACAGGCTAAGAGAACTTGCTTTTCTGAACCGGGGAATTACCATAATCCTGAGGGACTTAAGAAGCCCGGATGGCAAGACAGAGACTTTCGACTATGAAGGGGGAATAGTCGAATTCGTGAAGTACCTGAATGCGAAAAAGCAGCCTCTCCACGAAAAGCCGATTTATTTTGAGCGTCAAAGGGATGATATGGTAGTAGAAATTGCGATGCAGTACACAAACAGTTATGCTGAGAACGTGTACTCCTTTGCAAACAATATCAATACCCACGAAGGCGGAACCCATATCATCGGTTTCAAGACAGCTCTGACAAGGGTTGCAAACGATTATATTAAAGTTAATAAACTCTCCAAGGACGAGGCAAAGCTTACAGGCGATGATGTAAGAGAAGGGCTGACTGCAATCATAAGTGTCAAGCTTATGGAACCGCAGTTTGAGGGGCAGACCAAGACAAAGCTTGGAAACAGCGACGTCAAAGGAATAGTTGATTCCCTTGTAACTGACGGGCTTGCAGAATACTTTGAAGAAAATCCTAAGGTCGCAAATATCATTCTCGAAAAAGCCCTCCTTGCACAGAGAGCCAGAGAGGCTGCAAAGAAGGCAAGAGAACTGACCAGGAGAAAGAATTCCCTTGAAGTCAGTACCCTCCCGGGGAAACTTGCGGATTGCTCGGAAAAGAACCCTGCAGCCTGCGAGATTTATGTTGTGGAAGGAGATTCTGCTGGCGGCTCGGCAAAACAGGGTACGAGATAGGAGTTTTCAGGCGATCCTGCCTTTAAGGGGAAAAATCCTGAACGTGGAAAAGGCCAGGCTTGCAAAGATCCTGAAAAATAATGAGATTATTTCCCTGGTTACAGCCATAGGGACAGGAGTAAGTGAGGATTTTGACCTGGAGAATGCACGCTATCATAAGGTTATCATTATGACCGATGCCGATGTTGATGGAGCGCATATAAGAACCCTTCTCCTTACGCTGTTATTCCGTTACATGCGGCCCTTGATTGATGCAGGGTACGTGTACATTGCCCAGCCGCCTCTTTACCGTATAAAGAAAGGAAAGGCTGAGTACTACGTTTATTCGGACAGGGAACTGACCGAAAAGACGAAGGAAATCGGAGAAAAAGGACTCACCATCCAGCGCTACAAAGGTCTTGGAGAAATGAACCCGGGACAACTCTGGGAAACCACCATGGACCCTGAAAGCCGGACCCTCTTACAGGTGACCTTAGATGATGCGATCCGGGCAGATGAGATCTTCCGAGTCCTTATGGGAGATGAAGTTGAGCCGCGTCGGAAATTCATAGAGACGCATGCAAAAGAAGTTGTGGATCTGGACATCTGAGGTGGCTAAAAATGGCAAAATTTGAAGACGAGAAAACAGAATCTGAAATGAAAAAATTTTATCAGACTACCCTTATCCCTGACAAACAGGATGAAGCGAATGAGGCTTCAGAAATAGAAAAAGTGAAAGAAATAGAGGAAAAAGAAGAAGCAGAAGGAAAGAAAGAATCTGAAAGAATTACATCCGACCCTATCCCTGAACAAAAGCCAAATGAGAACTCCGAAAGAACTATAGTCGACCCTATCCCTGAAGGAAAGTCGAATGACAACTCTGAAAGAGCTATAATCGACCCTATCCCTGACGAGCCTGAGGACGAAGAGCCAGAACCTGAAAGGACGGGAGTTACATCCATCCTTATCGATGACGAGATGAAACGCTCCTACATTAACTATGCAATGAGTGTGATCGTCGGAAGGGCTCTTCCAGATGCCCGCGATGGTTTAAAACCTGTTCACCGCAGGATTCTTTTTTCCATGAAAGAGGCAGGGATTACCCACGACAAACCATATAGAAAGGCTGCCCGTGTGGTGGGTGACGTGCTCGGTAAGTACCACCCGCATGGAGATTCTGCGGTTTATGACAGTATTGTGCGTATGGTCCAGTCTTTCTCCCTCCGCTATCCTTTAATTGACGGGCAGGGTAACTTCGGGTCAATTGATGGGGATTCAGCTGCTGCCATGCGTTACACTGAAGTCCGAATGGATAAAATCGCAGAGGAGATGCTGGCAGACATTGATAAAGAGACTGTACCTTTCAGGCCTAATTACGACGGGTCAATGGAAGAGCCAGAAGTCCTCCCTGCAAAACTTCCAAATCTCCTTATCAATGGATCCACAGGCATTGCAGTGGGAATGGCAACAAACATGGCACCCCATAATATAGGGGAGGTAATTGACGGAACCCTCATGCTTATTGAGAACCCGGAGACTACAGTTTCTGAACTCATGACCGCAATCAAAGGACCGGATTTTCCTACAGGTGCTCATATTCTTGGGACAGCAGGCATAAAATCTGCATTCATGACCGGAAGGGGCTCTGTAAAGATCAGGGCAGTTGCCGAAATCCAGGAATTAAAGAAAGACAGGGAGCAGATTATTGTAACAGAGCTCCCCTATCAGGTAAATAAAGCCCGGATGATTGAAAACATTGCTCAACTCGCCCGGGAAAAGACAATAGTCGGAATTTCCGATCTGCGAGACGAGTCAGACAGAGACGGAATCAGGGTTGTTATCGAGCTTTCCAGGGGCATGAACTCGAAAGTTATCTTAAACCAGCTCTACAAGCATACCCAGATGGAGACCAGTTTCGGAATCATCAACCTGGCCCTTGTGGACGGAAGAAAGACAAAGGAACTGAACCTTAAGGAACTTCTGGAAATCTACCTGGACTACAGGATGGAAATCATTCAGAAGCGGACGCTCTACGACCTTAAGAAGAGTGAAGAGCGGGCTCACATCCTGGAAGGGCTGAGAATTGCCCTGGATAATATAGACGCAGTAGTTGCCCTGATTAAAGGCTCAGCAAATGCTGATGAAGCGAAGCAGGGCCTTATGGATAATTTTGCCCTTGACGAAGTCCAGTCGAAGGCTATCCTGGATATGCGCCTGCAGCGCCTTACAGGTCTTGAGACCCGAAAGATCCTTGAGGAACTCAAAGGCCTTATAACACTGATTGCCGAACTCAGGAAAATCATTGAAAGCGATGAGCTCAAGTTCGAGATAATCAGAAACGAACTCCTGGAACTCAAGGAAAAATACGGAGACGCCCGCAGGACAAAAATCATTCCGGTTGTTTCTGAGGTTACAGACGAAGACCTGATTCCTGAAGAAGATGTCGTGGTCACGATTACAAACGGAGGCTACATAAAGCGCCTTCCCCTTACCACTTATACTATGCAGCGCCGTGGAGGAAAGGGTATAATCGGTATGGAAATGAAGGAAGAAGACTTCGTTGAAAATCTATTCATTTCCTCAACCCACAATTATATTCTTTTCTTCACGAACCTTGGCAGGCTTTACTGGCAGAAAGTTTATGAAATCCCAGAAAGCTCTCGTCAGTCAAGAGGCAAAGCCATAGTAAACCTCCTGGAACTTCAGGAAGGCGAAACTATCAGTGCCATGATCCCGGTAAAGGAGTTTTCCGAAGATCGCTACCTGCTTATGGCAACAAGGGCAGGCACAATCAAGAAGACCCCTCTCTCTGAGTTCCGGAACCCCAGAAAAGCAGGCATAATTGCAGTCTCCCTGGACGAAGGTGACGAACTTGTTCGAGTTCTCCTGACTGACGGAAAAAGGGAAGTGCTTATGGTTTCCAAGAGAGGAAAAGCCATCCGTTTCCCCGAAGAAGATGTCCGCCCAATGGGCCGGACTGCAAGAGGCGTCCGCGGCATGACTCTTGAAGGTTCTGACGATGAAGTTGTCAGCATGGATCTTGTTGACGAAACAACAACTCTCCTGACAATAACTGAAAACGGCTTTGGTAAAAGAACTGAGTATTCCGAGTATCCTGTGCACCGCCGCGGGGGAAAAGGCGTGATAACAATCGTCACTAACGTCAGAAACGGCCCCGTTTCAAGAGTCAGATCAGTAGCCGACTCCGACGAACTTATTTTCACAAGCTCAGAAGGCATTATCATCCGCATCCCGGCCAAAGAGATCTCAATCCAGGGCAGAAACACCCAGGGCGTAAGACTCATGAATATCAAACCCGGTGAGAAAGTCGCAGGTGTCGCCAGGATAGAAAACGGAAAAGCCGAAAAAGAACTGGAAATGACCGCCCTCAAAGCCCTAGAAAAAGAAAAAGCAGAAAACAAAATAGAAGGCACAGAGGACGAAGTCGAAGATCTTGATGATATTGAAGATATCGGAGACATCGAAGGTATCGAAGATATCGAAGATACAGACGAAGCAGTAAATGTAGAAGAAGACGAAGAAGAATTAGATGCAGACGAAGACGAAGCCTGAAGATAAGTTCAAAACAGACGAGAAAACTGAATAAGGCAGGGGTGAAGGAAATAACCCTTCACTCAATCGCTGCCGTGATAAAAATATATTTGGATCAAACTCCTGTGGCTTGCCTCCGATCCAGAGGAGATCGGAAGCAAACTCATATTGGGGTGATTTCAGGTAGTAGGGGAGGGCTGCGATAAATCATAAAATGTGGGGACAATTGCCTCTTTTCCTACAATTTAAGAGCAATTTATATTCTTATGATTTTGGAGTCTTACCCCTACGACCAGTTTTCTTTATATTAAACTCATTCTCATATTGAGACATGAGTATTCAAATTTCTGATCCGATTAGCACATAATATGTAACTCGTGATTATATAAGCTGAATAGAACATATTATTCGTAATATTAATCGTTTGAACTTATTTTTAAATTACATTATCGATAGCAAATATTTTAGTGGATAATAATCTTTTTTATTGAATAGAAATCTCAAATTTGAGAGATATTTTTCTGATTTTGATTTCCAGTGACTGAGTCCAAGACTAGATTTATTGAATTTATATAGGCTTCACGGCATTTTACAAGTGTTTAGAAGCAAATAGCACATGCAATATAAAGTTTAAAACGGGATACAGTTTATGATCGATAGTTGATTTTTTGCAGGATTTTCATAGCTTACAGCCGATTTAATTTTTGATGCTTCTTAAAAACAGGGAACCATACGACTGCGGAGCAGGCGGCGAAGCACATATAGTGAATAGATTATTGTATCTTGAAATGATTTCGCAATGGTTAGCATTAATTATGTATTAGGGCATAACTTCAATTATGGTATCAAGAAGGCTTGAGGATTCTACAACTCGTTTATTCAGCAAAGCAGCGACTTTTATCGAGAAAGGGGAATATGACAAGGCTCTTACGATTCTGGAAGATGTCGATAAACTCATGAAAAAAGAAAAAGACCCTCTAATTTCTTTCCATTCTTTGTTTTTGAAGGGGTACACAATAAGGCAAGCTGGAGACCCGGAAGGAGCTCTGGAATTTTATGGGGAGGCCCTTAAAATTATCGAACCGCTCTTTTTAAAAGAGCCAGGGAAAGAGGACTACCAAAAATTCATAAGCAATACGATTGAGGAAATCGGGAGCTCACTTGGCGAGCTTAATGATGAGGAAAGAGCTAAAGAGTTGCTGGAACCAATGAAAAGTCAGCTTGAAAGAGCTGTCCGGACATTTGAAGAACTGGTGAAATCAGACCCTGAAAATAAGGAATATCTTTCCAGGTTCCTGGAGATTATCGGGAGTATGGGGTCATGTTATCAAGCAGGGCAGCTGATGGACGAGACTGTGAAGCTCTTCGATAAAAAAATAGACATCTATGAAAAACTCTTCGAGCTTGAGTCTGGAGAAACGGATCTTCTCCAAGACTTTGATGAGGAAATAGAGCTTAATGGGCATTTATTCCGGAATTACGGGTATCTGGAGGAAGCCAAAGACAATTACCATAGAGCAGCAAACATTTACCGAAAAATGATTGAGAGAGGCCCCGAAAACAGCCTGGCTGAATATTACCTGAGCTATACTTACAGCTACCTTGGGAACCTGTATTCTGGCATGGAAAATTTGGAAAAGGCAGAGCTGTATTACAAAAAAGCTGTGGAACTGATGGAAAAAGGCTATAAAGAATTTCCCGAGGACTATGCGTATGCTATCTCTCTTGCCGATATTTACGAAGACTTCGGCGATGCTTTTTCCAGCTGCGAAGACCTAGAAAAGTCAATAGCGAATTACACAAAAGCCAGAGAGATTTACCAGGACCTGATAATAAACCACCCTTCAGAATTTGCACGCAACAAAAAAATTGCAATGCACCTGGATGACCTGGCGGACCGTTTTTCCGAAATAGGGGAATTTGAAGCTGCAGAACTCTGCTACAAAGACAAAATGGATATTTTCCAGAACCTTCATGATGAGGATCCTGAAGACCTGAACCCCATAATTGAAATTTCCGATACATACGAAGAACTCGGAGACCTCTTTGCAGAACACGGGGAAACTGAAAAAGCAAAGGACTACTACGAAAAAGAAATCGAGATCTACGACAACCTTCTGGAAAATGAACCTGATGCCCTGGACTATAAGGCATATAAAGCTGAGGTACAGTCTACTATCGGAGAGCTTTATCTTGATGAAGAACCCGAAAAAGCACAGAAATACTTTGAGGATGCCCTTTCCGTGTTTGAAAAATGTTTAGAGCTAGAGCCGGAAAGGAAGATACATTATTCAGGGTTCAAGACAGTCCTCAACAACTTAGTAAAACTATTCAAGAGCCGGAAGGAGTATGAAAAAGCAACCGATTTGTACAGCAAACTGCTTGCAGTCCAGCAGCGTATGATTGACCTGAACCCCAAAGAAAGTGAATATAGAAAAGACCTCGCGGTCACATACACTAACCTTGGACTCCTTCACTCCGATAGAGGGGATATTGAGCAGGAAGAACATTACCACAGGCTGGCTCTCAATATTTATGAAAAAATATTGGAAGAGTTTTCTGACGATCCGGAGTTTCTGCAGATGTTTATAGTTGCCTTTCATTTTATGAGGTCAAGCTTCAAAACTAGCGGAGAACCCAGGGGAAAAGTAAGCGATATTGTAGAAGAATACCTCAAACTTGCTCAAAAAGCAGAGGAAAAACTTCACGCTATCAACCCGGAGATTACTGGAGAAGGGGAACTGATTGCTGAAATGGATGAAAGGATGGGCATCTTCTTCAGAGAGAACGAAATGTATAAGGAGGCGATTGGAGAATTCGAACACGCTCTTGCAATCCGCGAAAAATTGCACGAAAAAAACCCCGAAAACCAGAATTATTTAACTATGCTTGAAGGCACATTCCACCAGATGGGAATCACATTCTTAACCCAAAATGATCTGGAAAAAGCAAAGGAAGCCCTCGAAAAAGCAATGAATTTCAATGCAAAACTGCTTGAAACCGATCCAGAAGACTATGATTACCTGGCCCGTTCCTCCATGATCCTGGAAAAATATTCAAGTGTACTTGAAAAAATGGGCAAAACTGAAGAAGCTGCGCAATACATTGCTAAAGCCGAGGAGATTAATGCAAAACTGGAAGAGGGACTGGAAGAGGACAATGAATAAATCTGCTTTTTCGCTCATGCACATATAATTTTGGCACAACCCGAAAAACTATCAAAAACGGCATTTGAAATTCCTTCCATTGTAATAAAGGGTTTACTTACAAAACCTTTCTATAATGAAAAGCATAATTCTCTAAAAATCCCGGCCTCCATCTCATCAATCTTTTAGGAATTGGCGAGATCATTTTGGCCGGGGCTCTACTAGACATCGATTTTTCTAACGATTCATGACTTTTGGTCGCCCGTTAGTTTTGCAGGTTTTTCATGATTCAGGGTTGGTTTGAGTTTTGATGCTTCTTAAAAACAGGGTAACACACGACTGCGAAGCAGGCGGCGGAGTGCGAAATATGTGAGATATTATGGTTTTTTTTAGGGAATCATTTTATGGAACTGTGATTAAAATTGAAGGGTGAATACAATATATAAGCTAATTAAAATATCTATGAAAAAGAGTTTCTAATTTCACACAATTTAATAAAAAAGCTAACAGAAACTATCATAACTGATGGGAAATGTAATTAAATTTGAGAGGTTTTGAATGTCTGAAGATCCTGACTCTAAAAGCATGGGTAACAAAAACTGTGGATTAAGTGCCGGTGGGAACGTGAAATTTGGTAATATTAACGGGCAATTCGCAGTAGGGAAAAACATATCTCTGGTCAACTTTGAGAAAGCTGTCATCTCTGGGAATATCCTCCATCTTGATAATGTGAATATTGATCCGAATATTATAGATATCCTGGCTGAGAAAATGGTAAAATTGCTAAATATTGACCTGCAAGTTGTACAGGCTACCTCAGTAAAATCACTGCCTCCTCATATTGACGAACAAATCAAAGAGATCGATGCAGCTCAGTCGAAGATTGAGGATGAAGGTTTTTCACCTACTGCTGAAACATCTTGCAATCTTGGAATGCTTGAAGCTTATCGTAGGGATTATGAAAAAGCATTGGCTTACTTTAACCGTGCAATTCAGAAAAATCCAGAGTATAAACAGGCTCATAAATCCATTGCTTGGCTACAACAGTCCCGTGCTACTCAAGAAATCGGCTGTTATGGTCCGGATAAAGCAATAAGTCGATTAAATTCAGCTTTATCGGCTGTAGATATTTTGTTGCAGCTGGATCCTCTGGATATAGATACTTTAGCTCTGCGCGGATATATATAAAACTTTAGGGCAGGTTTCAGAAGCACAGGGAAAAATAAATGACAAGAAAGCTCATTTTGCAGAAGCTGCACGTACATTTGAACGTTTATCGATATTAGACCCTGAGAATGCATCGATTCAAAATGGTTTGGGAAATATCCAATATACTTTGGGTAATTTAGATTCTGCCATAGCTGCATACAATCATGCGATCGAGTTATGTCCTAAATACACTGCAGCATTTCACGATCTGGCTCTGGCTTATGAGCAAAAAATAGAGGCTGATCGGGCTCATGCCAAAAAATGGTGCCAAGAGGCATTGAAAGCTTGGAGAAGAGAATACGAGCTCGCTCCTGAAGATTCGGGCTTCACACCCTATTATATACTTACTATCGGCCAACGCATAAATTGGCTGGAAAGTAAATGCAGTTCGTTGATGTAATGCTGGCAATGTGATTAAAAATAAATAAATCCTTTAGAATCAGTTAATGAACTAAGGATTCAAAATCCTTATTTTTTGGTATTAATAGAAACTAAACGCTTTGTGGGTACAAGGGTTATTTCTCTTAACTCAAAGACTTTTTTGAAAGGATATCTATTATTATATATTAAATCTGCACATCGTTATATAGCTACAAGCATATTTTTAGCAACGCCGGCTTTGTGTAAAAAATAAGTTTTTGAGCTGAATTTTTACACAGAACCCTTGTTTTTTACACAGTATTATATCCGTTGATATTTCTATTTTATATTTTTGAATATTTTATTTAAAGCGTTGAATAGTATTTTGAAATGTTGTTCTGTTAATAAGATTGTTGTATAAGGCACAAATCCAATAACGAAATATGGAGAACAAGTTCAAGAGGATCTCTAGGGATTGTATCAAAGGATAGTTTCCAGCTAATTAGAGCCGCAAGGCTGGACTTTTGGGATTGAACTGGACATTTATTTATATCAGGATTGAAGGGAAGAACCTTAAAAATGATGTAAAAGGAGCTTATTTTGATCCTTGCAGTTTAATAGACAAGCTTAGAAGTTATAATATAGGCTGAAGTCAGATAGTTTATAAATGGAAAAAGTCATATTCATTTTTAATCAAAAATCGTATCATCTTCAAATTTGAGGGGCTTTCAATCACAGGAAAAATATAATAGTTACTCTATTCACCCATATTCAAATTTTGGAGGATAAAAATGGATCTTGGAGCTCTCGAACAATTGCTGGCATCGCTGAATATCAACCCTGATGAAATTGAAGATGAAAGGTATGCCACAGCTTTTCGCATTCTATTTGCTATCATTGAAAAACAGAACGAGGAAATCGAATTCCTCAAAGCAGAGAACCAAAAGCTTCGAGACGAAATTAATTTACTTAAAGGTGAAACAAACCAAACCCAAAATCTCGCAGTCCGAAAAAGACAGTACTTCGACTAACTCGTAATTGATGATTCCAAAATCAAGTTAACTTCTCTAGCTGTCTAAATGGTAGTAGCAACATACTCAAATCATCCTTGCAAATATAATTATATAAATATATATATTCGATAATTTTATTCAACTTATATGACAAAAAACAGAGCATCAAAAAGTACTGGGTTCTATACTCTCACTTGTGCTAGATGTATAGCCCCTGTTGTTAAATCTCTTCTCAAAAATATTCCAATTTCTATTCGATCCGAGCTGACTCCGAAGCTCTTTTTCACAGGTCCTGAACATCACTGAGTATCCAAAGGTTATCCATACATTCAATTTCAAAGTTTAGGTTCAAAAATACCCTGTGAAAGCTCACTACATCATCACTTGAAGAAAATCGACTTAAAGACGTTAAAAAAACTTAATCCCCTAGTAATAAAGATACCATATATTGTCCCCGTAAAGGTTCAGGGAAAAGAGATGAAGGAGTCGCTACAAGTACAGAGCTCCTGTTGTTTTAATTACATCATACATCCACAAGGTAAAGAGCCACTGTACCTTGATATTGTAGCCTGTGTGAAATACCTGAAAGGTAAAAAAGGCAAAAACGGATTAGAAGTTCATGCTTTTTCAGTTGGTAATTTTACATTAGAACCAAAGACAGTTTCAAAGACATATAAGCGAAGGTTTTCAATTGAATCTTCTTATCGAATTCGCAATACATCCAAACCAATAACGTCGTCGAAAAAACCACAAGTACGCTATCTTTACACAATAATTTCGTTTTTAGTTCAGAATTGCTGGATCATATTGCAATGGAAGTACTTTGTGAAGAGACAAACAGGTCCAAAAACCATTGACAATGATAAATTCCGCTTTGATACTTTTAAACTGATAATATGGAACTACTTCGAAAAGCTGTTTCAAGTCCCAAACGGGGTGACTACTCTAAGCAATATCACGTACGACTGAAGTAATAAAAAGTTTAGCATAGTTTAACTCAGAAGAAAAATTCAACAGGCATAGCGTAGCTTACAGTTATCTTAATTTAATTACATCTAAAAAGGTTAGTTCAATGCGCCTATATGATCTTTTAATTGAGTTTTTGTATATTTATCTGTTAACTTGAATTTATGAAGAAACTATAGAAGAAAAAAACCAACTTTCAAAATACTTTTCTGTAAAATATTGAAATAAGAATGGAGTTTAATGCTTATCTGATCCAGTTAGTGAAGTACTGAAAGAGTGAAGATATTTCTTCTAAAAGGAAAGAAGAAAAAGAAGACTTCTATAGGACAAGGAATCTGAAATCAAAACCGGACAGATAGTAATTCATCGAATTGAAACATGTAAAGTCGATATATCCATTTTACCCAGTGATGCATATTCTGACTCGACTTTCAAAGTTGTGTTAAAAATCAGTATCATCGAACCCATTTTTTGTAGTCCCCCTCTAATTATTGCCCCTCTTGAAATCGGTTTACCTAATTATCCATAAATTTTCCCAAATCCAGCAAAGAAATCAATCTGGCCTGTTTTGCATTTATCTCCTCCATCACCATCTCAACTTTCCTACCTGACTTTTGCTTCACAAGAGCAACACGTATTCCCTCCAACTCCTCCACAATTCTTTTCAAGCTCAATCCAAGATACTTACATTTCCACGCCAAGTATCTGTAAAAAATCATGCCTATTATGCATAGAAAAATATGTGTTCTGATGCTGAAATCGTTGTAATGATTTATTGGCCCTACCGGCACAAGTAGTACATCATTCAGCAGCTTGAAATCATCTTCAACAAGGTACTTCTGATTATACGTCTTTGCGATCTTTTCTGAATGCCATGTATGCATATCAGTAAAGACAATAGTCTTTCCAAAGCCTATATAACGTGTATCTTCCACTTCTTTTTTAGCCCATATCTCTAAAGTCGGCTTTTTTTCTCCCTGTGGTATCCCTCCAACTTTATAACCAAATACTGATCTGAAATCTTTATGAATAATATCATTGACTTCCCTTTCAACACTACTTTTATTCCTTTCCTTCCCCCTGTTGCTCTCCAGTCTCCTCTTCAGATCTGTTAGCTTTTCCCAGATCTTTGCCTTTCTTTCCTCGTAGCTTTTCATCTGTTTTTTGTATGAGGCTTCATTGTAAAGCACAACAGTAGTGAACTCCTTTCCAAAGAACTCATGTTTTGTCCGGTAACCGTATATCTTGTTGCCTTGTGGATTTGTGTACAGATACTTGTAGTCTTTAAGCGGTATGTGCAAAAGTTCTTCTGCTTGATTATGTTTTGCAGAAGCTACAACATGCATTCTGGACAGCGCATCTTCAATGTTCACTTGAGAGTTATTGCCTTTATCGAAAACCAGTATCATATCCTCAGTCGTTATTTGCAGATTAGTCAACCTTTCTGTGAGTGCATCAAGCAACTCAGGGAAAATCTTTGCGTCATGTTTGTTCCCCTCGTAGACTTCATGCATAAAAGGGACATTATCTTCAGATACGGCTAACCCCATACATACCTGTTTCATGTGGTTTCTATACTGTTTGTTGTTTCCATTTTGTGGCAGTTCTTCTCCTTTTTTGATGTAGTTGAACCAGTTGGTTTCATCAAGAAAAAGTATTTTAGGTGTTATACCTTTCTCGATAAGTATTTTGCACAAATCGTCTTCGATTTTCTTGCAGGTATCGTGATCAATATATTTGTAGTGATTCAGAAAGTTTTGACAGGTAAGTTTGTGTGGGAAATCCCATAGTAAGCTCAATGAGGAGTTATTGAACCACTTCTGCATAGTATTCTCCGATAGTGCTCCATCACATCTTCCGATGATGTTTAATAGGAGATATTCACCGACTGTTAAGCCTTCTATTTTCTTTTTGTTGGTGTGCCTGTTTACGGTTTCAACAAAGTTTAAGTCATCAGATATAGAAATCATGGCTGCGGTTTTTCCATACTGGAAGGATTTTA
>CAVRNH010000034.1:0-47351 GCA_963722085.1 uncultured Methanosarcinaceae archaeon | reverse complement strand
CTCGTCAGACAGGAAAAAACTCCTGGCTCCATTAAAAGATGAAAGAGATTTATTCTCCTCAACACATTTGACTTGTGTGAGGAACACATACAAGGTATTACTTGTATATAAAGCTTCGTATTATTCCCCTCAACACATTTGACTTGTGTGAGGAACACATACAAGGTATTACTTGTATATAAAGCTTCGTATTATTCCCCTCAACACATTTGACTTGTGTGAGGAACACATACAAGGTATTCCTTGTATATAAAGCTTCTCCTGAGAAGGAGATTGAGCAAATTTGAAAGAGGGAAATTGGATAGTTAAGAGAGTTCAAAAGAGAATTACTTTTGAATCTTAACTCTTCGTTTTATGAGCCGCTGTTTTTTAAGAAACAACGCCTTAAGGCACCATCTGAGTTCGTTTTTTAAGTCCCGTTTTTAGGTACCTTTATACTTCGTTTTTCAAATCCCGTTTTTCAAGTTTCGTTTTTATCTCTTGGATGTCTTGTGACACCTTGAGAAGCAACCCTAGTAGGGTATATTTAGTATAAATAGTTTTTCCTTCCGCAGCTCAAAAGGTAAAATTTCAGTAGAACGTTCAAAAATGGGCATGGTATTTATATACAGAAATATACATTCATCTTGAGGATTACCATGAATGTAAGAACTGACAGAAGGGATCGATTTTTACATCGAACCCATGCAGAATAAAACGGTAACTGTTTTTGACACAACACTGCGCGACGGAGAACAAACCCCCGGGGTATCCCTAACTTCTACTCAGAAGCTGGAAATTGCCCATCAACTTGACAAACTCGGGGTAGACATAATAGAAGCTGGATTTCCAATCTCTTCAGAAGGAGACAAGGAATCCGTAAAATCGATTTCTAATTCCGGGCTGGATGCCGAAGTTTGCGGACTTGCCCGTGTATTGAAAAAAGATATCGATGCCTGTTTTGATAGCGACGTTGGCCTTGTGCACACTTTCGTCCCTACCTCAGATGTACAGCGGATATACACCATCAAAAAGAGCCAGGAAGAAGTTATTCAACTGGCTGTGGAAGCTGTCCAGTACATCAAAGATCATGGATCGAGGTGCATGTTTTCTGCAATGGACGCTACAAGGACTCATCCTGAATATCTGATAAAGGTTTTCAAGGCGGTCCAGGATGCAGGATGCGATATCATTAACGTGCCAGATACTGTTGGGGTTATGGTTCCATCTGCAATGTACAGACAGATAAAAGATATTGCAGCTGAAATAACAATTCCCATCGATGTGCATTGTCACAATGATTTTGGGCTTGCGGTAGCAAACAGCCTCATGGCCATCGAGGCAGGTGCATCCCAGGTCCAGGTCACAGTAAATGGCATAGGAGAGAGAGCAGGAAATGCCGATCTTTCCCAGACAGTGATGAGCTTGAAGGCAATGTATGGGGCAAAAACGAACATTCGGACAGAATACCTTGTAGAAACCTCAAAAATGATTGAAAACTATACTGGGGTCAGGCTTCCTCCAAACACTCCTGTGGTCGGCCAAAATGCTTTTTCCCATGAATCGGGAATCCACAGCCAGGGGGTGCTTGAGAAATCCGATACTTTCGAGCCTGGAATAATGACTCCGGAAATGGTAGGTCACAAGCGGCGTATTGTCCTTGGCAAACATACAGGCAAACATGCAGTCAAACAGTCCCTCGAATCTGCCGGGATAATAACCAATGACAAACAACTAGATGAAATTGTGTCCAGGATCAAGGAGATTGCAAACAAGGGTAAACAGATAACCGACGCCGATCTTTATGCGGTTGCTTCTGCAGTGCTTGGAAAAGCAAGTTCCGAGGAGGAGCTAATCAAACTTAAAGAAGTGTCCGTAATGACCGGGAATGTTCTGACACCAACTGCTGTTGTCAAAGCAGATATTGAAGGCAGAGAAGTTATTGCAGCAAGAGTAGGAGTTGGTCCAGTAGATGCAGCCCTTAATGCCGTAAGGGACATCCTCGGAGAAACTAACCACTTCAAGCTTCAAGAATTCAGAATTGATGCCATTACTGGAGGAGCAGATGCTCTTGCAGATGTATATATAGGTCTCGAAAATGAACAGGGTAGAATTGTAACTGCGAGATCTGCAAACCCAGATATCGTAATGGCATCTGTAGAAGCTCTTGTGAACGCAATGAACCTGCTTTATAAAAAGGAAGTAAAAAGGTAAATTGACTGAACTAGCAAAAGAGCCTGAAAACTGCAGTCAGAGTATAACTCAAACTCAAAATGCAGTTTAAAGTAAAGCTTAAGGGATAGTTCAAAGTATGTTCAAAGTATAGTTCAAAGACGAAATCGGATAAGGATAAATATCTATTCGTTTTTCAGGTTTGTATTCCACAGAGCATGTATAAAAAGTAAAATAAAATGAGATGGAATACAAACCCATGCCTTATCCAATTATTGATTCTCACTGTCACCTTGATTTTCCCAAATTCAACCGCGATCGAAAAGAGACTATTTTCCGGGCCAGAGAGGCAGGAGTTGTCGGAATAGTCAATTCCGGAATTTCCCTGAAGGGCAACCGTGTGAGTCTTGAACTTGCGGAAAAGTATGAAGATATTCATGCCACGCTTGGCCTGAGCCCTGATATCGGCAGGGAAGGCACTGACAAAGAAATAAATGCTATCCTTTTTCAGATTGAAAATAATGCAGGAAAGGCAGTAGCTATTGGGGAGGCAGGCCTTGATTTTCAGGACTGCAAAACAAATGAGGAACGAGAAAGGCAGACAGCATCATTCAAAAAAGTGATCGAGCTTGCAAAAGACCTGGATAAACCCCTTGTAGTGCATGCTCGACTGGCTGAAGCTGAAGTCCTGAGACTAGTAAGGGGTGTAGATACAGTTATTTATCATTGTTACAGCGGCTCTGTAGAAACAATGCGGGAAATAGTCGACATGGGATACTACATTTCCCTGGCAACTCTTGTCAGTTTCTCCAAGCATCATCAGGTTCTCGCAGCTGAGACGCCACTTGAAAATCTGCTTCTCGAAACCGACAGCCCCTATCTCTCTTCCCGCAAAGGCAGAAACGAGCCTGCTTTCATAGTAGATTCAGTCCCTGCAGTTGCGGAACTTAAAGACATGGAGCCAGCAGAAATCGCTAAATTAACTACTGAAAATGCACGCAGGGTTTTTAATATCTAACATTCTCAGACTTACGAATTAAAAGCAAAGAACCGATAGGAAATATGGCAAAAGTGAAAATAATCAGAAAAGTGTAAGACAATGAAAATTATAAAAGAGGTAACAGGAGATAAAAAGAAAATATAGAGGAGAAAAACTATGGAAGTCCGGTACATTTGCACTACAGCCAACGATTCCAGTGTCTATCTGGTAAATGGAAAAGTTCTGATCGACGCAGGTATAAACAGCAACCTGATCATTAAACAACTTGAAAGATACATCAAACTTACAGACCTAAAAATCATTATCCTGACTCACTGCCATTATGATCATGTAGCAGCAGCCGCAGAAATTTCAAAAAAGAGCGGGGCAGAAATCGGAATCCACAAAGCTGATCTCGAAGGCGTAAATGATGAGTATCTTAGTGTATCTGTACTCTTCGGGGAAAGTGCACCTGCTGTCAAACCCACAATTATATATGAAGAAGGAGATAAAATTGACATAGGAAATGGGGAATATCTGGAAGTAATTCACACTCCAGGCCATTCAAGAGGGAGCATTTGCCTCTATGAACCTGTCTCAAAAAGTCTCTTTTCTGGGGATACTGTTTTTCCGGGAGGGGGCTTCGGAAGAATGGATTTTGAAGGTTCAGAGCCCGACAAAATGCTCGGTTCAGTTCAAAAACTTACAAAGCTGAATGTCAAGACCCTGTATTCAGGACATGGAGCCCCTACGGACAGGGATGGAAATAACCAGATTTTGGCCTCATATACGATGCTGAAGATGATGACTGGAGTATAAAGGAGATCTGCGGGAAAGGAGATCTGCGGAAACCTAGGAAAAACTTGGGTATAAATCATTCTATTACCTGTCTCACTGGGAATCTAAGAAATGAGGAGTCCGAAAACAAATTATGGCAAAAGACACAATATTTGCGGTAGAAAGCAAAAAATCTAGCATGGAAAAATCGGATAAATTAAGATTAGGTAGAAAAGCAGCTTTTTTTGGGACAAAAAAAGCAGAAGAGAGAGAAGAAGAGGGAGAAGAAGCAAAATCAAGAGCAAGTCTCAAGAAAAAGCCCGAGAGGGCCAAAATAGAATCTCCAGTAGAAACAAGGGAAAAGCCGGGTAAAAAGTCCGAGATTAAAACCGGAAAGAAGGAGAAAAAAGGAAATAAATTAGAAAAAGCCGCTTTTTCACGCATACCCGTATCAGAATTTCTTCCGATGAGTCCGGAAGAAGTGAAGGCTCGCGGCTGGAAAGAACTTGACATTATTCTTATCACTGGAGATGCCTATGTGGACCATTCCAGTTTCGGGACTGCAATCATTGGAAGAGTTCTTGAGGATGCTGGCTTCCGGGTTGGCATCATTGCCCAACCCAGATGGGATAATTCAGAGGACTTTAAAAGACTGGGAAAGCCCAAGCTTTTCTTTTCAGTAAGCGCTGGAAATACGGACTCAATGGTCAGCAATCTGACTCCAGGTCTGAAACCGCGGGATAAGGATGTTTATTCCCCTGGAGGCAAAGCAGGACTTCGCCCGAATCGCGCAGTGATTATTTACTCAAACAGGATAAAAGAAGCCTTTCCTCAGGTGCCAATAGTACTGGGAGGTATTGAAGCTTCCCTGAGACGCCTTGCCCATTATGATTATCTTTCGAATAAGGTCAGGCAATCCATTCTGGCTGATGCACCCGCAGATCTAGTTATTTACGGAATGGGAGAACTTCAGATTGTAGAACTTGCAAAGCGGCTGCAGGCAGGGGAAGATATCAGGGAGATCAGAGACATTCCGGGTACAGTATGGAAGATGGAAGTTAAAGTCTGGAAAGAGCTCAAGGAAAGAGTTAAGGAGAAGGATAAACAGGAGACTGAAAAACGGTCTGATAAACAACAGAACGGATATAAAGAAAAAGATGAGGAGTCATCTGAGAAAACAGCAGAATTTTCCAAGAATTATGTAGAAATTCATTCTTTTTCCGAGGTTTCTCAGGATAAAGCAGCTTTTGCAGAGGCTTTTCGCATATCTTTTCTTGAACAGAACCCTGTTACTGGTAAAGGTATTATCCAACCTCATCCAAAAACTGTTATTGTGCAAAACAGGCCCATGAGGCTTCTGACAGAAGCTGAAATGGACCATGTATACGAACTGCCTTTCACGGGTGAAGCTCATCCTTCCTACAAAGAACCCATCCCTGCCCTGGAAATGGTAAAATTTTCCCTGACCACGCACAGAGGCTGCTTTGGAGGCTGTGCCTTTTGCGCAATTACACAGCATCAGGGACGCATGATTGCAAGCCGCAGTATCGAATCAGTCCTGCGTGAGGCAAAAAAACTTACAGAAAAGCCAGACTTCAAAGGAATCATAAATGGAGTCGGCGGCCCAAGTGCTAATATGTATGGGATGAAATGCAAAACCTGGGAGAAGAGAGGAGCCTGCCTGGACAAAGCCTGCCTCTACCCTCGCATTTGCCCTGCTCTGGATACCAGCCACAAAAAGCTCCTCGAACTCATGCGCCACCTGCGGGAACTTCCTGGGGTCAAGCAGGTCTTTACAGGCTACGGCGTACGCTACGATCTGGCTCTTGAGGATGAAGAGTACCTCGAAGAGCTCTGTGCCCATCACATTAGCGGACAACTGCGAATAGCACCGGAACATTTCTCAAAGCAGGTCACGAATTCAATGTGCAAACCAGGTAGGGAAACCTACGAGAAATTTGTCGAGAAATTTGCTGCTCTTAACAGAAGATGCGGCAAAGAACAATATATTGTAAATTACCTGATGTCAGGGCATCCGGGCTGCACTCTTGAAGACATGATAGAAATGGCAGAGTATGTGCGGGATCATGGAGGCTATACAGAACAGGTACAGGATTTTACTCCAACCCCTATGACCTTGTCGACCTGTATGTATTACACAGGGTTTGATCCGTTTACCAGCAAAAAAATGTACGTTGCAAGAGACAAAAAAGAAAAAGCTATGCAGAGAGCACTTATGCATTACAGGAGCCCTGCAAATTATGAACTTGTATATGAAGCTCTGGAAAAAGCAGGAAGACTCGATCTTATGGGAAATGCCCATAACTGTTTGATAAGAAGAAAAGATAAAAAACGTAAGTAACACCTTCTTTTAAGAGCAAGAATAAAAAGATCTGATTCTTCTCTGCTTAACTCGTTTAGTGAAAATTGCCAGGTAAGGTATAGTTACCTTTTAAGAAAGGTTCTAAGAAAGGCCTTAAGTCACAAAACTCTCAATGTACAATTCTACAGCTTCTTTGATATTTTTTCTCTGCTTCTTCGAGGGTTTCCCCTTGAAAAGTCAAGCTGAGTTCAGAACATCTTGCAATAAAGAATCTCCTTCTTGTGTAAAACACACGTGACGTTCTAGCATTATTCCATTTTCATAATCCCTGGCACTCACGCACAAAAGACCTGAGTTTTCCGCTCACCTGCCCGCAGTAGGTGTTCAGAGACCTTTGTTTGATCTCGATCACCAAATTTGCCTCCCCATCCCAGCTAAAATGGGCAACTATTCCATTTCCTTCAAGAATTCCGGAATCTCCATGGGAAACTTCGATCCCGTAATCCTTAAGTTTTTTCTTCATGCAGGAAAATACTTCTGGAGTCACATTTTTAAATCTAATTCCCTGGCAACCTTCAGTATCTATTTTCCTTCCACTCATGCTCTTAATCCTAATTTTCCCTCAAGAACCATGACATTCTATTACGAACTGCCTTATTTTATAGGCTGCGACTTCACAGCTGACGAAAAAAGGCTTTTCCGTGATTGTAATGCTAAGAATCGACTTACCATCCCATTCGAAATCCGCGACAACTCCCGACCCTGAAAGTTCTCCTTTGTTTTCAGGAGGGATATGAATACCTGCACCCTGAAGCTTTTTTTTCATGCAGTTAAAAGTAACAGGCGGAACATTACGAAATAATATTGGTTTACAACGCACGGTTTTGTTCTCCTAAACTGTATCTAAAGAATATGTACAGCTATGAAATTCGGTAAACAAGAATTATTTTTTGGAAATGAAGTATTTGAATCTGTCAGTTAAGCTAGAAGGTTATTATTGTGCAATCTAGATTATAAAAATTATTCTTCAGAAAGAAGAATTAATTGAGACGTACAAAGCGACTCAGGGTAAAAACGAAATGAAACTCTTCGAACAACAGGATGAATAAATGAAAGTACTTAAAGCACTTTCATGCCCAATCAGCTAAGATGCAGTTAAATCAGGAACAATAAACTTCTAATAACTAAATTATTCCATTGCCATTGCCACAAGCTCTACAATATCAATTACCTCAACACTTCCGCCTGCGTCCCTGAGATTTCTCACACAGAGAGGGCAAGAGGTAACAATATAATCTACACCTGCTGGTACGTCTTCAAGTCTGCTTCCAGCAAGCTCGAGAGAAATATCCGGATACCCTATCCTGACTCCGCCTCCTCCGCCACAGCAGCGCGAGTTTTCTTTGATATTTTTCATTTCTTTAAGGCTACAAATCGCCTGAATTACTTTCCTTGGAGCCTCATAGATCTTATTGTGCCTACCAAGATGGCAAGGATCGTGATAGGTAACTGTAAGGTCAAGTCGCTTCAGTCTGAGTTCTCCCAGATGTTCGGCAAGGAACTCAGGGAGGCTAATGACGTGGATTTCCTCGGGATAATTATTCTTGAGGGTGGTATAACAGCCGGCACAGCTAGTAATAATCGTGTGGGCTCCCACCTTCCTGATCTGCTCAAGATTGTGTTCCATAACTTTTTCTGCATCTTCCCTGAATCCGGTGCGCAGAAGGGGAGAAGCACAGCATCGCTCATCCGGTAGGAGAATCACTCCGAAGCGCTGTAGAACTCGAAAAGTTTTCTGCGCAAACTCCGGATAGCGGTAAGAATCGAAGCAGCCCACGAAATAGACATACTCTGAATTCTCCGGAAGCTTTGAACGCTCTGCTACGGAAAGCCAGCTCAGACGAGCCTTTGTTTCCCCAAATGAATTTCCACTAACTATAATTGCATCCCTAAGTTTTTCCTGAGATCCGGTTGTAATACCGCACTTGACTAGCTGGGCGCGGGCAGCTTCCACGACGTCTGGCGGATTTACTCCTGCAGGACATTTGGCAGCGCAAATCCCGCAGGTTGTGCAGGAAGCCAGGCTAGGGAGAACATCTTCGGAGGGGGGTCTCCCCTCGAGCAGGCTTTTGATAATAAGCATGCGACCGCGTGTGTTAGCAGATTCCCACCCAACTACATTAAAGACTGGACAAACTGAGCGGCAGGTTCCACATTGCACACATTTGTAGACCGACCTGCGGTCAATTTCAAAGGGATGATCTCTACCTTTCATTTCTTTTATTTTGTCTTTATCTAGCTTTTTTGCCTGCCCAATTTTCTTATTTTTTTCGTTTTCTTTGTTTTTTTCTTTTTTCTTTTTGTCTTCGTTTTTCACGGCTTTCACAACCCAAGTTTACCCGGATTCAGTATCCCCTTCGGGTCAAGGACATTTTTGATTGCACGCATTACCTCAAGGGCGGGACCCCACTGGGCATCCATATATTTAGCTCTGGCCGCACCTATACCATGCTCGGAACTGACTGTACCTCCGAGCTCTATCGCTGTCCTGTGAATAAGATCTACGACCTGATTCAGGCGATGCCACTCATCTTTATTCAGAACATCAATGAAGAGGGCAAGGTGCAGGTTTCCGTCCCCTATATGCCCGTACTTCATTGCAGGCAGGTTGAATTTTTCAGAAATCTCCTGTGCTCTTTTTAGCAGTTCTGGAATCTTCTTTATGGGAACTCCTACGTCTTCTCCGACATAAATACGGGTCTTTGTAGGGTCAAGGCGGGAAACTGCTGCTCCTACAAGCTTCCTCGCTGCCCAGATATCTGCCATTTCTTTTTCACTTTCTGCAAGCTTTATGGAAAGAGCCAGTGGAGAGCAGACTTCTATTATTTGCCCTGCGGCTTCACGTGCCGAATTTTCAGTGCCGTCCACTTCAAAGAGAAGAATATCTCCTTCTGAAGGGAGGACGAGATCTGGATCATAGCTTTTGAGGACCTGCAGGGAAACCTTGTCCAGGATCTCACAAGCTGAAGGAGTAACCCCGTTTGAGAAAGTCTTTACAACTGCTTTTCCTGCAATTTCCGCATTTTCAAAAGAAGCGATGACCAGTTTGCGGATTTTCGGGAGTGGAGCAATTTTCAGGCTCGCTTTTGTGACGATTCCCAGTGTGCCCTCAGACCCTATAATGAGCTGGGTCAGATCATAGCCTGCAGCGGATTTCAGCATTTTTGAGCCGGTGTGGATGACTGTTCCATCTGCAAGAACCACTTCGAGGTCGCGAACGTAGTTTCTGGTAGTACCATATTTAACACAGCGCATCCCACTTGCATTGTAAGCTATCATGCCCCCGATAGTACACATTGCAGAACTACCAGGATTGGGAGGAAAGAAAAAACCATACGGTTTTAACGCATCATTAAGAGCATCTTGAATAATTCCAGGCTCCACAACTACCTGGATATTGTCAATATCAATTTCCAGGATTTGGTTCATACCCGACATGTCCAGCACGATGCCTCCTCTAACAGGGACTGCTCCACCTGCAAGTCCAGTACCTGCTCCTCTTGCAGTCACAGGGATATCATTCTCATAGGCAAGCCTGACAATACGGCTTACCTCATCAGTGCTTCTTGGGCGTACTACGTAATCAGGCATCCCTTTAATCTGGGATGCATCAGAGGAATAACAATAGAGTTCCGAAGGCGAGACCGAGAGTCGTACGCCGACGATTGTTAGAAGTTCTGCAGTTATATCCATTATAGACCTCAAGTATGAAATTCAAATGTGAAAAATAGAATTCTACCGCACATGGGGACAGACAAATGAGACATAAATTGAAATTGAAATTGAAATATAAAGTGCAGCACATAATCAATATTAATAATATATAAATATACCATCCTTCTTCCTCCTGAAAAACAATTCAACGGATAAACACTATCATGAGAGTCATTAGGGTCTAAAGAAGGCAGACATTAAGGAGAAAACTCAGGGAAAAAATGCAGGACAAACCTTTACATCCTGGTAGACATAAGAGGACAAATATGACACAGTATTTTGAGATAGAACAGAGAGACGGAGCAGCAAGGATTGGAAAACTTTTGCTTTCTCCCGAGCTTCGTACACCCTGCATTCTGAGCACGGCAGAGCTAGGGAATTTTGAAAACCCTGGCCCTGTTGTCGATGCGGGCAGCTTCTGGGGTGTGAAATCCCAGGCAGAACTTGAAGCACGCGTAAAGCAAATCCGGGAGAAAGCAGGAAGTGGGACTCTAATAATCCTGCCGCAGCAGGCGTATCCTCCTTCTGTCTCAGCTGGCTCAAGAGAAAAAACCGAAATATTTACCTTAAACAGTAATGGAAAAAAGGAAGGCCCCACTGGATCTCTTATTAGGCCAGAAGGAGAGATATTGGAAAGTGACCTTTACATAATGGAAGGGGCAGGAACTTTCGAAAACAACGCCCGGAAATTTTTCGAAACCCTTACAGAATTGAAGGCCTGCATCCCTCCAGATACGGCTTTATATGCTCCAAACTTAGCGCTTCCTGAGAATATAGCAGTGCTTGTGTATCTCGGAATCGATATTCTGGACGATACAAGAGCAGAGCTTGCAGCTTATTCAGATGTCTATTTGATAGCTGCAGGCAGTTTTTATCTTGACTCTTTGACAGAATTTCCCTGCAGATGCAGGGTATGCGCTTCATCCAATCCCAAGGAGCTCAGGACGCTTCCAAAAATTGAGAGAGCAAAGTTCCTTAAAGCCCATAACAGGGATGCCTTTGAGGCGGAACTTTCCCTTGTAAGGGAAAGGATCCGGGCTGGGACATTGAGGGAGTATATTGAAGGGCAGTGCAGGGTTAAGCCCTGGCTTACAGCCTTGCTTCGCCTTGGAGATTTCGAATATTCTTATCTTGAGGAACGGGTTCCAGCTTTCCGGAAAAACCAGCTCCTTGCAGATACTTCCGAAGCCCTATCCAGAATTGAAATAGCCCGGTTTGCACGGCGGATACAGGAACGGTATACACCTCCGAATCTTGATATCCTCCTGCTCCTTCCGTGTGCGGCCAGAAAACCCTATTCAACTTCTCAATCCCACCAGAAATTTATTCTAAGCCTTGGAAAATATCGGAAATTTGTCCATGAAGTCATCTTAACTTCACCTCTTGGAATAGTGCCCAGGGAACTGGAGTTAACATATCCTGCAGCTCATTACGATACAACAGTTACGGGGCACTGGGATGAAGAAGAAAAAGCCTGGGTTTCCGGCTGTCTTGAAGCTTATATCTCAAAATACAGATATAAGTCAGTAGTTGCCCATGTCGAAGGGGCATATAGGGAAATCTGTGAAAGAGTGGCCAGTAAATTGGGAATTGAAGTAATCTACACTGTAAAAGAAAGTACTGTCTCTATAGAAGCTCTTTCAAATCTGAGAAGCGTTATTGAATCCCTTTGTACAGCCGAAGATTTCAGCAAGAAAAGCTTGAATGCGGAAGAGGAAAAAAAGAATTTTTTGAGGGCAATTGCAGGCTATCAATTCGGAAAAGATGCCAGACTTCTCTTTTCTGAAGAAGCCGGAAAACTTGTGGTCAAAGGCCGTTTTCCTAAATACCAGCTCTTTGTCGGGAAAAGACAGCTTGGAACTCTGGTTCCACAGTACGGGATGCTTGCTCTTTCCCTTGAGGGAGCGGAACTAATGTTAAAAAGTGGAAAATATATAGTAAAAATTGATGACTTTATCCCACGCGGCTCTATTCTTGCCCCAGGGGTGCTTCAGGCAGATTCCCAAATTAGGCCTAATGATGAAGTGATTGTTCTTGGTGAGCGAGCCTTTTGTGTAGGTCGAGCGGTAATGAGCGGAAATGAAATGGTAAACTCTAGTAGAGGAGTTGCAGTGGATCTCAGGCATGTTAAGAAACTTTGAGCTTGCTCTGCTAATCCTTAAAATGAGGCTTCAAGGATCAGGGCCCTAGCCTTTAACCTGATCCTCCACTTTAGATCATAAAAATTTCCGTAACCCATTAATTAAGAAGGATTTATTGAATATCCCGTCGTGCCCGATAAATTACTGATCAATTCTGAAAAAGCGTGTACGTCCTCCATATTTGATGAACGATTGAGAGATTCTCACCTTTACAGTTTTCAATAACTCCACCCATTACCAAACATACGAACTGGAAGAATCTGTCAGGAAAATTTTCCCTCGAAGAAATAATAAAATGGCAGGAATATATTAGATAATTATGATAAGGCGTTTTGCACCTGAGGACTTCCAGGAAATAGTCGAAATTGAAAGAGAGGCTTTTTCGGAGCATGATTCCCTGGTGTATATGAGTTTTTACGAGATGGTCGGAGCTGGTTTCCTTGTTGCGGAACAGGATGGAAAGATAGTGGGGTATATTGTAGGCTACCGTTCCGCAGAAAATGAGGGGCATATTTTCTCCATTGGAGTCAAAGAAGAATACCGGGGAAGAGGGATAGGTACAGAACTGATCCATACAATATGCGATATGTTTGTTGCAAACGGGCTTAAGTACGCACGATTGGAAGTAAGAAATAGTAACAAAGGGGCGCAAAAATTATACAAATCTATAGGATTCGTACCCTGCTGGACCGAAAAAAAATATTATTCAGATGGGGAAGATGGTATGGTAATGAAAATGCACTTGCATCCATACCGCCTTTTGATCTCAAAATATAAAAAACAAAAATATCTCGAACCGATATTTTCAGACAACGAATTACTTACCACTTTCAGGGGACCTATCAGTTATTACCCATGAGCTTGATGACGGAATTAATAGATTCCCTCATCTGGACTGGAGCCTCCTCAAAGATAGGGTCATCCCGGGACATTAGATTCGCAAGCTCGCCTCCTAAAATAAAAATTGCTCGCTTGTGATCTGCCTTGCTCCGGTGGATGTGGACAGGACTTATGGACAAAGCCTTATAGTCATCGAATTCGTGCGTTATTCCGCGCCTTTCAAAATACCTTTTCATTTGCGCCATATATGTGTGTAGTTGTATGAGCTCTTCCTTGTGCATAGCGAACAGACCTACATAATATTACAAGATCAATTTAATATTATCTTGATCCAAATAAAAGAATTGCCCGAGGAAATTAGGTTCCTAGTTTACCCTAATAAAGTTTCTTATATAAACTTTATGATAAATAATGAAGAATTATGGGAGAAAGTGTGAAATTTAGCATCATAGTGTGAAATGATGCCAAAAAATAGCGTTTTCACTGATCTGGTGAATAAATATCCTTAGAGGAAAATGGTCAGAAAATCTTTAACTTTAAAAAGGAAACAAGGATAGAAACGGCGTTAATTTTAAAAAATTGCAGGAAAAAAGACAGATGCATTTGAATTAATAATATAATTACTAAAAAGTAAACATTAGAAAAAACAAAACATTAGAAAAGACAAGTCATTAGAAAAGACAAAACATTAGAAAAGACAAGTCATTAGAAAAGACAAAACATTAGAAAAGACAAAACATTAGAAAAGACAAAACATTAGAAAAGACAAAACATTAGAAAAAATTAGAAGCCGAAAAACAAAAAAAGAAGAGAAATATATGAGAAACAAAGAGAATGAAAGAGGAAAAGCAAAATAAAACAATAAAACGAAGATAAAGAAAATAAAAAGTTAAAGGACCTCTTAGAGCATACTAGAGGTCAAGATTTCCATATCTGCAGGAACTTTAGCAACATTCCCTATTTTTACACCTATCAGGTTTTTGATTGAGTTACTAGATGCAATATCAACAAGCCTCTGAGTAATTACGCCATCGAAGACCACACTTCGAACATTATCTTTATAGGCCTTCAACCTGCTAGCAAGGTCCCTGACTGCAATTTCTTCTATTACTTTGTCCTCAGGGTCCAGAATTCTAGCCGTAAGAGTCCCCTTAAGGGCCTCAGCATGGGGTCTGAACCTGATGGCCTCAGGAGAAGAAACAGGAGCTACCCTGGCCGGGGCAGGAGAGACTCTGACAGCCTCACCCCCAGGAACTTTCACGGGCGGAACCTTGTTATCTTGAGGTTTGCCTCTCGGTACCCTGGGAGCAGGAGCCACCCTGGTCGAAACTGGAGATTTTACTATAGCAGATTTTGTCTCGACTTGTTCTGTCATCAGAGGATTCTTCTCAGAAATCTTTTCAAAGGTTTTCTCGGGAACTCTTTCCGGGATTTTCTCACGAACTCTTTCAGGAGCTTTCTCAAAGGTTTTTTCAGGAACTGCACCTTCCAGCTCTTCTTCAGGACTTTCCTCTCCAAAAAGGTCCGGCTTTGAGGAAACTCTATGTACCTTAATCCGCTTGTGCAGGTGCTTTTCTGCACTCCTCGGAACAATTTCAGGTGCCCTTATTTTTCTTTTCGGAATCCTTTCCAGCCTGCAGGCTCCTTCTTCAGCTTCTCTTTCTTGAATCCCGTATTTTTCAACTATTTGCTCAACAGGAACCTTGCGCCGAAGGGCTCTGATAATCTCTTTCTGGACAAGGTCTTCCACACACTTTCCATCTGGAGCGCGAGCAACATAGTCAATATCTGCCACTTGAAGAAGCTCACGTATAATGAGTTCTCCTCCACGATCTCCATCCGTAAAAGCAGTTACAGTCTTCTTTTTAGTAAGCTCTGCGACCTCAGGGGGGATGTTTGTTCCGCCCACGCAAATAGTGTTTTTTATTCCATAACGAAGGAGATTCAGAATGTCAGCCCTACCTTCAACAATAATAATGGCATCTGAATTAACTACGTTCGGTCCAGCTGGGATTCTGGACTTTCCATAATAAGTAAGTTCGTCTACCCTTACAGACTGCCGGACTTCATCAGCAAGTTCCTGAGATTCGGGCACGGTTTCATCAAACATTTTTGTAAAGATCAGTTTTGCCCTTTCAATGATCTTCTTGCGTTTTACAGCCCTTACGTCCTCTATCTGGAAAACCTCAATTTTGGCACTGCAAGGTCCTACCCTATCAATTGTCTCAAGAGATGCGGCAAGGATGGATGTCTCAACTTTGTCAAGACTGGAGGGAACAAAGATATTTCCTTTAGTCTTACCCCCTTTAGCAGTAACCATTACCTCGATCCTGCCAATCCTTCCGGTCTTTTGCAGATCACGAAGATCAAGATCAGCCCCGAGTAATCCCTCTGTCTGGCCAAAGATAGCTCCTACGATATCAGGGCGTTCAATTACCCCATCAGCAGTAATTTTAGAATGAATGATGTATTTTGTAGTATCTGTATTTTGCATGTAAATTCTCCTTTGAATATTGTGAATGATTTATCGTGAACAATTTTTTAAACTAATTCCTATAAGGAATTGATTTGGTGTTGCCTAACAATTACAAGATATCAATACTTATTTTTGAACCCAAGCAATTTTTGGTGATGTAAACCTACCCTCTACTCTGAAAACTCGTAAAGTCCAGAAGATGCAAAAATAGTAAAAATTAGACTCTATACCAGGTCAGGGGTAATACACTCTTGAGAGGCAGATTTAAGAATTGAACACTATTAAGGCCGGAAATACAATTCCGGTTCTACCTGTAATTCATTCTTACCTTTGCCAGGATTTTTAATCCGGCAGAGTGAACTCGATAATGATATTTGATGGAAGTTCTTATCTTTCAAAGCTATTTAAGTGCCAGCCCTACGTTAGCCTAACTTAAAGCCTTCTTAGATGAGATACTCCTGACCCTCGAGCCGGTGCAGCGGACAATAATACCCGTGATGTCCCTGAGACCTTCTAATATGCCCGAAAGTCCTCTTCTTAACATAATTTTTTATTTGTAACCCTGAAATACCCTTCAGAGTGAGAAGCCAAATTTAGTGTTTATGATTCAATACCTGATAACTGAATTTTCCAGAAATAACCCCGAAAAGCGGTAATCCAGGTGTGAGCAGCAAAAGTGCATAAACACCTTATTCCGTAACCAAGGAAATCTTTAACGATGAGTGGTAAAGCAGTGATGAAGTGTATCAGGTTTATTGATAGCACATTTTGACTTTTATTTCATGGGTGACGATTATGAGTTTTAATTCTATGTTGAGTGATATTAGCCCTGAGAGGTAATGTTGTGAATCTAAAATTTTACATTTGCATGCGAATTAACCACATTAGGTAATCTTTATCTTTACGAATTCAGCAATGATGAATAGATGAAGTTGTTAATTTTGATGTGATCTGACAGCACAGCTCCTGCACACCTTTAAAGGAACTTCGGCAAAACAGGTACCCTGTACGTCACATATTTTAAATCCAAATGTTTAATGCCGGCAGAATTTAAGAACTTTGTGGTTATTTCGAAAGTTCTATTAAACCCAAGTTATTTTCTCTCACGCCAGATATCACTGAAAAGAATGAATTTTCGGAATAACTGCGGAGCACAGTTAGAAATTAAAAAAACGATAAATTAGAAAAATTTAGAAAAGTATATATAAAACAAAAGACTTGTAAAAAATTGAACGGGCGAGGCATAAACTTTTTTATGTATTAACCCCCCCACTCCCAAACTCGCTCGTTCAGCTCCCTTTAAACAAAATTAATTTTTCTCCTTTTCTCGAATAAATCTTATTCAGAAAGCTGAAAGCTTTTCAGCCTTTTAAAAACCTATAATAGACGTGAAAGACCATTGTTAAGATTATGGGAAGCGAATTCGATATACAGGAAGCTGTAGATGAAAAAATCCGGAAAGCAGATGGGATTAAGGATGAATTTTCGAGAAGAGTTTCCGCACAAAACTCAGAAAAAAAAAGCCCTGAAAAAATAGTCATTATAGGAGGGGGGGCCTGCGGCATGGCAGTTGCTACCAAGATTAGAAGACAGAGTGACTTTGAAATAACTGTACTTTCAAGAGATTCACACACTGCTTACAGCCACTGTGGAATTCCTTTTGTTTTAAGCCGGGAAATTAATAGTTTTGAAAAACTTATAGTAAAACCTGCGGATTTCTTCAGGAAGAACAGAATAAATGTTAGGCTAAATGAAGCTGTCAGGTCAATACATCTTGATTCAAAAACTGTTCGGACAGGAGAGGGGACTTATTCTTTTGACAAACTGGTTATTGCCACAGGCAGTCTGCCCTTTGTACCCCGGGGTTGTAGCTTGAATATTCTTCCATATGGCATATTTACCTTAAGGAGTCTTGCCGATGGCATGCTGTTCGAAAAAGCTCTGGAAACTGCCCTAAAAATCTGTATTATAGGTGGAGGGACAATAGGAATTGAATGTGCTGCGGCATTTGCGAGAAGGGGAATTAAAACTGTCCTTATAACTAGAAGCAAAAACCTGCTTTCCAGACAACTTGATTTCGATATCGCTGAGATTGTAAGAGAACACCTTGAATCTCGGGGAATTGTAGTAATTTCCGGGGAACCAGTGGTCTTTCCTGAAGGGTTCTGGAAAGAAAAACTATTACAGGTAGGAGATAAACAATTCCCTGCAGATCTTGTGCTTCTGGCAAGTGGGGTAAAACCAGAAGTTTCCCTTGTCCTCGGTTCCGGAATCGAGATAGGGAAATCTGGGGGAATAGTAGTAAATGAAATGCTCCAGGTAAAAGCAGGAGATAAATTTCTCTCCTATGTATATGCAGGTGGAGAATGTGCAGAAGTAACTGACCTTATAACAGGAGAAGCCAAACTTAGTCAGCTGGGTACAACAGCCAGGCGTATGGCCGATGTGATCGGCAATAATATCACAGGAAAGTGTACCACTTTCGGGCCCATCGCAGATCCCTGGGTAGCCGTTGCAGGAGATTTGCAGTTCGGTGGAGTGGGAGTTACCTCGAGGAAAGCTGAGAGTAGAGGTATGAGATTGGTTACAGGGTTTTCCCGAGGGCGCACAAGAGCTTCCTATTACCCAGGCCGAAAAGATCTCTATATCAAACTCCTTTTTAAAGACAATTGTTTAGTAGGTGCGCAACTTGCTGGAGGAGAAGGAATAAAAGAAAGAATTGATGCTCTCTCCCTTGCAGTCCGGAAAAAAGCTACAATAGAAGATCTTCTTGATATGGAGACCTGCTATGCTCCCCCACTTTCCATGCTTGTGGACCCTCTCAGGCCGGCGGTAAAAGCCGCAATCAGAAACATGAAAGAAGATAATAAGACGAAATAAAGACCAAATAAAGACCAAATAAAGACGAAATTAAAACAAACTAGGAATAAAACTAAGATTAAAGTGTTGGGGGAAAAGAATGTTAGAAATTGACGGCTCTTACGGCGAGGGTGGAGGTCAGTTGGTAAGGACCGCTGTTGCTCTTTCCGCAGTTACTGGAAGCGGGATCAGGATCACAAAAATTAGACAAAATAGACAAAATCCCGGCTTAAAACAGCAGCATTTAAAAGCTCTGGAAACTGCAGCCAGGATCTGTGGAGCTAAGGTCTCGGGACTTTTTCCAGGTTCAACAGAGCTTTCCTTTGTTCCAGTGGAAATGAAGGGGGGCAAATATGATATTGATATTGGGACCGCAGGTAGCATAACCCTGCTTCTCCAGTGTCTTATGCCTGCCCTGCCTTTTGCAAAAGAAAAAGTCGAATTTACTATAAGAGGAGGCACTGATGTTGCCTGGGCTCCGACAACGGATTACCTGCGGCAGGTAACTCTCAAAGCTCTGGAACGGCTAGACTATGCAGGAAAAGTAGTCCTAAAGGAACATGGCTACTATCCTAAGGGAGGAGGAGAAGTCTCAGCTTTTTTTGAGCCATGCAAGCTTCGGGGGTTTTACTTTGTTAAAGATGAAGAAGAAGTTAGAGGAATTTCCCATGCTTCGAATCTTCCGGCTCATGTGCCTTTACGTCAAGCAGAAGCTGCCAGAGCCAGGCTTTTAGAAGCCGGATACTCTTTGCAGATTGAAACCAAATCCTTTGAGGCATTTTCCACTGGAAGTGGAATAACCCTATGGGCAGGCTATCTAGGAGGAAGTGCTCTTGGGGAGAGAGGGCTTCCTGCAGAAAAAGTAGGCAAACAAGCTGCAGAAGAAATTATTTCCGAAATGAGTGCAGGAGCTTCTGTAGATGTACATCTGGCAGACCAATTGATCCCATATATGGCTCTTGCGGGAAATAGTTCTTACACTGTCAGGGAACTTTCTCTACATACTGCAACAAATATCTGGGTTACCGAACAGTTTCTGGATGTAAAATTCAAAATAGAGGAAAAAGAAGGCCTTTTTGAGGTATCGGTGGACTGAGAACATAGGATAATAGTCAGGGAAGAAAAGATAGGAAAAAGAGGGAAGGAAAGAAGAAGAGAGTTATAATGAGAAGAAGAGAGTTAAATGAGAAGAAGAGAGTTAAAATGAGAAGACGATAAAAAATACTTAAAAGAATAACAGAAAAGACTTGGAAATCAATCCTCAACGACAAAGAGGTATTCAGGAGGTATCTTTTCCGCAAGTACTATATAATCGGTTGCAAGCTTCAGGGAAATCCCGTCTTCCTGAGCTTTCAAAGCGTCTATTTGAATGATCACAGGACTTTCGGTATGAATAAGGGCTACCTCTGCTGCCTTCTCATATGAAGTGCTGAGGTGGACATAGCGTTGTTTTATCGGAAAAATTCCATTCTCCAGCAGAACATCAACTTCCTCAGGGCTTGCCCCGTAATATAGATATGGGAAATTGCTTTCCGGATAGTCCAGGTCAATATTAACAGAGTGCCCGTAACGTGCCCTGACTCTGGAATTACGAATCTCATACCTTCCTTTCTCATCGGATTCTACAAGAGCATAAAAATATTCTTTCCTCATCCAGTTGTATCTTTTCTTCATAACCTCACAGAAACTATTCAGATTAACCCAGCCGCATTTGTCCATTTCAACTCCTGCAGACGCTGGAAAATGCCGGAGGGTGCCTGACACGAACCTGCCAAGCTTTTCCTCCCTGCTGTCATCCAGAAGGTATCTGCCAGGGCGCTTACACTGCAGACAGCTGCCTCCTCTAAAATAGCCGTGCTCAGTGCATCTTCGAATCATGATATCATGTAGATAATGAAACTTTACCATAAATAAGGTTTTGTTTTGACAAGCTTTATTTTGAAATTATTTGCGTATATAGCGATTTTTCATAAATATCTAGGAGAATAGTTTATTAACATTTTTTCCTTTCCGTGAAAATACTTTCATTTAGCATGCGGTAATCTTTAGTAAGGCTCCTTGCATACCGTAGCACTAAATTTGAAACACTTTTGTCAGACCTTCATGCTCAAACCTTACGAGCATTACTCTGAAAGAAGGTCAGACATTTCGACTCAAGATCAAAACTCTTTCCGTAGGTTCTCAGTTGCTTGTTAGACTTAAATTTTATGTTTCAAGCTGGGTGTTAAAAAAGACTGCAACGACAGAAATTCCTGATCGAATATTAGAATAACCTTCCGCAGTAGAAAAGCAAAGAAAAGCATAAAAAAATTAAAATAATTGAGATTTAGAAATAACATATGTAAAGCCTTATAAGTAATATTTAATTTTGAGATTTAGAAAAACCATATGTAAAACCTTATTAAGTTATATTTAATTCATGCTTGTTTTATCAATATGAATTAAAGGATAATATAAAGTTTGGGAAGTATCTACTCTGAAGCTTCACCTCAAATCTCATCTAGATATTTTGAATTTCCACAGTAACATTTAGCCATTAATTAAATTTCAGTCGTTAATCAATTTTCAGTCGTTAATTAAGTACAATCACAAAATAGTTTTTGAAATTTTACGCTATAATACTGGAACTAGAATAAGAGTGACAAACACCGACAAGTATTACCGGCAAAAATACAGGCAAAAAACAAACACTGAGAGAGCATTACAAATTAAAGGGGATAACATGACAGATATTGAATCGATCTATAAAAAGCTCAGCCACGTAATAAGTAAGGAAGACTTCCTGCAGCGCATTCAGGATAAAGTTGAGAATATGGGAGGGCTTTGCGATGAACTTATGGCTGCTATGCTAGTTGCCAACGAACTTGGATTTTCGGAGGTAGGTCGGGACAGTGTGAAGATTGAAAATATCACAGCTGAGAGCGGGCAAGTTAATTTTGTGGCGAGAGTTGTTTCTGTTTTTGAAACCAAAGAATTCACTCGAAACGACGGGACTATAGGGAGAGTAGGAAACCTGATTGTTGGAGATGAGACAGGGAAAATTCGGGTAACCCTCTGGGATAATATGGCGGATCTGATAAAAACTGGGAAAATTAAGGCAGGACAAACCCTCCAGATCAGCGGTTATGCAAAGCAGGGATATTCCGGGGTAGAAATCAATGTAGGAAACAATGGAGTCCTGGCAGAAACCGATGAAGAGATTGATGTGGCTGCAAGCAGCCAGAAAATAAAGGACATCAAAGAAGGAATGGGAGATCTCAATCTGACAGGAAAGGTCCTGGAAATTTCTGAAGTCAGGGCCTTTCAGAAGAAGGATGGGAGCAGTGGAAAGGTGGGGAACCTGCTGCTTGGAGATGCTACAGGTACAATCAGGGTTACTCTCTGGGACGAAAAAACCGAACTTTTGAACAAGTTAGAATACGGAGATACTGTAGAGATAATCAATGCTTATGCCCGGGAAAATGCCTTTGCTCAAAAGGTAGAAATCCAGATCGGAAACCGAAGTATAATAAGAAAAAGTGAGAAAAAAGTCGAGTACGAAGAGCAATTTACCCCGATTGCGGATATCAAGGCTAATGTTAATAATATTAATACATTCGGGAGGATACTTGATATTTCGGAAATCCGGACCTTCGAGAAAAAAGACGGGTCTACAGGTAGAGTAGGAAATCTCCTTCTAGGTGATCCTACAGGCAAAATCAAACTGACACTCTGGGATGAAAAAACCGATTTTCTTGATGAATTTAATTTTGACCAGACCATAGAAGTACTCAATGCGTATTCTCGAGAAAATGCCTTCAATCAGCAGATAGAATTGAACCTGGGTTCCAGAGGAACTATCCAGAAGACCGAAAAAAAGGTTGAATATAGCGAAAAAATCACAAATATTGCAGATATTATCCCAGGGGAAAGTTATTCAGTCCAGGGTAAGGTCTCCGACATAGGAGAACTCCGAGAATTTGAACGGGAAGATGGAACCGCAAGTGTGGTCGCAAATCTTGAACTCAAGGACAACACAGGCAGTATCAAACTAACTCTATGGGGTGATCAAGCTTATGTTATCGAGGATCTTGATATAGATTCCGAGATTCAGATAATTAATGCTTATGCCAAATCTGGTCTGAATGAAGAAATCGAGCTGAGTGTAGGGAACCGGAGCAGAGTGATTATGCTTTAATCATCTATACTCTAATCATTTTATATTACAATCATTCTTTCTCTAATCCATTCTTTACTCTAATCATTGATACTGTAATCCATTCTATATTTAACTAGTGTCGTGGAAATTTAATTATTGAGCATATACTTTGATAGCTTTTCATCAGTATAACGAGGTTCAGAGCTTATTAAGATGACAAGTAATTAAATTGCCATGACACTAGTGTTATTCTAGTATCAAGTCAACAGTAAAATGTCGTATAAAATTGATTCCAACTACTCAGAACTGTTTAATCACTGAGGGATGACGCCACATCAGTATTCGCCCTGTAATCTAACTATATTCCCTTTTCGCGTTCAGTTTTTATTTTTACTTTTTCCTTTTTGTATCCTGTTTTATTTTTTACAGTTCTCAAATCTGTTATTCTGCCCGATAAAAACGTATAAGGTGCGTTCCAGTGGAAATAAAGGGGTTAGAAAAATTTCCTGTGAGAAAAGTTAATGCCATTAGAAATATAATTTATTTTGTTTTTAAACTGTAGAAGGCTATTTTATGAGATAGAGATTTTTTCCACACTTTTTCCGAATATTTTCTTCAATAATTAAGCATTTTTTCATTCTTAGTAAAAATCTCCAGTGGAAACGAGGGGGTTTTGAAAAAATTCCTGCGAGATTCTATAAATTTCTTAGTAGAGATCAAGTTGTAGAGATAGGCAGCGGAGGTATTAAAAAGCTCACTCCGACTCCATGCACGCCTCATGTCTTATAAAGTAAACGAAATAAGCAAAAACAAATCCCGTTATCGTTATGTACCATTGACTCGTATATAAATAAGATTTAAGTGCAATAAAAACGTCCGAATAGTGTGGGGAAGGACAACCTAGAGGGAGCTGACAAGAAAATATATCTGGAAACTATATGTTTTACCTACATCCAGGATTATAATTCAATTGAGAACCTGAATAAGAGGTCAAACTAAAGCATCTGAAATGTTTTTGACAGGAAATATTTGTACAGGAAATTTATTCACAGGAGATTTTCCAGAGAAGATCTTCTACAGGAAATTATTCTACAAGAAACTGGAAGTCTGAAGAGATTTTATGTTTTAATTGCCGGTTTGGAGCATTGAAGGTAAAGGGGGAATGGCAGTAAATGGCAGATGGACCTGGAAGGGAGACAGATGCTGAAAGGGAGACAGGTACTGGTATTCATAGCAGGGAGATTGAGAGAGAAGTCTCGGTTGCTGAAGTTATGAATAAAGCAGTAATAGTAATGGATATCAACTCAGATATTCCTGCTATTGCAAAAGAAATGATCAGTCGTGATGCAGGAAGCGCTATCATTACAGAGAATGGCAAGGCTATGGGGATAATAACTGAAAGAGGTCTTGTGAAGAGTATTGTTACAGAGGACCGAAAACCAAGCGAAGTGAAGGCGAAGGAAGTACTCTCAACTCCTCTTATAACTGTAGAGCCTGAAACAAGTATAGTAAAAGCTTCCGAAATCATGTTAAAAGCAAATATTAAAAGGCTGCCAGTCCTGGAAAATGGTATAGTAATAGGAGTAATTTCGAACACTGACATCCTGATGGTAACACCAGGACTTAACACCATTCTTAAAGATCTTATTGACATGAACAGGGAGGCTCTCTTCTCCGTCCCCTCAATGGAAGAGATTTCAGAGTCAGAGGAATTCAATACAGGAGTATGTGAATCCTGTAATGTTTTTTCATATGACCTTAGATATGTGGATGGAAGGTACTTATGCGGAAACTGTCGTCAAGAAGAAGGGGAAAATTACGAGTAACTTACAATCTTGAAAAAGAGTACTAAAAAAGAGTACTAAAAAAGAGTACTAAAAAAGAGTACTAAAAAGAGTACTAAAAAGAGTACTAAAAAGAGTACTAAAAAGAGTACTAAAAAAGAGTACTAAAAAAGAGTACTAAAAAGAGTACTAAAAAGAGTACTAAAAAAGAATACCACAATTGCAGTTTGAGTGTTAAGGAGTACCAGACATCAAAGTTATCCCAAACTATCCCGTTTCTATATAAAGGAAGATGAGAGGATAAACAATGAATGTTAGCGAGATTATGTCAGAAGGGTCTTCTAGTGTTAAAGATCAGGAATTCGTAACTCACGCGCGTCAGCTGATGCGTGATTATTTCCTTAGAAGCCTTGTTGTCATTGATGAAGGGAATAGGCTTGTAGGAATGCTTAGCGACCAGGATATAATGAGGGTTACATCTACTCGCTCGGACGTTACGGTGGCCGGATATGCAATGCAGTCCCCTACAGTCACTCCGGATATGGATATTATGGTAGCTGCAAAATTGATGGTCCAGTCAAAACAAAACCGAGTTCCGGTTGTCGTATCAACAACTGACCGTATAGTTGTTGGAGTCTTGAGTTATGTGGATATTCTCAAAAATGTGGAAATTCCGAGAAACGTTCCCGAAGCAATTCAAGCAGTCATGACAAAAAAAGTCGTAACCTGCTCGCCAGAGGATAAAGTCGGCACAGTATGGGGGCATATGCTTGAGACAGATTACACTGGACTTCCTGTAGTTTCAAAGAAAGGCGAACCCATTGGAATGATAACTAGAAGGGACATAATCAAATCAGGTGCTGTGCGAATTGAAGTGGAAGATGACAGGCGAACAAGGCCTAAAGACAGTCCTAAAGTTGAGAAGATAATGTCAACTCCAGCATATACTCTTTCAGAAAATGGTTCATTCCGGAGTGCAGTTGAAATGATAATCCACTATGATATCGGAAGAGTAACTATAGTAAATCAACAGGGCAAGATATCTGGAATTGTTGACAGACAGGATCTTCTGAGAACTATTGTCAGCGCGTGGGGAGAATAACTTCCAAAACGACTTGAACCAGGGTTTGATAATAATCTTAATAGATTCTTAATAGATTCTGAGCGCTTTTGAAAGAAAAATTTTCATTTAAATGAAAAAACTAGCCAGAAAATGAACATGAGGCAGTAAAGGGCAAACTCTCACGCAAAAAGATAATAACATTAAAGATTATCATTATTAATGATTATAGTAGGTAAATAAAGAAAACCATTCCGAAAGATTGGGGAGAAATTGCTTTCAGGTTGTGTTTTTTCCAGGAGCAAAACTGGATTTGCTGAGGAATAGACTTCGGCTTCCAGGGAAATTCCTGCAAGCAGGCAGGAAGAGGAAAAACGGTGTATAAAAAAGCAATTAACTGCAACTCGAGTTCGGTGATCTTATTGGACAAACATACGACATTTGTGTCAGTCGACAAGATGAAGGTTCAGCCAAAAGTGAGCAAAGGTAAGAAAGCGCAGCATAAAGACCCTCACACGGTAAGTAGCATGGGCTCAATGCGAATAGGCGTTGATTTTAAGTCCCGCATTTCAGAACATGAAGGAAGGATCTTACCCCTGGCAACAAGGAATGTAGTGACTCTTCCTCCCACAGCAACTATTATGGAAGCAATTAAGATTATGACTGAAAAGAGGTTCAGGCGCATTCCGATTACAGACGCCGGAACGCGGAGACTGGAAGGGATCATTACTTCAGTGGATATCATTGATTTTCTGGGAGGAGGTAGAAGAAATCTGCTGGTTGAAAATAGGTTCAAGGGGAACCTCCTAGCTGCAATAAACGAAGAAGTACGGCAGATAATGGATACTGATATTGCCTATCTCCATGAGCAGGCAGATTTTAAGGAAGCCATTTCAACAATGCTTAAAAGAAGGACCGGCGGCCTGCCAATCGTGAACGATGATATGCATGTCGTTGCGATCTTTACAGAAAGGAACGCAATAGAACTAATGGGCGGGATCATAACAAATAAAACTGTTGATGAATACATGACCAGAAACGTCAAAATGGTATCAACTGATACACCCATTGGACATGCAGCAAAAGTAATGGTAGAGAACAGGCTCCGAAGACTTCCTGTAGTGAAAGATGGAATATTTGCTGGAATAGTCACAGCCTCCGATATTGTCCACTACCTTGGAAGGGGAGATGCTTTCAGTAAATTGACAACGGGAAATATTCATGAGGCTCTTGACCAGCCTGTGGGTTCTCTTGTGTCGCAAGAACTAATCTGGACCAGTCCGGGGACAGACATGGGAAAAGCAATGGAAATTATGCTCGAGAGAAAGATAGGCTCACTCCCTGTCCTTGAGGGAGGAGTGCTACGTGGTATTATTACTGAAAGCGATTTCCTGAAAGCTTTAGAATGAAATTCTGGTATGTCTAGAAGTGTATTATCAAATTGCTGCAAATCGAATGAACTTAGTGCATGATGAACAACACTGACTGGATATATCTAGGAACCATTCTACACATGGCTGTTCAATATCTTAAGATATAAATGACAAATGACCCAAAATAACACCCTTCTCAAATGAGATAAGCCTTTCTCAAATTAGTTTTTACTTCGACAAAGAGCATGTATTAATACCCTAAAAATATCCTAAAACTTTGGTACTTCCAGTAATAAATTATAAATCTTGCATTCGATTCAAAAACTATAATTAATGACACTTATATATTGTAAAAATGAAGGAGGTATTCAATGAATGTGGCGGACATCATGAGTTCACCTGTGTATATATTAAACGCAGATGATCCCGTGTCACATGCAAGAAAACTGATGTTAAGACACAGAATCAGTACGTTGCCTGTCCTTAACGAGGGCAGAATGGTAGGAATTGTGACAAAATCAGACATCAGCAACCGTCTGGCTCAGGCCGAGCCCCTCTGGAGGAGGAGGCCAATAGACCAGATTCCCATAAAGCTGTTGATGACGGAGTCGGTAATTACCATCTATCCCGAAGCCTCCATTTCTCAGGCAACCTCCTTAATGCTTGAGAACACGGTGCATAACATTCCAGTGGTAAAGAACGGTAACATTGTAGGTATTGTCACCAGGACAGATCTCGTACGCTATGTTGCAGAAAATACCGAGGAAGTGAAAACAAAAATACCTAAACTGATGACTGAAGATGTTGTTTCTGTTCACAGACATCATACGATCAACCACGTAATCGATGAAATGAACAAAAACGAAATCGAGAGAGTAGTCGTCAAAGATGATGCAGGAAAATCTGTTGGCATTATTTCCAGAGAATATCTTGCCTTAAATCTCTTAACTGATATTCAAGGCGACCTTTCTACAAAAAATATCAAAATGGCCCGCAAATCTTCTCCTGGAGGCCAGAAAACATACAGATACGTAAAAGAGGTGCCTTTGACCGCAGAAGATATCATGATATCTCCGATAATCTCCATCGATGCAAGTGAAAATGTCAGTGCAGCTGCAAAAAGAATGATTGAGGAAAGAGTAACTGCTCTTCCTGTCAGCGATGGAGAGGATATAGTGGGCATACTAAGCAGGACCGACATAATGAAAGCTATTCTCTGAGATTGAGTGTAAGGAATACACGCGTCGAAGTAAAATAGCAAAAGGTAAACGGCCAAAAGATAGAAGGATGCAAAGTAAAACTGGAAAAACAGACAAATAAAACACGCAAACAAAAATTGCGAGAAAATATATTGATAATTTTGATATGCATGAGGTGAATTGCATGCAAGTTAAAGATATAATGGTACAGCCATACAAGATTGACAAGTCAGATACCATATCTCACGCCCTAGACCTTATGGAAAAGAAGAACACAAAACGCCTGCTGGTAGTTCATGACGATCAGGTGCTTGGCGTACTTACCATGAGAAGTCTGACAGAGCAGCTCGGAACTCGCAAGAAACAGAGCAAACCTGCATCCGCTCTGCATGTTGCAACAGCCGTATCTGATAATTTTGTAAAGGTTCTGCCAGATACCGATATTAGAGATGCCCTTATCCTGATAAAAAAGAAAGGTGGGGTAGTTATTGTCACTGATAACGGGAAATCAATGGGTTGGGTAACCCCCCAGGAATTTATGAGGATAAACCGTTTTACAGGCTTTGTAGGAGAAGTAATGGAAAAAAGTCCTATCACCGTTAGCCCATCGGATCGCGTTAGCCACGCTAGACGCCTAATCATCGATAAGAATGTGGGAAGGCTGCCAGTGATAGAAAACGGAAGGCTTGTAGGTATAATTGCAGAAGATGATATCGCCTTTGCTATGCGTTCTTTTAGGGATTTGGTGGCTGACAATCAGCAGGACTCAAGAATCAGGAACCTGCTGGTAGGAGATATCATGACGCGAAGTGTAATCACTGTCCGTACAAATACTCCCCTTCCAGAAGCTGTTCAGACGATGCTTGAACACGATGTTGGAGGTGTTCCAGTCCTTAACCTTGAAGAAGAACTTGTTGGCTTCCTGGCCCGCAGGAACGTCATAAATACAATTGCTGAATGAGCTAATTTTAGAAAGGACCTCAGGGAAAAGCCTGGAGAAAAAAGAACCAGAAAAACTAAACTAATAGAAATAGTAAAAGAATAGTTAATAAAAAGATGACCTGTCCCAAAAAGACAGGTCTTTCTAATCTTCTGGAAGGGCAGCTTTTAAAATTCTTAAGCTTTAAGTTTTTATCTTTTTCAGTATTATCTGATTTCAGATTATCTATTTTTAGTATTAACCTGTTTTTCAGTATTATCTGTTTTCAGTATTATTTCTTTTCAGTTTGATATCTCAATAAGCTAGTTTCGTTTTCAGAATGATTTACCTCCGCCAATCAAGCCGCCAAGGACGCCAGTTCCGGCGATGCCATTGTGTTCATCACGGTTACGGCTGTAGGCGGCAACTGCAAAGATCCTATCAGCAAGGCGGGAGAAAGGCAGGCTTTGCAGGTACACGGTGCCCGGTCCTGTAAGAGTTGCAAGAACAACTCCTTCACCACCAAAGAGGGCATTTTTAAAATCCTTTGACCAGGTTATATCATAACTCACTGTTTCGGTAAAAGCTGCTACGCAACCAGTATCAACATGGTAAGTTTCCCCAGCTGCTAGATCTTTTTTTATCACTGTGCCTCCTATATGGACAAAGGCCAGGCCGCTACCTCGCAGTCTCTGAAGAATGAAACCCTCACCACCGAAAAGCCCTGCTCCGAGCTTTTTGGTGAAAGCTACTTCGACATCTATTCCGCGGGCAGCACAGAGAAAAGCATCTTTCTGACAGAGGATACTACCTCCAAACTTGTTAAGATCCAGTGGAATAATCTTGCCTGGGTACGGAGCCGCAAAGGCCACATGCCCTTTCCCAGAACCTTTGTGAACAAAACTTGTAATAAAGAAACTCTCGCCTGTCAGGGCTCGCTTCAGTCCCTTTTTCAGGCCTCCCATGAATCCGCCGCCGTCATTACCACTCATGCTGGTTTGCATCTCAATTCCTGGCCCCATATATGCCATAGCTCCAGCTTCTGCTTGAACAGCCTCGCCTGGATCAAGCTCAATTTCAACAATTTGCATGTCGTCGCCAATAATCTCGTAGTCGATTTCATCTGCCATTTAGTGGCCTCCAATATTTTTGGAAATTTTGCAAATTTCTATACAGAGCTGATTCCAAAACTCATTTAATTCTAAGTAATTAAGATCTTTAGCATTTATTTCGTGGTCTAAAGCTTAATTGAATCTTCAAAATCCAGGATTCAAAAAGCAAACTGTGAGTTTTGAGATTAACTCGGCATAATTTTCCTAAGTAGTCAAATATTAACTATATGTATAATTATAAAAAGTATTTAAACTTATATGTGAATAATAACTTATTTCAGGTCTGAAAATGATAAATAAACATGAACAGAGTAATGAATGAGGAAATTGATCCTGAATTTCTAACTCGACTTACTAATTTCCTGAGTTTTGATAAAGAGAGGGTTCAGCATCTTTTTGAGAAAAGTTATCTTGCTCGAAATTGGGGAAAATATGAGTATTTGCTTCGTTTCGACAAGGAAGTTTCCCATATTGAGAGGGGAACAGTACTTTATGAGACAGACAGTTCTTTTGAGGCAATTATGGGCTTTCCAAAGATCCGGAGAGCTATGGTGCTGGATCCTACAATTAAAAAGCATTTCATTGGCCTTGATAAAGTAGCAGTGGAAGAGAAAATGAATGGTTATAATGTCCGGATAGCAACCGCAAAAAAGAATATACTTGCAATTACTCGGAGCGGTTATATTTGCCCTTATACAACCCAAAAAGCAAAAGAGAAACTGAACCTTAAATTTTTTGACGATTTCCCGGAACTCGTACTCTATGCGGAAATGGTAGGTCCTGACAATCCTTATATTTCAAAAGATATCTATAATGTCGAATCTGTCGAATTTTTTGTTTTCGACATTAGAGAGAAAAATAGCGGTAAGCCTCTCTCCATAAGTAAAAAACAGGAAATTCTGGAAAAATATGGCTTTTATCAAGCAGAATTTTTCGGGGAAATTTCTCTGGAAACTGCCCCTGAAGAAATAGAAAGAATCATCCGGAAATTAGGAGAAAAGGAGCATGAGGGAGTTGTAATAAAAGACCCCGAAATGGTTTTTTCTCCATTAAAATACACTTCTTCCCAGAGCAATTGCTCGGATCTCAAGCATGCCTTCAAGTTCTACAATGAAACCGGCAGAGACTATATGCTCTCCAGAATTGTTAGAGAAGGTTTCCAGACAGTAGAATGGAAAGAAAACGAGACTGAGTTTAAAAAACGCTGTATGCAGCTAGGGGAAAGCATATTGAATCCACTCAGGGAATCAATTAGAAGTGTAAAAGACGGCCACAGACTTTATGACGAGTCGAGGATCCGGGTAAGAGATTTAAAAATTGTAGCAGAATTCCAAGTTTATCTTAATAGACTTGGAATAGATGCAGTTTTTGAAGAGCCTCAAGTCGTGGGAGAAGAATATTTGATAACTATTAGGAAGATCAACAAAAGTACAAGCGATAAAACCCAGGCAATCTTACAAGGAGAACTATGGTAACAATTCTCTGATGGAATTTATGTCAAAACCTACTTTATATATTAGAACTTGCTCTATGAGAAATCCTTTTGAGTTATTCGATAAGGAATATATTACAGTATAATTAATACCAGTGGCGTCAATATCACTCTTCATACCGTAAAATAAATACCATTCTTCATACCAGTAAAATAAATACCATTCTTCACATTAGTGAGATCAATACCATTCTTCATACCAGTAAAATAAGTACCAGTAGCAGATTCATGAAAGTAACCGAAATCAATATCACCGGCAGATTCAGAGTGTAGCCAACTTTAATCTAATCACATATTACAGAAAATATCATAAACCTGGGTTCCCATATTTTAAGCGCATATACATAGCTCCACTAAATTATAATGTCAGATGATCGTGGTTTTGAGATTAGAGCTTCGGTTTCATGTGCTTAAGGATAAGCACATAATTAGGTATCAATAGAAGCTTATGTGCCTAAAAAAGCGGAATCTAGGCATAAAATAAACTCATTTTATTCAGATAATCTAGTATTATAAAATTAATTCGGACCAAAAAGATATTAGAAAGAGATCTACCATGACAAACATTGCAATTATCGGAATGGAAAAAAGCGGAAGAACCTCCCTTGCAGCAAACCTCGGGAAAAAAGGAACATCTTCCGACATAACCATGTACAATAATGATAAAGAAAGCCGGAAAATGGTTTTAGTTGACCCTCAAAGCTATCCGAAAGCCTTAAAACCCCTGATTACGGCACTCAATATTTCCGATATGGCAATTCTTTGCATTCCTCCAGATGGCCTGAATAAAGACAATCCCGAAAGCGTTCATACAGGAGAATGCATTGTCGCCCTGGATCTGCTAGGATTAAAGCATGGGATAATTGCCCTGACAAGATCTGACAGCATCCATATTCATGCAATCGATGAACTGAAAAATAAAATAAAAGTAATGACTGCAGGCACTTCTCTTCAGGACTGGGAATGCATTTCGTTAAATACTAATAAGAACGCAAAAAATCCCTTTGAAGGTATAGAAGATCTCAAAGCCGGAATTAACGCGATGGCAGAGATCATTGAAGCTGAACAGGCTGAATTGAATACGCTCCCTGCAAGGGTGTTTATAGATCATGCCTTCAATGTCATAGGAAAAGGTTGTGTTGTTCTTGGGGTTGTCAAACAGGGAATTTCAAAGGATAAGGACAAGACAAAGATTTTCCCTCTTGACAGAGATATTGAAATTCGTTCTATTCAGAGTCATGACGTGGATATCGAGAGTGCCCCAACAGGCACGAGGGTTGGAATGCGCCTTAAAAACGTACAGGCCAAAGATATAGAAAGGGGATTTATTATTTCCGACAAAGAAATAGTAAGCACTGATTACACGCTGGAATGCACAATCTCAAAATTCACCAGGAAGATCGAAGTCTCAAGTGTGCTCCATCTTTTCGTTGGACTGCAATCCGAACCTGTACGCGTGGAAAAAATTCTGATTGACGGGCAAGAGGTCAAAGAAGCAAAACCGGGCAGTACCTGTGTGCTAAAACTTTCAGGCAATAAGAAAGTAGCTTATAGCAAACATGATCGGTTCCTGCTGGCAAATCTAGACCTCCCACAGCGGTTTGCAGCTTATGCCTTTTCAAAGTAATTTCCATATCGGTTAGGAAAATGATATTTAATTTCATTATCTAACGCTGATTACTGAAACTCCATTATCTGGATTGAATTCTTAAATTTGAGTATTTTAAATTATTGAAGTCAGTATGTTAAATGTTAAAATTAATTGGCTAATTAATAAATTAATTGGCTAAATTATTATAATTGAGTTATGCTAATCTGTGAAATTTAGAGAGCAATACCCATTATAAAAGAAAGCGCTGAAGAAAAAAGAGAAAGTCCTGAAAGGCTTGAAAAAAGAAATTATTTTTAAAAAATCTTTAAGGGAATACTTAATGGAAAACGGTTCAGAAGAAAATAAGGGAATACGTAAAGACAGAAACGATGAAGTAACAGATAGAACTCTTTACGGTAATATTTTTCACAGAAACGTTTGCTGGCAGCGTTCTTATCAGAAGCCTGAAGGGGATATGGTAATGGCACTATATGGTAGCCTTAGAAACGGTCTCTATAATTACCGGCGTTTCGACCTGCATAATAGGTCGGAGTTTCTGGGAGTGACAAAAATAAGAGGGTATGCTCTCTACTCTCTTGGTCCTTATCCTGGAATTTACCCTTCCGAAGAATCTTTTGTGGTTGCTGAAGTGCGCAGGTTTTCAGGAAAAGAACAGCTTGAAGTGGCAAAATCAATTGACTATATGGAACTCTTCGGAGGTTACCACAGGGAATATGTGGATCTTGAAATAGAGGATCAGCAGATCAGAGGCTTCATATATGTCTATGATGAAAAACCTGAGACAGAAAAAATAGAGCATGGTGACTGGTTGCATCATTTGATAGAAAAGGGCAAGAGAATCTAAAAAGAAAGGGTGAGAAAAACTAAAAAAAGCTTGAGAAAAGCTAAAAAGAAATTTAGGTTAACTAATATAAGTGCCTTTTTATAAGTACAGGAGCCTTTTCATAAATTCTTTAAAAATTCAAGACTTTGAATTCCCTCTTCAATCGAACCCATTTCAGTGACAAATATTCCCTTATAGTCTGAAAGTTTTTCCATAACTAATTTCCAGTTTATTGTACCCTTTCCTAAAGGAAGATGTTCATCTTTTTTACCCATGTTGTCGTGAATGTGCACATGGGAGATTCTATCTACGAGAAGATCCAGAAAATCATCAACAAGCCCAACTGTATTTGCGTGCCCGACATCGAAGGTAAAACCGACATTATGGCTTCCGATGGAATCAAGCATCTCAAGCATTTCGTCAGGATATTTTCCGAAGATTTTTGGAAGATTGGGCATATTCTCAACAGCAATGAGAATCCCAAAATCTGCTGCAAAATCACAGATTTCACCGATAGAGGCTAGATTCGTCAGGTAAGCTGCCTGCGGCACCTGTACCCCATATGGAGAAAGGTAGCCAGGGTGAATAACAGCCAGGTTGATATAATTGGAACCCAGGGTAATGTAGTGCTTCATCTGCCTGAGGATTTCCGTCCGGATTGAATCATTCAGACCTGCCAGATTCATATCTGAGAAAGGCAAGTGTAAAGTCAATTCAAGGCCTGTGGTTTCACTGATATTTTTCAAATTCTGGATGTTCTTGCTGTTCAGGCATTGGGATCCCTCCTGTACGATCTCCCAACCAGTATACCCATGATCTTCAAGTGTGTAAGCCCATTTGAAAGGGTCTTCAACGGCTGCATGCGATGAAAAGCTGATTCTGTGCAACTGCATGACGACAATCCATTCCTTTTTGTTTATTAGTATAAATCTGTGAGTGGGATTAAGATATAATTAACTGAACTCAGCTTATTTAACGAGCCCTCTCAAGGACTTAAAAATGAATTAAAACTTACAAAGCATTAAAACTTACAGATCATTAAACTTACAAAGCATTAAATAGATAGGTTACAAGCCTGAGAAACTTCAACCCTTTTCCACATATTCCATTTCTACTTCAACAACAGGTTTTCCTTCTTCAGTAAGCGGCAAAAGCCATTCAATAAGTCTTTCTATCTCCTGCCTGGAGTCAGCTCTGATTACTACCTCAATAGATCCAAGAGTCTCTTCTTGAGGAGGAATACTGGGAATTCCAACAAAAGCAGCCTGCTTGTTAAGCAAGAAGCGAATTGAAAGCCCATCACTGGATAAGCCTTTACTGAAAACCTTGTTTCGGATACTATCTATAATCTCTTCCCTGCGAATGAGTCCATGCAGGGTTAGCAAGATATCAAGCCCTCCTTCTCCTGAAACAACAAAAGAAGGAGAAATTCCTGTTTCAGGTTCGACATTATCAATAGTATTTTTTTCAATTTTTATGTCAGTGAAAAGCGTTGAAATTGCTTTGACAACTTTTTCGGGATTTTCCGTAGGATATACAGGTGATGAAACCTTAACACGTATCATAAATTCACTCCACCAGTCCAGTAAGTCTGGAAGCTTTTTGCTCCCAAAGGCTCTTGTTCCTAGTATTTATTCTTAAAGGGTTTGTCTCTAAAAGTGTTTGTTTTAAAGGGTTTGCTAAAATTGTTTGTTCCAGATTACTAAATAAAGTTTGTTCCGAAAATTGTTCTTTTCAAATTCGTCTATGAGAGCTATTGTTCGAATCTAAGCTGAGATAGTTACTCAAAACTTCAATAACGTCTTTCCTGAATGTCTCCAGAGAGAAATTGTTCTCAATTTCAATATTAGATGCTTCTATAGCATCTCCCATGCCCCAACCAAGTTCCCGGTCATCCCGACGGCGAAGTCCTTCTATATTGTTCATATCATCACTTCTGCCTCTTTTCTGGATTCTGGAAAAACGAACTTCTATGGGAGCATAAATGGAAATTAGAATAAAACCTTTCCCGAATTCTTGCCTGAAACATTCTACTTCTGCAATTCCACGTACACCGTCCACAACTACAAGCTCAGAACCCGTTTCCATTATCTGAGAAACACAGCGTTTGGCAACTGCGTCCATGCCTTCACATTTGCGGAGATCCGTTGCAACCATTCCGGTGTTTGAATCATTGGGTGCAAGCCCACGCTTCAAAACTTCCTTCCGGATTACATCACCCATATTAACAACGGGAATGCCCATCCCAGCGGCAATTCTGGCAGCTTCTGATTTTCCAGAAGCCGGCATGCCTACGAATGCGATTATCTTCATTAAAAATTACCTTTTTAAGTTCAATAACTAGACTTGAATTATTAGACTTGAATTATTAGACTTGAATTATTAGACTTGAATTAAGAACCTGAGTTTTGACTCAGAAGTCGATAACTCTTAACCTCAATTTCGAATGAATTAGAATGATAATTTGAATAGTAGAATCTGTACGTTAATCTATGAACGTTATATGACCGAATGTGATATGAATGAACGTTATATGACCGAATGTGATATGAATGAACATGATTTGATCGAATGTGATATCCAAACGTGATATAATTCTAGTCAAACCACAGGATCATATATATTATTTCCTGAAAAAATGGACGTCTAAGTAATGAAAAAGTAAGCCAAGAAAGGAGATGGTAAGACGTAAAAAGGATAGATTATCGAAAACCAGGGAAAAGGTAAGAAAACTAGGGAGAGGGCAAGAGAAGCAAGGAAAAGATTAGAAATGCAGGGAGAGGTAAGAAAAGCATCGAAGGATAAAGGAAGCAGGGAAAAGATCAGAAAAGCATTGAGAGACAAAGGAAAACTATAGATGACTGAATTGGAGGGTTCGACCCCTCACGAAAACATTTTGTTAAAAACTGACGCTTTAAAGTCTACAAGAGGTTTGAGCCTGTAATCCTCAAGGAGCACCTTACGAGTGTTTTCTACAGGAACACTAAGGGAAATTTCTTTTGTCCGGCCATAACGACCTTTGCTTACGACCACTGCATTGACTATGCCCAGCATATCAAGTTCGGACATAAGGTCAGTAACCCTGCGCTGTGTAAGAATATCCACGTCAATGTGATGGCAGAGCTGCCGGTAGACATTGTACATCTCACCGGTTGTTACATTCTTGCCTTCTCTGCCTCGGCTACGTAACAGGATAATGCTATAGAGCACGAGTTTGGACTGGGTGGGAAGGGTTCTAACTACTTCCACTACACGGTCAATCTCTATCTTTTCCTGAGCACGCCTTACATGCTCTTCAAGAACCTCAGGCTGATTTTCCCTTTCTGCGATTTCTCCTGAAACACGCAGGAGATCAAGTGCGCGGCGGGCGTCTCCGTGTTCCTGAGCTGCAAAAGCAGAGCATAAGGGAATTACCATTTCACCAAGTACTCCATTATTATAAGCCATTTTTGCCCTTTGCTTCAGGATATCACTAATCTGCTCAGCATCATAAGGCGGGAAAATTAGTTCTTCTTCACCCAGGGAACTTTTAACCCTTGGATCCAGAAACTCAGTGAATTTTAGATCGTTTGAAACCCCTATCATACTTACTTTGGCCTTCCGCAGATCTGTATTAATTCTGGAAAGGTTATAGAGGACATCATCGCCTTTTTTAATCAATTTGTCAATTTCGTCCAGAATTATAATAATGACCTGTTCTCTGGAATCAATTGCTTCCTTAAATTTCATGAAGACCTGATCAGTAGGCCACCCGGTCATAGGAACCTCTTCTTCGAAGTGCCTGGCAAGATTTGCAAGGAGTCGGTACTGCGTATCGATAACTTCGCAGTTAATATATACAACAGAACAGAAAAGTGACTTGTCTTCACTTACCCTCTCAAGCTCCTTTCCCACATACCGGGTTACTGCAGTCTTTCCTGTCCCTGTTTTTCCATAGATCAGCACATTGGAAGGAGTCTCTCCCCTGAGTGCGGAAACAAGAATTGTAGCAAGGCTATTGATCTGTTCATTCCGGTGTAACAAAAGATCAGGCGTATAAGAAGGCCGAAGAACTTCTTTATTTTTGAAAATTGATTGACCGTCAAGTAATTTTTCGAATAAGCCATCTAATGAGTGAGCTTTTATCATGAATGATCCTCTATAAAAGTTGTGAAACCAAAGACATGATGGGTTTATAAGACAATTGATTCACATTAGTAAAATTACTACAAATTTATCAGGTTTATATTCCGATAATTCGTACTCAGATTAGTAATATAAAATTTGTTTATACAGTTAATAAATTGTATAATGTCTTTTGTTTTTCATTGGTTTTTATTTCTAATTATTTCACGTGTTTTAGCAATTCGAAGTATCATTTTACTTAAGGAACTAAGTTTAAAATGTTACTTTTAAGGCTTTATCTTTCAAGTGTCAAGTTTAAGGCGTTACGTTTATAGGTTTAGTTCAAATGGTTTATTTTCGGAATTATACGACTTGTATAGTCTAAATTTTCAGCCACAGGATAAACCTCAAAATTTTGATTTTAATCCTTGGCTATCTTTAGGTTAGTATTGTAATAGTTATTTCATGGTTTTTAGACATTTAATAATTCTAAGAGTTATCGATAATTATTAAAGTTTTTAAATGGTTGTAATGTGAGAGTACTTGGAGATAGTATAATCTTGGGTTACAAGAGAATGGAATAGATAGTACATATTGTTTAAAGTTAATGCCTGAAATTCTTGTTCTCTATTAAATTGCTATAAAATGGGGGCAAATTACATACTCTAAGCATTCATAAGATGGCTGGCAAAAACTATATTCTAGGTTTTCTTTAATAAAAATTTTAGATGAATTTCATTATATAAAGTTGTAATTCTAAGCTACATTTGCAGTAGATGCAATGGAAGTACACCTTATTAATAGTTATGGTAAAGACCCCTTGATTTCCACTGGACGGGGCTTCCACTATAAATATTACAAAATTAAATCGTCATCAGTAAATACATAGAAAGAAAAATAAAAGTCTCCAAATCTCAAAACCAATGGAGTTAAAAGTAAAATCCCCCATTTTCACATGGAAGAATTACGAGATTTTTTGGCTTAATTATTCTAACAGTTATAATAAAAAATTTTATATAAAATTTACCATTTTTTTAAAAAGTCCCATTGTTTGACTTAATATTCAACTCGTTGTCAGTACTATTTTGTCAGTATTATTTTGTCAGTACTATTTTGTCACTATTGTTTTGTCAGTAACATTTGTCTATGCTATTATTACTCTACTGCATTTATCTGTACTCAATTTTATCTGTACAACTTTGAATTTTAATATAAGCTTACTCAAAACTCAAAATTGCGACTCTGAATTTTTAAATTCAGAATGACTCTGTTTCCGATTATTATCTTCTTCGTATATAAGAATATAAAATATAGTGAACTCCTAATTTCCCTCACTAACCCAAATTAAGAGATAAACCGAGGAAAAAGCAGAAGCAGGAAATATGGTTACAGTTTTCCTCATTTTCCTCCCAAGTTTCGGTTCGGGAGCACGAGGTCCTTTTCGCTTCGCTCAAGAGACTAATTTTTGGGACAATTTATCCCACACTTTCAGTGTTTTCTGTATTTGTAAATCTTGAGTGAGTATATCCATGCTTATTAGTCCGAAAATTTAAGCTTTCTGGCGCCTGCAAGTTTTTTAAATAACCTAGTGTCGCGTCATTCCTCATTGATTAAACGGTTCAGAGTAGTTGCAATCGATTTTATACGACATTTTACTGTTGACTCGACACTAGATCGTATTGAAACTGTAAGAAAACAAGAAAAATATGATATTCAGACAGGCTCTAAGATATAAAAATTCACCGAAATACATTCTACTTAAATAATTTATACTTAGGAATGGTAGAAAAATAACTTCAAATTTCCACTTTGGAAATAACTTTATAATCCCAATTTTCAAGTTCTATCAAAGACAAATCAGCATATAAAGGTTTGAAATTACATTTTCTTCATTCCTTAAGCATGATGAAAACGAGGAGATAAGACAAAGGATTCTAGAAAAGCTCCCGAGGCCGACACATCCCCCAATGTTAGAAGTTAATATGGAAGGATAAGGAATGGACTTTTCACCCGAGGACAGAGCGTGGCTTGACAGTAATCCTGATATTAAATTCGGCTCTAAAGAGTTGGGCTTTGGTGGTGTTGGTATAATCTATGAACTTGATAATAATCCTAATCTTGTGATCAAAGTACCAAAACGGTTCATACCTTATACTGATACTGAAAAAATGCAAGATATTGATACAAGAACTAACTTATTTAGAGTGCTGCTTCTTAAAGAAATCGAAACTTACAACAAGCTTAAAAAACTAAAAATTATTATCCCTACTCGAGTTGTAAAGCTTGGAGTAAAAACAGCAAGCGGAGAGGACTATTTAGGATTAGTTCGACCCAAATTAAAAACTTCTTTATCAGATTTAATAAAGCTATCGGATAAACAACTTTTCGAGTTTCGAGAAAATTTGGTCGAGCTTAGCGAAGCGGGCTATGAGGTTGCAGGGTGGCTTCAAGTGGGAATAGACAGTCTGGGAAAAGTTCAGATTTACGATATTGGGGATATAAAACACTGTGAAGATAAAAAAAGTGCGTATAGTGGAAATGATAGTACGTGGTATACATTTTTATGTTGCACTGAAAAAGTAAAATATTTTTTTAGTGATCCATCAAGGATAAAGACTTTTTTCAAGCTTTACAAACTCCATTAACTGATTTTCCATTTATCCTTTTTGTGACACGCTCCAGATCAGGCCTCAGCTCAATCCAGGAGAGCAGCCAGGACGAAACGAACCTTTTTCATAATCAGTAAACACTATACAAAAGGAATAGTTTTTTTATGTATCGTTCCAAACGTTCCAATCTTTAGGAACGTTACGTTCAAAATCATGATAGAGGAAAGGGATTATTCTATTTTTAGGAATGGTAGAAAAATAGCTTTAAATTTCCATTTTGGAAATAGCTTTATAATTCCAATTTTTAAGTTCAATCACAGACAAATAAGCATTTAAAGATTTGAAATTATATTTTCTTCATTCCTTAGATAACTTTTAATTGAAATTTTTCGAATGAATTTTTTTCTAATAGAATACTTTCTACCTAGTGCCGCGTCATCCCTCAATGATTAAACAGTTCTGAGTAATTGCAATCTATTTTATACGACATTTTACTGTTGACTCGTCACTAGATACTTTCAACATTCTGATCTGTTTCTAGAGTTATTTGTAAGTACTGTTTCTAAGGTGGAAAAAGTATTTTTCATGATTGAAAAAAGAAAAAATGGATTAAATGCCAAGAAATGGAATACAAGAACATAAAGCTGTAAAAAAAATTGAAAAATAAATTTAAGGCTATACTAAAACCTATATGAATAAAAGAAAAAAGAAAAGAGAATTTGAGGAAAAAGTATGAGAAGATAAAGAGAAGGGGAAGATGATGTGAAGAGTATTGAAAAATATTCTGACATGACCCCTTTATTTCCAATGGAATGTTTATATAACCCCCCGACCCTATGATTTCTAGTAGAAGATTTTTTAGAATAAATAATACAAAATAAAAAGGTTTATTTTGTTAAGGAAACAAAATAATGTTGTTGTGTTATTTCATTAATGGTATATATAATTATGTATAAAGAGTAAAAAATAAAGGTATAGATCTAAAAAAGGTCTAAAAATATTTTTAGAAAAGATTCTGGCTCTTATTGTGAAGTAAACTTTATTGTTGTCTCAGTAAAATTGGCTCTTTTTAACCTCACTTATTTCTCCAGTAGAAATTAAGGGGTCCCCCTCTATATCTCAGTCAAGTCAATATTATAAAATTTTTCTTAGTTCATTTTCTCTTATTTCTCTTTTAATAATCTTTTTTTATCTTTTTTTCCGTATGTATTTATGTATATTTGTCTCCTTCGTGATTAACTATCATTTACATATCTTTTTTGGGTAGATTCTTTAACAGTGAGTAATTTATAATTACTTGCAGCAAGTTTTGACTTTTTTTGGAGTAGAATTTAGAGTCTCGTAGTTATATTCCATAAATCTTTTAAATAAAATTGGTTTTACTTTATCTGTATGAATGATAAGGGTCTTTCTGAAAAAGAAATATTCTCCTATCTGGAAAATGCAAAGTCAGAAGATACGGACTACTATCGGGTTTTAAGTTCAATGTGCACTCACCCTCATAGAATTGCGGTTGAGGCTCACAGGCTCTTTATTGAAGCTAACCTGGGTGACTTGGGACTCTTTGCAGGAGCTCACAGGTTGGAAAAAGAAGCAATCAGAATGTTGGGAGAACTTCTCCACGCTTCGTCTGTAGAAACTCCGTCGGAAGAGTCCTGTGGGCGTTCAGTTTGCGGCTACCTTACAACTGGAGGTACAGAATCCAATATCCAAGCCGTCAGGGGCATGAAAAATCTTGTAGCTGCTGAAAAGAAGAATTTTGGAGAAATTCCAAATATAATAATTCCCGAATCGGCTCATTTCTCATTTGATAAAGTCGCAAATATGATGGGCATTGAAGTTAGACGAGCTTCTCTGGATTTCGAGTTTAAAGTAGATGTTGCCTGTGTTGAAAGCCTGATAGATAAAAACACTATAGGGCTTGTAGGTATAGCAGGAACTACGGAATTTGGCCAGATAGATCCTATCGAGGACCTCTCAAGAATTGCCCTCGAACATAAGCTTTTTCTTCACGTTGATGCCGCTTTCGGAGGTTTTGTAATCCCGTTCCTAGAGAAATCATATCTTTTTGATTTCCAAATTCCAGGAGTCACTTCTATTGCAATAGATCCCCATAAGATGGGCCTTTCCACAATTCCATCAGGTGCCCTCCTATTCAGGTCTCCCTCTTTTCTGGACTCCCTCAAAGTAAATACTCCATATCTCACCACAAAAGCCCAGTTCACTCTTACAGGTACCCGAAGTGGGGCAGCCGCTGCAGCCACCTGTGCTGTAATGAAGTATCTCGGTCGCGAAGGTTATGTAAGAAATGTACAGTACTGTATGAAACTTACCTCAAAAATGGTTGAAGAAGCTCGAAAACTCGGTTTCGAACCTCTCATTGAACCCATAATGAATGTAATTGCCCTGAGAACTCCAAATCCTGATTTTGTCCGTGAAGAACTCCTGAAAAAATTCGGCTGGAATGTCTCAATCACTCGCAACCCCAGATCCCTCAGATTGGTGCTTATGCCTCATAATACAGCTCAGGACATCGAAGAATTTCTCAAAGACCTGAAAAAAGTGACAGCAGAACTTTAAATCCGAAAAGAACTTTAAATTTGAACAAAACCTTAAATCCGAGCAAAACTTTAAACTCACGCGAACTTTAAACTTAAGCAGAACTTTAAATTCATTACTTTCCCTTTGGTGTGTCTGTGAGTTATCGATTTAATCTCTAAAAAGGGCATATTTACATTTTTTATCCAGATTTAAAAACCACCTTTCTAATGAAAACAGCTTTTTAATTACATTTTTTGTAGCTAACCCCGATGATCTCTAATTATGTCTACTACATTTTGTTAATTATCCAAAATTAAGTATCTATAATATTATTACCAAAAATATATGAGAGCATATTATTGCCAAATAATATATTGAACTGCACAGTTATAATTAAAATTTTATTAATATCCCGGGGTAAGTTTTCCATTGTCAGAAAGCTTTTAATTACATTTTTTGTAGCTAACCCAGATGATCTCTAATTATGTCTACTACATTTTGTTAATTATCCAAAATTAAGTATCTATATATTATTACCCAAGATATATGAGCATATTATTGCCAAATAATATATTGAACTGCACAGTTATAATTAAAATTTTATTAATATCCCGGGGTAAGTTTTTAGTTGAGTATCCAAAAAACAATATTATCAAACTTAAGCAAATTTTAGCATCTCGTCTAATCTTTTCAATTTAAGTGTTCATAAATAGCTAGTTAAGTTATCTAGCTAATTATGCTATCTAAAAAGAGTGATTTACAGCTACTCATCCAATTCCAGGTTCAGAGTTACTTATCTAATTCCAGATTCAGAGTACTTATCTAATTCCAGATTCAGAGTTACTCATCTAATTCCAGAATCAGAGCTACTCATCTATTAATTCACTGCCAATTAATTCACTTCTAACTTACGGTTCATGGCAACTTTTAGCTCACCTATAAATATTCTAGCTCTGTAAATATAATGAATTTAAATTTTTAGTTCAGATTTCAGGTTAAGATTAATAACTTATAGATTCATAACTTAATAAAGATATAATAAACTAGGGATGCTTTAAGGCTTAAGTTTAGCAGCTATTACGTGTTTAATATTATAGAGATAAGAACGGGGGTATTTCACTTTATGAAATCGTCATTGGAAATCGGAAGTGTAATGGGTATACCTATCAAACTACACATAACTTTCCTTCTGGTACTACCAATGTTTGCTTATGTTTTTGCTATTAATCCGCAGCCATTTGGTTTTGAAGGAGTTGAGCCGCCTATTACAAAATATGCGCTTTCAACTCTGGCTGCCATCTTACTTTTTGTCTCAATTCTTTTACACGAACTTGCACATTCATATCTAGCTAAGCGCTATGGAGTCAATATTGAGAGCATTACTCTATTCCTTTTTGGAGGAGTATCTGCTATGGAGGAAATGCCCAGAAAACCCGGACAGGAAGCAAAGATGGCTTCCGCCGGACCTTTAACGAGTCTCGTAATAGGTTTTATCTGTCTTTTCATATACAGATATCTTATCTCCTCTAACCCTGTACTTTCTCAAAACCCAGCATATCTTATCTTCTGGATTCTTGGTTCTATGAATATAGTGCTTGGGGTCTTCAACTTATTACCTGCTTTTCCTATGGATGGGGGCAGGGTACTCCGTTCTTTTTATGCTAGGAGAATGTCTTATGTAAAAGCTACCCAGAGTGCAGCTTCTGTAGGAAAGTTTTTTGCAATTCTTATGGCAATTTTTGGAATTCTTGTCGGGAATCTCTGGTTTCCTCTAATTGCTCTCTTTATTTACGTCGGCGCATCGGAAGAAGAACGATCTACTCAGACCGAAGTAGCTCTCGAAAACATTATGGTCAAGGATATTATGACAAAGAATGTGGTCGCTGTTAGTCCTTCCATGAGCGTGGAAGATCTGGTCCATTTTATGTTTGAGAAAAAGCACATGGGTTATCCTGTAATGGAGGGAGGAAACTTGAAGGGAGTTGTGACTTTTACCGACATCGAGCGTGTTCCTTATCTTGAGCGTCCTGTGGCATTGGTTTCGGATATTATGACCAAAAATGTCATATCCGTTCCGTCTAATGCGCGCGCCAGTGATGTATTGAAAGTTATTTCATCTAAGAATATTGGGAGAGTTATGGTTGTTGATAACGGGTTGCTTGTAGGAATCCTTTCCAGAACAGATCTTGTACGGATTTTGAAACTCAGGTCAGAGTGATAGAAGAGCGTTTTATGAAAACACATTTAGTATAAATTTTATAAAATATATTTTTATAAAATACACCAAATAAGTTTATGATTATTAAAAATGGAGTTACAGAATGAGAATTCTAAAGGCAGCAAAATATAAATTCCGGGCAGGTAATTATCACCAGTTAACCATGCTTGTAGTTAAACTCTTTTATAGCTTGGTAATTTTATGTGAAGAGCTTAATTATTCATGCTATAAGACACAATCTCTCAAGTAATATATCCTCATCCGTCACTCCTAATTCGTCGCAGCAGAGAGATTTATAATGGACAAACCTGAAATTACAGATTCTCAGGAGAAGGGCCCGGACTACAATTTTTACAGTTCATCTCAGGAGTCGATATATTTTATGGACAAACTTATGACCGAATCCGCAGAAAACTCAATTTCTGCAGGGAAGTCTAAACTTTCTGATTCTTCAATTAACATGCCAAAAGAAAATGAAAATCCTGTCCCTGCGTCTTCAGTAGAACCCAGGGATGTTGAAACAAAACTCGATATAAGCTCCGAACTTGTTGCAGAGCCCCTTCCTGATTCAGCCTCGGAAGTTTCTATTCCTTTTCCTTCCCAATTTTCAGAAGGAGGCAATACCGAACACCAGCCTTCTAAAATTGTGATCATAGGAACAGCTCATGTTTCGGAAAAAAGTGTTGCTGAAGTCAAGGCTGCTATCAAGAATCTGAAACCAGATGTCGTTGCTGTCGAGCTCTGCAGGGGACGCTATGATTCCCTAAAAGGGAATGTCCAGGAAAGTCAGGTTCCTATCAAGGATATTCTTTCCGAAGGCAAGGTCTATTACTACGTCATTCAATGGCTGCTTGCCTATATGCAGAAAAAAATAGGGGAGGACATGGGAGTAAAACCAGGTGCTGAGATGCTTGCCGCGATTGAGGAAGCTGAGATTATAGGGGCTAATGTCGCCTTAATTGACCGGGATATCCATGTGACGCTTCAGCGCTTCTGGGGAAAAATGAAGTTTATGGAAAAAATTAAGATGATTGGCTCCCTTGTAGGCGGTCTTATAGGAATTGGAAAAGGATCTGAAATCGATATCGATAAAATCACAGAGCAGGACGTTGTAACTTCCCTGGTAAGTGAGCTCAGGAGTTTTGCCCCGACTGCAGCCGAAGTTCTAATTGATGAACGGGATGCGTATCTTGCAGGAAGTATACTCAAGGTCGCTGCAGGTAGGGAACAAAACTATAGTTGTAGTAATAGGAGCAGGACACAAACCCGGAATTAGTAGTTATCTGAAAAATCCGAGGAGAATTCCTCCCCTCAATACGCTTATGGAAATTCCGAAGAAACGCTTCAGCATTGGCAAATTAATTGGTTTTATGTTTGTTGGCATTATACTTGCGTTTTTTTTGTTATTGTTTCTTTCCGGAGTTCCGCTTAAGCTTCTTTTGATAGCTTTCGGATGTTGGTTTGTTATAACCGGGGTCCTGAGCGCAGCTGGTACTCTGCTCGCAGGTGGTCATCCTTACTCAATTCTGACTGCTTTTCTAGTTGCCTGGCTAACTACACTGCACCCATTGATAGCTGCAGGTTGGTTTGCTGGCCTTGTGGAGGCAAAACAGCGAAATCCTACCACAGCTGACATAAAAGCCCTGGCAGGAGTTGAAACCTTCAAAGAGATGTTTAAAAACAAGTTCATGCGTGTACTCCTTGTTGCCAGTTTTGCAAATCTCGGAAGTATGACAGGAGCTTTTCTTGCAGCTTATATTATGATGCAAATTACTGGGATTGACCCAAGAGACATTCTCATGGCTGGCTTCAAAAATATCGGATTGTAAAGCTTGATTAGACACTAGTTCGGGAATCTTTGTTCTTTGGAGGAATTTTTGTTTCTCTGAACTTAAGAGAGCCATTCAGGAAATTAATTTTTCTTTGAACTGGTTCTTTTCTTTTTTCCTCTTATTCTGCTTTTATTGGTATCTTTCCCTTTTTCCTCTTATTCTTATCCTGCTTTTTCCTCATTTATAATTTTCTTTTTCCCTTCGTACTCTTTTGA
>CAVRNH010000033.1:0-10023 GCA_963722085.1 uncultured Methanosarcinaceae archaeon | reverse complement strand
AGGGTTAAGCTTTCCAAGGACGGAAAGGTAATCACTGCAAGCGGAGCCAGAACGGACATCATCATGGCTTCTGTAGAAGCTGTAATGAATGGGATGAACCGTCTTATCCGGGTCGAGTGAATTCCAGAAAGAATGAAGCTTCCAAAATTTCTCATGGGGAATATTTCCCCTTTCTTTTCCTATTAATAGAAATTTTTGGAATGATTAACCTCTGGCATTTCCTGAGTCAGGAGAAAACCTCATTCATATATAACATGATTGATTATGATATATTTGCAATACTTATTGAAAGAGATTGAGATTGTGAAATATAAAAAAGTATTTCTGGTAAATGCACACTTACTGGAAGCATACTCATTTTTGTGAGTATCTAGTTAAATCAACATTTCAAGAGTAAAAAGGAGTTAAATAATGACAACCGGGTCAACAGAAAAAGTTAATGGCGGAAGGGCTCTTATTAAGTGCCTGGAAGAAGAAGGAGTTGACACCATCTTCGGATATCCCGGAGGGCAGATCATTCCCTTCTATAACGAACTCTATGATTCAAATCTGCGCCATATACTTGTACGCCACGAGCAGGCGGCAGCCCATGCTGCTGACGGGTACGCACGTGCTACTGGAAAGACTGGGGTCTGCGTTTCTACATCAGGTCCCGGAGCAACTAACCTAGTAACAGGTATCGCTACCGCATATATGGACTCTGTACCTATTGTAGTCTTAACTGGCCAGGTTCCGACATTCCTTATCGGGAATGACGCTTTCCAGGAAGCAGATATTACGGGAATTACCCAACCCATTACCAAGCATAACTATCTTGTACAGGATGCAAAAGAGCTCCCGAGAATTGTAAAAGAAGCCTTTCATATAGCTTCTACCGGAAGGCCTGGCCCGGTATTAATTGACCTTCCAAAGGACGTTCAGAATACGGAGATTGATTTTTATTATCCCGAAAAGGTAGAACTGAGAGGGTATAAGCCTACTTACAAAGGCAACATCCAGCAGGTGAAGCGAGCTGCTCAAGAAATTGCCAGCTCCTCAATGCCCATAATTTACGCAGGTGGCGGAGTGATTAGTTCCAATGCCAGTTGCGAACTTGTGCAGCTGGCAGAGACAATTAATGCTCCTGTCACAACTACCCTTATGGGAATAGGCGCAATCCCAACAGAACATCCTCTGTATGTAGGGATGCTTGGAATGCACGGGTGCAAATATGCAAATTATGCAGTTCAGGAATCCGATCTTATTATTGCTGTGGGTGCAAGGTTTGATGACCGCGTGACCGGCAAACTAGAATCCTTTGCTCCCAATGCCAGGGTAATCCATATTGATGTCGACCCTGCTGAGATATCCAAGAACGTAAAGGTTCACATTCCAATCGTTGGGGATGCAAAGCAGATACTTAAGTCTCTGAATAAATATATTCAGCGCTGCAATTCCGAAGCCTGGATTGAAAAGATAAAACACTGGAAGAAAGAGTATCCTCTTACCTATAAGCCTACATCACCGGATGTTATAATGCCTCAGTTTGTTATCGAACAAATTTCCGAAGCCTGTAAAGACGCAATCATAGTTACGGAAGTCGGACAGCACCAGATGTGGGCAGCTCAGTACTTTAAGTACAAGAAACCACGGACTTTCCTCACATCAGGTGGGCTGGGCACAATGGGGTACGGATTCCCTGCAGCCATTGGGGCAAAGGTTGGCAGACCTGATAAAACGGTTATTGATATAGCTGGAGATGGCTCTTTCCAGATGAACTCTCAGGAACTTGCAACTGTAGTCCAGAATGACATCCCTGTTATTGCAGTGATCTTGAATAACGGTTATCTGGGCATGGTCAGGCAGTGGCAGGAGCTCTTCTATGATAAAAGGTATTCTCACACTTTCATCAAAGGAAGCGTCGATTTCGTGAAACTTGCCGAGGCCTATGGAGCCCTTGGGCTGCGCGCAGAAAGGCCATCCGAAGTCAGGCCTGCAATCGAGGAAGCAGTTAGTTCAGGTAGGCCTGCAGTTATCGATGTAGTAGTTGAATGTGAGGCGAATGTCTATCCTATGGTGCCTGCAGGAGCTGCAATTAATGAAATACTTGACCTGGAGGACTAATGATGAAGCATACGCTTGCAGTCCTTGTAGAAAATAAGGCAGGGGTTCTCTCCAGAGTGGCTTCACTTTTTTCCAGGCGCGGATATAATATCGACAGCCTGGCTGTGGGAGTTACCGAAGACCCCGAGACTTCCAGAATGACTATTGTAGTTCATGGAGATGACCACGTCCTCGAGCAGGTCACAAAGCAGTTGAATAAACTCGTAGATGTTATCAAGGTTTCGGATATCGGAGGGGATGATACCGTTGAAAGAGAACTTGCTCTCATTAAAGTATCAGCCGACGTGGATACAAGAGCCGAAATTATTCAGATTGCAAATATCTTCAGGGCAAGAATAGTCGACGTAGCTCCAAAGTCAATGACTGTTGAAGTAACCGGAGATGAAGGCAAGGTTGATGCAATCGAAAAACTTCTCAGGCAGTTCGGGATCAAAGAAATGGTCAGGACAGGCAAGATTGCGCTGGTCCGTGGCTCAAAGAAAGTTTAAACATTAAGGGCAGTAAAGAGAGTTACCTGCTTAATTATTTTTCATAGATTGAGGCAGTCGGGGTACTTTTGCCTGCTGCTTCCATCTCTTCTTTTATTATCCAGGTAACTTCATAGTGATGAAAAATGTGCCCGTATATTCTTTATTCCGCGTTTTCCGCGCTTTGAGCGGTTTATTTCTTCTTTTGGATTAATGAAGGAAATTAAGAAATTAGCTATAATTTTCACGCCATAAAATGGGTGCCACATGATAGTACTAAGAGCCTATCCGAAAAGTAGAATAACTATGATTTATGGTAATATAGATTAGTGACAAAACGAAAAATCGTGCATGACTTCGAGATCTCTGATAAATTCTGGAATAAAATAACACCTTTACTACCATTGCCGAAGCCTAAAAAGAAGCTTGGAAGACCTAGAAAAGATGATAAGAAAATACTGAGTGGTATTTTCTATCTTCTTATTACTGGCTGTCAATGGAAAGCATTGCCACGATTTTATGGAGCTCCAAGCACTGTCCATGATCGATTTCAGGAGTGGCAAAGATCTGGCTTCTTTGAGAACCTGTGGATGGCTGGTCTTTTTGAGTATGATTTCGAAAAAGGATTAGAGTGGGAATGACAATCAATTGATGGTGCTATGACAAAAGCACCATTGGGCGGAGCTGGAACAGGAGCCAATCCTACTGATCGTGACAAAAAAGGTACAAAAAGGAGTATTTTAACTGATGCTAAAGGAATACCCCTCTCTATTGTCGTGGATGGAGCCAATCGTCACGATAAAATGCTTGTAAAAAGGACTTTAGATGCCATATTCTTTGAAAGACCTTCTCCAAACGACATAATTCAGAATATATGCATGGATAAGGGATATGATTATCCTGATATCAGAAAATTGGTTGAAGAATATGGCTATACTGCCCATATAAAGAGTCGGGGAGAAGAAAACATAAGAAGAGACATACCTGGTTTTAGGGCAAGAAGATGGGTTGTAGAAAGGACACATTCTTGGCTGAATAGGTTCAGAAGACTCCTTATTAGATGGGAAAAGAAAATTGAGAATTACCTTGCTATGCTACATTTAGCATGCGCATGGATAACATTTAGAGCAGCAGGACTTTTCGGATAGGCTCTAAATCATTTACATTGCAACAATAAATTATGCGTATGATAAAGGCATCATAAAGCAAGGAATTATAATTTTTATAATGATTTCAAGAAAGCGGAAACTAAGTCAAAAACAGTTTACACAGAATTAAAAATTAATAGCGCAATTTTAGATCATTTCAGGAAATCTGAAAAAAACTGAAAATAATGGAAAGTTATTTTTTTTAATACATGAGCCTATCCCAAAAGTAATATTATGTTAAAATTATAAATTTACTTTTATGTCATTCCGTGAAATCGATGACGTTCTATGGAAATCCATAGAGCCTTATCTTCCTCCACAGAAACCACTTATAGGAAGGCCACGTGCAAATATGAGGAAGTTAATGAACGGTATTTTGTACGTTGTTATGACAGGTTGTACGTGGAAAGACGTTCCTCGTCACTATGGATCTAAGTCAACGGTTCATAGATTTCATCTTTACCTGTGTGAACATGGTACCTATCAGAAGATTTTCAATGAGCTTTTAAACAAAGGTTACGAATTGAAGAAAATAGATCTCTCTCATTGCTTTACTGATACAAAAGATATTCCGGCTAAAAAAGGGGGAATATCGGCTACGATGGCCACAAAAAAGTAAAAGGAATAAAATTAAGCATTTTAGTAGACTTACAGGGTCTACCTCTCTCTATTATCGTTGTTCCTGCAAATAAGAATGATTCAACACTTTATATACCTACATTTAAAAATTTCAAGATAAAGAGACATGTAGGAAGGCCTGTTAACAGGCCTTCCAAAGTGACAGCTGATGGAATGTATGATACAGCTAAAATTAGAAAATATAACAGGAAAAGAGGAATAAAGTCCAATGTACCAGTAAATAAAAGAAATCGGAAGAAAAAGAAGAGAGGAAGACCAATAAAGGTAGATCAGGAAGAATACAAAAAGAAAAGCGTAGTAGAAAGGTTCTTTAGCTGGATAGAGTCATGCAAGAAAGTATTTCCAAGATATGAAATTAAAGAGGCATCATATTTAGGAGTTGTAATGTTAGCAGCAATAATTAGATTACATGAAGTTTTGGGATAGGCTCCATTAATATTTTTTTTCATTTATAGGCATACCTTTTATTTGTTAGCTAAACCAATTTCATACCCCTTTTACTTTCTGCATTACATCTAGTGTTGTTAGTGGGTTGTTGCGGACAAAATTTGCTTTTTGGTTGATCCACCAGGTTGAAATGTGTACAAATGTAGATATGTGGTTTCCAGCCACGCTTTGCATGGGAGCCAGTTACAGTCGAATAACTAACACATTTTCAATCCAATTGGCTAATACCAATAACACAATGAACCGCAGCTTCTGGACCATTGTTATACTTTTCTGGTATTCCATGTGGTTTAGGCATAAGGAAAGCTTCATTTGCTTTTATCTCTGCGTCGTTCTCGTCTTGTGCTTCAATCTCTATACTTTCGACAGAACGATTTTCATTTCCGCCAATAACTTCAATGAATACTCTATATTTATTCATTTATAACCACGCCTTTGATTTATTTGTGTTAGTAATAATTATTACTATTAAGAATAAATCTTTTATTTTTAATAATTTAGTTTAATTGTTAGACATTTTGATTGATTTCGTAAAATGCATCTATCCCCGTATCTGGAAGCATTCTGGATGGTATTATTAAGTTTTATTATGTATCAAAGTGTCAACTATTCTATGTGATATAGGGTAAAAAGTACTTGAAAAAGAGCAAAAACTCTTTGTGCTGAGTTTCTCACAAAGGGTTTAGTTACATTTCTTACAAACATATGAAATTTATAATTGCTTTTATAAAATGTGATATTGTTTTTCGTTGGCTTTGATAGTCCCAGGCATCTACTTGTGAGCAATGTATTTTCAAGGTTGATTAGCTTCTCCTTTTAGATAATTGACCATGAAGTTTGCTTGTAATCTAAAAGGGGAAAAAACGTGAAAATTTCTGACATAGAAATTGGTCCACAGGACATTCTTATGAATATGGCATGTTTCTCAGTCTTAAAAATGTAGTTAGATTATAATTGCTTTAAGTCTTAAAGGATTTTGAGATACACAATAAGTTCTTTATTATTCTTTGCTATTTTGGACTTTAATTTTTTGATTAGATTGTGTTCCCAAATGGCGAATCATGTTCTTTGAGCCTCAAAAAGTAGTCACTCGTCTATTGCTCTCTTAGGTGACCAGAAAACGGGCTCATTACACCTGTAGGAGAGGGGGTTAAATGCTTCTGAGAAATTCTTTTTCGTCTGTGACCCTCTCATCACCCATTATCGCGAAAACTTTAATACTGTTGAGATAAAACAAGTGATTCAATGCACCTTCATGTGCGGTAATGAACAATTGGAAAAAGACAACATTTTCTCAACTATCATCTGCAGAAAGCAACCTTTTCAAATACTGGCTTGAATTAACTTAATTCTCAGGAGCGTGGACGTTCTCTAGTAGAATACTTTTTAAAATAACAAAAGAATATCTGCTCAAAAAATAAACAGCTCAAATTGAATTATTTAAGAGAGAATAATTTATAGGAGAATCAAGCATGGCAACGATAATTTACGATAATGAAACCACTTTTGATGCACTTAAAGACAAAACCATTGCAGTTATGGGCTATGGAAGCCAGGGTCACGCTCATGCCCTCAACCTGCACGAGTCCGGGCTCAGTGTTGTTGTCGGACTCAGGAAAGGCAGTTCCAGCTGGGCAAAAGCTGAAAGTGAAGGCCTGAAGGTAATGACTGTGACTGAGGCTGCAAAAGCAGCTGATATTATAATGATCCTGCTTCCGGATGAAAAGCAGGCTTCTGTCTACTACTCCGAAATAGAGCCGAACCTGAAAGCCGGCGATGCCCTTGTTTTCGCCCACGGCTTTAATATCCACTACAACCAGATAGTGCCACCGAAAAATGTCGATGTTTTCATGGTCGCCCCTAAAGGCCCTGGACATATCGTGAGGAGGACATATACCGAAGGAATCGGTGTGCCTGGGCTGATTGCAGTCTACCAGGACGCAACCGGAAATGCCAGGGAACTTGCCCTTTCTTACGCCAAGGGCATAGGTGCAGCTCGTGCAGGAGTTTACGAGACTACCTTCCGTGAGGAAACCGAAACCGATCTTTTCGGCGAACAGGTGGACCTTTGCGGAGGCCTGTCCGCACTTATAAAGACAGCTTTTGAAGTGCTTGTTGAAGCAGGATACCAGCCTGAGATGGCCTATTTCGAGACCTGCCATGAAGTCAAGCTCATTGTGGACCTTATTTACGAAGGCGGGCTTGAGAGAATGTGGCACTCCGTTTCCAATACTGCAGAATACGGCGGCATGACAGTCGGGCCCAAAATCATCAATGAGTACTCCCGCGAAGCTATGTATGAAGCCCTGGAAAGGATTCAGAACGGCGAGTTTGCCAAAGAATTCGTTCTCGAGGGCATGGTCAACCACCCTGTACTCAAAGCCATGGAACGCCAGGAAAAGGAACACCAGCTTGAAGTCGTTGGAAAACAAATCCGGGCAAACATCCCCTGGCTCAATAAAAAGATTGATGACGACTGATTTTTCTGTGCTTGACAGCCTGTGAACAGAAAGTTCATAAATCTAAAAATAGAAAAACAATCCGGAGGGAAAAATAATGCCAGTTAACAGGAGAAAGCAAGGTCATTGACACTATCCTTAATAGACGGAGCGTCCGGGAGTTTACGGGCAAACCTATCAGCAAGGAAGACGTTAACACAATCCTGAACGCAGGCCACTGGGCTCCTTCCGGATTGAACAACCAGCCCTGGCGCTTCATTGCGATTCGTAACCGAGAAACTATTCAGAAGCTCTCAAAATGCACTCATTATTCAGGTATCGTAGCAGGGGCTCCTTTGCTTATTGCCACTTTTCTGGATACCGAAGCTTCCTATAACAGGACAAAAGATGTCGAGGCAATAGGGGCTGCGATCCAGAATATGCTGCTTACCTGTTGCGAGCTTGGTCTTGGAGGAGTCTGGCTTGGAGAAATCCTGAATCAAAAAGAAAATGTCAATTCCATTCTAGAATGCCCTTCAAAACTTGAGCTAATGGCAGTTATTGCAGTAGGAGAACCAACTCCGAAAGAAAGGACTTCAACACGCAAGGCTCTTTCTGAAATCGCATTTGATGAAAAATACGGACAAAAATGGGAAGAATAAATTGCATACAAATGGCTGATATACATTATGACGACATTATCACGCAGAATCAAATTTCAGGATAACTTGTCTTAAAATTAATTTATCAGCTCTTTTGCTCTTTTGAGGAAAGTTATGTTCTCATTAAGGATTAAATTTATAAGCTATTTAGCACTATAACCAGCCAGTTAACTGATTGCAGTAGCTGGTTACAGTTCTATCCAACATTAATTATGCAAGTCATAGATCCGAACTCTTTCACAATATAGGTCTGTAGTGTAGAGGATATCACTGGAGCCTCCGGAGCTCCGAACCTGGGTTCGATTCCCAGCAGACCTGTTACTCAAACATTTCGAAGGTCGACATAATGGCTCATGGATTTAATCGCCGCTTCCTGCGTGCTGGGAGAAGAAGGCTATCTTTAGTTCACTTAATCATTATAGCAATAATATTGTACTTCCTATTACGAATCCTGATGCCGCTCTTGTGGACTCTGTTTTTGATTGTTATCCTTATTATAGTCTTGAAAGTAGTGCTGGAAAACCTTTGATAATTTTGTTTTTGATTTGACTGTGATATTCGATAATTGCGTGTTTCAAGAATTTTGCCTAAAAATACGACTTATTCTATTAGTTCCCATTTCTTGATTGACCAACATTGTTAAGTTTTAGAATCATTTATAATCTTAATTATTTGAATACAATAGATTATTGAAAAGTGTATAACATGCAGACAATAAAGAGACGAAGACGAGGCACTGCAATTGTTGAAACTCCCATAGGCATACTGGTAGTTGCTGGCAGAAGAAAACTGTATATTCTACCGGGTGGTGGGGCAAATATAGGAGAATCAAGAACTAAAGCGGCTGTTAGAGAATTAAAAGAGGAAACTGGATTGATTGCAACCAAAGTCAGATTTCTTTTCAGCCACGTAGGAAATGTACAAGAATCATATTCAGGTGAGTACTATGAAGACCATCCTCTGTATGTTTAATAAATGCAAGTGTCATTGCACGACCAAGAAATGAAGTAAAATATGTGGGGTATTATTCTCCAGAGTCAGAAATTAAGATTTCCAGAACAACAAAAGAAATAATAGATCGATTTTACGAGTTCAAAAAAACTATGATCTAATATACTTGTTATAGTTATAGTTGTCAAATGGAGAACCTATTCAAAAGGAGTAAAAAATCAAACTACATCACATGTTTTCAGTTTTTAATATCATAAAAAGAAACCAGGATGTTCTGGTTTCATTTTCCTTTCAAATACTCGTCAATTGCCCTTGCTGCTTTTTTGCCTGCACCCATTGCGCTGATCACGGTTGCTGCGCCTGTAACTACATCTCCACCTGCAAAGACTCCACATTTGGAGGTAGCACCTGTCTTCTTCATTTGCAACTACGGTACCCTTTTTGTCCTGTTCAAGACCTTCAGAGCCTTTGAAGATAATAGGGTTAGGGGATGTACCTATGGCGATTACTACAACATTGGCAGGAATTGTGAATTCAAAGCTCTCGACAGGGACAGGGCTTCTCCTGCCTGATTAGTAACTTCGTTCGAATATCGTAATTTGTGATATAAGTTGTTTCCATTAGAGATATATGAGGTTTTAGGGTACGGTTTCAATCATATAATCGATTATTTTTATCTTTAAGTTTTATTTATAAATGATAATTTATTTGGATTCGGTCAAGGGTCTAAACATCAAAAAAATTATTTTTATTCTATATATAGAAATTTTGTTGTAAAATCGTTATAATGGTGTTTGAAGTTGTGCATAAAATTCGTTAATCGATGCCAAAAGAACATAATTATTTTTAAAATAATTATATTTTCTAAATAATATTTCTATTGCAATTTTATATTATCACATATTCATATTAAGTGTCTTATATTAAATGAAAAAAAAATAAATAAAATATTAAGAGCAACAAATTATATGCCGAAAGTAAAATAAAAATGAGTTATACGGCAATAAGCCCAGAAATATCTTATTAGGTGATTGATAAAGTAGTGTGATATCAGAAATCGTGGAGTGGATTAAGGCAGAATCTGTTTAAAAAAACAAATTGGGAAAGGAAGAATTCTTTAATTTGGAAAGGTTCTATCAGCTTCAGCAATTCCCGTTTTGAACAAAAA
>CAVRNH010000032.1:0-83732 GCA_963722085.1 uncultured Methanosarcinaceae archaeon | reverse complement strand
AAATCAGCTATTTCTGTTATGGTTTCGTGTATGATACACAATGTACCTGTCAAAAAGGGTAACGTTCAAGGTCAGGAGAAGGACAAAAAAGAGTGTATTAAAAAGGTTGATTGAACCGTCGTATCTGGGCAGCAGGAAATTGAATGCGAGCACAATGCAGAGGTTTACGATGGACATTACTACGAACTCCCGGACAATAGACTTCCAGTGAGTCCCACGTCTGGCAAGCCAATGGCTCAATGCGGTGTTTATTATTATGACGATAGCCATACCTATCGCTAGCTGGAGGTTACTTGACCTCACCTCGGGAAGAACCTGAGCAAAGATAATGCTCAGGAGAGAGATCAGCACAATCTTCTCGATCAGGGCGTTATCGAAGAAACGGTCAGAGGAATTAATTTTCAGAAAACTGGTTTCGGTTCCCGGTCCGGACCTTTCTTTCTGGACAACAGGAGCAATATCGGCTGCAATTGAGAAGCCTGATTTCATGGGAGGCAGGTCTCGGATCAGCCACCATGCCATGCCGAGCAGGAACAGAGCATAGCCAATTAGTAGCAATGCGTTTGAGGGATTGGCTTTTATCCAGTCGGTTGTGTCCATTTGAGCGATATGTATCCAGTATTCCTGGGGCAATTTGACAAATATCCATATAAGGGCTGCAGCACTGATCAATTTCTTTTTAGTAAGCACAATCGGATCCAATTTAAGGCGGACAGCTTCGTAGAAGATGACGAAATACTCAAAGGTGTTAGGAAAAAAGAAAAGTAATGCCCTAATTTGTGTTAATTCGAAAAGTGTATCACCCACGAGTCTGTAATAGAAAAGAAAACGGCTTATTTTAAAGGCATAGTCGTTAGACCAGTTACGCAGGGTTGAAAGGTATATGATGGCCAGGTAATAAATATCCAGAGCCTTATCATAGCCCTGGTAGCCTTCCAGAGGCAGACTGGTAAACTGCTGGAAGATGGTCTGGTCTATGCCATCAATAGTCAGAGAAACTAATATTGCTGGGAGAGGGTATCTGGGAATGGCGAGCGGTATCAAGAAACGCGTCATAACTACGGTCCAGAATATAACCATATCTGATGTATCTGGCATTGCGAGTTTTCCCTCCGAGATCCCACTCTAACCGATTATCCTTTCATGAATGCATTGAATATCCGGTGGATGTTAAAAGTACAGGTAATTAAATAGCATATTACTGAACAATTAATTGAATATTATAATAGAGCCTATCCCAAAACCAATATATTGAGCTCATTCCAAAACCATTTTATTTCTGTGTCGTAGAGTTTCAGAACAAATTTCCAAATCTGAAGATCGATTTATTATTTCAAAATAGAGATTTAGGAACGTAGTTATGGGTTTTGGGATAGGCTCATATACTATTTATTATATCGTTTTTATTTAATAAGGCTTTTACCCAAATCGGCTTTTCTTCTTTTTAGAAGCAATTTAGTATAATTTTAAGTTTCCTGCATAGTTTGTTTCAGATTGAAGGCAATCAAATGAAATACCTCTATGAAAGGATTTTTCTGTTAGCCCAGCTTAAAGGTAAATACCCTATAAAGAAGGAGATAATATGAAAAAATTTGAATACAAATGCGTGCCTATCCTCAAGCTGGGAAAAGGCACCACAAAAGATCTGGTTCCGTTGCAAAAAATTCAAAAAAAATATGTAAATCTATAAGTAATGAATAAAAATCAAAATATTCAAGGGAAATGTACCAACATTATACAACTATACCAAATAATTGATTAATGTATTTGGCTTCATTAAGAACAGAATAATTTAGATTATTGACTTGTCTTTTTTTAATCATATTCATAGCTTCAATTCCTTTTAAAGTCTTATTAGCAGATTGAAAAGATTGAAATCCTAACATTGGATTAACGATTCGCTTTATAGATCTATGATCTTGTTCTATAATGTTATTCAAATACTTAATTTGTCTAATGCCTACGTTTTTAGGTAGTATTTTATCATTTTTCAGTTCATTTATAGCAGGTGGATAAGCTGGATTCTTATCAACAGTTATTACTCTTGGAATTTGATTATGATCAGAACTCAAAGCTTTCTTAAAGAATCTCTTCGCTGCTTTTCTGTTTCGTTTTGCACTTAACATGAAATCAATTGTATCTCCATTTGAGTCAACTGCTCGGTAAAAATATTTCCATTTACCTTTTACTTTGATATAGGTTTCATCAACTCTCCACGAATCGTTTGTTGGTCTTAAATGTCTTCTGATCTTCTTTTCTATTTCAGGGGAATATTGATGCACCCATCTCATTATAGTACTGTGATCAACTTGAATTCCTCTTTCTATCATCATTTCCTTTAAATTTCGATAGCTCAATGGGTATTTTAAGTACCATCTTACATTCAATAAGATAATTTCACCTACAAAGTGCTTCCATTTAAAGGAATTAGATAGCATATTACTATCTTTGGTTTTCTTTTTATTCTATTGTATCGTTAGAAAAGATTTTTTGCAACGGAACCGAAAAAGAAGCTTCTCCGATGTGATTCTCAAGTACTACCCCCCAAAAAAAGAAAACTCAAAAACCTTAAGATTCTAATTTCCTGAGAATCCTGAGAATATAACTTAGAAAAATACTAATAATTTAAAGAGGCTTAAAAAATAGGAGTTTTTAAATATGCCTTTTCATGTAATGCTGATTCCTACCCTTGGTTGTCCTGCCAATTGCAGCTACTGCTGGAGTTCTGAAGAAAAATCCCCGATAATGAGCATTGAAACTATGAAAGAAGTAGTTGAATGGCTTAAAGGCTTCAGGGGAGATTCTGTCACTTTTACTTTCCACGGTGGGGAGCCGCTGCTAGCAGGAGCGGATTTTTATAGGGAATCACTGCCACTACTGGTTGAGGGCTTGAGTCCAAGGAAAATAGCTTTTGCTATACAAACAAACCTCTGGAAGCTTACCCCGGAAATAGCTGAAATTTTTGCCGAATACAATATTCCCATCGGCTCCAGTTTGGACGGCCCAAAGGAACTCAATGACCTGCAAAGGGGAAAAGGATACTATGAAAAAACCATGAAGGGCTATGAAATTGCCAGGGCTCACGGGCTCGATGTTAGATTCATTACTACTTTCACTTCCCATTCCGTAAAGTTAAAGGAAGATATTTTTAATTTTTACCTCGAACAGGGTTTTACTCTTAAGCTTCATCCCTGCCTACCCTCTTTGAAAGGTGATAATCCAGAGAAATGGACAATTGATCCGAAAGAGTATGGAGAACTCTTAATTTACCTTCTGGATAAATATCTGGAAAATATGGGGAGAATTGAGGTTATGAATATCGACCATCTTTGTAAATGTGTATTCACAGGCAAGGGAACTGTTTGCACATATGTTGACTGCATGGGAGATACCTTTGCTGTAGGTCCTGACGGAGGCATATACCCATGCTATCGTTTTATAGGCATGGATGAATGGGTAATGGGCAATGTTTATGACCACCCAACCATGGCTGACCTTGCTCAGTCTGATGCCTGGAAACGCTTGCAACAGTTTAAAGAGTCTGTTGATCGGGAATGCGGAAAATGTGCTCATATCAAATACTGTAGAGGCGGTTGTCCTTACAATGCCATAGTGCCCACAGACGGCCAAATAAAAGGTGTCGATCCTTATTGCACTGCATACAAGATGATTTTTGACGAAATAACCAAAAGGGTCAATGACGAGATGTTTGGTTCATCTGGCATGGATATGTTTTTGCCCCAGACAATGCAACCTTCCAGGAAGGGCATAATGTCTCTTATGCTCAAAAAAATCTGAAATGCCTGGATATTACAAGTTTTAAAATCTCAACATTATATGACTTTCAAACTCCAAAGTCACCGGTCGTACAAGCACGGCCGGCAGTACCAAAAATATAAAAATTATTTAAACACTATTTAAATAGCTCAATATTCAAAAAAGTCTTAAAAGCTATGTCTTAAAAGATTAGTCTTTTCCGGAATGTAGTTTCCTAACTCTTTGACGGGCTGTTTCAGCTTTAATCTTGAGACCTTTATTTTCCCAGAGATCAGCTGCAATCTTAAAGGCGTTTTCTGCACTTTTAGGATTTCCAAGCTTCAAGAAAACTCTTCCTTTTTCGTACCAGGCTTCTGGAAAATCTGGCTTCTGTCGTATTGCTTTTTCAAAAGCTTGCAAAGCTTCTTTTTCCAAACCTGTCTCAAAGAGAATCTTGCCTCTAAGCTGCCAGGCATCAGCATTTTCAGGTTTTACCTCAAGAGCTTTTGAAAAAGCCTCTCTGGCTTGCTCGAATTCTCCAAGCCTCAGGTGGAGCTTTCCTTTTCTGAATAAGGCATCTGCGTCAAAGGGATTTCGTTCTAGCTCTTTTTCGGATTCTTTTAGATCCTCTTCTAACTGACGCATGCATGAAAGCACGGATTCTTTCCCTTCCCAGGCGTTTTTCTGTACCGGGTTAAGAGAAATTGACCTTTCGAAAGCTTCAAGCGCCTGCCTGAAACGTTCGAGCTTCATGAGTGCAAACCCCATATTAGTCCAGAGTCCGGCGTGATTAGAATTTATTTTAGATGCCTGTTCAAAAGTCTCAAGAGCGTCCTCATACAGTTTCAGTTTTAGCAGGGCATTTCCTCTATGGAAAAGAGCCCCAAAATGCTGCGGACTTTCGGAAAGTACCTTCTCAAAAGCCTCAAGTGCAAGCCTGAGCCTGCCCTGTCTGTAAAGAGATGTTCCTTCTTCATAGAAGTCCTCTGCATCGGTATTTTCCTGTCTTCCTTCATCCCTATCTTCTCTTCCTTTACTCTTATCTGTGCATTTGATATCTTTTCTGATTCCTGTCTCAGAGAGATACCTGAAACCCTCGGAGCTTTCCGAACCAGGCCTTACATTAAGATATATAAATTCCTCTTTTGGGACAAAAGATTTACAAATCCATTCTGGCTCAGCTCTCCTGTTGGTAACGACACAATACCCATTAACATATTTGGAACAGACCCCACAGCAATAGATATGTCTTTCCAACCGATGCCTGATCTGGTCAAGCTCGGTAGTTACCAGTCCCTCGTTCAGCCTGATTTTGAAGGTCTCATATGGTATGTTTTTAATTTTGACGTAGACTGTTGAAGGGGCAGGAGGATCCCATTCAAAGGATTCTTTGGTTAGCTTTTTGGTTTGCTTTCTGCGCATCATAGTTGCCATGAATGATTTTTACTCGGTTTGGAAGACCTTTATTCGGTTTGGAATACTTTCATTCGGTTTGGAATACTTTTATCCGGTTTGGAATACTTTCATCCGGTTTGGAATACTTTCATTCGTTTGGAATACTTTTATCCGGTTTGAGATATTTATTTGAACTGTTTTGTGAAGCCATATATCGAATTTCTTGATATTAAATCGGAACTTATTCCAAGATTAAATTGTGTGCTTGAAATTCCACCAGTCACTTTTCTCGCTCTCCTGACCATCAAAGCCAACAGCACATACACGCCAGCGTCCAAGTCTTTTAGCCGGAAGTTCAAAAGAATAACTGGTTTCACTTATGCCGGGTATTATCCTGGACCCGCCTGACTCCGAAAGCCACGAACCCGAACTTGAGTCATATGCATCGATTTCTACTGTATAGCTTGTAGCACCTGAAACATCTGTCCAGATGAGAGTTGCTCTGGAAGAGGAATTGTCGAATAATGTTCCATTGAGTGGCGAGAGCTGCTTTGGCGTAGAAAGCGATGTAGAAGATGCCTGTTTAGAAGTTATCTGTTTAGAAGATGATGAAGAAGGTTCCTGTACAAAAACCACTTTAGTAGCATCTACACTCCCAAGTTCATTCGTAGCTGTTAAAGTGTAAGTCGTGTTTTTATCGGGAAATATACGCTGGCTACCAGTTAAACCCACGGTTCCTATGCCCGGTTCTATGGAAACTTCAGTAGCTGAAGAGACACTCCAGATTAATTTAGAGCTTTCTCCTTTATTAATTATGTCCGCATCCGCATTAAAAGAATCTATAGTTGGCAAATTTTCTTGAGGCGTCAGGTTTTCTTTCGGACTAGACTGATTACTTTGCAGTGATGTCGGAGTTTCCTTTATCAGTGCCAGATTATCTTGGGAATTTGTCGAATCATCCTCATATGAGGTTAAATTACCTTCTGGGGATGTTAGGCTATCTTCAACTGTAACAGTACAGTAAGCTATGTCTTTTTTATCACCATTGGAAGTTGTAAGTTTGTATGTGGTAGTTTTCCCAGGAGAGACAGACAATGTTCCTGTAGGTTCTTCAACTCCGATATCTGGCTCAATGATAACTTTTGAAGCTCCGGCAACGTGCCAGTTTAAAACTGCACTCTCTCCTGCCTTAATTGAATTAGGACTTGCCTCAAATGAATTGACAAGTACAGGCACAGAACTATTTTTAACTGTAACTGTACATGAAGATACTTTTTCTCCTCCTTTCCCGGATGCTATCAATTTGTAAATTGTCGTTTGATTAGGAGACACAGATAATGACCCGTTCGAAGTTACAGTTCCAATACCAGGTTCTATAGTGATATTGCTTGCTCCTGAAACTACCCAGCTTAAATTGGAAGTATCCCCCGGCTCTATTACTTCCGGACCTGCACTAAAATGACTTATTTCCATAACCGCTGCAGGGAATAGGGCTTTAATAGCAAGAATTATGCCCAGTATGGTTCCAATAAACCTTATAAACCCTGGCAATGAGTTCCAAAAAGACTTAAGTCTATTCCATATTGACTTTTTACTGTTATTTTTATCCATAATCAGACTCCGTACAACCTGTAAATTGAAATAAAGAAACTGGCGTTTATCAACCAGCTTTTACTTCAGGTGGAAAAACCGACACAGGCTTCAAGAAAAGTTTGCCTGAACAGTTGATTTGAACACAGTGTAAATAATATCTTTTAAATCAAAGACGAGGTTGTCAGTATTTAATATTATTAGATATATTAATTTTGGGATATATTTCTTAGAAATTAAAAACAGTCCGTAAGTTAGCGAAGCAATTCTGTCAGCTTTATTGCGAAAATACGTAACTTATGGAACAGATCCGGAATTGACAAAACGCAAAAAGCCCGATCCAGGTAAAATCAAAATCGAGTAAAATCAAAATTCTGATAAAGTAAGGGACGAAGACTTGGCTAGGTTAAATTATTTATATCCGCTCTCTTATTATTCATTTAAAAAAGGTAAATGCATGAACTATTGCAAAAGAACACACGGGATTCCAGCATTATTTTCTTTTTTCATTCCTGGCTTGGGACAACTTGTAAAGGGGCATCTCTTTAAGGCATTGGGCATCTGGATAGCCTTAATTGTCACTGGAGCAACGCCGATTGTCGGAATTCCGCTAGGCTTGATTATATGGATCTGGCAGATATACGACGCCTACAACTCGTGATAAAATATTAAGAAAAATCCGGAATGATAGTACACTAAAGTAAGTTACTTGATTAAATTAACTATAGTGAACTTTACGTCTAAAACTATAATTGAAAAATAGAGTATATAAATAGTATATCTCTCTAATTATTTTTAATTCTTTCCTCTTGCACTCCTGTCCTGTAAAAATCCTGAATTTGAGGGTTTTGTCAAAAGGAAAGAGTCGATCAATGACAATCTGATAGGAAATCAGGATACTTAGGCAAAAAGGCTTGAAATAAGACATTGATAGTTCCAAATTTAAACGGAAAAATTAAGAAATAAGGTTGTGATCTCATTACTAAAAATCGTAATCGGAATAATGACTCTCAAATCTGGCAAAACAAATAACGATAAGACTTGCGTCGTAAACTATAAGGGTTTCTGCCAATAACTTAATGATAAGGCCGAAAAAGGACTGCTGGAAAAGAGTTCATGTTGTATTAAGAAATTACTTAATCCTTTTTTGCCTGATGTTTATTTATCAAAATCTGTTAATATCTATCGAATTGATAGAAAAAAGATAAAAAAGCGCTACTAAGAAGCCGAACTCACATGTAATAATACAAGTTCGAAACTATTAAATATCTATTAATTTCTATCAAATGATAGAAAGATAAGAATTTATTAAAAAATAAACTAAAACAGAAAAAAATACTTCTCGTTTTCCTGACAATTCAAATTTCATCAAGCAAATTTTTGAATTCGATTAATATTTCCTTACCATCTCCCCCTGCCATTCCGTTTCCGGCCACCCTCCAAAGCCTCTCTCCTTATTTAGTTCATCCAGATAATTTATTGCTTCATCTGCCAAAAAACCAATATCCCTGAGCACACATCCAAGAACTGTGCCAGTTCTGCCTATACCTCCAACACAGTGAATAACAATACCTTCTCCTTCATCCATTTTTCTTCTTATTGCATCAGTTGCCTGTCTGATAAGCCCTTCTTCTCTTTCAGGATCTTCCGGATCATAACCGTGATAAAGGTCTTCTAATTCTGCAGAAAATAGCACTTTGAGAGGATAGGGATTGTAATAAACCTTTGAATTGCTAAGACAGACTACATTTGAAAAACCAGCATCACCAATTCTTTCCCATGGCGTGGATTTTCCAGGACGAGACATGCCAGCAAGAAGTGCTGGCTCTTTAAGCACTACATATAGATTCATTGGAATTCGAATACCGTCTATTATAGGCATCTCCCAAGGGCTCAGTAACGGGGGTAACATGCTAGAAGTATTAGGTTAGGTAATATAAATTTCCATTAGTTTACTCTTGATGGCTGGTGAATTTTGGAATATGAACTATAGTTATAGTGCCGCTCCTCAGCTAAAATTGTTGAGAGTAATTGTATGGGCAAGTGAGTTACTCAGCGATACACTAAACAAAGAATTGAGTTATCTACTGCTGAGCCTGAGTCGCATCGATAGAGAATTACTTGAGCTTATGACTGTTGAGAAAGTGATTTTGATTGAAGGGAATTGCTTGAAAATGGATTCTTAGTAGAAAATAGTTGGCAGACGACCTTTTTGTTTAAGATTATTGCATTGACAATAATTGTTATCTTGGAAGGAATCCGTGATTCATGGACAGGTTATGATTCTGCACCTGTCCTCCCTCAAGCCAGGGCGGGCCCGTTCTCTCCCGTCCATCTCTCTATATTTTCCTTTCTTCAGCTTCTCTTAATTGCCTATCACGTTCTTCTTTTTTTACTTATGGCGTTTTTAGCGTCAAAGGTTGAATACTTTCAGATGACAGGCATGCTTTTTTTAGGCAATGGACTAAATAGAAACTTAAATTAAAAGGCTTGAACAGCTAAAATCTAAGATGAATAAGCCTTAATTTTTTTAGAGCGTCCACTTTTTAATTTACTCAAATAGGCTATAGTTTATATAGTAAGCTTAATGACTATATATATTAGGCTACATAATATATATTGCAGGGTGTAAGACAAGGCAAGCACTGAGTTAAGGGGTAAAAAATATGACAGAAACTCCAGTAAGTATGACATGTTTCAATGAAAGCAAGATCAAGAGGGTAATAATTGATATGGCTCTAAGTCTTGATGAATTGAAAAAATAACAGAATCAGGATTGGAACCAGCTTAATGAAAGATATGATCCAAGTGAACATGAATTTGAGATTATATGAAAAAATAAGGAGTGTTAGAAATGTCTGAAATGTCACAGGAAGAATTTGATAAAATGAATTTGGAAGCAGCAATTCACACTTTAAAAGGTACTGTTGATCTTGTAGGTAAGGTTGAATTTGAGCTACAGGACACATTACAAGACTGCTTTGAAATGGACAACATAGATTATGTAACTATTAAAAAAATAGATGAATTAAATAACAAAATATCCGTGCTAAAAGAGGCTGGAAATAACATGTATGAGCGTAAAAAACGCCTGGAGCATAAAAATGGATACTCTCAAGATGATGAAGACGATGGGGCAGAAGAAGAGAAAAAGAAAGCTGAAGAAATGAAAAATAGAAATAATTAAAATGAACAACTTCATCAGTCTTACACGTATTTTGTACAAACTGCTGATACGTGAGTTTTATCTTTTTCTTTACATTGTTCAAAACGCCACCCAGAGGGATCAAAAACAAGTGCAGTTTTAATACTTTTTAATAAGTTCCGTTTACTATTTATATAAATGTGTGTATAATAAAACTAATAAATATAAAATCAAATTACCCTTATTCAGATACTGATTTATTATAAGAAATAATACCTTCATTTAAATCATTAACAGCTTTATTCAATTCTTCTGAGTTACCTTTAAATTTTCTACCTATTTTATCATATACCGTAATATAATCTAATTCATTCATATAATTAGCATAATTAGCTGGATTTGACATAATTTCAAATGAATCTCCAGGTTCAAGTTTTCCTATTTCTGATATAGTATTTCCATAAAAATCATCTTTAATTATAGGCAGATGTAGCCCATTTTTTAATTCAATCCTTGGATATTTTAAGAAGACTGGATATTTCCCATGATTTGAAACATTAATACCTAAAACATGAAATGCCGCATATTCCTCATGATTTGAAACATTAATACCTAAAACATTAAAATTCACAGATTCCCCTACAAATGCAACATAATTTATTTTTACTTTAATATCAGGAAGGTTTGAGTCAGTATCCTCCTGTTTTAATGGTATTCCAAGTTTACCTAGTACATATTCAGAAAATTCCTGCGGTGTCTTATTGGATATATCAATATAGACAATTGTCTTTGGTATTCCTTCTATTTCAGTATCATCAAAACGTGCTGGAAGAAGATATACTCCTTTATCTCTAATTGCTCTTGATAATGCACTTCTTTTCTCGTGTATAGCCCAGACTTTATCTTCATAATCTTTTAAAATGAAAATTAGACACCATTGAAACTGTTTTTCATACACTTGTTGGAGTGTTTCACCTAAATCACTACCCCAAATTTTGATTTCAATTTCTTTACCTTTATCATAAAAACCTTAACATTATATTCATCCTGAGTTCCAAAATATTAAGCGCATAAGCCTAAAGCCATAAGTCTGTGAGGTAAGATGATTGTGATTTCGGGATTGGAGCTTGATGTTCATGTGCTTAAGTTTAAGCGCATATCTCGATATCATGAGAAGCTTATGCGCCTAAAAAAGCGGAACGTAGGATTCATCTGTTATAATTCGATAAACTTCACTAACATATTCTCTTTGTTCACCAGCAAAACGACCATATAGTGAAAAGAAACGGAATCACAAAATTTTCCCATAACAAGTTATGCTACCCCCAAATCCTCAACCACCTAATGAGTGAAAACCAGAGGATTAGAGCTGCAACCTTGCTAGTAAGAACAAGTTCATAACCCTTCCCCATCACATATCTTACATCAATGATTAAAAGGACATCTATGAAGAAGGTAGTTTAATTTTTTAAAGTCTAACAAAAAGAGAAGCTAAAAAGTATGTTATTATCATTTATATCTCAGTCTTTTTAGGAATCGTGGACATGTAAGAAATGCACTTTCTCCTTCTACATTACAGTATTTTGATATTTCTTCAGATGTTGGAATATAGTGCTCACGCATGACCATGCATTTATATTTATTTTCACTTTTTGGTTTATGTGTGTATATTAAATAAGTACATTTCATATATTTCCACATATTTATCTATTAAGCTTAATTGGCCTTTTTATGCTATATATGTATATATAGGTAACATATCATCTTACAGGAAGTTTCTCCTTCTCTTCCTATCTAATAACTTTCTACAGCCCGTCTTTTTTTCTTCAGTTTCCCTGGTTGCTGCAAAAAAATAGGTAGTAAAAATTATAAAGGAAACAAGGATTTTGAAGAAATATTATTTATTAGTGAGCTGGCAGGGTTTGAACCTACCCTACTCCTTAAGTCTTCTTGCTTTGCTATACTTGCCTAGAAGAATCTATGTATGTGTTGCATTAGAATCTCAAGCATCAATCAAGAAACATGGGTTTCAGCAAACAAGAACTCATTAATCTATAACAAATTCCATATACAATTACATTAAGTAAAATGAAGAACACCAAAACAAGAAATAGATTTCCCTGCAAAATAATCAAATCTTTCCAAGATGGTAAAAAGAAAAAACTCCAACCCGTAAATAAAAGTGAAATGTTAAATGAGTAAATCCAAACCCAAATATTTTTAAAATTCACAAAGGGCATAATTGTATAATAACATTGAAATATAAAAAATAATTGTTCAAAAAAAGTCCGTAAATTAGATGTAATGATTGTTAATATATTAAGTTGTCAAGATAAAGTGAGGCTTTCTTTTTCTTTTTATATTAAATATCTTACCGATTTTCTCTAGACAAAGTGCGTTTATATTCAAATTTGATCATGAAGAATTGTAGATAAAGCGTAATTAAAAAGGGGTTTGCAATAGGTTTTAAATAATAAGTATCATTGCAAAAAAGTTTATATGGATTTAAACCGTTACTGTTATTACGGTTAAAAGGAGTTCTATCCGTGATTCATGGACAGGTTATGTTTCTGCACCTTCCCCTTTCAAGTTAGGAGTCAGTCACAAAACAACTACACGTCGTTTTGAGATTGAATGCCTGTTAATTTTCAAGATCGTTATCAACAATTTGATATTAACTTTATAAAAAACATCACTTAAATTATTTTGTGATAACTCCTTAGGGGCGGGCTGTCTCCCCCGCCCATCTCTCTACATTTTCCTTTCTTCCGCTTCTCTTAATTGCCTATCATGTTCTTCTCTTTTTTTACTTATAGCGTTTTTAGCGTCAAAGGTTGAATACTTTCAGATGACAGGCGTGCTTTTTCTAGGCAATGGACTAAATAGAAACTTAAATTAAAAGGCTTCAACAGCTAAAATATAAGATGAATAAGCCTTATTTTTTTTGATTTTCCTTGGTTCATTTTATTCATCTTGTTCTATTGCACTGGAAATCAGCACAGAACTTGCAAGAAGTAGACCTATTCCACCGATAACAAAAAAGGAATTTCTTAAAACGATACCAGATATAATTAAAATTCCTACTGCAAGCAACATAAGTACAATAATTGCAGTATTTATTTTATTCCTCATGACACCCCTCAGATTTTAATGTGCAAACCTAGTGCAAACTCTTACCTATATTGATTATTAATTAATTATTTGTATATTAATATTAATGAACCCTTAAGTACTCAATATGAATCAGCTGAGTACAAAGAAATGATAGAAATTGAATTACAAGGCTTGAAAAGATGAAAAATAGATAAATTAAGGTATATGGGTTTTCAGTGATATTAATGAACAAAAGGGATGCAGCAAATGAAAAAATGCTGATTGGTTCAATATATAAGGAAATTGTTAGATTTACAAGCAGAGAAAGTATTGAAACTATCAGAATTCAAGAGCTTAAAGCAATTATTGATAACTCCCTCTTGCGTGCTTGTGATGTACATTTGAACAAAATAGATTTAGAAGAGGTTGTAAGGATAATAAAAGAAGAACTAAAGGGTTAGTTTAAAAAGCTTTATGGCTCTTCGCTGTCTCGAGTGGGTAACTTACATTCATTTTCTAAATGCTGAATTAGCATGTATAAAATTTATAAATGTTTGCTGCTGAAAATCACATTCATGCTCGACGTTTCTCTTTTTAGCATGGCTACTTTCTAACTAAGCAATTTTTTCAACCCACACGAAACAGCGAAGAGCCACATTCTCATAACTAGATTAATACTTATGTCTTAATATATTAATGTTGCACTAAATGTAGAGATGACTATAACGTAATCAATTCCTGAATCATGCATCTATTTTGGAATCGATGCACTAGTACCTGAAAACCCAAATATAGAACATATTATTCTGGTGACTTCCATCAGCTGATATTGTTTTGATCAAATTGATGATCCACAATTAAGTTTTCATGGTACTAGTGTCGCGTCAACAGTAAATGTCGTATAAAACAGATTACGACTATTCAGAATCGCTCAATCCTTGAGGATTGACGCGACACTAGTCTTAATTTCGAATTTATTAATTGGCAGATTTATGAATTAAGAACTTTACTTCTTAACGTGACTCTTAATAGTGTTAAATTATACTCGATAAATATTATATATATGTCTAAGACAGATAATATATAGTAGTGTTCAAATTGTGAATTAATAATTTAGTATAGTTGCTTAAAAATTACACTATAGCTTAACTAACACACTTATATTGACCTAACTAAAAATTAATAATTTAAATCACTTTTGAAGAGGGTTGTGGTAGTATGAACTCAAATTCGCTTATTGCGTCTATAATTATAGTCATCATCGCAATTCTCCTATCATGTCCAATTAAATAATTGATATTTCACGTTTGATCATCCATATTCTTAATCATTCATCTTCACTTTTTTAGGTTTTTCCGCATTTTAATGGATAACCTTGATGCTTGATCAATCTAAATAGGATAACTTAGTTTGGCCATCTGCTCCTCTTTTGTGTATTTGGATCTGATGTGCATGTATCTCTATTTCCAGCCATCTTTGTCTGCAGCCATATTTTATTTTTCAAATTTTACATAGAAATGGCCGCCTACTTTACAGTGGTTAGAACAACAACTCAGAAAGACAAATTTAAAAAATGTGGATGCAGCTTAAAATAAGCTCAGGATACAGCCTTTTTGAAACGAACTCAAAAATGATAAAGGGGTCTTAGAAATGAGATTAGCTGCAAAATCACTTAAAAAATCGTTTAATAATTGTAATAACTGTAAAGCACGTAAAATCGTTTAAAACAAGAAATCTAAAAGATTTATTAATTTTGGTGGGGCCGTTGAGATTTGAACTCAAGTCGCAAGACCCCCAGTCTTGCAGGATGGCCAGGCTACCCTACGGCCCCGCAGAGCAGATTATACTTTTTCAATGGCAATTCTCATTCTTTGTTTGCCATAGCCAACTATTGTAATCAAACATGTAGTATAAATGTATATCGGTACAAGAAAGTCGGGAGTTTCTTATTATCATTTTTTTAATTGTTATTTACGATTTGAATCGCACATACATCGGGTCTGAGATCTTATGCTTACTTATATCAGCTAAATATCAGGAATTATGGTTTTTGAAAGCCTTGTTCAGAAGGCTTATTCAGTATGCTTTTTGCCCGCAAAACCCTCTGGATGATTGTGATGTGAGAAAAAATTGCTATCAGTACAAGAGCCCAACTAAGAAAACTAAAAAGAGCCCCTAAAGCCAGGATAATCATTCTTTCAGTACGTTCGGCAATTCCAACAGACAATTTAAGGCAACCTGCGGACTCGGCGCGGGCGCGGGTATAACTTACCAGGAAAGAACCTATAAGAGCAAAACCTGCCCATAGCCAGCCTTCAATTTGCATAATCGGAGGAAGAAAGAGCCTGCCGTTTACTGCACCAGCAATAATCCCCAGAAACATCAGTCCGTCGGAATAACGATCGCAGACTGAGTCAAGCACCCCTCCGAAAGGAGTTATTCTGCCTTTTGCTCTTGCGACTCCTCCATCAAGAATATCAAAAACTCCACTTAAGAGAATCAGGAGCCCACCCTCAAAAGGTTCGCCAAGGGCAAATTCTACTCCAGCAGCCACACTTACCGCAAAACCCAATAAAGTAAGAGTGTTTGGAGATAGCGGAACTAAACGGGCTATAGGAATTACCAGCTTTCTTGCGCTGTTTTTTAAGTCATCGAATATTTCAATCCCTTCCTTTTATCTGGCTATTGATAATGCATCCTTGGATATTAGTCTTATGTTTTTTTGAAAGATCTCGGTTCTCAAATACATGAGCCGTAATTTGAGAATTTATATGAACCTGGAGAGAGGTTTTTCTGATTGGATGGTCTGCATGGATGTAAAAACCCAGAAGAAATTTAATGATCCCTTTAATAAGATAAGTCGGATGAGTTTAAAAGATATGGAGTTAAAAAATGGATGTTTTAAAAGAATACAGGGAGAAATGTACAGGCTGTGGACAATGCCTTGATGTTTGCCCTCGTTATGATAATATCGAACTGATAGATAACCTTTGCAACTATTTAGAAGGAAATTCGTGTATTGATTCCGACTCTCTACTGCGCTGTCTCACCTGCGGAATTTGTACCTGCGTCTGTCCTGAAGGGCTTGGAATCAAGCCTCTCATTTCTCCTGCCCGACGGAAGTGGGTAAACGAAAACGGTCTTACGGACAGGCAGACTATGGTTGACCCTGATGCTCAAAACAATATCTTCAAAAGAATTGCAGAACTGGATGAACTTCCTGTATATAAAAGCGGCCCCTGTTCTGTCGTTTACTTCCCGGGCTGCGCTGGCACCTATATCAATACCAATATGGCAAAAGCTGCAGTTGCCCTTCTGGAAAAGGCAGGAGTCGATTATACCGTGCTTAGTGGGATTGAGTACTGCTGCGGAGCAGTATCTGCAGGTGCTGGTGACCCCGGTCCTATCAACAGAAATGGGCAGCGAAATATAGAGGAAGTCAGAAAAAGAGGAGCAAAAATCCTTATAACTGCCTGTCCAGGCTGCTTTAAGGCTTTTAAGGATGTTTACCCTAGAATGTTTGGAAAGCTTGATTTTCAGGTCTTGCAGGTTTCCCAGTACCTGGAACTCCTGCTCAAGGAAGGTAAACTCAGTCCTGAGGCACTCCCCAATAACAGGGTTTTCTATCATGATCCCTGCCATTTGACGCGTGGAATGGGAGTATATCAAGAAGCAAGAAATGTGCTTGAAAAGGTCCAGGGTACAGAACTTGCCAATAAGACTCATGAGACCTCAGCCTGCTGCGGTTTTGGAGGTGGGGTAAGAGTCAACTATCCTTCCGAGTCTCTTGCCGTAGCATCGGACAGATTCAGAGCTGCCGAGAAATTGGGATGTGACGTAATCATCACAAATTGCGGTGGCTGTATGCAGAACCTCGTTGAAGCCGGAAAGGATGAGAAAATAAAGGTCTTTGACCTTGCTGAATACCTTTGCCTTGCCTGCGGAATAAAAATCGAGCGTGAAGACCAGAAAATGCTTGAACTTGTCAACAGGGCTTACAGGCTCTGCATTTCGGGTTACTGTGAATTTAATAATTTATAACCATATTTTATAACCGTATTTTATAACCCGTGTAATTTTGTTTTACGGAAAGTTTTAACGCAGCTAAAAATGGTAAGTAATTTTTTTCTTTTTTATTTTATGAAATCTCCCGATTTAGAGTATGTCGAGTTTGTTGTCACCTAAATATTTTGTGAAAAAAATATTACGAAAATCCTTTAGGTTAAAATTCAATATCTGAGATTTCTTATTTCAGGACTTTTTGTTACATTCTGATCTTTAAATATTCTCTCCAGACCATACAAAATAACCAAATTTTAATGATATTGGAATTAATATTCTGTAATATCTCAGATAAAAGACATTAAGCAAGCCATACAATGTTTGAGCCTTTATCGGTTCCGGCTTAGTATGCTTTATTGGTGAATTTGTTAATAAATAGTGTTTTGAGTTGCATATTTCAGGGATGTAACAGATATGGAGGGATATATAATGGTAAATTCTAAGGAAAGTAATGAGAGATATAAAAACTTTAGGGAAACTAATAAAGGAGTCCTTGATGCTCTTGACCATATATGTGATGAATGGCTTATGAGTAAGGATGAGAAAACTTACCTTAGAGTAAGAGGTCAGAGTGGTGGAGCTAGAATATCTGTGCTTGATGATGTGTATGAGGCGATTATTGAGTATGTGGAAGGTAATGAGGATTTTGTAAAGGATGATTTTGTGCTCGAGTTTTGCGAACTTATAAAGAATGAAAACATAGACCTTTATGAGCGTTTAATAAGTAAGATTGTCGGAGATGTTGTATTCACTGTAGTAAATGCATATTCCGTGAGTAAAGAAACTCATGTTTGATGATATTGTTATATTGTATCTGTCTGTGTCCACACGGGGGCGAATTATATCGACAGGGCCACTTATGAAGCTTAGCATTTACAAATTACTATTTTCCTTTATTTAGCACATACAATATCCAGTCCTTCTCAGGAGCCTTCAATTGCTTTTACGGCGTCAAGTTTTGCCGCTTTCCGTGCAGGATAGATACCTGAGATGATGTTTATCATGAATGCAAAGAATGCGGAATATACAAAATTAAGAGGTTGGACTTCAAGGGGTAGGGTCTGCAGCCCGAAATACATCTCCTGAGGGACCTCGATTCTATAGCTCTGGAGTGCAATGGTTGCAATATAGCCAAGAATAGTGCCGAACACCAGACCAATGCCTCCAAGGATTACTGACTGAAAAAGAAAAACAGCCATTATACTTTTTTGAGAAGCTCCCATGGCTTTGAGAATGCCTATTTCTCTTGTTCTCTGCGCAACAATAGTAATCAGGGTATTTGCAACCCCGAAACCTGCAATCCCGTAAATAAGGATATAGAAGATATTTATAAAAAATTTCTGAGTATTTAAGAGATTAAGGATTTCTGCGTTTGCTTCTATCCAGCTTACTGCATTTAGCCCGGTTTCTCTTTCAATTGAACTTGCAATAACGTCTGCCTGGTAAGGGTCTGCAACGCGGACCTCTATTGTGCTCACAACTCCGGGTTCATTGAAAAAATCCTGTACGGAATCCAACCTTGCATAGGCTGTCACCTCATCTGCCGCAGTTCCGGTATGAATAAGGCCTACGACCTTAAATGAAGTTGTCTTCGAGCCCGGATAAACTGCATCTACACGGCCACCAAGCTGAACCTCAAGGTTTTCTGCAAGTTTATCTCCCAATACAATTCCATATCTCGTGTGGGTAAGGGCAAGGAAGTCTCCTTCGACTATGTCCTTGCTAACTCTCAAAACTGTATCTTCAGCCTCGGGTTCAACTCCCTGAAGAGAAACCCCTTCAGCGTTATCCCTGTGTTTCAATGCAGCCTGGCCCAGGTATTTTGGAGATACGGCTAAGACTGCCTTCTTTTCTGCAATTTGGGTCGAAATGTACCTGTAGAGGTGAATGAAATCTCCCTCACTCTGAGCATTGACAACAATATGGGGATTATTTTCAATACTCGACCTTATAAGCTCCCCCTGAAAACCCGAAAGCATTGCCATCATTACCGTAATCACAGATACTGCAAGGGCAACCGCCAGGATTGCAAAAAATGTCTGCCTTCTTCTGGATGAAACCTGCCTCAAAGCAATTTTCAGCTCATACATCGGGATAGACTCCGGGTCTGAATGTTAGCTAGAGTTCTCAGGTAGAGAGGAATGATTACAATTTTAGGAAGTTAAATCTCAAAAGCTCCAAATTATCCGATAAGTTTTATTCAACTATATCAGATTCCTAATTTAGACTTGTTAATTCTTAAAATCCATGAGTTCTTAAAATTCATGAGTTCTTAAAATCCATGAATTCTTAAAATCCATGTTATCATTCTATAACTCATTCTTATAATTTATCTCCTTAGGTTGATTATAAATCAATTTCTAATGTTTTTAAGAAACTATTTTAAAAATAAGTTTAGAAAAAATTTAGAGTGAATGAATCCTTGGAAAAAGATTCTATGGGAGTTAAGAAAAGGGCACTAAGGGAAGAAAATTTGAAATTAGAGTAAGAAAAAAGGCAAAAATAATGGAAAAAATGAAAAGGACACGAGAATAAGAGGAAAACAAAAAAGATAGGAAAAATAGGGGAAAAGTTAAGTAAAAAAGTTAGAGCTGCACGTAATGTGCAACCTCACCAAGGTCTTCCTCGATTCTAAGGAGCTGGTTATATTTTGCAGTCCTTTCTCCACGGGCTGGGGCTCCGGTCTTTATCATTTCTGCCCCAATGGCAACTGCGAGATCCGAAATGGTGGTGTCTTCGGTTTCGGCGGAGCGGTGGCTTACAATTACTGTATAGCCATTTCTGGAGGCCATGCTTGCAGCATCAAAAGACTCAGAAATTGTTCCAATCTGATTGACCTTCAAGAGGAGTGCGTTTGCAGCTCCCATATCCACACCTTTGGAGAGCCTTTCGATGTTCGTAACAAAGAGATCGTCACCAACAATGATCGTGTCCCACAGTTCATTGGTTAGGGCTTCAAAATCCTCGAAGGCTTCCTCATAGAAAGGATCTTCAATTGAGAGTATTGGATATGAGTTAACAAGTTCGACGTAGTAATCTAGCAGTTCTGGAGCTGTAAGTTTCTTTCCGTCAATTGTATAGAATTCGTCTTCATAAAATTCGGATGCAGCTGCATCAATACCTATTGTGACCTCAGAATCAGTATAGCCTGCTTCCTCAATAGCCTGTGCAAGGGCATCAAGAGCTTCCGTAGATTCACTCATTTTAGGGGCATACCCACCTTCGTAGCCTACGTTTGTAGAAGATTTGCCGTATTTTTTCTCCAGCGACTTTCCAAGGACATGGTATATCTCTGTCCCCATCTGGAGAGCCTCATAAAAGGTTTCGGCACCTTTAGGTTGAACCATGAATTCCTGAATTGCAAGTTCGTTGCCTGCGTGCTTGCCCCCGTTAAGGACATTCATTGTGGGTACAGGCAAAGTAAAAGCATTTGAGCCTCCGAAATAACGGTAAAGAGGAATATTGAGGGTGTCTGCTGCTGCTTTTGCAACAGCGATAGATACGCCAAGAATTGAGTTTGCTCCCAGATTTGATTTATTATCGGTCTCGTCGAGTTCTATCATCAACTCATCGATTTCCCGCTGATTTCGTACATCGAGCCCAAGCAATTCTTTCTGGATTATTGTGTTCACATTCTTAACTGCAGTCAGGACTCCTTTTCCTCCATACCTGTTAGGGTCTGCATCCCGCAGTTCAAGGGCTTCATTCGTACCAGTGGAAGCCCCTGAAGGGACACTGGCTCTGCCAAATCCCTTCGGTGTAAAAACATCAACTTCAATAGTGGGATTTCCCCTTGAATCCAGGATCTCCCGAGCATGTATCTTTTGGATTTTATATTCTCCAGAACCCTGCTGTAGACCGATATACGACATCATTTCACCCTTTTTATTTCTGATCTATCTATACATATATTCTGTTATTTGAAGCTTAACCTTAAATTCTGTTATTTGAAGCTTAACCTTAACTCAGCTTAACCGTACATGTTCGAATTGTATTTAATTCTTTATCCGGTCGAAAAGAATAATTTTAATTGAATTTTGCGCTTGTTTTTTAAAGTTTTTAATTCATTACTTATATTACTTATAGATGATATCTGGATCTTTGATTCCGAAAACGCCTTTCACTAGGAATCCAATACTAGCACTTACAAATTCAGGAAATATTGGATTTTAGAGTATTTACGTATATTCCCTCATTTTGTAATCCTTATCTCAAGATGATTATTTCCTGTAAACACTAGCTTTAAAGGTTTTGGTTAGGATCACAAGATCAGGTTTCCTGGAAATTTGTTACTAGAGCTTTTATACAAAAATCCATAAAAATTGCTTGCATCAGGTAAAATTTTTTCTGTTTAACAATACTCAATTTATTTAGTAAAACAATTTTATCTACATAAAATATATAAACATGAAAGTATTATTCACATTTAATGATCGACAATTCTCCAATTAATTTAACAGAAAACGAGTATTCAGTTATTGATATGCTCCAGAGCCTAGGCCTCCCAAGAACAGAGGCTACCGCGATCGTATGTCTGAAAGACTGCAAGGAACTCAGGTCTCTCCACATAGAACTTGTTTCAGGGCTAAGGCAGCCGGAAGTAAGTGTAGCTATGCGCCCCCTGAAGGAAAGGGGCTGGGTGGACGAAAGACCCGAAAAAAAGAACAAAGGAAAAGGCAGACCTGTTAAATATTACCAGCTAACAGTACCCTTCCCACAAATTGTACAGGCTCTAGAAGAGGAATTCTTAAAAGATAATAAAGAAAAAGTAATTGCTCTCAGACGGCTCAGGGAACTGGAAACCTTATTGCAAAATTAAACTAGATGGGACTGACAGATCCATTTTACAGGATTCCATTCTCATTAGTTTATCATAACTAAAAATTAAACTAGATGAGACTGCCAGATTCATTTTATAGGACTCTATTCCAATAGTTATCAATAACTTAAACTCTCACTTCATATGCTTATTTTATACCATATTTCATTCAGATACTCAAGTACTCACATGCTTGTTTTGCACAAGATATCATTAAGAATTTGATACATTTCCGAAGCTCACGGGAGCAAATCCCTGTTCTTTATCTGTAATTCTTCGGGCAGAAATACCTTCCAGCTCAAGAATGAACGCCTCGACAACCATAAATACTTTATTTTCACCCCTCAAACATCCTAATTTGACACTATCTCCACGGCCTGTCCCCACATGCAGGTGAATTTTCGGCTTTCCGTCTTCAAGAAAAATGTCCCCAACTCCGAGAATCTCATGAGCATCATCAAAGCCAGACCAGACAATTTCCGGAGGTCTAATATTTTCTTTTGGGCCTGTAACGAGTTTTCCCTCTTTTAATGCTCCGAGAAGTATAAGAACGGCAGATTCTATATGTTCCAGTTCTGCAAGTTTAATCAATTCCAGAATCAGATCATCCCCATGGTCAACTCTGACCGTAAAAACCCTACCTATTCTCCCTTTTACATATTCCATATTTTACCTCACTGATCCGTAATTTTCCCATCCACAAGCCTGATAATTCGGTCAGATTTTGAAGCCATGTCCTCGTTATGAGTAACCACAATAAATGTCTGATTATACTCCTTGTTAAGCCGCCTGAGCAGCTCATAGATCATGTCACCCGTTTTCGTATCAAGGTTGCCAGTAGGCTCATCCCCAAGCACGATTGCAGGAGAACAACTCAATGCTCTTGCTACTGCAACCCTCTGATTTTGCCCTCCTGAAAGTTCACCAGGTCTGTGGTCCATCCGGTCTTCAAGCCCTACTTCCTTTAGAAGTTTTTCGGCAATTTCAGTTGCTTCTTTTTTCGTTTTCCCCGCAATCAAGAGTGGCATTATTACATTTTCTAGAGCTGTGAAATCAGGAAGCAAGTGATGGTATTGGAAAACAAAGCCAAGCATCCTGTTTCTCATCTCGGAACGTTCTTTGTCCGACATTTTTGTTACATTATTTTTGTCAATAAGGAGGGTACCTGAACTGGGAGTATCCAGCAGGCCTATCATATGCATAAGTGTGCTTTTGCCTGAACCCGATGGCCCGACAATTGCTACGAATTCCCCCCTCTCAATTCTCAGATTCACATTATCGAGAGCGCGAAATTCTACTCCGTTCTTATAGATTTTTGTCAGGTTTTTAAGCTCGATAATTGGGCTTCCTTCGCTCATGGTTTTCCTGCGCTTTCAGAATGATTATATTAAAAATAGAGGGTCTCTTGAGTAAAGAGCTTTTGGATGATAAATACCTACCAAACGTCTTTATTCAGGGAAGAAGCTATTTTTTTCGGAATATAGAGCCTTCCTTGCCTTTACCCCAATCTCTGCTACTTACCATATAAGCTGCTGTTAGAATTAGAAAGCAACCCAGAATAGTTGATATATCGATTGGGTTTTTCAGCGCAGTAATGTCAAAGAAGATTCCTGATACGGGTTCAAGAAGGGCAAGAATACTTCCTGTCTGTGCCCTGACTCCAGAAATTCCTTTAAGATATATAACAGCAGCGAATGTGATAGTGAATCCGAAGATTATCAGAATATTAAAGTTTTTAAGGAAAAGGGGGGCGGGCGTCGAAATTGCAGACGGAAATGTGATAAGAAGACCCACTATAGTCAACCAGAAGGTCTGCGTCAACCCGGTATAATCATGCCTCAAGTAACGAACCGTGATTATAGTAGTTCCAAACGACAGTCCCGACAGCAGGCCGAATAAGAGGCCCTTTTGAAAATTGGAACCTGTGTCCATACTCATCAAAACTTCTCCCGGCCGGGCAATAAGTAAAACTCCACCAATTGCAAACAAGAGAGGTAAAAGGCTTTTGCTATCATTTCGTTCGCCGAGAATCCGAGGAGCAAGCAGATTAACATATACAGGAGCGGTATAAAGCAGAAGGACGGCAACTGAAATTCCACTATATCTGATAGACGAAAAATAGCATATGCCTGTAATTACATTCAAAAAGCCTAGCAGCAGAAGGCATCTTTTATTTTTATTTAGCTTGAGTTGTCCAAGCCTTCGACTGAAAAGCAAATAAATAAACATTATCCAGAGACCAAAAAAGAGTCTTGAGAAAAGAATAGACTCAACGGACATGTCCTGAACCTTATTCAGGAAAACGCCTATAGTACCGTAGATTATGCTGCCAGTTACAACTTCTGAGTAGGGCCTTAAAGAATTTTCCTGTAAAGGCATATCGAGAAATAAAGAACTGAAAATATATATTTTTTGGACTGCTACAATATTATAGAAGGTATGGGTACTTTTGCACCAAGTCATAATAGTTGCTTTTTCTATCCAGAAAACAGCATGTTGCGGACGAATTAGTGAAATTAACGGTTAAACGTCTTTCTGAATCAATTTGTTAGATTTATAGCTGACTTTCTTCTATTTGGAGAAAAGCGTTCCGGAAGAAGGACGCAAAAGAATCCAAAACTTGTTCCTCCTGATGACTTGAGGCATGCTTCAGGTAGTTCAAAAAAAGAAAAGGAGGAAGAGTTACAGAATGAGTTGCAAAGAAGATGTATATTTGGTAAAAGACATTGAAGAAACTGAGATCTCAACAAGTTCTCACTCGAAAGACAAAACCTGACATTCAGGCAAGACAACAATAGAATTTCAAGAAAGACGATAGGATTTTCGAAGCTAAAATAAAGTCGTTTAATAGATAGAATGATGCTCATACTGTACACTAACTTTCTGCAGGAACATGGAGGATTGACATATCAGGATGATACAAGGCTTTCAAATGTAAAAACTACACCTGCAAGAGAAGCAGGAATCACTCAGTCAAAGTGGCAGTTTAATAAGAACTACTGACATTCAGGTGTTTTAAAACATCAACCAGATAAAACAGGACGACCAACATATACAGGAGCGGTATAAAGCAGAAGGACGGCAACTGAAATTCCACTATATCTGATAGACGAAAAATAGCATATGCCTGTAATTACATTCAAAAAATATATACTTTATTTGTCGTCCACTAATACCTGATTGATGTTTTCATGATATAATCTCAAACATGGCTTTCGCTTGCGTTTATATGCACACACAGCAGGTTGGCTCCAGCAGTGCCAAAATTACAGGAAAAGAAAGAGCTGGAAACTATATTTCGATTATTTTGGAGTAATATAAATCAACAAATGATGGACTACCACTTTATTAAGAAGATGTAAATTAGAGTATAGGACTTAATTTATCCTGTCCTCTACAAAGTTCCTTAATCCTGAAAAATACCTGTCTTCAAAAATTGCTTTTTCTCCGAGGATCATCTTTTTAATCAAAACAATATTATCCAGGCTAATTAGAAGTGCTGCAGCCAGAATAAAAATGCATCCAATAAGCATCCCTTTATGGATAGGATTTCCAAGTACCGCGTAGTCAAAAAATATGCAGGAAACAGGTTCAAGCAAAGTGAGAATGCTGCCTGTGACAGCATTTACGCCTGCAACACCTCTTATATAAAGTACTGCCCCAACACCTGTAATCAAGATTCCAAAGAGCATGAGGATAGGAAGATTTGAGGCAACTATATGGCCTGGCATGGAAATTGCAAAAGGTGAAAGAAAAACCAGACTGATTGTACTTTGCCAGAAAAGTTGAGTAAGACCGTTGTATTCATCTTTAAGGTAGCGAACCGAAATTATTACTCCACTGCTAAAAAGACCTCCTGTTAGTCCGAAAAGTACTCCTTTAAGGTAATTACTACCAAAATCTAGCTGTTCAAAACCTCCTTCTGGTCTCGTCACATAAAAGACGCCTAACAGGCCAAGGAAAAGAGCAAAAATTGTTTTTTGTGTATTTTTTTCTCCCAGCAGGAGAGGCGCAAGAAAAGTCAGATAAATGGGATCTGTGTAAAGAAGCAGCACGGCAGAAGAAGCCCCTAAATACCGAATTGCAGAATAATAAGAAAACATTTGTGCAACATACAGGATTCCCAGGAGGAGCAGGTAAGTCTTCTTTCGTTTTAGAGAAAGCTGACTTAAATTGCCGGTAATGGCAAGATAACATATAATGGCCAGAAGTCCAAAAAAGACCCTATAAAAGATAATCGAACCTACGGACATCTCCCGTAACCCTTCCATAAATATTCCAACGGTACCATAAATTATGCAGGCAGTTAATAGCTCAAAGTGGTGCTTAAAGATGGCAGTCATACATTGTTTAGAAGCCAATAAATATATATGTATTTTTAGTAAGATAACATTATGCGGAGTGGACAATAATACCATCAATAAGCAATAACTTAGTCCTGAAATTTTAATCGAGATGCTTTATTTTAAGCACAAATTCGATACTAAAAGACATCGTGTTTCTAATGTTTCAATGTATAAACGATATATCAATGAGCAACAACTAGTGATTAACGTATCAAATTTACAACATTCATTTGCCGACTAAAAGATTCAGTTTATGCTCTTTTTTAGGCTGAGGACTACATGCTGTCTGCTTCCTGTCCTATAAATAGTAAGTCCTTTGAGCCCCTGCTTCCAGGCATAAATTAAAGCTTGTTTGATATCCTCTTTTCTTGCATAGTCAGGCATATTGATAGTTTTAGAAATCCCGGCATGGCAGTGGCGTTGAAAGGCTGCCTGCACATTGATATGAGACTTCCAGTCTATATCAAGCGCTGACCTGAAGATTATTTTTTCTTCTTCGTTTACAATTTTAGGGTTTTCCACATTCTGTAAGGTGCCGTGCATATAGACGTTCTCGAGGAGCCAGTTATAGTCAGTATCCGAAAGTTTTGGCATGAAATGTGCCTCGAATAAGGGATGAACAAGCATAAATTCTTTTCCTATTGTCTGGGTCCGCCTATAAACCCAGCTAAAAACAGGCTCAATTCCTGCAGAACAGCCAGCAAGAATACTGATTGTACCTGTAGGGGCAACTGCTGTCAGTGCGGCATTCCTCATTGGAAGTTCCCATGTGGAGTTTTCATGTTCCGGGAAAGGTCCCCTCTCTGCGGCGAGTTTTCTCGACTCCCGGACTGCAGCCCAACTAATCTGTTCCATAAGCTTTTCTGCAAGCTCAAGGGACTCAGTGGAATCATATGGCAGCCCAAGTTTCAAAAGCATATCGTGAAAACCCATTATTCCAAGTCCCACTTTCCGGGTCTTCTTTGTTGCACTCTCAATCTCAGGAATCTGGTACGTATTTTTATCAATTTCATTATCTAGAAAACGGACAGCTTTTCCGGCTGTCTCCCTGAGAAAATCCCAGTTAATTTTCCCCTCTGTAACGAAAAGAGAAAGATTTATGCTTCCCAGGTTGCAGGACTCAAAAGGCAAGAGTGGCTCTTCTCCACAGGGGTTCGTTGCAGAGATATCCCCAAGTGCAGGCGTATAATTGTCCCTGTTTATGCGGTCATAAAAAAGAATTCCTGGCTCGCCATTTCTCCAGATTCCCTCAATGATCTCAGAGAGTATATCTCCAACAGTCGTGCCTGTTTGTTTATTCCAGATTTCATGAATTTTATCTGCTTCAACGAGCTCCATAAAGGCATCAGGAACCATAACCGAGATATTGAAGTTACTTAATCCTCCTTCAACTTGCTTTGCTCTAATAAAAGGAATAATGTCCTTGTGTGAAACATCGAGGATGCCCATATTGGCTCCTCGACGTCTTCCAAAATGCTTTACAACATCAGTTGCCTCATTGAAGAGTTTCATTACAGCCACAGGACCAACACTGGCAGAACCATCAGCGCACAGACTAGAAGAGCCTTCGAAGCGTATCTTTGAAAAATTAAATCCTGTGCCTCCTCCAGTTTTCTGGATCATGGCTGCAGTTTTGATAGCATTGAAAATCTCTTCTATACTATCCTCCACAGGAATTACAAAACAGGCTGCTAGCTGCCCGAATTCAATACCCGCGTTCATGAGCGTGGGAGAACTCGGAATAAAAATCTTTCTGACCATCAGGTCCCGAAATTCCATGTATTCTTCTTCAGTTGTTGCAATTGCCTTTGCTACCCTCTCACAGATGTCCTTCCAATCTTTCTCTCCTTCACGCAGATACCTGGCTCTAAGAGTTTCAATAGTTAGAACATCCCATCCTTCTTCTGTTCCCCACACAAAAATCTCTTCTCCTGTGAATTCTCAGCAGACTTCGGCCTTTGATAAAAGAAATTATATTCAATATTATACGTGATTTTTTATCATTGTATCCGAAGATTCGATCAGAAATTGTATTCAGGAAGAAATTCAGACATCATTGGTTGGCAATGATATGAAATTACTATTATCTTAATTAGAGAAATATACACGAATCCCCAATTAGAGAAATAACATGATCAGAAGGAATGTCAGAAAATAATAATCAGAGAACACAATAGAATTTGGAAAAACAAGGAAGATTGAAAAACCCTTGTAAATATGCCTGTGTAAAAAAGAAAGTATTTGAATTGGCCCGAAATCAAGAAACTTTAGACCAGTTCAACTTTTGTGATCTTTACTTCGGTCTTAGGGCGGTCCTGTCGGTCAGTTTTTACCTTTCCAATAGCGTCTACAACTTCCATGCCTGCTATCACCTTCCCGAAAACAGGATGCATTCTGTCGAGATGATTATTGCTCACAAGGTTGATAAAGAACTGGCTGCCGCCCGTGTTTGGACCTGCATTTGCCATAGAAAGAGTCCCCCTATCGTTCCTGTTATGTTTTGTAAACTCGTCCGGAATTTCATAACCTGGACCTCCCCTACCTGTTCCTGTCGGGTCTCCGCCTTGGATCATAAATTTGTCGATAACCCTGTGGAATATAGTTCCATCATAGAACCCCTTATCCACAAGTTTTGCAAAATTTCCAGCCGTTATCGGCATATCTTCAGAAAGCTCGATTGTTATGTCACCCATAGTTGTATGCAGAACAACCTTTTTGCCCTTCCATGCAGTCATTCCTTTTCCTGTGCCTCCTTTTAACCTTATGCCTTTATAAATTGTCTTTTTGTTGGTTTTCTGAGCCCTTTATGCTCGCCTTGCATGTAAATGCTTCGCCAGCCGAGTTCCGCTTCGGCAGCACGGTGTCCTTTTCGCTCCGCTACGCTTCGCTCAAGAGGACTCGTATAAAGGATAATTGCAGCTTTACTTTAATAGCTGCCTTTTCATAAAAAGGAACGTAGGCTGGGAGGATAGTTTTGAGGACTTACGGCATTGTCCGGCTCTCTTAGACTACCACCCTCACTCCTACGGCTCTCCGGCAATTTAACATGTTACAGCTCTGCCGTTACAGAGTCTGGCGATTTTTCACGAGCTTACGATCTGTAGAGAGCAGAGGGATATTTGGCCCCCAGCCTATAAAACCGTATTGTGGGGGATCAAAGAAATGTATTTGAACATCGGTATTGATGTTGCCAAGAATGTACATGAAGCCTGTATTCTGAACGATAAGGGAGAACAGATTGGAAAATACATCCAAATTGAGAATTTCAAGAGCAGTATTGAGAAGTTCAGAGAACGTATAGAATCAACTGCAATCGAATTAGATTCATTCCCTCGGATTGGAATGGAAGCCACGGGAATATACTGGTATACCATATATTGTGAACTTTCAAAACACTATGAGATTCATCTATACAATCCTTCTCAGGTAAGGGGGTTTGCAGCAGTCAATGTTAGAGGAGCAAAAACGGATAAAATCGATGCGAAAACAATTGCTGGGATGCTTCGATTTGGGGAAGCTCCTAAAATCTGTTATGTAGATAAAACGAGAATGGAATTGAAAGAATACTGCAGATTCCATTTCAAACTGAAATCGATTATGGTTAATCTAAAGAAGCGGTTAATACGCAACATGCATCTTATCTTTCCCGGATATGACCAGCTGTTTTGCAGCATATTCACTAAAACATCAATAGGTATTCTAAATGAAGCACCGAGACCCTATGATATGCTTGAAATGGGAGAAGAAAAGCTCTATGAATTTATGAGAAAAACCAGCAGGAATCATTACAGTCCTGAGAAAGCAAGAGAACTTTTAGAAATTGCGAAGGATTCAATTTCTCCTGATTTTATTGAAGAGGCTTTACTATTTGAAGTTAAGTCCCTGCTTAAACTGATTGAATACATAGAAGCCCAGATAAAAGAAGTGCAAACCAGGATTTTGGCTTTATGGGAAACCGTGAAGGATAAGCACTATCTTCAGACAATTCCTGGAATTAGCGATTTAATGGCAGCTATGATCTGGGCGGAACTTGGAGATGTTGAGAACTTCAGTCATCCAGATCAAATTGTTGCTTTTGCAGGATATGATCCAAAAGTAAAAAAATCTGGGAATAAGAAAGTTATTTCGGGTCCGAACAAAAGGGGATCAAGACTGCTAAGATGGGTGTTGGGGAGAGCTGTTGTGCAAGCAAAGCTGTTTAATCCGGTAATAGAGCAGTACTTCAAGAAGAAAATAAGTGAGGGGAAGCACTACAATACTGCACTTTGTGCAGCAGCTAAAAAGTTAATAAGGATCATCTGGTCTGTAGAAAAGAACAAAAGAACTTTCCAGATCCCGAGATAAAGTAACCTGAGAGAGGGATCGGGGAAAAATCATTAAAAGGTAGCTGAAGCTATGGATTTTTATAGATCGGTGTAAAAGGGAAAGAAGAGATCTGGGCTTTAGGGTGACAAAACAACATTATTAGATGACTTCACCGAAATTTACCGCGCCTAAGCGCGGCTTTTTCATAAGAATTAATCTTGATGAAAAAATGGAATATAATAAATCATTTATAACATGTCTAATTTAAAGGGCTAATTTTCAAAGTTACAATTTTTCCGGCAGAGTTCTGGCTTTGCAGCCCTAATTGCGCCAGTCGAGTTGCGTCAGTCGAGTTGCGGCTCGACGATGCGCGGTCCGTTTCTCTACCCGAGTTTCGCTCGCTCAAGTGGACTAAGCTACAGAAGTAAAAGCAATTCTTAGCCATTATAGTTTCATTTTAGCTTTTCTTCAAGCTAGAAGAGAATTCGGAACTTCAGGCATTTGCAATGAGTAGAGTGAATAAAGGAAATGTTTTAGTTTTTACTCATTGAGCCTGAATGAACGCGCCCACATGCTCCAAGGATAGTGAATTTTGTGGAAGAGATAAAAGAAGACAAATTTGCAAATTGTATAGATCGCTTCATTTATTAATATCAGTGTTAATTTATATTCAGTGAGTTTGCAATTATATAAACTTGTTTAATTGAACTTGTTAACTCTTGTTAACTTAAAATAGAGATTAAAGCCTTATTTTTAAATTTTTAATATTAAGTAGATTAAATTTAAAATAAAGACCCAAAAGATTTCTCAAATTCTTTATTTTTCCTTTTTTTGAGTCATCTACACGGCTGATTATTTCGTACAAATACTTAATGTTTTTATATTCAGCTGATTTATATCCAAATAGAGAAGAAAGTCAATTAAGTTTCTTCTTATTAGGGGGAATTTGCACAAATAGATGCAAAGTTATTAGCCTGTCGATAGTCGCAGGCATATTAATGATGTTATCTATGATTTCAGCTTCAGCAGAGATTAATGGAACCAATGAGACAAATCCAATTGAGACACAAACTTCCTCTTATAACGAAACTGGAATCTTGGAACGGGAGATAGCCCTGAACATTAATTTTCTTACAACCATGTTGCAAATGCTTGATCTCAATCTTAACCTTATAAGTGAAACCCTGAACGCCCATCTCGAAGAATATCCCTTTCTGAAACCTACAATAGAAGGGACTGATGAAGGTATAAAATCAGTGAATTCTATACTCCTTGTCCTGGAAATGAATCCTGAAAACCTGAGTAATTCAAACGCTACCCTGAGTTACCTAAACGAAACCATGGCACAGATTAACACTAGCCTCGAATACCCGGATGGAATGATTGAAGCTGTCAATTCAACGATGGGAGAGTCTAATACTACTGCACCCATGATAAAAGATATGTACGAGAGCGTAAAAACGATGTCAATCCTTCTTAATCAATTTTAAACTTTTCCAGCCGAGTTCCGCTTCGGGAGCACGGTGTCCTTTTCGCTTCGCTCAAGAGGACTAAATTTTAGAATTACATATTCTTTGAAATTTTGCTTCGGGAGCACGAGGTCTGTTTAACTCACTTCGCGCTCGCTCAAGCAGACAAATAAGGAAGTGTTTAAGCGAATAAAAAACATCAAGCACTGAAAAAAACAATTAAAAGAGCAATAAAAGTAATATCAAAAAGTATAAAAAATGCAATTTTAGAAAATTAATTTTAGAAAAGTGATTAGTATAGGGTGAGTATGGCAGCGATCCAGAGTTCCCGAAGACTCGCGTACTTCAGTACAGTAAGGAACGTGGACAGGCTTATCTACTGTGTTCGGGATGGGTACAGGAGTTTCCCTGCCGCTATGGCCGCCAGACTCTACCTATGAATAGGATTTGTGCAAAGACAAAGTCATGTATTGTGCTGCATACTGGATTTCGCCTGGACCTGATTAGAAAGGAACGGATGGTTAGTTAACGCGGACTGAACACCTCGTTGCCTTGGTGCTTACATCCCGTTTCTATCAAACCGGTCTTTTACCGGAATCCTTAATGAGGTCTCTTTTTGAGTCAGATTTCGAGCTTAGATGCATTCAGCTCTTATTCCTTGGCGCGTAGCTGCCCGGCGTTGCCTTGTCAGACAACCGGTACACCAGTGGCGCCGCTGCTTGGTTCCTCTCGTACTAAAAGCAGCTTACCCTCAGACCTCGTGCACCTCTAGTAGATAGTAACCGACCTGTCTCACGACGGTCTAAACCCAGCTCACGATCTCCTTTAATAGGCGAACAACCTCACCCTTGGCCGCTGCTGCACGGCCAGGATGGAAAGAACCGACATCGAGGTAGCAAGCTGCCGGGTCGATATGTACTCTTGCCGGCAACGACTCAATTATCCCCGGGGTAACTTTTCTGTCATTTTTGGCCCCCACCAAGGAGGCACAAAAGTTCGCTAGAACCGACTTTCGTCTCGTCATCCACTGCTGTGCTGAATAACGTCAGGCTGACTTATGCTCTTGCACTCTTCAGTGAGTTTCCGACCCACTTGAGTCAACCATTGCGCGCCCTTGATATCTTTTCAAGGGCGTCCCGCCCCAGGCAAACTGCCCACCTATCGGGGTCCTCTTCGCAGAGTTAGGGTCGCGGTCCCAGAAGGGTAGTGTCCCATTGTTGGCTCCACGGATGCTGGCGCACCCGCTTCGACGCCTCCTACCTACTCTGTACATCCAGAACCACAACCCAACGACAGGCTGCAGTAAAGCTCCACGGGGTCTTCACTTCCCCCTAGAGGTCTCTAGACTGTGCACTAGAATGTAAGCTTCACCGGATTCCAGTTAGGGACAGTAGGGCTCTCATTGATCCATTCATGCAAGTCGCCAATTAAGCGACAAGGTACTACGCTACCTTAAGAGGGTCATAGTTACCCCCGCTGTTTACAGGCCCTTCTTCCCGTTGAACCGGGGTTTCAGGTACCTGCACTGAGCAGGATTCAGAGATTGTACTAGCCTTTACAGGTTTGCAATCTCCTATGTTGGTATTAGACAGTTAGAGCCCCCTGGTCACTGCGACCTGCTGTCTTCACAGCAGGCACTCCTTCTCCCGAAGTTACGGAGCTAATTTGCCGAATTCCCTTAACTGAATTACTCCGACACGCCTTAGCCTTTTCAGCTAGGGGCACCAGTGTCAGATCTCGGTACGGACATTTAGCTGCCTTTTCACGGGTCCCTGGGTGCAGCCGACTTTAGCCATTACAGATTCGCCCGCTTCTCGCCATTACGGCTCTCCACGGGTTTCGCTGCTTAGACGGCGCGACGACGCCGCTCGGCCTGCCCGGAGACGTCAGACTCAGTGCTAAATGGTACAGGAATATTAACCTGTTTCCCTTTTGGCGTACTCGAATTACGGTACGTCTTAGGACCGACTAACCCTCGGCTGACGATCATTGCCGAGGAAACCTGGCCCCTTCGGCGGCAAGGATTCTCACCTTGCTTTGCTGCTACTATTACCAGGATTTTCGTTTGTGAACGGTCCACAGGACTTTACAGCCCTGCTTCTGCCCGAACACAACGCCTTCCTACGAGATTACCTTGCGGTACTCCGTGGTATCGGTAGTCGACTTGAGCCCCGTCAATTTTCGGGGCCCCAAACCTCGACTGGTGAGCTGTTACGCACTCTTTGAAGGGTAGCTGCTTCTAAGCTAACCTTCCAGCTGTCTTGGGCTTGGGACGCCCTTTAGTGTTAACACTTAGTCGACACTTGGGGACCTTAACCACGGGCTGGGTTGTCTCCCTTACGGACTACAAGCTTACCCCAGTAGTCCGGACTCCGACCTTCTTCAATGACAGTGGGTTTGGAGTTTGACAGGCGGGCGAGGGATTTCTCCCCCGAAATCGCCAATCAGTGCTCTACTCCACCGACGATCTCCAGTCAGGTCATGCTGCGACATGTTTCGGAAGGAACCAGCTGATGCCGGGTTAGATTAGCATTTCACTACGAGACGCAGGTCACACGAATGATTTGCAGATCAATACCGCTTGCGGTCCTCCACGTAGCTTTCGCCACGCTTCAACCTGCCCACGCCTAGATCACCCGGCTTCGGGTCGTACCCCGGTGACTCCACGCACTTGTATACGTCGTGCCTCACCCGTGAGGGTTGCGCACATGTTGCTTTCGCTTCGGCTGCCCAAATATAAGGTTAGCCATCGCCACCAAGATACACTCCCTGGCCCGTTCTTCAAAACGTAAGATACGACACTGGCAGTGGCGCTCGTACAACATTCTCGCGAATGCTTCCTTCACGTCAAAGATCCTTTCATGCCGTATCGTTCTATCACTATCAGGTTTCAGGCACTTTGCACCTCCCTTCTCGGGGTACTTTTCAGCGTTCGGTCACCCTACTATTTCGCTATCGGTCTCAAGGAGTATTTAGTTTTGGAGGTTGGTGCCCCCCAAATTCCCGCACGATATCCAACGCACGGTACTCAGGGACATGTTCCGGTCTATTGGTTTACACATACGTGACTGTCACACTCTATGGTCTGCCGTTCCAGGCAAGTTCTGTTTTACCGCAAGACGTTTGAACAGCCCTACAACACCACATTTCCCCGAAGGGATTCGGTTTGAACTGTGCCGGTTTCACTCGCCGTTACTTACGGCATCTCAATTGATTTCTTTTCCCGCTCCTACTAAGATGTTTCAATTCGGAGCGTTCCCGATCATGACTGATCACTATGGAGAGGTCCCATTCGGAAATCCCGGGTTCATTGGCTCCATGCACCTACCCCGGGCTTATCGCAGCTTGGCACGTCCTTCATCAGCTCTTGAGCCGAGCCATCCACCTGATAGCATACTTCCTGTATTCCTAACCAGGTCCAGTAAGCGTCCAGTATACAGCACCTATACATGACTTCATGGGCCTGTGATCCCTCACAGGCAATCCGTCCTTCCCCGAAAATTTACTTTCCGGGTGCACTAAATAATGAATTTGCTGGGATTTGAATAGGGCCTCTGCCTTGCAAAGGCATCGATATCAACTGATATACCCAAAGATAGAATTACTAAGTAATTTTGGTTTGAGGATTTTGTCGGTTTATCGGCATCTGGTTGGTGTGTTTTTTGCTTAGGAGGTGATCCAGCCGCAGATTCCCCTACGGCTACCTTGTTACGACTTAACCCCCCTTGCAAAGTACAGGTTCGAACACGACACGGTGTTCGTGCCCTCACCCATACCTCACTCGGGTGGTTTGACGGGCGGTGTGTGCAAGGAGCAGGGACGTATTCACCGCGCTATATTGAAACGCGATTACTACGGATTCCAGCTTCACGAGGGCGAGTTACAGCCCTCGATCCGAACTAAGAATGGGTTTGTGAGATTGCCAACCCTTTTCAGGGTAGGGACCCATTGTCCCATCCATTGTAGCCCGCGTGTAGCCCGGGAGATTCGGGGCATACTGACCTACCGTAGCCCGCACCTTCCTCCGATTTAACACCGGCGGTCCCCACAGAGTACCCATCGTCCCGGAGGACATGCTGGTAACAGTGGGCACGGGTCTCGCTCGTTGCCTGACTTAACAGGATGCTTCACAGTACGAACTGGCGACGGCCATGCACCTCCTCTCAGCGATTCAGGCAAAGTCTTCAGCTTGGCCTACATTTTGCTGTCGCCCCCGGTGAGTTGTCCGGCGTTGAGTCCAATTAAACCGCAGGCTCCACCCGTTGTTGTGCTCCCCCGCCAATTCCTTTAAGTTTCAGCCTTGCGGCCGTACTTCCCAGGTGGCTCGCTTCACGGCTTCCCTGCGGCACCAGACACGGTCGCGCCATGCCTGACACCTAGCGAGCATCGTTTACGGCTGGGACTACCCGGGTATCTAATCCGGTTCGTGCCCCCAGCTTTCGTCCCTCACCGTCGAACCCGTTCTGGTAAGACGCCTTCGCCACAGGTGGTCCCACAGGGATTACAAGATTTCACTCCTACCCCTGTAGTACCTCTTACCTCTCCCGGTTCCAAGTCTGGCAGTATCCTCCGAAAGCCTAATAGTTAAGCTATCAGATTTCCCGGAGGACTGACCAAACCGGCTACGGACCCTTTAGACCCAATAATCACGATCACCACTCGGGCCGCCGGTGTTACCGCGGCGGCTGGCACCGGTCTTGCCCGGCCCTTGCTAACAGGTGTATTTTACACACCTGGACAGCCAGCATATGATGCTGGCACTCGGTGTCCCCTTATCACGGTTTCCCGCATTGTAAAGTTTTCGCGCCTGCTGCGCCCCGTAGGGCCTGGATTCATGTCTCAGAATCCATCTCCGGGCTCTTGCTCTCACAACCCGTACCCGTCGTAGGCTAGTAGGTACATTACACCCACTACTACCTGATAGGCCGCAGACCCATCCTTGGGCAGACGAATCCATTTTACGCATAAAGCATTCCAGCATATATGCGTTATCCGGAATTATCCCCAGTTTCCCGGGGTTATGCCGGACCCAAGGGCAGGTTATCCACGTGTTACTGAGCAGTACGCCATGTTCACGAAGAACATATGACTCGCATGGCTTAGGCGAACACCGATAGCAGTAACCTCTGGCAGGATCAACCAGAATTGTTATCACACACTTAAAAGATCTTGGTCGCAGAAACTTGCACTAACAACTATCAATTCAGTTATTTCGTTTCGCGATAGATGTTTTTTTTGTAAAACAACTACCAACCAGAATTAACCGAACCGACAAATATCCTCGTCAGACAGGAAAAAACTCCTGGCTCCATTAAAAGATGAAAGAGATTTATTAGTCCAACCCACACAATTTGCTTTGTGTGAGGGATACTTACAAGGCATTTCTGGTATATAAAGATTTCCCAACCGGGAATTCTTAGCACATAGATCCAGAACAAAACAGAATATTTGTTTAAATCTATAAAGATTTGCCATTATGAAGTTTATTCAACCCACACAATTTGCTTTGTGTGAGGGATACATACAAGGTATTTCTGATATATAAACTTTTCCAACCGGCGATTCTTAGCACATAGATCAGAACAAAAAATAATATTTGTTTAAATCTAGAGGGATTGCCATTTGGATCTTTTTAGATCGTTGGAAAGTCAAAGGATTACACAATTGTTCTGTGTAAGGGATTCATACAAGACATTTCTTGTATATATATCTTTTTGTTTAAAGCATTAATAACATAGATTTCGATGTAAACATCTATTTTTGTCGAATCTATAAGTTTAATACCCCTGATCTATTCAATTCAGGGAATCCACTAGATGGGTTGTTAGTATATATAGCTTTCTGCATGTAGCTTCAGTACAGATAAATCAAGAGAATTTGCAGTATAAAATTGTATCAACGGGATCAATATATTCCATCTAAGCAAGTTATAACAAGTTATAATTTAGATGACACATTCTTTAAGCCAAAAATACACCCTTCAAGTTCATCTGGATTACATGAAAGTGAGTCATCGAAATAATTGTTTATTTTATGTAATTTTCAAGATTTTTTTGATTTATTTATATATCTTATGAGATTTGACTACATTTTATTTTGTAGAATGTTAGAAAATATATTATGAAGAATAAATTTAATATATGTAATTATGTGAATATTTTTTAGTTCTTTTTTTATTATACCTGGACTCATAACATATTCCCTGAGAACAGGATATTTGGATGAATAAGTCTCCTTGATAATGAAAAATGAAACTTGAAGTTGAATATCAGAAGCTTAAGCTTATTCAGTGAGTTTTATGCGTAGTGAGTTATATATATGTGAGATTCCAATTAAATTAAGAGGAGTTAGGAGTCGCTTTAAAAAATTGGGAAGAATTAGGGAGTTTCTACCTACTTAGATCTAGTTTAGTTGTCTTTAGGAAAAAAATGGGGAAAACGTAGGCATCTAAGCAGGATTAAGGTCTATTTTAGGATGAATTTTGATCCCGGCTTTACTTTAGCCCTGTATATAAACAGGGACTAATTGCTCCTCAAAAGCCAAAGTGGAGGTTGAATACTTGATAGATATAGATCCCAGTAAGATTCTGGTTCGCTACAACATAAAAAGAGAAAAAGAGATGACACCGGAAGACGCCGCAGAAGAACTTTATCCTAAAGACCCAACAATTTACCCGATTGCAAAAGCCATCTTTGAAGGCGAAGAAGATGACGTTGTTGAAGGGTTAAAAAAAGCCATTAGTTCTGGAAAGGAGCCGATCACTCTTATAGATGATGCACTGATGGTTGGAATGGGAGTGGTCACCAGGCTTTATGATGAGGGAGTTATTTTCCTGCCAAACGTTATGATGTCTGCTGATGCCATGCTCGAAGGTATCGAATTCGTTAAAGAAAAGTCAGGGAAAGCACAGGTGGTAAAAGGGAAAGTCGTCTGCCATGTTGCAGAAGGTGACGTCCACGACATCGGAAAGAATATTGTTACCGCTCTCCTCAGAGCCAACGGATACGATGTAGTTGACCTTGGAAGAGATGTCCCTGTAGATGAAGTAATAGCAGCGGTGGAAAAAGAAAAGCCTATGCTGCTCACAGGTACTGCTCTCATGACAACCACTATGTATGCATTTAAGGAAGTTAACGACAAACTTCTCGAGAAAGGCTACAGGGTTCCCTTTGCATGCGGCGGGGGTGCTGTGAACCAGGACTTCGTGTCCCAATATGAGCTTGGGGTGTACGGTGAAGAAGCAGCTGATGCCCCGAAGATAGCTGATTTTATCAGGCAAAGTGGGGACAATATTGTAAAACTGAGGGAGAAATTCCATAAACACTGAGGAGGTGGAGTAATGGCAGTAACAAGATGTACTAAGATGTCTTATGCAAGTGCGGATGATATGATTTTCGGAAAAGCTGTCAAGCCCGTCAAAGCAGGACTGGGACTTGAGATCGGCGCCGGCTATACAACTCCCGAAGTGAACTATGCCCCAAGACCTGAAGCAGGTGCATCCAAGGAAAAACTCATAAAAGAGTACGAAAGGATCACCACCGACATCATGGCAAGGATGGTTCAGATAGGAGCTCCCGCTGTCGTGCTTGAAACCGAACACGTCCAGCAGATGTCTAACAACCCTTCCTGGGGAGCTGAAGTCGCACACGCCCAGAAAGCCATCATGGAAGATTACCATGATGAATACGGCATAAAGTGTGCACTCCGCCACACAATAGGGGACATCCGTGAAGACCGTAACTACCTTCAGCTTAGAGGGGACAAATACAGCACTTTTACGGAAGCCTTCGAGCAGTGTGCCCAGAATGGTGCAGATATGCTTGCCGTTGAATCAATGGGTGGAAAAGAAATCTTTGACCATGCGATTCTCAGGAACGATATGGCCGGGGTGCTTTTCGGTATTGGTGTACTTGGCAGCATGGACATGGAAATGATCTGGAAAGACATTTCGTCAATTGCTAAGAAAAATAATGTAGTATCATCAGGTGATACAGACTGTGCCCAGGCAAACACTGCAATGTTCATTGCTGGCGGCCTGCTGGATAAGAACCTTGCCCACACTATCGCAATAATTGCCAGGGCAATCTCTGGAGCAAGGTCCCTTGTTGCATACGAAGCCGGTGCAGTTGGCCCTGGAAAAGACTGCGGATATGAAAACACTATTGTCAAAGCAATCGCAGGTGTTCCGATTGCTCAGGAAGGTAAGACCTCAACCTGCGCCCACTCCGACCTGATGGGTAACCTGGTCATGCAGTGCTGTGATCTCTGGTCTAATGAATCAGTTGAATACCATGGTGAATTCGGTGGTACCACAGTTCAGTGCTGGTCCGAAACCCTGGCATACGACTGCGCCCTTATGAATGTTGCTCTCGATTCGGGTAATGCCAAGATTCTGAGGGACATGTTCGTAGCTTCGGACATGTATAGAGATGCGCAGGGATATGTACTCGCATATCCGAATGCCTACAGAGTAGGACAGGCCATTGTCAAGAACGGGAACGATATTTATCTCCGTTCCAAGAATGCAGCACTTGAGTGCATTAAAATCATCGAAGAAGGAGCAAAAGGCAAACTTGAGCTATCCAGATTCGAAGCAAATGCACTTGCAGATGCAAAGGCATCTTTCGAGGGCCTTACTGACGACAAAGATAAGTTTATGAGCGACTGCCTTACCAAATATAAAGACGAAGTCAAAGTCTTCCTGCCGAAGAACTACGACCTCTAACCAGGGTAAGTTCTTCTTTTTCTTTTTTTTTGAAAAATTATTTCCTAATATAATTTTCTGCTGGCGTAACCCATATAGCTTTAGTTTGACAAAATTCACTAAATTGATACTGAATATTTTTCTTCTTTTTTGGCCCATGGATTTGACAAATTTCATAGTCTTTTAGAATTCATATTTTCCTATCCAGGTCAAAAGCGAAAGCAAGCGTGAAATGTTTATAATCTGACAGGTAAAAGTAAGCTAAATGAGTTTTCGAAGTAGAGTGAGCTTGCGAGATGCAATGAGAGGAGTAATCGAAGAACCCCTTCGTCATCTGGTGCCAAAACGTTTCGATTATGTGGGAGATGTGGCAGTAATCTCTATCCCCTCTGAACTTGCGGCTTACAAAGGGGATATTGCTTCAAAGTTATTTTCCATGAGAGGCAACACGCGAGCTGTGCTAAATAAAATTAGTAAACTTGAAGGAGAGCACAGAGTTGCAGAGTTTGAGCTTCTTCTTGGAGAGTCCACGGTAGCCTTTCACAGAGAAAACGGCTACATCTATAAGCTAGATTTGAAAAAAGTCTTTTTTAATCCCCGCCTATTCTCGGAAAGAGGGAGGCTAGCAGCAAAAATTACCCATGGAGAATGTATTTTAATTCCTTTCGCGGGTGTGGGCCCTTTTGTGCTTCCTGCTGCAGGAAAAGGGGCAAAAGTTTATGCTGTCGAAATAAATCCCGACGCCTGCGCCTGCCTGCGGGAAAATATTCTAATTAACAAGCTTGAAAAGCAAGTAACAGTTATTCAGGGAGATTTTGAGGATATTATGGAGGCAAAAGATCTTAAGCTTCCTGAAAGCGGGTTTGACAGGGCTATTGTGCCTACACCTTATGGAATGGACCATTCTCTCATCAGAGTCTCAAAGTTCGTAAAGAAAGGCGGATGTATCCATTTCTACACCTTCAAAGCCGAGTCCCAAATTGAAGAACTAATTGAAGAATATGAAAAAATGGGACTTGAAGTGGAGTTTTACAGGCGCAGCGGAAATGTTGCTCCAGGCATCAGCAGGTGGGTTTTTGACCTGATAAAGAAATAAAAGATTGGAAAGTATTGAAAAAGGAATTATTTTCTTGGAACCTTTGCTTTTTCACGGTTTCAAAACCCGATCCCTATCTCCGTTCGCTATGCGAACGGCTTTTCCAGTATTTAAATTCGAAAAAAATTAGGGGATAATCCTGCTTTTGGAGATGAATTTCTGGATGGAGCTTTTTCCAATAGATAGCATGAACAGCATTAAAGAAGTGAAACTTTGCACTATGCTAATGCACTATGCTTATCTTGAACTCTGTTTCGTAAAGTTATAAGGAAGGTATCTATATCCCTGTAAGTTTTTGCGTCGAATCTATTGAAACCCAAAATATTTCAGGAAGACTTCATCCTGTAATTCTGCAGGTCTTTTTACAATTTGCTTTTACCCATTCCGGCAATGCCGTAGTAAAATAAGACTTTATATTCTTGAGTTCCTGATTTCTGGATGTTTTATCTGAAAGCCTGAATACAGGCTTCCCTACCAACATATACTCTTTCTTTTTCAAAGTATGTTGTAGGGCCAATTGGCAATTATATCTCCCGAAGGGCAATTTTCGGATCAACTAGTTTCCAACCTGTTAACGTATTTTCAACTTGTTCTATATTACATTGTTGGAATCTTTAAACTTTTAAGAACACAACCATCATTGACCCTGAGGACTTACGGCTTCGAATTTTTATATTTCTGAATCTTCAACTAAAACGACCAATTCCTGCATGACTTTTGAATTCTGAAATTTCATGACTTTCTGAATTTGGAATTTATTTTTAAATAATCATACGAAAGAGACTACGGTTGTGAATGTAAGTTACTGAAAGTTGCAAGCATAAAAAAATTCCATACTTTTTCCAAATATAAGGGATGCCAACTCTTTTTCTGAACAAATTAACATTCATCGCAAGAACTAAATTCAATTGAAAAAAGAAAAATTAATTTCAATAAATTTTTTAACTACTACATATATTTCTTTGAACAAGTCTTACAGGAGAAAGCATGGAAAATACGCTGATCGTCTTTAAAAATGTGTGGAAAACTTATCTGATGGGCGAAGTCCAGGTGAATGCGCTGAAAGATGTGAGCGTAAAAATTGGAAGAAGGGAGTTTGCCGCCATAATTGGTCCTTCGGGGAGTGGAAAGTCTACAATGATGAACCTTGTTGGCTGTCTCGATATCCCTTCAAAAGGTAAAATTTTTTTAAAGGGACGGGATATAGCCCTTCTTCAGGAATCGGATCTGGCAACCCTTAGAGGTAAGACGATAGGGTTCATTTTCCAGCAGTATAACCTGATCCCCGGAATGACGGCTCTTGAAAATGTGCTTTTACCCCTGGAAATCCAGGATATTGATGATAATATTGCGGAAAAAAGGGCAAAGGAACTCTTAGCTCTTGTAGGGCTTTCCGATAAAATGCAGAATAAACCCTCCCAGCTCTCGGGAGGTCAGCAGCAAAGGGTCTCGATTGCAAGATCCCTTGCCTGCGATCCCGAAATCATTCTTGCCGATGAGCCTACTGGAGCGCTTGATAGCATCACCGGGAGAGAAGTCATCGAAATTCTCTACAGGCTCTGGAAGGAAAAAGGCAAAACTGTAGTCATGGTCACCCATGACCTGCACCTTGCAAGGTATGCCAATCGGCACATACAGTTAAAGGATGGGGAAATGGTCAGGGACGAGCCAAACAAAAAACAGCTTGATCCTGATGCTGATCCGGAGGATACATGTCAAATTTCAGGAAATAACTGAAAAAAGAATTCGAATCAATCTTCTTTAGAATCAATCTTCTTTAAAATCAATTTTCTAGATGTACTCTAGTATGAAAATTTTTCTGAATAGAAAGTGTGTCAAAAACTTTAAGATTAATTATTTTAGGATTAATAACTGAGGAATCTAAAAATGGGCCTGAAACATTTTATTGGTTTTATTTGCTTGATACTGCTAAGTCTGTCTTTTTGTTGCAACTCTGCCCTGGCTAGTACTCTTGACTACGGATCTTGATAAAGGCTTAAATATTAGCCTGCTTAGTCAGAATCCTGACCCCACAAAGCCAGGGGATATTCTGGAAATCAGGCTTTCGGTGGAGAACACTGGTTATAATGATATAGAAGACTGTTATGTGGAAATCAAGCCTGAGTATCCTTTCAGGGCCCTTAATGGAGAGAAACTTGTTGAGAAAATAGGTACTCTCGGAAAACGTTCTGAAGATGAACGCAGAAAAGTGGTGAAGTTCAAGCTCGGAATTGAAAATGACGTCAATAAAGGCGAATATCCTCTCAAAGTACACTTTTATACAACAAATAATAAAGATGAAGCCTCACTTATCCGAGAAATCCCTATAGATATTGACAGCGAATCAAATGCTGAAATAGAATTTATAAGTGTCGAGAAACTGGTACCAGGAGAGAAAACCAACCTTGTTTTCGGCATCAAAAACGTGGGAAAATCTCCTCTAAAAAATGCAATGTTTTCCTGGGAATGTGCAAACGATGTGATCCTGCCTGTAGGCTCCAGCAATGTAAAACATATTAACCTTATTGATATTGGAAAAACCGTCAATGTCAGTTTCAATGTCCTAACAAATGTGAATACGAAGCCAGGCCTATATAAACTGGATATGCTGCTTACGTACGACGATATCGAGAAGCTCCAGACAATTACGGAAGCAGGCACTGTCGAAAACCAGAAACGAAAGGAAATCAAAAGCAAGTCAGGAATCTACATTGGAGGCACCACGGATTTCGATATTGCTTTCATGGAAAAAAGTCCAACCGGAGATTACACCTTTTCGATTTCAAACATAGGAAACAACGGTGCAAATTCAGTCAAGGTTTCTGTCCCCCTGCAAGCGAACTGGACCGTAATGGACGGAAGCAATTCAGTAATTCTCGGAAACATGCAAAAGGGAGACTACACAAATGTGGACTTCAGCCTGGAGCCGATAAGCACTGGCCAGGATCTGCCGATAAAGTTTGAAATCAGTTATACTTCGAGTGATGGGCTAAGACAGGTTCAGGAAAAGATAATGCCTCTTTATGCTTCACCTTCTGACATGCCTGCAGATACCAAACTGCCTGAAGAAAATAATGAATCGAGCTTATTATCATCTAAGCTCTGGATCCTTATCCTTGTCGGTGCTGCAGGTTTGTTTGTATATAAAAAGCGTCAGAAAAAGATGAAAGAAAGGGACGCAGAAAGAAAAGAAACCGGTGAAAAACAAATGGAAGAATAGAAGACAGGCGAGTAAATTTGAAACTCGGGTCTGTGGTTCCATGAAACTGGCAAAGATTTTGAAAATTGCCTTGAGTATGGTCAAAGCCAATAAGTTGAGGAGCTGGCTGACTATAATAGGGGTAATCATAGGTATTGCCTCGGTAATGACAATCATCACAACCGGGGAATATTTCCAGGAACAGGTAACAAAAAATATAGAAGGACTGGGGGGCGATACCATTACAATCGTGGCTTCAACTCCTTTCAATGTAAATCAGGAAGAAGAAGCAGGGGAAGATTCGGCAGAGAGTTCAGGAAAAAATTCGGTAGAGAGTCCAGGAAGAAATTCGGTAGAGAGTTCAGGAGAAAATTCGATAAATAGTTTAGAGGAAGATTCAGGAACGAATTCAGAAGAAGATTCAGAGAACAGTTTAGAGGTAACCGTAAAAGCTGCAGATGAATCTGAAACCAATACATCTGACTCCGTAGAGCTTGAGCCTCAAACAGAAGCTGAACTAACAAAGATGGATGTTTTTACTCTCATGAGAATTCCTGCTGTTGAGCATGTCAATGTAAATGTTGAAGGTGGAGCAGAATTGCAATTCGGAAGTGATACAACCTATGTCCCGGTCAAAGGTGTTGATCCAAATGTCTGGCCCGAAATAACAAAAAAGAAGGTAGATCAGGGCAGGATATTGAAACCCGGAGATAAAGCAGTTGCAGTTATTTCAAATGAACTTTCAAATGGTACTTTCAAGAGGGAAATCCAGCTCAATCAGCTGATTCTTCTTAACGGCAAATCCTATCGGGTAATCGGGATCCTGGAAAAAGACGGAGGGCTTCTTGGCGGTATGGGAGGGCTTTTTGACAGCAGCGTCTATGTGCCTTATCAGGAAGTATACTCTCTTCCGTATAGCGATGAAGACATGCCTGAAATGGAAAAGGAAACCTATACTAGCATAGAAGTACAGCTCCAGAAAGGGGCAGACTATGATTTAGCTCTTAAAGAAATAGAGCGCAAATTAAGGATCTCAAGAAAAGTTACCGAAGATGCCCAGGACTTCTATGTAAATTCCCCCAAAGAGATAATTGAAAGCACCAGAAGCATAATTAATGGGCTTACCGCGTTTCTGGCATTCATTGCAGGTATTTCCCTGCTTGTAGGCTCTACAGGAATTGCGAACACAATGTTTACGTCTGTTCTCGAGAAAACTAAAGAAATAGGGATTATGAAAGCCATTGGAGCGAAGAACGGCGATATCATGCTCGTCTTTCTCTGCAATGCAGTGATGATCAGCCTTGTAGGCGGGATTATAGGAATTCTCATTGGCACAATTGCAGTCCAGGTGATTTTATTCCTGATTTCAATTAAAATGAAAGTTCCCTTTGAATTTGCCCTCAGCCTGAGAGGTACCATGGTCGCAACCATGGTCTCCATAATTGTGGGACTGATCGCAGGTTTAGTCCCTGCAAAGAATGCCTCGGAGCTAAAACCTGTGGATGCGTTAAGGTATGAGTGAACGGTAAAAAGAACGAAGGAATGGAAAGCACGGGAAAACAGAGAAAGAAAATACAGGTACAATCATTCCGTGCTTTCCGTAGTTAAGGTATTTTGGTTAGATTATTCCGCCCGTGTGTATCTCCATGATCATAAAAACTCGATAACTTAAGTGTGAAAATCAGGATTTTAAGTCAATACTGCCCATTAACGATTTAGAAGTAATGTCATTTTGGGCTCTTCGCTGTTTCGAGTGGGTAACTTACATTCATTTTCTAAATGTTGAATTAGCATGTATAAAATTTAGAAACGTTTGCTGCTGAAAATCACATTCATGGTCGACGTTTCTCTTTTTAGCATGGCTACTTTCTAACTAAATAATTATTTTCAACCCACACGAAACAGCGAAGAGCCTCATTAAACAGCCCCCCCAAACATTTTTTATACCTCTTTTCTATTATCAAAATATATGATAATTTTGCATGCAGGAAGAGTCGGAAAACGATTTTTCTTATGGGGTGAAAGCCCGGTCGAAAAGAAAATTGAGACGGTCCGGCGTGGGAGAAAACCTAAGAACCAGACAGTACACCCTTATCCTTATGATTCAAGTTTTGAAAACCTGTCTTCTGCCCTTGAGCTGTTGTTGGGCAGTATTGACCGGAAAGAGACAGAGAAAATTAACGTCTGGATGCCAATAATAGGCGGGAATCCGGTTCCTTCCAGCCCTCTAATTGCCGAAGTCCCGACTTCGGAAGCAGAACTTACACTAGCTCCCTGGACTGTTCATGCATGCATTTTGAAAGCTGAAGATACTATGGTCCTTCTCTGTGCCTGTATGGGGAAGAGGGTTCTGGCCCCAGGCATAATTACAGGAAACGACCTTATCTGGTGGGCAGAAGCCCTGAAATTTGCAGGTTCGCTGGTAGCCGGACAGAAATATTTGCCTGGGGTTAGGGTTGAGGAAGGGGAGTTCAAAGCTTTCTGGGAGCCCGTGTTTGCCGGAGAAGATGCAGGAGAGCTGGCAAGACTTGCAAAGCAGATGCCGCCTGTTGCAAGGGCCCTTACTCCTGAAGTTTCAGCCATGCCGCCGGAAATGCCTGCGGCTTTAGTGGCAAGGCAGTTTATCGAAGATTCTGTTGACAGGATAGTCCGCTCTGAGGTAGGGGAAAAAGAGCTTCAGAAAGAGAGGCGCAAAAAAACATCCTTTAATAGCGTCCATGATGCCTGGATTTCTGCTTTGAAAAGCCCGGACGGGCTGATCTATGGGGACGGAAAGGAACTTCTACAGCTTGCAGCCCGAACCCGTGAATGGCAGCGCCCCCTCACTATTCTTACCACTTCGCCTTTCAGACTCTGTTTCCGTCTGGAAGAACCCATTGAGGAAGAAGAATAACGGGAAAAATGAAGAAAATGAACGGACGGGAGCAGTTGATGGGGAAGTTGATAGGAGAGTTGATGAGGGAGTTAATGAGAGAGTTGATGAGAGAGAGGAGAACAAAAGAGCCAAGAAAGGAATAGCTGACATTGAAATTCCCGGAGGTATGTGGTATATCCGCTACCTGCTCCAACCCTATGAAGACCCAAGTCTTTTGATTCCTGTAAAAGAAGCCTGGAAGCCTAAAAAAGGCAGCCTGTTGAGAAGATATGACGTGAAGAATATTCGCCAATTTCTTCTTTCTTCCCTCGGACAGGCTGCTGGTATTAGTGCAGGGATCGCTTCCAGCCTCGAAACTCCCAATCCGTCCGGGTATTATCTGGATACGAGGGAAGCATACCGTTTCCTGACCGAAAGTGCAGCAAATTTAAGCCAGGCAGGTTTCGGGATGCTTTTGCCGGGCTGGTGGACCCGTAAAGGTACAAAGACTCACTTAAATGCCCAGGCTAAGGTTAAGAGCAAGCAGCTACAGGCCGGAAACGGGCTTACTCTCGACAAAATCGTCAGTTTTGACTGGGAAATTGCCCTTGGGGACAGGACGCTGACAGTTAAAGAGCTGCAGGCCCTTGCAAAGCTCAAAGCTCCTCTTGTTAAATTCCGTGGGCAGTGGGTCGAGGTAAACGATGCGGAAATTCGGGCTGCTCTTGAGTTCTGGAAGAAAAACCCCCATGGAGAGGCAAGTCTGCTAGAAGTTATAAAGCTAGCTGTGGGGGCTTCTGAAACAACTGAAGGTCTGGACTTTAAAGGGGTTGATGCAGACGGCTGGATTGAAGAATTAATCAATCGCTTAACGGACAAAACCGGATTTGAAGAACTTCCGGCTCCCGATGGCTTTTCAGGAACCCTTCGCCCTTATCAGTTCCGCGGTTACTCCTGGCTTGCTTTTCTGAGACAGTGGGGCATGGGAGCCTGTCTTGCAGACGACATGGGGCTTGGAAAAACCATCCAGACCCTTGCTCTTATCCAGCACGACTTGGAACAGGTAGAAGAACAGGTAGAAGAACAGGTAGAACAGGTAGAACAGGTTCAAGAACAGGCTGACGTATGTAAAGCCCCTAAACCGGTTCTTCTGGTTTGTCCGACTTCCGTCATCAATAACTGGAAAAAAGAGGCTGCTCGCTTTACTCCGGAACTTTCGGTAATGGTACACCACGGAACCAGCCGGAAAAAGGAAGACGAATTCAAAAAAGAATCCATGAGTCATAATATTGTAATCTCAAGCTATGGGCTTCTGCAGCGAGATGCCGAGTTTTTAAAAGGAATTCCCTGGGCTGGAGTGGTACTTGATGAAGCCCAGAACATTAAAAACCCGGAAACTAAACAGGCAAAGGCAGCTAGGGCTCTGGAAGCTGATTACCGCATAGCCCTTACAGGGACTCCGGTCGAGAATAACGTGGGAGACCTCTGGTCCATCATGGAATTTTTAAATCCTGGGTTTCTAGGCAGCCAGGCGAGTTTCAAGCGGAATTTCTTTATTCCCATTCAGGCCGAAAGGGACCAGGAGGCTGCAAGGAGGCTGAAAGAAATTACCGGCCCCTTCATCCTGCGACGCTTGAAGACCGATAGTTCTATTATCTCCGACCTCCCGGAAAAAATGGAGATGAAAACCTATTGCACACTGACAAAAGAACAGGCTTCTCTCTATGCTGCAGTCCTCGAAGACATCGAAGAGGCAATGGAAGAAGCTGAAGAGGGCATTCAGAGAAGAGGTATAGTCCTATCCGCCCTTTCCAGGCTCAAGCAGGTCTGCAACCACCCAGCACAGTTTTTGAAAGACAACTCCGGGATTCCTGGCAGGTCAGGAAAACTTGCAAGACTTACAGAAATGTTGGAAGTGGTCCTGGAAAACGAGGAAAAGGCTCTTGTTTTCACCCAGTTTGCGGAGATGGGCAGAATGCTAAAAGAGCACTTACAGGCAAGTTTCGGCTGCGAAGTTATTTTCCTGCACGGCAGGGTTCCAAGAAAGCAGCGGGACAGGATGATTGAGCGCTTCCAGGAAGGAAAAGAATACCTCCCAATTTTTGTTCTCTCTCTCAAAGCCGGAGGTACAGGGCTGAACCTGACAGGAGCCAACCACGTTTTCCACTTTGACCGCTGGTGGAATCCGGCTGTAGAAAACCAGGCAACCGATAGGGCATTCCGTATAGGCCAGACAAAAAATGTTGAGGTGCACAAATTCATCTGCGCAGGTACGCTTGAAGAAAGAATCGATGAGATTATCGAGCGCAAAGTGCAAGTTGCAGAAAACGTTGTAGGAACGGGTGAAGCTTGGCTGACAGAACTTTCAAATGAGGAATTGAAGGATATTTTTGCTCTTCGAGAAGAAGCGGTAGGTGAATAAAATGGCAGCTTACTGGGATGGTTATGGTAATTATGAGCCCACAAAGCCAATTGAGGTCAAAGGGGGAATCAAGGCAAAATCTAAACGTGGAAGCTTTGCTCAGAGCTGGTGGGCAAAGCGCTGGATAAAAACCCTTGAAAGCTTTAATCTCGGGGCCAGGTTGAGCCGCGGAAAAAGCTATGCACGCAAAGGCCAGGTAACCTCCATAAAAATAGAGACGGGACTTGTAAGGGCCAAAGTCCAGGGTTCGAGCCCTAAGCCATATTCAGTAACAATCAAAGTCCGAACCCTGACAGGTTCCGAATGGGAACTCCTTGCAGAAAAAATTGCCCTGAAACCTATCTTTGCGGCAAAGCTGCTTGCAGGCGAGATGCCGGAAGATATCGAATCCATATTCAAAGAAATAGGTATTTCTCTTTTTCCAGAAACTCTCGATGACCTTGAAACCGACTGCTCCTGCCCTGACTGGTCAAACCCATGTAAGCATATTGCAGCCGTTTACTACTTACTCGGGGAAGAATTTGACAGGGATCCTTTCCTCATCTTTAAACTAAGGGGTGTGGATATGGACGATTTTATGTCCATTCTCGAAAAGGGATTTGTTCCAGAAACTGCAGACCAAACGGCAGAAGTCGTGGTCCTTAAAGAAAGGCCTGATGATCAAACTAAGACTGCACACAAAGCTGACATATCTCTGATTTCCCCTGGCCCTCTGCCTCTTGATCCAGAAACCTTTTGGGGTAGGCCACAGGGAAAAACTGAAGAGGAGGAAACTCCATCCCTTGAAGCTCACATCCCGCCAGTTCCAGCCACCCTTCCAAAAAGGCTTGGAAAATTTCCCTTTTGGAGCGGAGAAGAGGATTTGCTTGAGGTACTGGAAGAAATCTATAAAAAGGCTTCACCTGCAGGGATGATGATCTTCCTTGGAGAACGCAAATGAATGTTTCCGCATCCATTTTCTTCAAAATAGGCAAAGTTATATGGGACATAGCGTATTTTAACCCAAACAAACCGATAGTATCCTAATCTTTTACAGAAAAGATTCAATGCGCAAGTCCGATCTTTCTCTCCTCTTCCTTATACAAATTTATCTCCGCCAGCTCCGTTCCATTTTTTCGTAAAGTCCAATTAAATTATTTCTTGTTATTTTGAAGTAAGGGTGATCTGGCCCGTATTTTTTTTCAATTAAATCCAGAGCTTTTTCGTACAGGTCTATTGCGGTGTCGTATTCACCCATGCTTTCGTGGAGGCCTGCAAGATTGTTGAGGGTAGTGCCTACATCGGGATGAGTTGGGCCAAGAGTTGTCTCGTAAATCTTGAGGGCGCGAGTGTACAGGGGAAGGGCTTTTTTATGTTGGCCAAGAATTCTGTAGAGTTCACCAAGGTTATTTAGAGTCTTGGCAACATCCGGATGGTCAGAGCCAAGGATGCGCTCCCGGATTTCAAGGGATCGTGTATAAAGCTCCATAGCTTTTTCGTAGCGGCATTTCTGGACGTACACGCCTGCAAGGTTGTTAAGGGTTGTAGCAAAGCCTGTATGTTCGGTTTTCCCGAATTTTTCCATTATCTCAAGTGATCGGGTGTACAGGATAAGTGCTTTTTCGTATCTTGCAGTCTGAAAATAGAGCAGGGCAATGTTGTTCAGAGTTTGAGCTACCTGCGGGTGTTCTGGACCGTATACTTTTTCTTGGAGCTTTAAAGCCTGCCCATATATTTCTTCAGCTTCCTCAATTTTGCCCATCTCTGAGAGCAAAACACCCAGATTATTCAGGGTTCCGGCTTTGTAAATAAGAATCCCGCGTCTATCAGGTTCCTTGTCCTGAAGTTTATCAAGTCTTTTGAGAGCACTGGTGAAGAATTCTTCAGCTTTTTCGGGTTTTTCCATCCCTTTATAAAAGAAGGCCATCCTGTTTAGGGTTCTGATAGCACCCAGATTTTCCGGACTCAGGAATTTTTCCTGAATCTCCAGCGCACGAGTATAAAACGAAAGAGCGTCTTCTTGCCTGTCCATAGTATAGTATAGGATACCAAATTCGCTAAGTGTATCTCCGGCTTCAGGTTGTTCAGAGCCAGACATTTCATAGATTCTAAGCGCCCTTGAAAAAAGCCTGAGAGATTCTTCATAATTGCTCATATAGCGGTAAATTCCTGCAAGTCCATTTAGCACGTCTGCAGTTTTAGTATGGTCCGTCCCTATTTTCTTTTCCGCAGTTTCAAGCAACTCTTCATATAAGGGAAGCAGCACTTTCCATGATCCGGATCTATAAAAAGGTTCAGCCCTGGCAGTAAACCAGCTTACAAGTTCTTCAGGCTCGAAGACCTCCTTTGCATGCACAAAAGCCTCATTTAAGACCATTTCGTCGTCTGGGGTGATAAGCTCGGGATCAAGATTTTTCAACCTCTGTTCGTACCTTTCAAGCAAAACTCGGTGGTCTTCCGTTTTTTTATTTCCTCTTTCAACAGAACTGTTTCCGGCAGAAGTCTCTTCTTTTCCTGAAGCTTCTTCTGATTCTTTGGAATTAATCACTATTTACCCCTCCTAAACGAAAAATAGGCTATAAAGTCTTATCTTGAGATTTAACGGTAAATATTTCAAAGTAACTCTATATCAAACCTCTATATTAGATAAGAGGTGGACATAGACTTAAAAGTATTTAGGAAAAAATAATTTAGGGACCCGAGTTTCGCTCCCCGAATTGAGTCTCGGGAGTAAGCGGCCCTTTTCGCCCCCCGAATTGAGTCTCGGGAGTAGCGGCCCTTTTCGCTCCCCGAATTGAGTCTCGGGAGTATGCGGCCCTTTTCGCTCCCCGAATTGAGTCTCGGGAGTAAGCGGCCCTTTTCGCCCCCCAAATTGAGTCTCGGGAGTACGCGGCCCTTTTCGCTTCGCTCAAGAGGGCTTACTTATCAAGTAACATTGAGTTCGCTCAAGCGGACAATTTTCAAAGTTTCAGCAGCCAAGTTCCATTTCGGAGCACAGGGTCAATTTCGCTCCGCTCAAGAGGACTAAACTATGGAACAATAGTACATTTACTAATACTGTTGCGAACCATTTGTAAATACTTTTTTATAATTTTCTTTTTTTCTCTGGCTAAGGAATAAAAAATAAGATTGGCGCTTTTTGTGTTTTCCGTCACCCGTCTCTACATGTAGAACGATGAAGAGGCTTTAGTGCTTGACTATAAAGCGGAGTTAACTATAATCTGCCTGAGTCAACATAATCTGCAAGCCTGAAGATGATGTGATATCCTTTCTCAGAATAACGCTGGAGATCTCTCTGAGAGTTTACCTTTTTAAACAAACGAGAAAACAAATACCAATTTTTAAAGGTATTGTCCCTAAATCGATATCTGAAAAAGTACACTTATTGAATGTCTTCTCGATATATCTGAGTGCAGGAAAATAGAATAGGAGTTTTTACAGGAAAAATGGGAGATGAAGGATCAAATTGTAAATTAGCAAATTCCTGCCCCCAGAATTTGTTAACTACAGATTCTTCTAATTGTAGTTATCGGTTTAAAAAATTAAGGCCGAAAATAAGGGGTTGAAAAAGAGAAAATGTACGTTTTTGTAGAAACTGAGGATTTCTCTTTTACCAAACACCGCTGTTTTTCAGGGTCGCCAGAATATTTGTAAACTCATTGCTGAATTTGCACTTCCGGAAGTCAGGAGAACCTAGAATGTTTTCCTTTATTGACTGTAACCCGATAAGAAGGCTAATGTCGTTGCTGTATTCTAATTCTTCGTCAGATGAGGTAATATTCTCTGCAAGAATCTCCAGGAGCTTCGGGTCGATTTCATTTGTCATATAGGCATCCAGAATCAGAATATCTGATATTCTTTTGTAGAAATCAATTAATCTTTGATAATCTGGTATGGCGTAAACCTTAGCCTCATGTTTTTGCCTGTTGAGGTAAATGAGGTAGCGGGATATTGTGCTTACAAGGTTCTCGCTAGTTTGGCTTTTTGGAAATGCAATTGGGAACCTCTTTAACATTTCTGGACACAGCTTGTTCTTGTTTAACCCATTTTCGCGGCCCCATACCTCAGGAAAAGCCTTTGATATCGAGGAGTTAAGTACAGCTGTTATATAATGGTAGAGGGTGGGATCTCCAAGAACAACGCCTACTCCGTCTGCAAATACGTATTTTCCTACCGAATCGTATGAAGCCTGCAGATTGCAGTTGTCAGTAATTATAATTTTGGGCGTGTTAATGTACTGCAGGAAGTTTTCGTTTTCCAGACGGTAACAATCGGCAGAATCAAGTTCCTGTTTCTCGGTTCCAGGCTTAAGTTTGTTTTCTGTTAACTGTTTATAAGCCATAGGAAATTTTGTTTTCAACTCATCTGGCTGAAAGATTCTATATTCTTTCTTAATGCCAAGGCCGATAATTTCATAGGGAAGCATGAACCGGTACTGCGTTGTGTGAATGGTAAATTCATTTGAGGGAGAAACATCCACATAAGGATATGTAAGTTCCTTTTCTATGCTTACCTGTTCTATGCTTACGTTTGTTTGTAGGTTTCGGCAGATGTAGGTTGAATCTGTGCAGTTTTCTCTTGAAAGGCTTGCTTTGTGTAAGAAATCATTTGCTGCGGGTGCGCCTTGAAAGACTTCTATTGAGATGTCTTCCAGCGTTCTAGGTATTTTGCTCAGCCTTTCTACAATATCGTCTTTACTCCAGAACATATATTTCACTTCTTTTTTATATATATAGGGAATTCCGGGTAAATAGCTCTCAGTCATCAGTTGCAATGTCATAAATTAGGGTTTTAATTTCATAAATTAGGGTTTTAATTTCATAATTTAGGGTTTTAATTTTTAGACCGCAATCTTTTGACTTTTCAGAACCACCGTATCAAACTTTGAATACAACTCTTAATATAATAATTTATTCTTTATAAAGGTTGACAATTGAAACCGAATAATCCCGCATTCAAGAAAAAATAAGTACAGAAGTCATTGAGTCAAAATTTTCTTTACCCTCAAAAAGGAGCTTTTGGAAAATTGAGGAAAAACATTTGGGTTCACAAACCAGACAGGACTTCTAAAGTTATCCTTGCGTTTTCCAGCATGTTATGATCATTATTAAAGTAAATGTAGACTTTCTCAGGCCCAAATTCATTAATTTTCCCGATCGTTTCTGTTATCTCTTCCTTCGAATAATTATAATTATACCACTCTTGTCTTCCGTGCATTCGCATATAGACTATTTTTCCCGGAAAAATTCGGTCTCTGTAATCCGGCGAGTCTACAGATACAAGAGTCACCTTTTTCATAAGCTCCCCACATAACTCATCATTTCCCAGAAGTTCTTTATTCCTTATCTCCAGGGCAAACCTTTCGCCAAGTCCTGTATCTTCTGCAAATCCAAGTGCTTTTGCAACATCATCGAACATTGGAGGTACCTGAAAGAGATAGAAGTCAATAAGGTGATCCAGTGGCTCAAAAAGGTTCCTAAAATTACTCCAGACATCAAGAGCACTTTCACTAAACTTACGCCAGTGGGTTATAGACCTGTGAACTTTTATGCTCCATCTGAGTCCTGCTCCTTTCAGATTCCAGCTTTTAATCTGGTTGGGAAAGGGAAATCCGTAAAAACTGGCGTTAAGTTCTACAGTGTTCAAGCCGGAATTCTGGACAAACCAATCAAGATTTTTCTTTTTGTTCCATTCATAGTACCAGCCACTTGTGCCCACAAATACATCCATATAATCCCCTTCATATCTATTGATCTGATACCAGATCTATTTTTGGCTCTCTTGAGGTAGAGTAGACTATTTATCGAAAAGTAATGCTGCTTTAAAAAGTATATATTAACTTAACCGGGATACCAACTTTACTGGGAATTAAACTCAATGGGAGACCAACTTCACCGGGTGACATAGAACAGGTTCAAAACTCCGTGGCATGTGCATGTAGTAGCTATGAAGAAAATCCTCTTTTCAAGCTTTTCAAACTCTTTTTCGCTCCCTTCGTCCTGAATTGACCTTATAAACTCCAGAATCTCCAGCAGATTGTTTTTTAGCTCCATGCCCTTAAGCCCTCCTATTCCTGACTTCATCTGGTGGCTTTCAAAGACCCATCCACAAAGGACATGACGCAGTTCCCTGGTATACTCCGTAATGGTTTTCGGCTTCTTTCGGCCAAAGGTTGGGCAGTATTCCCTTGGGCCAGGGCAGCCGTCGGGACAGATTTCTCCCTCTCTTGCATAAGAGAAAAACAGCATACCTTGTTTAGGGTAACGTCCTACGATTATATCCTCAGGAAATACATCCGCAATTGTCTCAAAAAACAGCGTGAGCTCAGAATCTGCAGGTCCGATCGAAAGCTCACTTATAGGACTATTTTTTTGGATTTCTCTTATCCTTCCTTCCTGTTTTGGAAACTCCAGGAGATCTGCAAGCATGTAAGCAACTGCATGGCAGGGTACTGCAGGAATAATATATTCAGGGATGCCAAAAGTGAAAAGAAAAGGGATGCCCTGTAGATCCATTTTATAAAAATAGACTTCTGACTCATTATTTCCTTTATTTTTCCCTTTTACCATAGGAAGGTTCAGATTTATTATCCGGAAGAGATGCTGCTGCTTTATTTTTAAGTAGGTTTACCAGCTCGGTTTGGGTTTTGAGGACTTTTACCCCCTTTGAAGCAGGCGCATTTTCATCCATATCAATTACCAGCACGAAGGAGAATCTTTTCTTCCCAGCATACTTAAGGAAGTTAGTACCAATCTTCCCTCCCCCTATAACAAGGTAATAATCTTTAATTACAACTATTTTCTCAAACCACTTTATTCTATTATCTATTGAAAATGCTTCATAACCTGAGTTTTTCATTAAAACACCAGCAATATATAAGTATAGTAGCAATTTTAGCGTTAGATTATCCTTAAATCGTAACGGAAGCATCGAGAGGAGCAGTTCCAGAATAAAAGATGAGGGAAGATGATGCAGTGGATTGAATGATAGAGTTGGATATTACTTGCGGGAATTTGATAAACAATTTCCAATATATGGTCAAAGATTAAGATAGACCATTTTATATATAAATTAATGCCGCCTTTGAACTAATTAGCTCATTACAATTGCAAAATTCCTGAATAACTCAGGGATCATTGTTCCATATTTGATACTATACTTTTTGCAATACTGAATTCTTTACTGAGCTTAATGCGTTACAAAATTCAAGCAAGATGTGAACCAGTAAAAATAATAACTTTAAAACACGAAAAACACCAGATAATGATCCATTAAAGTATTAACTGCTTTATTTAAGATTTTTTATGAAATTGGAAGTTTTTCAAAGTTTATTTAAAAATCAACTCTCATTATTTTTTTTGTGCCGGAAAGTAAGTTTATAACTAAACCAGCTAATTTAGGATTGCCGACTAAGGACGGCCGACAAGGTAATTACGAGAAAATAAAATTTATATAGTTGAACTGAAAATCGCCAATTCAATTAATTAACTTCCTTAAATCTTCATGATACCGTCCTCAATTTGGTTTCTGTGGATGAAGATAAAGTTCTAGACTTCCAGAAGAACATTTCAACTTAATAAGATGAAAGAGAAATTTTTAAATATATATTTTTATAATATTTAATTCAGGGATGAGCTCTGATTTACGGGATAAATCTACATAATGCAGAAAAACAGAAAAGAAGTAAGTGGTATTTAGTTTTGAAACTCTCACCAAAATAGTTCTCAAAAATAATACCTGTATACAATGAAGGAAAAATATGAAAATAATACATATACGAAATATTGCAAATGTCGCATTTAACTTATCAATGCAGCAGAAGAAAATGGATCACAAAGTTGTGATATTAAATATTACTGAGGATTACACAAGCGAAAAAGTTGACATTTCTCTGGATCTCCCCCTAAAATACTCTAGAAATGATTTGTTCAGTCGATTCAAAACAATATCAACCAGCCTATTGAAAGTGGTCCAAGAAGGAGATTTTGACGTATTCCACCTTCACGATGCTGGAATATTCCCTCAAAACGTAGACATCCCCCTGTTTTTCAAACGACGCGGAAAAGTTGTCGTGCATTGGCACGGAAGTAAATTAAGAAGAGGCTTCAGGGAAAAAGCTTATGGGTCAAGATGTGCAGATGCTGAAATAGTTTCTACTCCAGACCTTATGGATTTTGCCCCGGAAGCTATATGGATTCCAAACTGCATCCCCTGGCACGGGCTGGAAAAAATAAATCGTGACGATGAGAAAATTATAATCGGTCATGCTCCAACCAATAGAAAATTGAAAGGCACTGAGTACTTCATTGAGGCCATGGATGAACTCAAAACAGTATATCCAAACGTTGAATGCCTGTTAATTGAAAATAAGCCTCACACGGAAGCGCTGAGACTATTACAGACATGTGATATAGTTGTGGACTCAGTGGGATTGGGTTGGTATGGGGTTCTTACAAATGAAGTTCAACAAATGGGAATTCCTTGCTGTGTGACAATAAAACCAGAACTTGAGCAATTTATCAAAAAGCCAAGCGGAATTGTTAACGTATCTCCCGAAAATCTTAAACAAAAATTAGAGGAACTAATATTAGATGAATCTCTCAGGATTAAGCTTGGCAAACATGGGAAAGAATATGTAAACAGAGTCCATAATAGTGAAGACATAGTTAAGAAAATACAGATTATATATGATAGTATATAAAAAGAATGAAAAAAGTAAAATAAATCCTTTTTAGACTTAACTGCTCCCTTTGAGAAACCTCTTGCATTTTCAGCTCATCAGTCAAAAAACTATAATGTACGAAGGAAAAGCAACTAATATCAACTATATCTGTAAGCATAATTAGTTAGTCTAAATCCAGGTTACACACATCTCATGGGGTTTGCTGCTTCTCTCTTAAGAACCTGCATCCAATCAGGAGATTGTACACCAGGGTACTCATATCCTAGAAGAAGGACATTGCCGAATTCCTCACCTTCGACTGGCATGGACCCAGTTACCTCATATGTCGGGAACGGGACCGGAAGAACTCCTTTTACAGTTTCATCACTTTCTAATTTTGTAAGTCTACTGAGATTATCTGTAAAAAGAACTTCTTCAGAGTTACTCGCGGTCACGATTGGTATTGTACGAATTGAGTGATACTGACATGATTCAATCACAACGAATCCAAGTACAAGTTCTTTCCAAATCATAGGTTTGTTCTGATCTGTAATTTCTGCCATCGGGAAACCCCCTACAGGTTAACACTTGATTTTCAATAGATTCTGTGTTTATAGAAGAATATGATAGTAATCAATAAGGTCCTTTTCTTTCTATAAAATCAGCAGCTGCTATCTTTTTTTCAAAAAGCGCACTAAATTATTGTAGTAAGTTGTTTATGGTACATCTTAATTAAAGCGTCAGGCAGAAGAGAGGAATTCAATCGATAAAGTCTTCTGACGAATCAATAAACTCTTCAAGTTTTCTCCGGACCTCATCTAGATCGTGCTTTCCTTCCATGCGCCAAACCTCTAGTCCTTCAAAATCATAGAGTACAGATATAGGTAGCGTATGTTTCTCGTATTTGCTTTTTATTTCCGGATTGTTTCCTATACTTACAACTTCAACAAATAATGCATTATTGAATTTTGGCTCTGTGAGTAATAGCTCACGCATGAAAAATATTAAATCTTGGCTATCCTTGTTATTTATGGTTCTGCCCAATCCAAAACAAGTTCTGAGTTTTCTAACTAAAAAGCATTTTGATGAAAGCTAGTCTTTTTTCAGTCGCCCATGCCTATGCATGCATTACAACCTTTGAATCTCTTACTTATAGCTAGTGTCGAGTCAACAGTTAAATGTCGTATAAAATCGATTGCAGCTACTCAGAAATATTTAATCATGAGGGATGACGCGACACTAGTAGAATCTATGATTCTTATAGAATATAAACCAGAAAAATCCGTGAACAGTAGTTAGAGAAAACCGTAAAATAGCTAGAGAAATACATAAATAATAGCCAGAAAAACCTGTAAACGGTTGCCAGGAAAAATAGGAAAATTGAATTCTCAACAGTGATCAGTTGATGAGAATTCCTGCACAAAGTTGTTTGTTCGCTATGTTTAGGTATGTAAACATACGCCAAAAACGATATATAATTACCTGGAATTAAATTTTAATCATGAGAATATGCTGGTTGACGTTAAAATTTTTAATGGGATTAATCAATTCTCAACCTTATTAGCACTGAGTAAACAAACTATATTCAAAGATGGCCCCTAGAAATGTGAATTACCAAAGTCTATTATGTAAGTTGCAACTTAAAAAACCTCGTACTCCACCCTTTGAAAAACCTCGTCTCTACCCTTTGAATCTAGTGACCCTTGAATAAAAGACAGTTTTTGAAGATTGCACCTCCGTTTAGATAAAAAGAGTTTTAGGCAGCAGATGAATCAATATACAATTCGATATACTCGACCACCATTGAATCAGTTACCAATCCTTAGTTTCAAGGATTTCCTAATTATTGCCTGCTCAATTTAGGAGCGAGTTAAAAAATGAAGCCCTTTGAATACCAAAAATTGAAGCCTCTTGATCATATTGGATGTAATGATTTTCTGTGTTTTGATATCAATAAAAGCGGATGTCTTGTACCGGCTGCAGAGATACAGCCTGAGAAGATCAAAACGGTTATGATTTCCGAAGCCCCGCCTGAGAACCAAGAAAATTATTTTTATGCAGCGGGAGAACCTTTTTACCTGAAAACAACACTGCAGGCTTTCAATGATGCAGGGATTTCAGTTAACAGAATGCAGGACATTCTTGATCTCGGATTTTATCTTACGACTGCAGTTAAGTGTGCAAAGATTCAATATGGGATCTCGGCTGCAACAATCAAGAATTGCTCCCTTATTCTCGAAAAAGAACTTGCCTTGTTTCCGAATTTAGAGGTGTATCTCTTGATGGGAGATGTTGCTATAAAAGCTTTCAATTATATTAGCAAGAGGAAGAGCGGCAAAAATACAATCCCTGCTGGCTCTACATATAAAATCCGGAAGAATCAATTTTACTATGAGGGCAGACGAGTTTTCCCATCATACTTGCAGACAGGGCAGAATTATCTTATTGAGAAATCAAAAAGAGTGATGATTGCAGAAGATCTGGCTGAGGCAGTAAGAATAATAAAGTGATTTTATTTAGATTATGTTTTTTCCCTGAATTTTATTCTGGATCTCTCCACCTGTTGCCCTGGGAAAATCAATTTGAGGAACTGGATACAAGTTCATTTATAACGATACCGGGAGGAGTTTCGGTTTCCATTCCAAGAAAAGCATTTTCTACATCCAGCTTGAAGTGATTATCTTTTCTACATGCCACATATGATCTGATAAGTTCATTTGGATGTTTTTGGATGAGTTCATCCCAAAACCAATCTTTAGTCTCACATTAATAAAATTTTTATAACAGCTTTCATTATTGGAAACTTGAGTTGTCATTCAGAATTTGAGAACTCAGAGAAGCTGCTTTAAGTTTTGGGATCAGATCGATAAATGCTTTAAAATCAAATGTTTTAAGATTCTCAATTTGTCCGGCTATATTTTCGGCGGGAAAGCTCTAATTATCCTCCAATTTTTTGAAGAATCAATGAATTTATTTATCCTGAAACTATAGATTACTATATATGAACCATATTGATATAAAACCTATTAGGAAAAAGTATATATATTTTCCAGACTACTATAGTATGTCGAAGAGAAGCAATGAGATTAGATTGAATTAAGTTTAATTAAATTGAATTAATTCGAAATTAAGTAACAAACGAATAAATAAAAAAACAAATAAATAAGAGATAAATAAATGAAAAACAAATAAAAAACAAAGAGGTGAGAAAAATGGAAAAATTAAGGAATTTGATTATCAAAAACGTATCAATATTCAACGGAGCATTTCCGAACAGATTCTGCCATAGTCCGGATGTCATTTCCGCAATCTCACATGACTATAAGTTCACTTACGGACAGATAGAAAATGAGATTGAGAAAATGGTCCATGAAGGAGTTCTTGATGCAGAACTCTCAGACTGGTGTGAAATAAAGCTCGTATAAGAATATTGCTATCTTTCAAGCAGAAATTGCAGTAAAAAACTTGGAAATCACAGACTAACGCACGACAACACAAAGATTTAATTGACAAATACCGAATTAGACTGAATATCTAAGCATTTGACCAAATATTTAAAATTTTGACTAAATATCTAAGAAATTAATTGAATGATCAGTCACTTAACTAAGTATTCAGCTCGGCCATTGAGCCAGGTGTCAAAGAGGATAAAGAGATATACAGGGAGATTTCAAACGAAATTTCGCCACAATAACTTTTTCCCCTAAAAATCTTTTAATTCTGAACAATATCTAAAAGCGGGCATTTTTCATAGCTACCCTTTTTCTGATAATATTTCTTTGCATGCTCAACAAGCAGAGCGTGATACTCCTGATAGACTCTCATATCATGAGGTAAGCTTTCCTCAAAGAGTGCCTTTATTTCATAATAACCTGCTTTTTCATCAACAAATCCAAGGTTTGTTACTATTCTTCTCGTATAGGCATCAACAACAAAAAAGGGCTGCTTAAAGGCATACAGCAAAATAGAATCAGCAGTTTCCGGCCCTATGCCTTTTAAAGAGAGGAGTTCTTCCCTTGTGGGGATTCTATCCTTCAGTTCCAGAAACCAGATGGCAAGAATTCTGAGGCGCAATGCTTTCTGGTTATAATACCCTGCTGGTCTTATTGCTTCTTTTAAAGTTTCCGGTTCAAGGGATATAACTGCTTCAGGGGAGAGAGCTTTTAACCGATTCAAATTGAAAAGAGCCTTTTCGACCTGTATCCAGCTTGTATTTTGTGTAAGCAATGCGCCGCATATGATCTCAAACTGCTGGTCTCTGGTTTGCGGGTAGCTATAGTCTGAAGGATGATATCCCTGAATAGAACCAGTTTTCTGAGGCTTTGTCCTGCTGATTTCACTTAATTCTGTTAGAGGCCACCATCCCTGAGGGCCATATGAATCAAGAAGGCAGTTATAAACCTCTATAACAACAGGTTTGCAACCTTTTTTTCCGGAACTGAAGTTTGTAATATTCTTTATCATTTTTATCCTTAATCAATTGTGAGAACATCGAAATTTAAACCATTTTATTTGAAAAAGTTTATTTTAGTTAGATTAAACGCAAGCTCTCTCAAGGAATAGATTGCCGGCTTCTAGCTACATTAATAACTAAGGGAAAAAGAGATTCCCGTAGTAACCTTTGCGTTGCAGCAGAATTTATAAAAGTCTATAATTTCTCGATTTTTATTTCCTTACCTATGACCGCCAGACTTTTATTTCTTTACCTATAGTCATCAGACTTTTATTTCCATACCTATGATCTCCAGACTTTTATTTCCATACCTATGATCTCCAGACTTTTATTCCAGACCTATGATCTCTATGACTTTTACCCCCTTGATTTCTAGAGTTTTTATGTTTCATACTTTAAAACGTCATCAATCGTATCTACATATTCTATCTCGATTCCCACATCCTTCTCGATATATTCTTTTGCATCAACAATTTCCGGCACTCTCTCAACAATTGTAATACCGCCAAAGTTTCTTTTTACAAATTTATAGGTGACAAGCTCGCTGTTATCTCTTGGAATAAGGAAGAGTGTCTTACCTCCTTCCTTTGCTGCCTTGGCTTTTTCAAGGACTCCACCTATCTGCCCAATATTGCCTTCATTGTCAATAGTGCCTGTAAGAGTAATGCTGTCATTAAGTTTGGTATTGTTATTGATTGCGGAAATCGTAACAAGAGTCATGAGAGCGCCTGCACTGGGACCATCTACACCTGGAATTTGATCTTTAGCGCTAATGCTGAAAATAATATCACTGCTCGATAGTGATTTACCAGTTTTGCTCTCAGCTACGAAAACTGCAGTATTTGCAGCGTCCTGGAAGACCACACCCATTAGAGGGGTTGTCTGGACGAGCACGCGACCCTTTCCTGGCCTGACCTCAACAGAGATATCGGTCATAGCACCTTCTTCAGAAACTGTTCGCCCGCCAAAGGGATCATCAGGATTCGATTTGACAGTCTGTAAGACCGCAGGTCCCTGTAGAGTTGCAAACCCTTCTATGCTCAGAGGACACGTTTTAGAACCGTTTTGGAGTTCGAAAACCTTCTTGCGATATGAGTCCAATTGCGAAGCATAAGATTTAAGCGACTCATTATTCTGATTTATTTGTGCTCGGAGGTTTTCGTTTTCCTTTTGAAGGTTATTTACACGAGTCTGCATTTCCTGAACCTGTCCCTTCTCAACCGAAGGCTGTTCTTCAAACAGGACAAAGTAAGCGTTTGCAATTAGTGAAAGGGCCAGTAGAAAGACAACAAGTTTAGATTTCATACTACCAACCAGTATTAGTTTACCTCAGAGGTACTTATTTCTTCCTTCTGAGAAGTGTATTCCGGGAATGCGCAGAAAAATATTTAAATAAAGAGCCAAAAATAATTTTGGTAAGAATGTATTAAAAACAGACGTATTTCCTTATAGGAAAAAAGGCAATCTTTACACTGCTTTGCAGAAGTAAAGATTGCTTTTAGTATCTCTTCTCACAGTTGAGTGAATAAGATATTTTACCTATTTTGGTTGACTCATTCCTTCGCTTTCTTCTGCATGCATTCCTCTGCAAGCATTACTTTCTTACCGCAAAGGTCACATGTTCCTTCTTCAGTAGCACAGGGCTGCCTGGGAGCTTCTCCACCGCAAATTCCACAATTTACCATATCATTTACCTCCTCGCTTTTGATCAGGGGCATTCCTACCCATTCTTTCCTCGCTTTTGATCAGGGGGTTTCTTGCCCATTCTTTATCTGTCAGTTATTAATTTATACTTAATCGGCATTAGAATATACTAAATGTATTGGAACGACCCTGAAAGACAGAAGCTTTAAAAATCAAATTGCGGGCGGCCACCCTACCTTAAAAGGTAGGGTATGCTTCAGGCCGCCCGCTCGGTTTATCGGGAAGAATTGACGATTCTTTGACAAGGTTTCCGTAATAGAGAGTTGAATCCCCACTCCTGTTTATTGGTATCAAGAAAAATCATTCTACAAAAGAAGTAATGACAGAGAGTCTAAACGAAATTAAAAAGAGGCGAGGGTTCACTTCATCCCCAACTTGAAAGTTAGGGTATTCTGACCCTCCGCGCTCCCATGTAATAAAATAAAGGGACTTAAAAGTATGAAAGGCGGAAGTGAGAAAAAGGAAAAATATCCTGAGAGCCCGATAATTTCTGAAGATCAGAAGATGGAGGAAATAAAAGCTATCAGGGAAAAACTTTCCGAGATGCACATTGATATCAAAAAAGTAATAGAATATTCCAGCAGGCTGCGTTTCGAAGCTGCTCTTGAAGGTTCAAGGCATGAACATTTAAATGCTCTTCTGAATCATCTTTTTGAAGATATCGAGACCGGACTCGAACGAAACATGGTGAAAAAGTGCCCTGAAAAGAAAAAATGCACTTCTGCGTTCACAGTGTTCCTGCAACAAAATGCAGGGCTTATAAAACAAAGCAGAATAGATGATACAACGATTTCGAATAACAGGAAAAAGCTGGATGAACTGAGATGTGGAGCCCCTTTCAGTAGATGCGAACAGTGCTTTTCCGAAGTTTCTAACCTGTTCTCAACACAGGTCAATCTTATGCGTTCTATGAAGGTTTATGCAGATAATCAGGAACAAAAGCCCGATATTTCAGCCCTTGAAACCAGCGTTGTTATGAGTGAGATTCTTGAGCCGGTCTCAAACTACCAGCGCCTGGAAATCCTTAGAGCAGTGGCTTTCGAAACTAAAAGTTTCTCTGGATTTTCCGAACTTACGGGTCTTAGAGGAGGAAATCTGCTTTTTCATCTCCAGAAACTTATGGACAGCGGGCTAATCCTGCAGAAACATGAGAGGGGAGACTATATGATTACCGAAAAAGGGTTCAAAATCCTGAAAGGTTTGAACGAGATTTACTCTTCAATCCAATATTCCCCACTTCAAAATTGTGCAGAAAGCACTATCCAGAAGAAAGAAGGAAGCCAGATTTGACTTTTTGATCTCGGGCTGCAAAGATCCCAATTGTCAGGTAATGAGCAGGCTATTGAGAAAATGAAGGTAAAATCAAAGGAAAATTTTTTACTTAACTTATTAATTTCCTTTAAATTATAATGTTTTTCAACTATATTCTTTTTCAATTATATTCTTTTTCAATTATACTCTTTTTCAATTATGTTGTATTTTTAATCACATTGTATTTTCGATCAGTTTGTTGTTTCAGCTTATTTCTTTTTACTTTATTTCACTTCTTAAGCTTTTCATATCTTATTTATTTTCTTCTGCCTTTTTTACATTCGGCCCTTCCTTTGTATCCTTTACAACATAGCCTAAGGATTTTATTTTTTCTCGGAGAGCATCTGAAGTTGCCCATTCCTTCTTTTTCCGGGCGGATTCACGCTCTTCGACAAGTTTCATTACCTCTTCCGGGATTTCCTTTTTACCGGCTTTCACAAAAAGGCCAAGAACATCTGAAAATTGTCGATAAGTAGATTGGAGCTTTCTCGAAACCTGTTTATTCTTCCCGGTTTCAAGATACTTATTAACTGTGCGAGAAAAATCTTTGAGAATAGAGATGGCCTTTGGAGTATTGAAATCATCTTCAAGAGCTCCTCTGAACTGAGTTTCAATTTCAGGAAGGGTTTTAAGGATTTCCTCATCTCCAGGATAGGAGTTGTCTTCTGCACTTTCAAGGGCAAATTCAAGGTTATCGAGCGTTTCTTTAAGCCGCAAATAATTATTTTTTGCATTTTCTGCAAAAGCATCCGAATAATCAAGCTTTTTCCGATAGTGAACTGAAAGAAACATAAAACGTACAATTTCCCCACCGTATTTTTCGACAATTTCGGGCAGTGTGAAGACATTTCCCTTGGATTTGCTCATCTTTTCCCCTTCAACAATCAGATGCTCCCCGTGAACCCAGGTGCATACAAATGGCTTTCCGGTTGCACCTTCTGACTGAGCAATCTCGTTTTCATGGTGAGGAAAAATAAGGTCTATACCTCCTGTATGCATATCCAGAGTTGGCCCAAAGCTGTTCATAGCCATGACCGAACACTCTATATGCCATCCTGGACGGATTTTACCCCACTTACTCTCATAATAGATCCCCCTTTCGATCTCTTCAGGGGTAGAAGCTTTCAGAAGAGCAAAGTCGCGGGGATTGTCTTTATCATATTCATCCACGTCCACCGACGCGCCAATTACAATATTATCAAAATTGAGCTTTGAAAGCTTGCCATAGTCCGGAAATCCTGATATCCTGTAATAGACCGAACCACCCTTTTCATAAGCCAACCCTTTTTCCATCAGTTTCTGCGTAAGCTGGATCATTCCCTCGACATTTTCAGTGGCCCTGGGGTACGCTGATGCCCTTTTTATATTCAGCACACCAAGACCTTTAAAGAACTCAGCCGTGTATTTATCCGTAAAGTCCTTAAGAGACATACCCGCAGCTTTTGAGTCCCTGATTGTCTTATCATCAATGTCGGTAATGTTCATTACAAGCTTTACCCTGTACCCAAGGTATTCAAGTGTTCTTGCTATGTTATCCGCCATAAAGAAGGAGCGATAATTACCTATATGCGGCATATTGTAGACCGTAGGCCCGCAGGCATAAATCGAAACTTCACCTTCCTTTAAGGGTTTGAAAACCTCTTTTCCTCTTGTTAGGGTATTGTAGACTTGCAGCATCTTAAAAACCTCTCATTGCTAGAAACCTGGAACTATCTACATAAAGTACTGTTGGAAAAATATGATTCATGTCAATCAACCAAACAATTCTATTCACAATCAATCAGCAAAATTATCTTATTGATCTAATTGCCCTAATTTACCTAATTGCCCCAATTTCCCTGATTGCTCCCAATTTCCCTGATTGCCCAATTGTCTTATTGCTCTAATTGTCTTATTGCCTCTAATTGCATATACTTTTGTAGCTGCCGACATCCCCCGGGTAAAATAACCTGATGACTCAAGATGTCAGGAAAGAAATCAGGAAAAATTGTCATCAAATATCGATACCCCAATTCTTTCCAAGATTTTTCCTAGCCGAAAAAGAGGAAGTCCAACCGCATTAAAGAAATCACCCTCAATCCTTTCTATGAATACTGCCCCTTTTCCCTGAGCAGCAAAAGCTCCAGCTTTGTCAAGAGGCTCTCCTGTCCTTATATAAGCCGAAATCTGTTCTTTGCTTAGTTTAGCCATCCAGACAGTCGTGGATTCAGATTCGCTAATCTTATCCCCGGTGTCAAGATCAAGGACTGTAAGCCCGGATATAACTTTGAACTTTTGCCCGCTCAGCTTTTTAAGCATCTCTGCTGCCTTTTCGGGATATTGTGGCTTTCCCAGAATTTCGCCATCGCATATAACCGCTGTATCAGCAGAAATTACAATTCCGGAGTTAAAATGTTTAGCCGCATCTCTTGCTTTTTCGACTGAATGTCTAAGGAGAAGCTCTTGAGGACTTAAGCCAGGGTAATGAGGCTCCTCATAGGAACTCGTATATATTAGAAAATTCTCCCCTAACAACTGCCTAAGCAGTTCTTTTCGCCTTGGGGATGCAGACGCGAGGATTATCCGACGCATAGGGAGAAGTCAGAATAGGTAGATATATTTGTATTGAAGATCCACAAAATGAAAGAAAACAAAATATAAAGAAATTACTGAGGAAGTGTCACTCATGCGTGAACACTTTCAAAGAATTTTCTTACATTAAAAAGATCCTCCGGTTTTCCTAAAAGAATGCAGGCGTCTTTTGCCTGAAGTTTAAAGCTTCCTTCTGGCGAGTAGATAATATCCGATCCCCTGCGAACTGAAAGTACTGTCACACAATGTTTTTTTCTGAATTGCAGATCTGCAAGGGTCCTTCCGTCAAAATTGGAGCTTCTTCCTACTTTAACGACTTGGATATCAACACCTGGGAGTCCATCCTTTATGCTGAATCCGCTGTCAATACCTGTATCAACTGACAGCTTGCGTAACATCCTGTAGCCATTTGCCCGCACATCATTTACCAGTTTTTCTATATTCTCCTGAGGGACAAGATATTTCTCCAGAAGCCTGACAAAGATCTCTACTGATGTTTCGTATTCTTCAGGGATGATCTCATCCGCACCTAAAGCGTTTAGATGTTTCATTTCCTGCAAATCCCGTACCTTTGCAATGATGCAGACGTTGGGGTTCAACTCCTTTGCAGTCCGCACTATTTTCCTTGTAGCAGAAATGTCAGGTATCCCGATAATTAGAACTCTTGCATTTTTGATGCCTGCATGTTCCAGAACAGCCCCAAATGTCGCATCCCCATAGTAAATCCTTTCTCCTTTCTTTTTCTCATCCTTAACAATGTCAGGGTTCGTTTCTACGATAACATAGGGAATACCTGCAGCTTTTGCAGCCATTGAGATTGTCTTTCCGGAAAAACCATATCCTACTACTATAAGATGATCTTTTATGTCAGGTTCAGGGTTTTCTTCTGCAAGGGATCCCGAGTAAAAGCCTTTCACCAGTTTCATACCAAAAGCAGTACCTGAAGCCTTTTTGACAAGGAAATCAGCAGGCTTATAAGAAGCAGTAATCACAAAAGGTGTAACTCCCATAGTTATGATGGAGACTGCCAGAAATGCTTGATAAATCTTATCTGTCAGGAGATGATATTCCAACCCTAATCTCGAAAGGACAAAAGAGAATTCCCCTACCTGTGAGAGTGCAAGTCCTGCTAATATAGTTGTACGAAGTGGGCGCCCTAAAAGGAAAGTTGTAGCTGCACATGCTACCGATTTTGCAATTATCAGGACAATTGCTGCAATAACAATAACAAGAAGATTCTCACGCAAATATCCGATATCCAGAAGCATACCTACGGATACGAAAAAAAAGCTCATGAACATGTCTCGCAAAGGTACGATATTCCCCATTGCCTGCTGGCTATACTGAGATCCGGATATAATAATCCCGGCTAAGAAGGCTCCGAGAGCCAGAGACAGCCCAATACTTGAAGTAAAGATAGCTGCGGATAGGCAGATGAAAACAACACTAACGAGGAACAATTCTTTGCTGCCAGTCCTGCCTACATAATAGAATATCCTGGGAACCAGAAATTTAGCACTTAAAATAAAAACCAGGATGATCAGTGAACCTTTGATGAAAATGGTTGATAATGACCCCTCAAAACTCACGGAACTTCCTGCAAGCAGGGGAGTAATCAGGATAAGAGGTACTATAGCAAGGTCTTGGAATATCAGGATTGCAAGTGATGTTTTCCCATGGGGAGTGTAAACCTCGTTTTTTTCCTGAAGGACCTTAAGTACTATTGCAGTACTGCTAAGCGAAATCAAGAAACCGAGAAAAGTAGAAGTAGCAGGACTAAAACCCATAGCTGAACATATAATGAAAACAACTGCTGTTGTTAAGAGAATCTGGAGAGTTCCACCTAATATTAAGTCCTTCTTCATTTTCCAAAGTTCTTTTAATGAAAGGTCAACTCCTATAGTAAAAAGCAAAAAAATTATTCCGAGATCAGCATTCAGTACACTCTCCCCTCCGTTTAAGATTCCGAGCCCGTATGGCCCTATGAGGACTCCGGTGACAAGAAAACCAAGTACAGGAGGGACTTGGAATCTGTAGAATATAGTGAGAATGAAAATGGCAAAGCCAAGAATAACGTCAACATTTGCCAGTAAAGAGTCTACCATTTTATTTTTGCTCCTCCTAAATTGGAATAAAAATTGTTAAGCGCTTTGAGGGACTGAAGTGGCCATAATATATTGAATATAATCGAACACTTATGCTCACACACTCAAAGAAAATAAATAAACTGTAAGTGAACAAATATTTATCAAGAGATATAGTATTTTCGGTAAAGGTTTGAAATAAATAAATCATTTACCATGATTAGAGAATTATAAAACTAAAAGGAAAATATGAATAATTAAATAAAAAATAAGACAAATGAAATTTTAAATTTGGGGCGCTAAACGTAGAATTAAATTGTACTGATAAACCAAAAGTCTACCAAATACTTTAATGTGTGCACTTGCGCTCACCAAATTTTGGGAATAAGCCTGTCAGTTCTTTTTAAGTAATCGCTATATCCCTTCACTTCCTGGATTAAAATATTCTCTTCGAGCTTCATCCGGAACAGGAAAAGAATGATAAGTATTGCTGATATGCTTAGAGATAAATAAGCATTTAGAATGAGGGGGAACCCGAGAGCCTGCATTATATTTCCTGAGTAAGCAGGATGCCTTATAAATTTATAAGGGCCGCTTTCGACCAGTTTATGATTATCTTTAATTTCAATATGGCCAGTGAAATATTCACCGAGTGTCCATATGCCCCAGGCTCGAAGTCCTGTGCCGAATACTGTCAAGGCTATTCCTGCACCTGTCACCGCAAAGTTGAATCGCGGATAAAAGGTGTACTCAAGGACCGGGACAATTAAAAGGAACCACCAGAAAAATAGAAGTAAATGGCGAGTCCATTTCTTAGCTTGTTTCCCTTTAACGCCTGAACCTCGATATGCAACTCTTTCCGCCAGTAGATAAAAAAATAAAACTCCTGCATAAATATGAACTGGCAAGTAATTCAAAGAATCCCATTTCTCATCCAAAAGTTTCCAGGTTTCAGCAGCTAGCAAAAGGATGAAGAGAGTTATTCCTAAATTAATATATTTTTCTTTTCTAATATCTTCCGCTTTATTCTCATCATCTGGCATTAACTCTTTTAATTAAAGTAATTGTTCTTCTATTTTTTCTGGCCCTTAACAAAGCTGCAGGAAATGATGAAATAAAGAACTTTAAAATGCGAAATATCAGAACTTTAAAAAGCCATCAAAATAAACCGCCAATAATATTACTATTGAAATCGCATTTACAGTATGAAAGAAGCCCTTCTTGTAATTGATATTCAGAACGACTATTTTTCAGGCGGCAAGATGGAACTTGTCGGTATGGAAGAAGCAGCAAAAAAGGCAGCAGAACTGCTTAAAGCGTTCCGTACTGCAAGAAAACCGGTTTTATTTATCAGGCATCTGTCTACGAGACCAGAAGCTACTTTCTTCATACCCGGAACCCGGGGAACAGACATCCATTCAAGCGTGAGTCCTCTCCCAGATGAAACTGTCATTGAGAAGCATTTCCCGAACAGTTTTTCCCAGACAGACCTTTTTTCTCGACTGAAAGAGATAGACGTAACGGGCCTTGTTATCTGCGGGGCAATGAGCCATATGTGCATAGATACAACTGTCAGGGCTGCAAAGGAACTTGGCTTTACGTGTACTCTAATAGCTGATGCATGTGCTACACGTGATTTAAAATTCAAAAATAAGCTACTGCCTGCACAAACTGTTCATACGGCATTCATGGCAGCGCTTGAAGGTATGTTTGCAACTGTCGTGACTGCCGATGAGTACCTTCCCTGAGATTTATTTTTCTTAGCTTTATTCTCAAATTCTTTCCAAAATTCCTTTTTCAAAATCAAGCTCATTCATTACTTCGGAAGTGCAGAAAGTCACGAATATCCCATTCTAAAGATTGTCCGAATATTCTATATCGTTTGCTAAAGGAGTGCAACGCTTCATACTGAATTTTTTCAATTTTTTCCCATAGATCACCTAGAAAATTAATTTATTTTGTTCAAACATTAACAAACAATCTGCTTACCGAGAATTGTCTAATTTTCAGGCACCTCTAAGTTGATGTTTTTCCAGAGATTCACACACTCGCAACAACTCATATTTTTCTCTCTTTGTCTTTTCAAACTTTGTTTTCGTCGCGGTAATGTTCATATTATTGAAAATTTGCAGAATTATTTTAATATCATGTGTCAGCCGGCTAAGATACGGCAAAAACATTAAAAAAAGTAAAATGAAATTTAATCCCTAAAAAGCTTATTATTACATTTTCATAATTACATTTAAACCTTAATTATCTATCAGCCTAAAGTAACCAGTTTCTGTTCGCTCATACTTTTAACAGCTATCATTTGTTTCTCACGGACCTTGGCAGTCTTGTGCGAATTGTCTTATTCCGTTGGATATAGTTCTACAGCTAAAGAAAAAAGGTTTTTCCGTAACTGTGATAGTAAGTTTGGACTCTCCATCCCATTCGAAATCAGCAGAAATTCCATTGCCGGAAAGTTCTCCGCTTTCTCCCGGCGGGACATAGATACCGTAGTCCTGAAGATCTAGCTTCATACACTCAAAAATATCAGGTGTAACACCAGAGTATCTTATGGGTCCACAACTACCCCCTCCAAACTGTGCGTGCGCTAATCCAACAGGAAAAATCAAGCATAGCACTAGCAGATAAGCTATTAACTTCCTTTTCATTATTTACCCCCAAAAGCAAGTTCATTAGATCAAGTCGACTGACTTTATAGACTAAATATAATATAAAATTTTATTCAGGGCAATTTAATAACATTATTTAATAATAATAGTCCGGTTTATAAGCAGTTATTCTTTGTTTACAATACAACGAGTGCAATCTGCCATGAAATTACATTAATGCCTCTAGCATATACCATATGCTCAGTGGCCGGCGAGAGTTGCAGTATATACGAAGCGATCTAAAAATAAAGAAACAGCTTTAATTAACGTGTTAATAACTAAAGAGGTAATAGTATGTATAAACAAAACTACTACCCCAAATGGGAAATCAGGTTGCTCTGCCTTTCTGACAGAAATACATAGATGGTTTTCCTGTGCCCAGATTGTATCCATTCCAGACATCACATGTATAGCAAATACACTTTCTGTCAGGATTAAGATCTTCGCATCCGGCTTTGCCTGTTGAGCAGTATATTCCTGGAACGTCCTCGGGATTGGGGACTTCTCCTTCAGGCATATTCTCCATTGCCTTTTTTAAACTCTCAAGTTTATCCTTCACACAATTACTGTCGGCCTGTACCGGACATTGTGGGCATTTACACTTGTTAAGGTTTGCCCGTGTATAAGGAACTACAAATTCCGTGCCTCTCTCAAAAGTAATATCTCTGTCTCTAGGTGTTATTGAGCCTTCCTCTTCATTTGGTTTATTTCTACTTTTATTCATATTTTCCCCCCAATATGATACTCCATTATTATTAAACATCACGTTTTAGTTTTAGAGCATAAATGTTTAGAAGTGTTCTCTTTTATTTTATGCCTTAAAATGTAATGCAAGGTAACGCTAGTAACCGTTATGGCACATTAATTTATAAGACTATGTTCATAAAAGTTGGCTTAAGTCCTAAATCATATATATCTGGATGGTGGTTCTCTTGGTGGTAATGTTAGGTATCCTTATTCAAAAATAGTGATATTTCTCTAAGAGCGTGTCTTAAAATTATACTTGATCCCACAATTGGGATAGGATTCATGCACTTGAACCGAAGAACAGAAATATTAAACACTAAATGTCTAAAATGTTAATTTGAGCTATAAGGTCTAATGTACTTGATTTTGTATATTAAGTGCATATAGTCTGTGGGATAAAGTAGTATTCTTAAGGTCAATGTGTACTTGAATTTCTGAAAAATTCACGATATGAACTTAAAGTTATCATTGCCCATTATCCAATTGTAGAAATGATTTGAATTTTAAGACACCCTCTAAGAAGTGATACTCAAATACGGTAATTCCTTAGTTGATGTAATAAGATGTTTTTCTATGTGAACTTTTGAAAAAAAGATTACCTTGTTACATTCTCTATTATTAATTCCTTATGTGGGGCGCATGTCATGCCCTTTGAATCATAAGACGCACAATTAGGAGTACAGCCCCATAATGGAGTAATCAAGTTTAAATCACATTGATCGTACACAGGTATTTGCTCTCGATCCATACTAAAAAAATGAAGCACACTCAAATTACGGCACTTAAGATGGATGCAACCTTTATTTATATTCATTACAACATATTTTACATTGGGTTATATAAAATAATCCGACTAAAAATTAAGAATGTTTTAAAAATTATAGTGACTTCAAAACGAGACTTTGTCCCTTAATGAAAATTGGAAATCGTTATTGATGAGCCAAAAAATTATCACAACTACTTTTTATCAGAAGTCCAAATTCTTTGTCCTATCATATGTTCTACAGCATTGGTTATTGCAGGAAGACCATACTTTTTTCCATAATCTTGATATTTTAAAATAAATGCTTGGGCAATCAATAAAGGATGTGTAGACGGCATCGTCATCCCATTTGGCAATTTAACATGATTAAATTTATTAATAAACTTCTTCAAGTCATTCAATAGATCTTGAGGCAATGTTAACTGGGACACGGCAGATAACACCTTTATTTGAGAATTAAAACACGATTTAAGTTATAAACTTTACGTTTATAAAAATAATCAGAAACCCTATGCTATCAATTAATTTATGCTCATATATTACAAGATAGAATGCATTATATTAACTAGTGCATCGATTCTCAAATAAATACATAATTTAGAACTAATTGTAGTTTAGAATGCAAATGTTTAGATTAAAGTTACCATGAGTTCTGTTACATGTAAAACGCAGGGGCACAGCAGCGATTCCCGTTTTGAACAAAAACACATGCGAGAGACGGTTAAATTTTTTAATATTTCGTAATAATTTTATTACACTGTCAACATGTACAGAATACAAATCACAAGGCACGTTTTGAATATTAACTGCAAGAATGAAAGGAATTATAACGTCAAATTCTTTAAAAAGCACTCAACAGATGAAAAGAATTTGCAGGAACTATCTCTTATTTTATCCTCTCAATCCAGAAGGTTTGAAATTATAAGGCCAGTATTTGTTGGTTTTTCTTGTAAGTGAGAGCGTCGGAAAGGTCTGGAACCTATAACTAACCTCACACAGTCATTAAACTCAACTACATAAATCGACATCATGTAAAATTATTAAATTTATTAACGATGAAAAAATGAGTCAAACTCGACTTTCAAAGTTGTGTTAAAAATCAGTATCATCGAACCCATTTTTTGTAGTCCCCCTCTAATTATTGCCCCTCTTGAAATCGGTTTACCTAATTATCCATAAATTTTCCCAAATCCAGCAAAGAAATCAATCTGGCCTGTTTTGCATTTATCTCCTCCATCACCATCTCAACTTTTCTGCCTGACTTTTGCTTCACAAGAGCAACACGTATTCCCCCCAACTCCTCCACAATTCTTCTCAAGCTCAATCCAAGATACTTACATTTCCACGCCAAATATCTGTAAAAAATCATGCCTATTATGCATAGAAAAATATGTGTTCTGATGCTGAAATCGTTGTAATGATTTATTGGCCCTACCGGCACAAGTAGTACATCATTCAGCAGCTTGAAATCATCTTCAACAAGGTACTTCTGATTATATGTCTTTGCGATCTTTTCTGAATGCCATGTATGCATATCAGTAAAGACAATAGTCTTTCCAAAGCCTATATAGCGTGTATCTTCCACTTCTTTTTTAGCCCATATCTCTAAAGTCGGCTTTTTTTCTCCCTGTGGTATCTCTCCAACTTTATAACCAAATACTGATCTGAAATCTTTATGAATAATATCATTGACTTCCCTTTCAACACTGCTTTTATTCCTTTCCTTCCCCCTGTTGCTCTCCAGTCTCCTCTTCAGATCTGTTAGCTTTTCCCAGATCTTTGCCTTTCTTTCCTCGTAGCTTTTCATCTGTTTTTTGTATGAGGCTTCATTGTAAAGCACAACAGTAGTGAACTCCTTTCCAAAGAACTCATGTTTTGTCCGGTAACCGTATATCTTGTTGCCTTGTGGATTTGTGTACAGATACTTGTAGTCTTTAAGCGGTATGTGCAAAAGTTCTTCTGCTTGATTATGTTTTGCAGAAGCTACAACATGCATTCTGGACAGCGCATCTTCAATGTTCACTTGAGAGTTATTGCCTTTATCGAAAACCAGTATCAAATCCTCAGTCGTTATTTGCAGATTAGTCAACCTTACTGTGAGTGCATCAAGCAACTCAGGGAAAATCTTTGCGTCATGTTTGTTCCCCTCGTAGACTTCATGCATAAAAGGGACATTATCTTCAGATACGGCTAACCCCATACATACCTGTTTCATGTGATTTCTATACTGTTTGTTGTTTCCATTTTGTGGCAGTTCTTCTCCTTTTTTAATGTAGTTGAACCAGTTGGTTTCATCAAGAAAAAGTATTTCGGGTGTTATACCTTTCTCGATAAGTATTTTGCACAAATCGTCTTCGATTTTCTTGCAGGTATCGTGATCAATATATTTGTAGTGATTCAGAAAGTTTTGACAGGTAAGTTTGTGTGGGAAATCCCATAGTAAGCTCAATGAGGAGTTATTGAACCACTTCTGCATAGTATTCTCCGATAGTGCTCCATCACATCTTCCGATGATGTTTAATAGGAGATATTCACCGACTGTTAAGCCTTCTATTTTCTTTTTGTTGGTGTGCCTGTTTACGGTTTCAACAAAGTTTAAGTCATCAGATATAGAAATCATGGCTGCGGTTTTTCCATACTGGAAGGATTTTAGTTTGATGTATGGTAGTTCTTCAGCCTGTTCTTTTAGCTCCAGTATTTTTTCGGCAGTTCCAAGGTATATCTGCTTGGTACGTTTAACCTTTCCATCAACCAGCTTTCGCTCGGAAATATACCAGCATGTTTTACCATCTTTTTCTTTTCGTTCTAAAAAAACCATACAATACTAAAGGGGACTATGTATATAAATAACTTTCAATTAATATCAACAGCTATAGGCGTAAAAATTGATTATAAATAAAGGGGACTATGATTTAAATAAATGAAGGTGGTGCTTGATGCTGAAAATTTATAGAAAAATCGAAATTTTTAGATATCTTTGAAAGTCAAGTCAAAATTTGGATAATCGTGTACTTTTCCGACGCTCCCCAAATAGAAGAAATCAGTATAAATAAATGATTACGAAATATAAAAATATTAAACCTTCGTTTGCATACGTTTATTGTCATAACGGGAATAGCTGGGGGCACAGAGTGATTTGATCCGGGCATTACAACCACGGAAAACACGGAAATCACGGAAAGACTGCACCCTTAATCTCTTAATTCCGTGTCTTCTGTGCTTTCCGTGATTTTCAAAAATTTATTTTGGACATATTTTGGAATCGATACACTAGATTCTACTGTCCATGCGGTAAATCTTATTCATCACACATGGATTAATTCATGGTTCATCTTTAGGTTTTTCAAAAAGGGCAGGGTACTTCTCTTTTAATGGTATAAGTAATTCTTCGTCTAATTTTGCATCATAAAGTCTTTTTACTTTAGAAAGCTGGTCAATTGTTAAATTCTTAGCACCTTTAAGATTTGCTCCTTAAAAGTTAGCTCCTTCAAGAGATACTTCTGTAGTCTTAATATACGCATTATAATTTATCTCGAAATTTATCATTTTATTATCCCCCAATATAAAATTAATATTAATGACTGATGTAAAAACACAAGTAAACCCATTAAAAAACGGCTTTTAAGGGCTACACATGTAATAAAAAATTCGATCTGCTGTGCAAGCAGGTATATGCAAGCCTTCATTTGCAAGCATGAACAACTTCATGAACAGCTTCATGAAATTCATTTGTTTACCACACACGATGATGATGAATGAAATTTAAAAAAGTAAAATACATTTGATTGGATCTTAAAAATCCTACTGCATGCATCTGTGGATCAATATATATATATTAATATAGACAATATTTATTAAATATCTACAGGAGTTTGATTACCCATTTGCGAAAAAACGTTCGAAATACCTTTGAATGTTGAAGAACCATGGCACATAACAAATTTTGAACTTGATCCAATATCTAAAAACCTTGGTACTTGGCTTGATTTTGGACGCGGTTCAAAGTTTCCGTGTCCTAAGTGCGGTAAACCAGGTTGTTCAGTTTACGATACAAAGGAAAAAGTGTTGCGGCATATTAACTACTTTCAATATGCTACCTATTTGCACTGTAGGGTTCCACGAGTAAAATGTAGTAATTGTGGGGTTCTCCAAATAGAAGTTCCATGGGCTCGCGAGCAAAGCGGTTTTACCCTTCAAATGGAAGCTCTGATTCTAGAACTGGCGAAAGAAATGCCAGTATTACAAATCGGGAAATTATTTGGAGAGAATGACAAGAAGCTTTGGAGAGTCATACACCATTACGTTGGCAAAGCAAGGTCAAAAGAAGACTTTTCTGATGTATTTGTGATTGGTGTAGATGAAACTTCATGCAAGAAAGGACACGAATACATAACGCTTGTTGTGGATATCAAAGATTCTAAAGTGATATTTGCTTGTAAAGGAAAGGACTCTTCAACTATTACCAGTTTTAGTGAAGATTTTCTAAATCATAATGGAAACCCAAGCAACATTAAATCGGTATGTTGTGACATGTCTCCTTCGTATATCAGTGGGATTTCAAAAGAGCTTACACAAGCAAAAATTACATTCGATAAATTTCATGTGATGAAAGCGATGAATGAAGCAGTTAATGAAGTAAGGATACAAGAACAAAAAAAACAAGAATCTCAAAAATACCAAATTTATATGGATTACAAACAAGGATAATCTAACTGAAAAACAAAGAGAAAAGCTGTTAGAGTTCCGAAATCAAAAACTGGGGACATTAAGAGCATACAATATAAAAGAAAGCCTTAAAGAGTTTTGGAAATGCAAAACCAGAGAGGAAGCTGAACAATATCTCAAAAAGTGGTATTTTTGGGCAACTCATAGCAGGTTAGAAGCAGTAATTGAAGTCGGTAAAACCATTAAAAGCCATTGGGATGGAATTTTGAACTACTTTGATTCCAGAATCACTAACGGCATTTTGGAAGGTATTAACTGTATTGCACAGTTAATAAAAAGAAATGCTAGAGGATATCGAAACACTCAATACTTTATTAATATGATCTATCTTAAAATAGGAAAGTTAGATTTCAAACTACCCACGTGCACAACATGTTTTTCAAACTATGAATGATTTGTTTGTGATGCACAACATTCTTCGAATTTTTTTCTGCAGGAAATTTATCTATTGTTCTTGTATTATAAATTTTTAAATGCGCTTGTTGTTGGTTTTGTTTTTTATCTATTGGGTTTATTTGTTCTATTAGTTATTTGAAGGTAGAAAAGTGAAAATATGAAATGGGCTAAGGGGATGTCCTGGTTCATTAAGGCTTTTTTATTGTTGTTTGAGTTTTATAACTTTTGTTAGTTTTTGTGTAAATCAGAGTGTTATTAATTAGGTATTGTTTGCAGTTCCTTTTATTGGATTTATTGATTTGTTATCTAAATACGTTAAATGTTTAAAGGATGGAAAAAATGAATAAAAAAGAACGATTAGTGTGATATTTTTATCTAAGGGGTCATCTCGCGTTTTTACGTAATAGCCAACGAATCGAGACTATAAGAGGTATCATACCGACTTTTATATTCCGCGTAGCGGTCAACCTGCTGCAGTGAGTCGGCTTTCTCACTGCCATAACCTGTCTGCGTTGCCTGTATCGTGCCGTTTATTTGATTTTTTTACTTTTGATAGGTTCATCTTCTAGGTTTATTTGCTCTATTGTAGGTGAGTCCTTTGCTATTGGTTCTAGTTTCTTTATTAATTCTTTTTCTTTATTATCTTTCTTTACTTTTTTTGCTGACATTTGATCACCTTGTGGGTTTAATGCTTTTTAGACTAATAAGTATATTGAAATGTCTCTGGATGTTGAATTGTTTTACTGGCTAATTCAAACATATAGATTGCAGCTGATCGTCAAAAATGGGGAAAAACTCCTGTAGTGGTGTCTTCTACTTGTATTTGGACTATTGGTTGAGTTCGCAAAATGAAGATTGTGAATTTTCACCCTTAATTATGTGGAGAGGTCATTCCTACTCCATGTAGAAAAAGTATAAATGAATATTGACCACTCAAAAAATCCGATCTCTTGGCATGTATATTCACGTTAGATTTGAATTTCAGCATAGCAACCTTTTGAAGTTATGCGCAGGCCGGACATTACGGCTTTCGAGCACCAGAGGCAGGAATAATAGGAATGCATTTTTATTCACTATATTAGGGTAGAGTAGTAAATACCCGTTCTGATACCATAATACTTTGTCTTGCTGATTTAACCCCGAAAAAGATGAAAAAGGCGATAAAACTTTATTCCAGTTGCAAATAACCAGTATATCAGGCTGTCTCAAAACTACTCTGGATTCTACATTTGGGTTAAAATCGCAACATTTATCTTTTTTCACGATATCTATTACATAAAAAGTATACTTTATAAGAAATTTTATTTTAGTGTTTCCTATGTTCAAAAAATACGATCAAAAGCAGCAATTCTTACTTCCATTCAATTTGGAGGAGTTTGTTTCTGAAGACCATATTTCCAGAGTAATAAATGAACTTTTTGATGTTGTTGATATTAGCGCTATTGAATCCACTTACTCTGAGGAAGGTTGCCCTGCCTATCATCCAAGACTTCTTCTAAAAATCTTACTTTATGGTTACCTGATAAACATCAGAAGTTCACGCAAGATAGATGATATGACACAAACTGATACTGCTTTTATGTACCTTGCTGCCATGCAGAAACCTGATTTTCATACAATTTGCCGTTTCCGCTCCACTCATCTTGACGCCATTAAGGAAATATTTTCACAGGTTGTCACGCTTTGCAAAAAAATGGGTTTGATTGGTTCAAGCATTTCAATCGATGGAACAAAGGTTAAGGCCAATGCCTCTTCAAGACAAAGTAAGAGTTCTGATGCTATTGAAAAAGAGATTGACAAAATACTCAGGGAAAGTATTGAGACAGATGAACGTGAAGACGAAATTTATGGTCATTCAACACCATACAAGATGCCAGAAGAACTGGTTGATAAGAAGTATAGATTAGAAAAAATTAAGGCTGCTAAGAAAAAGATGGATGAAGAAAAACTTAAAAAAGTGAATATCACAGACCCCGATGCTAGAATCATGAAGCATAAAGACGGAAGCCTGAAACCTTCATATAATTGTCAGGTCGCTGTTGATGAAAAGGAACAAATAATCGTTGCAGCAGATCTTGTCGATGAAGAAAATGACTTGCATCAGATTGAACCAATGATAGAAAATGTAAAGGAAACACCAGCAATTCCCGTTTTGAACAAAAACACATGCTAGAGATGGTTAAATATTTTTATGTTTCGTAATCATTTTTATTTATACTGATTTCTTCTATTCGGAGAGCGTCGGAAAAGTACACGATTATCCAACTTTTGACTCATTTTTTCATCTTTAATAAATTTTATAATTTTACATGATGCCGATTTATGGAGTTGAGTTCAATGACTGTGTGAGGTTAGTTATAGATTCAAGACCTTTCCGACGCTCTCACTTACAAGAAAGACCAACAAATACTGGCCTTATAATTTCAAAACTTTTTGATTGAGAAGCTAAAATAAGGGGCAGTTCCTGTAAATTCTTTTCATCTGTAAGTAGCTTTTTAAAGAATTTGATGTTATAATCCATTTCATTCTTTGCATTCAATATTCAAAACGTGCCTTATGATTCGTATTCTGTAAATGTTGACAGTGCAATAAAGTTATTACGAAATATTAAAATATTTAACCATCTCTAGCATGTGTTTTTGTTCAAAACGGGAATTGCTGAGGAAACACTTGGATATAAACCGACAATAGTGTTGGCAGATGCAGGTTACTTCTCGTATGATAACGTGCAATTTTTACTTGATGAGGAAATTGATGCTTATATTCCTGACAACTTTTATGAAGTAGAGAAAAGAGGAAAAACGAAGAAATTCAGGAAATTACTCTTTACTTATGATGTGAAGAAAGACTGTTATTATTGCCCTACTGCATTTGAAATTCCATTTACAAGAATTCAAAAAAGGGAAAATGAACCGGATTTACGGTACTATGTCTGCAAGTATTGTTCTCTATGTGTGCTAAAAAATGCATGTACTGATAGTAAAAATAGGACAATAACTAGAGACCCTAGAGAACATTTAATGGAAGATATGAGGGCTAAACTGAATACAGAAGAAGGAACGGAACAATATCAGAAAAGAATGTGTACTGTAGAACCTGTATTTGGTCAGATGAAGCAGGATAGAGGATTCAGGGAATTTCTTTTGAGAGGAAAAAGAAAAACAAAAATTGAATTTATTATGATGTGCACTGTGCACAATATAAAGAAAATAGCAGATTTCATTAAGAGAAAAGGTAAAAGCCTGAAAGAAATTCTGAATATGATAGCTGTAGGCGGAAGTCTGGGCTGGAATCAAAGGGGAATTCTAGCGAGAATAGCAAATATGTTATGCTGATGATGATTATTAATGAATTCCTGCTAAAATGAAAGAAGTATTGAAACGAGGTACTACCCAATAGTAGAATTCAAAATGGTTTTGAGACAG